>CAZMTA010000010.1:0-81029 GCA_964569085.1 uncultured Gemmatimonadaceae bacterium | reverse complement strand
GCCGGCCGTGCCCGACACCCGGGCGGGGACGGGCGGGCCCGGCGCCCGGTGAGCCTCCCGGACCCCGCGCCCGACGCCCCCGGCGTCCGCCTCCTGCCCCTGGGCGACGCCCTCTGGGGCGACGAGCGGGGGTGGGGCGCGCGCCCCTTCGCCGCCGCGGGGCCACCCGCGGCCGGGGTGGGCGGCGTCCACCTGGTCTCCCTGGAGCCCGGCGCGGTGCGGGGGAACCACCGGCACCCCGGGACCACCGAGTGGCTCCTCCTCTTCGGCGGTCCGGTGACCCTGGCGTGGCGGAGCGGGGCGGGGGAGGGGCGCCGCCGCTTCCCCGGGGACCGGCCGGTGCTGGTGGAGATCGAGCCCGACGTGCACCACGCCGTGCGCGGAGACGCGACCCATCCGGTCCACCTCTTCTCCTGGGCGGACGGCGATCCCGAGACCCACCGGGTGGAGCCCCTCCTCTAGGGTGGGAGCGGGCGTCCCCGGAGGCTGTGGCGGAAGGCGCCGGCGTCCCGCACCTTGTCAGGTGCTTCCATCCCAGACCCGCCAGCCCACGCCCGCACCATGACGCCAGCCACGCGCATCCCTCTCGCCCTCGCCCTCGGAGCCCTGATGGCCGCCTCGACCGCCCAGCCGGCGGACGCCCAGGAGGACCCCCACATGGAGAAGGCCCTCCGGGTCCTCGAGACCACCCCGCTGGTGGACGGCCACAACGACCTCCCCTGGGCCATCCGCGGGAGCGACGCCGGACCCCAGGATGTCCACGCCCCCGAGCACGACCTCCGGGGCCGCACGCCCTTCCACACCGACATCGACCGGCTCCGGCAGGGTCGGGTGGGCGCCCAGTTCTGGTCCGTCTACATCCCGTTCGGGGCCGTGGAGGAGGGGGCGGCCAAGACGCAGCTCGAGCAGATCGCCATCGCCAAGGAGATCTTCCGCACCTACCCCGACGTCTTCGGCGAGGCCTATTCGGCCTCGGACGTGGAGCGGGTGTTCGGCGAGGGCCGCATCGCCTCCCTCATGGGCATGGAGGGAGGGCACGCCATCGAGAACTCGCTGGGCGCGCTCCGGGCCTTCTACGACCTGGGGGTCCGCTACATGACCCTCACCCACAACGGCACGCTGGACTGGGCCGACGCCGCCAACGACGAGCACCGCCACGGCGGGCTCACCGAGTTCGGGCGCGAGGTCGTGCGGGAGATGAACCGCATGGGGATGCTCGTGGACCTGTCCCACACCTCGCCCGAGACCATGAACGACGCCCTGGACGTGACCGAGGCCCCGGTCATCTGGTCCCACGCCGACACCCGGGGCGTGCGGGACCATCCCAGGAACGTCCCGGACCAGGTGCTGCGCCGCCTGCCCGACAACGGCGGGGTGGTCATGATCACCTTCGTGCCCTCCTTCCTCACGGAGGCCGAGGAGGCCACCATCGACGACGTGGCCGACCACATCGAGCGCGTGGTGGAGCTGGCCGGCGTGGACCACGTGGGCGTCGGCGGCGACTTCGACGGGATCAGCTCGACGCCGGTGGGGCTCGAGGACGTCTCCACCTACCCGGCGCTCTTCGCGGCGCTCTCGCGGCGCGGCTGGAGCGAGGCGGACCTGCGGAAGCTGGCGGGGGAGAACCTGCTCCGCGTCATGCGCGAGGCCGAGGCGGTGTCCCGCCGGCTGCGCCGGGAGCGGACGCCCTCGACCGCCACCATCGAGGAGCTGGACGGCGGGACCGCCTCGGACGGCGAGGGACGGTAGGCGTGGCCCGACTTCCGCGCCCCGACGCCTCGGAGCACGCCCCCTTCTATCGGGGCTACGTGGACCGGGTGCCCGACGGGGACATCCTCCGCACGCTGGAGGCCCAGCTCGACGAGAGCCGCGCCCTGCTGAGCGGGCTCTCCCCCGAGATGGAGGAGCACCGCTACGCCCCGGGGAAGTGGAGCGTCCGGGAGGTGGTGGGCCACCTGGTGGACACCGAGTGGGTCTTCTTCTACCGGGCCCTGTCCATGGCCCGGAAGGACCCGGCGCCCCTGCCGGGGATGGACGAGGCCGCCTGGGCCGAGAGCTCGGGAGCCCACGAGCGCCCCCTCTCCGAGCTCCTGGAGGCGTGGGCGGCGGTGCGGAAGGCGGGGGTCGCCATGCTGGGGTCGCTGGACGCCGGCGCCGGCGCCCGGAAGGGCCGGGCCAGCGGGCATCCGTTCACCGTGCGCTCCTTCCCCTGGATCGTGGCGGGCCACGAGCTCCACCACCGGGAACGGCTGCGGGTGGACTACCTGGGAGAGGACGGGGCGTGAGCTCCGGGGAGGATCCCCGGACGGGGCGCGGCGAGGTGCCGTTCAGGACGTGACGCCGGGCCCTTCGTCGCGGGACGCTCCGCCGTCGGCGAGGGACCCCGGGGTGGAGGGCGCCCGCAGCTCCCGGAGGAAGTCCACCTCCTCCTCCACCCGGCGGAGGCGATCCTCCAGCCGGGCGTGCTCCTCCCGCAGCGCGTCCAGCTCGCCGCCGCCCCCTCCGGCCTCGACCGTCTTCCGCTCCATGACCCCCCGGATGACGGTGTAGCCCCAGACCCCGCCGATGACCACGAGGATCAGCATGGCGAGCAGCGCGGCGCTGACGGGATCGATCAACATCGTGGGCCTCCGGGTGGAAGGGTTCGGCGATCCCTACGGTGGGCCGGGCGCGGCGGATTCGGGGCGCCCCCTCGACGGAGGGCGCCCCGCCGATCCTACCGGGCGTGCTTCTCCGCCAGCGCCGCCAGCCCGGCCTCGATCTCGGCGGCCGGGAGCCACCGCCCCCGGGCCATGACGCCCACCCGGGTGGTCAGGTTGTCCAGGTCGTCCACGGGGTTCTCCTCCAGGAGGACCAGGTCGGCCCGATGGCCGACCGCCACCCGGCCGAAGCTCCCGTCGAGCCCCAGGTGGTCCGCCACGTACGACGCCACCTCCGTGGTTCCGCTCCGCAGGATCTGCCACGGGGTCATCCCGGCGGCCTCCATGTAGTCGATCTCCCGGTGCAGCGCGAAGCCCGGGACGTTGTAGAGCTGCGGGGAGTCGGTGCCCATGAGGATCCCGACGCCCGAGTCGGCCAGCCGCTCCAGGATGTGGTTCCGCAGATCGAAGAACCGCGTCAGCTCCGCCTCGGTGCCCTGGGGGCCGCCGGAGCCCTGCCGCCGCCACGCCTCCCGCTGCTCCGGGGACACGTAGCGCATCTCCGGGAGGTCCAGGAAGCCCTGGGGGTCCGAGCCGCGGTAGATGTTCTCCCAGAGGTACATGGTGGGGACCACGTAGACGTCGGCCTCCAGGCTGGCCGCCACCACCCGGTCGAGGACCGCGTCGTAGGCGGCGGGGTCGTCGGACAGCCCGGCCAGGTCGATCTGGCCGGCGTTGACCTGCGATTGCACGTCGTCCCCGGCCACCGCCCGGACGTAGCCGTCCAGGTGGTCCACGGTGGACATGCCCGTCTCCAGGGCATGCAGCAGCCCCACGTCGGTGGGGACGTGGCCACCCCAGGTCAGCCCCACGTCCCGGCCCGCCTCCACCATCCGGTCCCAGGCCGCCCGCGACACCCCGGGGTGGATCTTCTGGAGGTCGTAGCCCGCGGCGGCGTGGGCCCGGATGAGCCGCTCGGCGTCGGCGGGGGTGGGGGCGCTGTTCCCGTTGATGGAGGGGGCGCCCACGTAGAAGGTGGGCCCGAACAGGTCGCCCCGCTCCAGCTCGTCGGCCAGCTCGATCTGGTACGGGGCGCCCAGCATGCCCCGGATGGTGGTGACGCCGTTGGCCAGGTAGAGGAACATGTAGTCCTCCAGGAGCTCCCGGGGGGGATCGGCCACCGGAGGCACGTGGGCGTGCATCTCCGCCAGGCCGGGCATGAGGTAGCGGCCCCTGCCGGGGATCACCGTGGCCCCGCCGACGTCGACGGTCCCGGCCTCGTCCACCCGGGTGACCACCCCCGCCTCCACCACCACCGTCCGTCCGGGCACGAGGGTCTCGGTGACGGGGTCCACCACGGTCACGTCCTCGAACACCACGGCGTCGGCCTGCAGGGCCGCGCCCCCCGTGGCGCAGGATCCGGCCCCCAGGGCCACGACGGCCACGGCCGCCAGCTTCGTCCACTTCGTCATCGTCCCCTCCCGGGAATCGGGTTCAGTCCTCGAGCCAGGCGGCCGCCTCGGCCCGGGTGCGGAAGACGCGGGCGTCCAGCCCGTGGTTCTCCGCCCGCTTCGCCACGTCCTCCATGAGCGCCGCGGCCGGGGCGGGCGTCAGGAGGGCCAGGCGGCCCTGGTGGGCGAGGCCCCCCAGGAAGGCGGCCATGCCCTCGAAGTCCCGGGCCTCCTTCCGCTCCACGCCCGCCGCTCCGGAGAAGTCCAGGAGCAGGGCGGGGCGGTCCAGCCCGCCGAGCCCGGAGCTGCCCACCCGCTGGATCTCGCCGGGGGTGAAGTCCCCGTCGACCACCAGGTGGAGGAATCCGTCCGCGTCCCTCGTGTGCACGGGCACCGGGCTACCCCTCCACCCGGCCGCGCACGGCGCGCCACTCGGCGCGCAGCGTGGCGAGCATGCCCTCCAGGAACGCCTTCTGGGAGGCGTCGTCGGCGGAGAGCGGGCCGACCCAGTCACCGGCGTTGCGCATCAGGCCCGAGAGGCGCGAGGCCACCTCGTCCAGCTCCCGGCTCAGGTCCCGGACCTCGGCCTCCACGGCGTCGGACGGGTCCACCTCTCCCTCGTCGATGCGCTCCACGGCCTCCTCGACCTCGGAGGACAGCCCCTGGGCCTCCACCAGCGTGGCGGTGATCTCCAGGAGGGTGGCGGTCCACTGCGCCCGGATCCGCGGTTCCACCTCGATCCTCGGGTCCTCCTTCACCCGCACCACCTGCTCGGAGGTCGCGCCCCCGGCCCGGAGCCGGACGGTGTAGAGCCCGGGGACCACCAGCGGCCCGCGCAGCCGGCCCCGGAAGCCCATGTCCACGTCCTCGGCGCCGGCCACGTCGTGGCGCAGGTCCCAGACCACCCGGTTCAGCCCCCGCTCCGTGGCCGCCTCCAGCGACGCCACCCGGGTCCCCCGGGCGTCGTGGACGGTCAGGGAGACGTCCCCGCCGCCCGAGCCCAGCCAGTAGTCCACGAGGGCTCCCTCCGGGGGGTTCTCCCCCTCGAAGATCATGTTGCCCGTGTGGGCCCGGTGGCTCCGGTACCGGATCTGCTCGGCGGGCTCCATGGTGAAGAGGTGCGCCGCCGAGGCGGCCACCTCCGGCGTGAGCTCCTGGAAGGCGTTGACCTGGTCGTAGATCCACACCCCCCGGCCGTGGGTCGCCAGGACCAGGTCGTTGTCCCGGGGGTGCACCACCAGGTCGTTCACGGCCACCGTGGGGAAGCCGGCGTCCAGCTCGTGCCAGCTCGCGCCTCCGTCGGGGCTCCAGAAGGCCCCGAACTCGGTGGCCGCCCAGAGGACGTCGGGGTTCCGCTGGTCGTCGCGGACCACCCGGACCACGTGCTCGGCGGGGAGGTCGCCCACCACGCTCACCCACGTCGTGCCGTGGTCGTCGGAGCGCCACGCGTAGTTGGCGTAGTCGTCGTTGCGGTAGTTGTTGGCCGCCAGGTAGAGGCGGCCTTCCACGTGCTTGGAGGGGTGGATGGCGTTCACCCACATCATCTCCGGCGCGCCGGGAAGGCGGTCCGTGACGTTCGTCCAGCTCCGGCCGTCGTCACGGGACACCTGCACCTGGCCGTCGTCGGTGCCCACGTAGAGCACGCCGGGGACGTGCTCGGACTCGGCCACCGCGGTCAGCGTCGGCCAGTACGGGATGCCGTCGTCCAGCGAGAGGACGAAGGAGTCGGGCTCCTGGTCCATGATCTCGAGCGTGCGCCGGTCCGTGCCCGTGGTGAGGTCGCCCAGCGCGATCCAGGAGTCGCCCCGGTCCGTGCTCTTGTAGAGCTCGTTCAGCCCCGCGTAGAGGGTGTTGTTGTCGTGGGGGCTGATGATGAACGGTCCGTCCCAGTTCCCAGGGGGCATGGCGTTGCCCAGCCGCTGTTCCGGGTTCCCGAGGTCCGGCCACGTGGTCCAGTTCCGCCGGGGCCCGATGAAGCCCTCGGGCTGGTTGGGGCGGATGTTCCGCTCCTCGCCCGTGACGAGGTCGTTGCGGTTGAGCCCCAGGTACTGGCTCTCCACGTAGGCGGTGCGGTTGTCCGTGGTGTCCACGAGCGTCAGGAAGCCGTCGCCTCCGCCCCACTTCGTCCAGTCCTCGTTGAGGATCCCCTCGGAGCGGTAGACCTGGTTGGGCCCGCGCCACGACCCGTTGTCCTGGAGCCCGCCGTACACGTTGTAGGGGTGGGCCATGTCCACGCTCACCCGGTACCACTGGCTCACCGGGAGGTTGGTCACGTAGAGGAAGTGGTCCCCCCGGTCGTAGCTGATGCCGAGCCCGCCGTCGTCGGCCTTCATGACGTGACGGGAGTCGTGCGGGTTCACCCACACCAGGCGGTCGTCCCCGTGGGTCCGGTGCTCCCGGGGCACGGTGAAGGTCCGGCCGCCGTCGTCGGAGTAGGAGTAGGCGTTGAGCTGGTAGACGCGCTGGTCGTCGTTGGGGTCGACCAGCGGCTGGGAGGCGTACATGGGGCGGGGGTTCCAGTCGCTCATGAGCTCCCACGTCTCGCCCCGGTCCTCGGAGCGGTAGAGCCCGGCCTCACGCTGCTGGTAGGCGGTGGAGGCGTTGTACCGCTCTCCCTGCTCGACGCTGGCGTAGACGATGCGCGGATCGGCGCGGTAGACGTCGATCCCGATGCGGCCGATGTCCCCGGTGGGGAGGCCGTTGTCCAGCCCGGAGTTGGTGAGCTTCGTCCAGGAGTCGCCCCCGTCCGTGCTCTTGTAGAGGCCGCTCCCGGGCCCGCCGCCGTGGAAGCCCCACGGCCGCCGCTCCCGCTGGTACATGGCGGCGTAGAGGACGTCCGGGTTCTCCGGGTCCATGCGCACGTCCACCGCGCCGGTCCGCTCGTCCACGTAGAGGATCCGCTCCCAGCTCTCGCCTCCGTCGGTGGTGCGGAACAGCCCCCGGTCCTCCTCGTTGGGTCCCCAGAGGTGGCCCATGGCGGCCACGTAGGCCACGTCCGTGTCCTCGGGGTGCAGGGTGATGCGCCCGACGTGGTGCGACTCGTCGAGCCCCACGTGGGTCCACGTCGTCCCCCCGTCGGTGGACTTGTAGACGCCGTCCCCCCAGCCGGAGCTCTGGCGGCTGGCCCGCTCGCCGGTTCCGGCCCAGACGATGGCGGTGTCGGACTGATGCACGGCGATGTCGCCCATGGAGTGGACGGCCTGGTCCTGGAACTGGGGCGTCCAGCGGATGCCGTTGTCCGTGGTCTTCCAGATCCCGCCCGTGGAGGTGGCGACGTAGAAGACCCGCGGGTCCGCCTCGACCACGGCCAGGTCCACGATGCGGCCGCTCATGGTCGCCGGCCCGATCTCACGGGGCTGGATGCCCGCCAGGGCGGCGGGGTCCAGCTCCTGCCCGGCGAGGCCGGGGGCCCCGGCGAGGACGAGGAGGAGCGCGCCCAGGGCGCGGCCCCGGGCGAGGAAGGAGAAGGCCGGACGCATGGAGGTCTCCGAACGTGGGTCGTTGGCGCTGGAAGAGCTCCGAAGATGCCGGCGCGGCCGGGGCGCGAGCAAGGCGCAGCCCCGCCCCGCGGGTCCTCGCCCGCGGCCCCTCAGAAGGGGACGCCCACCGCCCCGCAGAGCCAGCGCACGAAGGGGGCGCCTTCCCGGCACAGCCCCGCCACGCGCTCCACGAAGCCGTCGGCCAGGACCTCCTCCTCGGAGAGGGGATGGACCGCGATGAAGTCCTTCCGCTTGATGTCGTCGATGAGGGGGTGATCCCGGTCGAAGCCCGCCGGGCCTCGCTTGAGGCTCTCCCCGCCCAGGTCGAAGGCCTCCCGGAAGGCGGGGTCGTGGGCTGCCTCCCGCCACGCCTCCGGCTCCTCCACCATGGCCTCGCGGACGGCGGTGAGGGCGTCCCGGTCCGGCCGCCACATCCCCATCCCCAGGAAGCAGCCGCCCCGGCTCCCCGGGGCCGTGCCCGCCGGGCCCTCCGGCTCCAGGTGGAGGTAGAAGCCCGGGGCGTGGACGTCGCCGCCGGCCACGTGGCGGAACTGGATCCCCGAGTGCTCCTTGTACGGCGGCCGGTCCGGGTTGAAGCGCAGGTTGGCGTGGATCCGGAAGAGGGAGCCGCCGCGCACCCGGGGCTCGGCCTGGAAGCGATCGCTGATCTCCCGGAGGTGCGGCCGGAAGGCCAGCACGAAGGTCTTGCACGGCTCCAGCACGTCGTCGTCGTAGCGCGCCCGGTTCGCCTCGAACCAGGGCTTCTCGTTGTTCTCCCGGAGGTCGCGGAAGAAGTCGAAGAGGGCCGGAGAGAAGGGGGACGCCTGGGCCATGGTCGTGCGGGGTGGCGGGGGAGGGGGGTGAGGCCGGTACCGCCGCGTGGCGCCGCGGGTTCCTCGCGAGGGCGGCGGCGCCCTATCTTGGGAAGGAAGCCCGTCCGTTCCCGTCTTCCCGGAGGCCGCAGGTGCTGCTTCGACGCTTCTACGACGACAAGCTCGCCCAGGCCAGCTACCTCGTCGGATGCCAGGCCACCGGCGAGGCCATGGTGGTGGATCCCAACCGCGACGCCGGCCAGTACCTGGCCGCCGCGGAGGCGGAGGAGATGCGCATCCGGTGGGTCACCGAGACCCACATCCACGCCGACTACCTCTCCGGCTCGCGGGAGCTGGCGCGGCGCACCGGTGCCACCCTCCTCCTCTCCGGGGACGGGCCCGAGGACTGGCGCTACGGCTTCGCGGAGGAGGACGGGGCCCGGGTCGTCCACGACGGGGACGAGATCCAGATGGGGAAGGTCCGGATCCGGGTGCTCCACACCCCGGGCCACACCCCGGAGCACATCTCCTTCGCGGTGACCGACGGGGCCGCCTCCGACGAGCCCATGGGCGTGCTCTCCGGGGACTTCCTCTTCGTGGGCGACGTGGGCCGCCCCGACCTCCTGGAGAAGGCCGCCGGCGTGGCCGGGACCATGGAGGAGGGGGCGCGGCAGCTCTGGGCCTCCCTGGAGCGCTTCCGGCGCTTCCCGGACTGGCTCCAGATCCTCCCGGGGCACGGGGCCGGCTCGGCGTGCGGGAAGGCGCTGGGCGCCGTGCCCACCTCCACCCTGGGGTACGAGAAGCTGGTGAGCTGGGCCTTCCAGTGCCGCACGGAGGACGAGTTCGTGGCGCGGGTCCTGGAGGACCAGCCCGAGCCGCCCACCTACTTCGCCCGCATGAAGCGCATGAACCGGGACGGCCCACCCCTCCTGGACGGGCTCCCCCGCCCGGCCCGCCTCGGTCCCGACCGCCTCCCGTCGGCGCTGGACGAGGACGGGGTCGTCGTCGACATCCGCCCCCGGGCGGCGTACGCCGAAGGGCACGTGCCGGGGAGCATCAACATCCCGCTGAACGGCTCCTTCCCCAACTGGGCCGGCTGGTTCCTCCCGTACGACCGGCCGGTGCGCATGGTGGCCGAGGAGCAGGAGCGGGCCGACGAGGCGGCCCGGGACCTGGCCCTCATCGGGATCGACGGCGTGGAGGGGTGGTTCGGCCCCGACGCCCTGGACCGGTGGGCCGAGGATCGGGGTGGGCTCCAGGAGGCCCACGTCCTCGAGTGGCCCGAGGCGGAGCGCGCGGTGGCCGCCGGCGAGGCCGTGCTGGTGGACGTGCGCCGGCAGACGGAGTGGAACGAGGGGCACGTCCCCGGGGCGCGCCACGTCCACCTCGGGGAGCTCCCGGAGCGCGCGGGCGAGCTTCCCACCGACCGCCGGGTGCTCCTCTACTGCCGGACCGGGGCCCGCTCCGCCATCGCCACGAGCCTGCTCCAGGCCGCGGGGCGTCCCGACGTGGCCAACGTGGAGGGCGGGGTCGTCGAGCGGGCCGAGCGCGGCCTCCCCCTGGAGTCCGTGGCCCGCTGACGGCGCCGCTCCTCGCCCCGGCGCGCGGAAAGGCGGTACATTCCGGGCTGGCCCTCCTCCCCTTCCGGATCGCCCCCATGACCGAGATCGAGCCCAGGAAGGAGCCCCGCGGGATCGCCGGCTCCATCCACCGACTCTTCGAGCCCGCCGGAGCCGGCGGGACCGGAGACGACGGCGCGGACGGGTCCGCCGCCCCGGCGTCCGGCCAGGTCCCCGAGCCCGTCGGCCGGGCCGTCGAGCCCGCCGCCGAAGCGGATCCCGAGGTCCTGGCGGAGGCCGTCGAGCGGTACCTGGACGGCTCGGGCGATCGGGCCGAGGCCGCCCGCACGGTGCGGGCCCAGGGGCTGGCGCTCCGGGAGGCCGGGCGCCCCGACCCCCTGGCCGACGCCGTGGAGCGGCTCGCGGGCCCCGAGGGACGGGGTCATCCGGAGGTGCGGGAGCTGGCCCGGGAGCTGGTGAGCCCGGCCGTGGCCAGTCGCCTCGTGGCCCGCCTGGGCACCGCCCGGGCCGAGGACCGGCGGGAGGAGCTCGTGGCCGTCTGCGCCTCCCTGGGCCACGAGATGGCCCTGGCGGTGGCCGACGCCCTGGCCGACACCCCGGATCGCTCGGCGCGTCGGGCGTACCTGGCCGTCCTGGTGGCGCTGGGCCCCGAGGCGCTCCCGGTCCTGGAGGACATGACCTCCGACGGGCGCTGGTTCGTGGTGCGCAACGCCGTCTCCGTCCTGGGGGACGTGGGCGGGGACCGGGCCGTGGAGCTGGTGACCACCGGCCTGGGCCACCCCGAGGCCAAGGTCCGCCGCGAGACGCTGCTGGCGCTGGCCAAGCTCGGCGGTGACGACGCCGGGCTCCTGGTCCAGGGCGTCATCGGCGACCCGGACCCCGAGGTCCGACAGGCCGCCGCCATGGCCGCCGGGGAGCTCCGGGTGGAGCGGGCGCTCAAGCCCCTCCTGGCGGTGCTGGATCAGGAGAGCGACCCCGAGGTGCTGATCGCGGTGCTGCGGGCGCTGGGCCAGCTCGGCGACCCCGGCGCCGTCAACTCCATCGAGAAGCACGCCGTGGGGAGCTTCTTCTCCCGGCCGCCGGCCGAGGTGCGCATCGCCGCCTACCGGGCCCTCCACAACATCGGGACGCCCCACGCCCGGGAGCTGATCCGTCAGGCCGCCGAGGACAAGGACCTCCAGGTCCGCGCCGCCGTCCGGCCCCTCGTGGCCGAGGCCTGAGCCCGCCTCAGACCACCGACAGCATCCGGGTCATCGCTCGGAGGAAGGCGGTCACCTCCTGGGCGCCGCGCCCCCAGGGGAAGGGGTCCTGGGAGGAATGCCCGAAGAGGGCGGTGACGGTGAGCCGGGCCAGCGCCGCGTCCGGGAGGGCCCGCGCCAGACGGTGGGCCTCGGTGAAGGGGATGAGGTGGTCCGCCCGGCCGTGGATCAGGTGGACCGGACCCCGGACCGCCTCCAGCCGCCCCGTGACCTCCATGGCCGGGTTGTGGGCGGCGGCCGCCCTGGTGAGCGCCGCGGCCAGCGCCTCGGCCCGGGGGCCCGAGGGGTCGGTCCCGTCGGGCGCGGCCAGGTAGTCGAAGATCTCCCGGTTCCCCGGGGCCACCGTCTCCCGGAGCGCCTCCTTGGTGGGCCGCAGCGACGGGTCCCACGAGGGGACCCCCACGTCTCCGGCCTTCCGGGCCAGCTCCAGAAGCGCCTGGGCGGCGTCCTGCTTCCCGGCGTGCTCCGGGAGGTCGGTCAGGTGGTTGCCGGCCACGATCCACCGCCCGTACGGGTCGGGGCGGTGGTGGTGGAGGGTCCCGTCCCACTCGTGCTCGCCGGTGAGCTGGAAACGGATCGTCCGCTCCAGGTCGCAGTAGCCGCCGAACGCCGCCACGCCGTCCAGCTCGTCCCGGACCGACGGGTCGCCGGAGGCCGCCACCGCCTGGGGCGCGCCGAAGGAGAACCCGAGGAGTCCGCGGCGTCCCCCGGCCAGGAGAGGCTCCCCCTGCATCCAGTCCAGCGCGGCCCGCACGGTGGGGAGGGTCGCCTCCGGCGCCAGGTGCAGCTCCTGCCACTCCGGCACCTCCGGGATCAGCACCCCGCTCCCGGTGGCCGCCAGGGCCCCCGCGAAGCGCTGGAGCTGGGCGTGCTGGCGCCCGGTGCGGGTGAGGCCGTGGAGGACGACCCAGCCCCCCAGGGGACCCCGGGCTCCGGTCGGATGGACCCAGGTGGCCTCGAGCTCGGTCCCGTTCCGGTGGAGCGTGACGTCGTGGGCCTCGACCTCCCGGCCGGCGCCGAGCCAGCTCGCGAGGTATCGAACGGTTCGAAGGGCGTGTCCCATGGGCGGAAGGTACCCCCGGCCGTGGCCGGAGCGAAGACGGGGCGCCGGCGGCTCGCGGGGCCGCTTGCGCGGCGGGGGGCGCCGCGGGCATGATCCGCGCCCGCCCCGCTTCGTCGTGACCCCTTCCAGGACCCGCCCATGCGCCGCACCGCCCTCGCCCTCCTCGCCGCCCTCTGCCTCCCGGTGGCGGCCGCCGCCCAGGAGACGCCGCGCATCGCGCACCAGCCGTCCTCCAGCCTCCCCTTCAGCGCCGCCGTCCAGGTCGGGGACACCTACTGGTTCTCCGGAAAGCTGGGCGTCTCCGCGGAGACCCGCGCCATGGAGGAGGGCCGGGTGGCCGCCGAGACCCGGAACATCATGGAGGCCTTCGGGGCCCTCTTCGAGGAGCTGGGGCTCGGGTTCGACGACGTGGTGAAGGGGACGGTCTTCCTCACGGACGTGGACCAGTACCAGGAGATGAACTCGGTCTACCGGGAGTACTTCCCCCAGGACGGTCCGGCCCGGGAGGCCGTGATCGTCTCCGACCTGGTCGCGGGGGCGCTCCTGGAGATCAGCTTCATCGCGGTCCGCCGCTAGGGAGGGCTCCGGGGCGAAGACCCGTCCGGACGGCCGGGGAACCCCGGCCCCCCGACCGTCGTAGTCCCCAACCATGAACGCACCCCGCCCCCCGTACGGGGCCGCGGCCCTGGCGGGGCTGGCGGCCTTCGGGCTCTACGTCCTCACCCTGGCGCCCACCACCGCCTTCTGGGACGCCAGCGAGTACATCGCCACCGCCCACATCCTCGGCATCCCCCACCCGCCGGGGAATCCGCTCTTCGTGGTGCTGGCGCGGAGCTGGAGCCTCCTCCTGGCTCCCCTGGGTCTCCCCGTGGCGGTGCGGATCAACCTCTTCGCGGCGGCCACGTCCGCCGCGGCGGTGGGCTTCCTCTTCCTGGTGGCCCACCGGGTGGCCGCGGAGCTGGTCGGCGAGGGCTGGCGGGCCCGCCTCGGCGCCGCCGCCTCGGCGCTGCTGGCGGCCACGAGCTACACCGTCTGGCACCAGTCCAACGTCAACGAGAAGGTCTACACGGTCAGCGTCCTGGTGGTGACGGCCGTCACCTGGCTCGCGGTGCGGTGGCGGGACCGGGCCGACGAGCCCGGCTCCGGACGCCTCCTGGTGGGGGCCGTCTTCCTCCTGGCCCTGGGCTCCACCAACCACCTCATGTCGGTGCTGGCGGCCCCGGCCCTGGCCCTCCTGGTCCTCCTCACCCGACCCCGGGTGCTCCTCGACCGGCGGGTGCTGGCGCGAGCGGTGCTGGCCGTGGTGGTGGGGCTGTCCTTCAACTTCTTCCTGCCGCTCCGGGCCGCGCAGGATCCGGTCATCAACGAGGGGGACCCCACCTGCGAGACCGCGCTGGGCGCGGCGGTGGCGGTCTACACCAACGGCGCCCGGGGCTGCCCGGCGCTGGCCGCGAACCTCACCCGGGAGCAGTACCAGAAGCCGCCCCTGGACGAGCGCATGGCCCCCCTGGACCACCAGCTCACCAACTGGTTCCAGTACTTCGACTGGCAGTGGGCGCGGGGGGTGGACCCGTCGGAGCAGCTCGGCACCGCCCGGCTCCCCTTCACGCTCCTCTTCCTCCTCCTGGGCCTGTGCGGGCTGTGGGCCGCCTGGCGGGCCGATCCCCGCCTCGGCCTCTACCTGACGGTGCTCGCCGTCACCCTCACCGGGGCGCTGGTCTGGTACCTGAACTTCCGGTACGGCTTCTCCCTGGCTCCGGAGATCACGGAGCTGGAGCGCCACGAGGTCCGGGAGCGGGACTACTTCTTCATCGGGGGCTTCGCGCTCTGGGGCGCGCTGGCCGGCCTGGGGCTCACCTGGACCTGGGCGGTGCTGGCGGACCTCACCCGGAGTCGGCGGCCGTGGCGGATCACGGCGCCGGTCTTCGTGGTGGCCTTCTTCCCCCTGATCCTGAACTGGCCCTGGGCCAGCCGGGCAGGGGACTGGGCCGCGCGGGACTGGGCCTACGACCTCCTCATGAGCGTCGAGCCGTACGCCGTCCTCTTCACCAACGGGGACAACGACACCTTCCCGCTCTGGTACCTCCAGGAGGTGGAGGGCGTCCGGAAGGACGTGACCGTGGTGGTGGGGCAGTACCTGAACACCACCTGGTACCCCAAGCAGCTCCAGGAGCTGAGCCGTCCCGAGCGGCAGCGCCCCTACGAGCCCACCGGAGACGCCGCTCCGGCGGCGGAGCTGTACGGGACGTCCGCCCCCGCGCCCGAGGGGCCCGTGGTGGACCTCTCCCACGAGGCCATGGACTCGGTCCGGGGCGCCCGCCTGGGGCAGACGGTCACGATCCCGCTCCAGGGCGTGGCCATCCAGTACGGAGCCGGCACCGGCCTCACCCGGGTGCACCAGCTGGCCCTCTCCATGATCCACGACGCCGGGGACGAGCGCCCCATCTACTTCGCGTCCACCGGGGGGCTCATGAACGAGCTCGGCCTCGGGCAGTTCGGCGTGCGCCACGGGCTGGTGACGAAGCTGGTCCCCCGGGCTCTGGAGGACGGGCCGTCCCCGGACCTGGCCCGCGCGGCCCCCGAGCTGGGCGGGGTCTGGTTCGACCTTCCCCGGTCCCTCGCCCTGTACGACGAGGTCTACCGATTCCGGGGGATCCGGGATCGGGACATCTGGCAGGACCGCTCCACCCTCAACATCCCGTGGGGCTTCTACGCGATGACGCTCCAGCTCTCCGACGCCGCCCGCCGGGCGGGGGTGGACCCCGAGGTGGTGCGCCGGCTCCAGGACGACGCCCTCGCCTTCCAGGTCGTCTCGGAGGGGGGCGTGGGGGCGATCCCCGGGGGCTGAGGCCGCCCGGACGGGGCCCGCCCTCCTGTGCGCCCGCGCGGGCGCCTCCCGGGGGCGTCGGGCCCGGAGCGCCAACGCCCCGGGCCCGCCCCCGCGGCCTACGGCTTCAGGAAGATGTGGATCTGGTCGGGGCCTTCGGGTCCCTTCCGGACGTCGACGCGGGCGATGGTCTCGGGGTCGATGTCCGACAGCTCGCCCTGGAAGCGCTCGCCGTCCACGAAGACCTCCGCGTTCTCCGGGAGGGTGGACTCCTCGGCCGGAGCGTGGGTGACCACGCCGCCCAGGGGCGTCTCCCCCTCGGCCACCGGCGCCGGACCCAGCCCGTCCTTCGTGGTGATGACCACCACCCCGTCGGCTCCGGCCTCGCCCCAGGCCTCGGTCGCCGCCCCGCCCTTCAGCACGTCCACCTGCGCCACCCGCTCGCGGGCGAGCTCCAGCGGGCCCGTCACCACCTCTCCGTCCACCACGAACAGCGGGGAGGGGCGGGTCGCGTCCTCGGCCGCCGGCTCCAGCCGGAAGGTGCCCGGGGCGCTCTCGGCCAGCGCCGACTCCGCCGCCGGCGGATCCGGCGCCGCCGTGGGCGCGGGCGCCTCGCACGCCACGACCACCAGGGCCAGCGCCCCGACCACGGCCGCCGTCCTGCGCGTCCGGGTCCCTCGATCCACACCGTGTCCCATCATCGTCAGCCTCCTCTCGAGGAGTGAGTCGTGACGGGCGAGTCCCGCCACGGTCAGGGGTCCGTCGCCGCTCCGGGCGCCCAGCGCCAGGAGCAGCCGCCCGTACCCGGCCGGGCTCGCCCCGGCGCGGAGGACCCGGGCGTCACAGTCCATCTCCAGCGCCCCGCGCAGGCGGCGGAAGTGCCACCAGAGCGCGGGGTTCCACGGCGTCACGGCCACGGCCAGCGCCGAGGCCAGGAGCACCAGGCCGTCCCCGGCCCGGGCGTGCTCCCGTTCGTGGCGCACCACCAGCTCGAGGCTGGTGTCGTCCAGGGCCAGGCTCCACCCGGGAAGCACGATGCGCGGGCTCCGCAGCCCCAGGAGTGCCGGGCCGAACGCCCGGGACACCAGGACCTCGTGCCCCGAGACCGTCCGTCGGGGCCATCTCCGGGCCCGGAGGGCCAGGCGGCCGAGGCCGAGCCCGAGCCAGGCCAGGAGGAGGAGCGAAGCCGCCAGCCAGCCGGCTTCGAGCCAGGGGTCCAGGAACGCGAGGGGCGGGGCCACCCGGCCGTCCAGGACGGCGCCCAGCTCCGCCAGCAGGGCGGGGGAGAGGGCGCCCTGCGCCGCCTGGCCCCCCACGGCGTCCGCCGCCGCCGGAGCCGGCTCCGGTCCCCACGCCGCCCACGCCGGAAGCGCGAGGGAGCCGAGCATGGCCGCCATCCACGGTCCGCGGCCCGGAAGCCCCCGGCCCCGGAGGAGCCACTCGGCCAGCGCGGCCGCGCCGCCCAGGAGCCCGGCCAGGAGGATCGCCCACCCCATCCACACGGCGGTCATCGCTCGTCCTCCTCCGCCGGGCGGGGGAGGGCGTCGGCGTCGTCCGCACGGGCCTCGGCCTCGTCCAGGAGCGCCCGCAGGCGCGCCAGCTCGTCGGGCCCCAGCCGCTCCTGGGAGACCAGGTGGGCCAGGGCCATGGTGGCCGAGCCCTGGAAGATCTTGTCCACCACCCGCCGCAGCGCGTGGCTCCCGGCCTCCTCCTGCTCCACCACCGGGAGGTAGCGGTAGGCCCGACCCTCCTGCTCGTGGCGGACCATGCCCTTGTCCTCCAGGATCTGCAGCATCTTCAGCACGCTGGTGTAGCCCAGGTCGTCGGCGAGGGCCTCTCGGACCTCGGCCACGGTCCCGGAGCCGCGGCGCCACAGAACGCTCATGACGTCCAGCTCCCGCTCGGTGAAGCTCGGCTCGACTCCCATGGGCCCTTCCTCGGTTCGGCGTGGGCGGGTCCCCGGCGCCCTGGCCGGCCCGCTCGATACGATGATCTTCGTACTTATAACGAGCCCCGGGCGATTTGTCTACGATCTTCTTCGTAGAAGCACGACGCGGCCCTTCCGTCGCGCCCCCCACGGCGGGCCCGGAACCCGCCCGGTGCCCCGAGGGTTGCAGCAGCCATGGCCACCTCCCTGTCCCGCGCCGAGCTCCACCGCTACGCCCGCCACCTGGCCCTCCCCGACATGGGGCTCGAGGGGCAGGAACGCCTCCGGGAGGCCCGGGTGCTGTGCGTGGGCGCCGGGGGGCTGGGCTCGCCGCTGGCGCTCTATCTGGCCGCCGCCGGGGTGGGGACGCTGGGCATGGTGGACCACGACGTGGTGGACGCCACCAACCTCCAGCGCCAGCTCCTCCACGGCACCGACGACGTGGGGCGCTCGAAGCTGGACAGCGCCCGGGACCGCCTCCGGCAGGTGAACCCCCACGTGGAGATGGTGGCCCACGAGACCCGGCTCACCAGCGGGAACGCGCTGGAGATCCTGGAGGGGTGGGACGTGGTGGTGGACGGGACCGACAACTTCCCGACGCGCTACCTGGTCAACGACGCCTGCGTGCTCCTGGGCATCCCCAACGTCTACGGCTCGGTCTTCCGCTGGGAGGGCCAGGCCTCGGTCTTCGGGACCGAGGACGGCCCCTGCTACCGCTGTCTCTTCCGGGAGCCGCCTCCGCCGGGGCTCGTCCCGAACTGCGCCGAGGGCGGCGTGCTGGGCGTGCTTCCCGGGATCATCGGGTCCATCCAGGCCATGGAGACCGTCAAGCTCCTCCTGGGCGTGGGCCGGACGCTGGCGGGGCGCCTCCTCATCTTCGACGCCCTGGAGATGGAGTGGCGGGAGGTGGCGCTGCGCCGGAACCCCGAGTGCCCGGTGTGCGGCGACGCGCCCACCCAGACGGAGCTCATCGACTACGAGCTCTTCTGCGGGGTGGGCCAGGACGGGGCGGACGAGGCCGACGCCCCGGCCGTCCCCGAGGTGAGCGCCCCGGAGCTGGCGCGCCTCCTGGACGCACCGGAGCCGCCCGTGCTCCTGGACGTCCGGGAGCCCTGGGAGTGGGCGGTGGGGAGCCTCGAGGACCGGGGGGCGCTCCATATCCCCCTCGACGAGCTGGCCGAGCGCCAGGCCGAGCTGCCCGAGGGCCGCCCGGTGGTGGTGTACTGCCGCAGCGGCGCCCGGAGCCTCGACGCGGCGCGCCGCCTCGTGGCCGCCGGGCGGGAGGACGTCCACAACCTGGAGGGGGGCATCGTGGCATGGGCCCGCGAGGTGGACCCGGGCCTGCCGGTGGTCTGAGCGGGACCGCCCCCGGCCCCGCTGCCGCCCGCCCCTGACGACCCCCGGGTGGTTGGGTTCGGCGGCCCGCCCGTAGATTCCGGGGTCGGACCGCCCCGCTCCCCCGATCCCAGGACGACCTCCGTGCCGTCTTCCCGCCCGGCCGCACCGTCGCTTCCGGCGACGTTCCTCGTGGTGCTCCTCCTCTCGCTTCCGGCCGGGGCCGGCGCGCAGACCTGTCCGGAGGAGGCCGGCGTCCACGCCACCGAGGGGTGGGCGGCCTACCGGGCCGACGACCTGGCCGCCGCCGCAGACCGCTTCCGGGAGGCGTTGCGGCTGTGCCCGGGACAGCCCTACGCCACCACGGGGCTCGGCTACGTCCTCCTGCGGCGCGGCGAGGACGCCGAGGCCCGGGCGCGGTTCCGGGACGTGGCGGCCGTCGAGCCCGGAAACGTGGACGCCCTGGTGGGGCTGGGCATCCTGGCGTGGCGCGCCGGCGAGCTGGAGGAGGTGGCGGCCCGCTTCGGCGCCGTGGTGGAGCTGGATCCCGACCACCCCACGGCCCTGGACTACCTGGCCCGCCTCCCCGAGGGGCTGGGCCCGCCCCCGGAGCGGCCGCCGCTGGTGCTCCCCGACACCCTGGTCTACCCGGCCCGGGCCGCCGGCGACCGCTTCGAGGTCCGGGGCCCCGACGGCTGGCGGCCCTTCTTCTGGAAGGGGATCAACCTGGGGGCCGCGCTTCCGGGCCGGAATCCCAGCGAGTTCCCGGACTCGGCGACCTACGCCCGCTGGATCCGTGAGATGGCGGACATGAACGCCAACGTCGTCCGGGTCTACACCATCCACCCGCCCCACTTCTACGAGGCGCTCCGGGCGTGGAACCTGGCCCATCCGGACCGGGCGCTCTGGCTGGTGCACGGCGTCTGGACCGAGCTCCCCGAGGACGACGACTACGCGGCCGCCGAATTCGAGGAGCCCTTCTTCCGGGAGATGCGCCGGGTCGTGGACCTGGTGCACGGCCGCGCCGACGTCCCGCCGCGGCCCGGCCACGCCTCGGGCTTCTACACCGCCGACGTCTCCCCGTGGACGCTGGCCTGGATCGTGGGGCGGGAGTGGGAGCCCTTCAGCGCCCTCGCCTTCGACTCCATCCGGGGTGGGGAGAGCGGCTTCCAGGGGCGCTACCTGACCGTGGCCGGGGGGAACGCCATGGAGGCCTGGCTCGGGCGGGCCATGGAGGAGATGGTCGCCTACGAGGCCGAGACCTACCGGGCCCAGCGGCCGGTGGCCTACACCAACTGGCCCACCCTCGACCCGCTGCCCCACCCCTCCGAGACCACCGTCGACGAGGAGATGGCCATCCGCCGGGCACGGGGCGAGCGGCCGACCGTCCGTCCCCGGGAGTACGACAACGACGCCCTGTCCCTGGACGCCACCCGGGTCCGCCCCACCGGGGCGCTCCCCGCCGGCACCTTCGCCTCCTTCCACGCCTACCCGTACTACCCGGACTTCATGGTCCTGGGCGAACGCTACGCCGACGCGGCCTCGTCCCTGGGGCCGTCCCGCTACTTCGGGTACCTGCGCGAGCTGAAGGCCCACCACCCCGACCAGCCCGTGGTGATCTCCGAGTACGGCGTGCCCGCTTCCCTGGGGGTGGCCCACCTCCAGCCCCAGGGATGGCACCACGGCGGGCTCACCGAGGAGGAGATGGCCCGGATCGACCGGCGCCTGACGCTGGAGATCGCCGAGGCCGGGCTGGCCGGGGGCGCGCTGTTCGCCTGGATGGACGAGTGGTTCAAGAAGAACTGGGTGGCCCTGGAGTTCGAGCTCCCCCCGGATCGGAACCGCCTCTGGTACAACCGCCTCGACGCGGAGCAGCACTACGGGATGCGGGCCATGGACGCCCGCCCGCCGGTGCCCGGCGCCACCCTGGACGCGCGCCTGCCGGCGTGGCGGGCGCGGCCTCCGGTGGCCCGTGGCGAGGGCGGCCTGGTCCTCCGCGCCGCCGCCGACGCGGCGTACCTGTGGCTGCTGGTGGACGCCCCGGGGCGGGCTCCGGGCGACACCCTCTTCGTCGGCTTCGACGTGCTGGACCCCGACGCCGGGGACGTGCGCTGGCCCGGGGCCGTGGGGCCCCGCCTCCCCGTGGGGGTGGAGTTCGTCCTCCGGGACGACGGCGACGCGGTGCGCGTGCTGGCCGACCCGCCCTCCAACCCCTTCCGCCAGGTGGAGGTGGGGCGGGGCGCCACGGGGCTCGAAGGCCGCAGGCTTCCGGTGGACAACCCCCCGGCGGGGCTCTTCCATGCCCGGGTGGAGCAGCGCTTCAACCTCCCGTACTACACCGAGCCCGGCGAGGACGGCCGGTACGACACGCTCCGGGTGGTGGTGAACCGGCGGCGCTTCTCCCGGGACTCCACCGAGCATCTGGCCGTGGGCTACGACCGGGGTCTCCTGCCCGGCGGCCCCGCGCCCGACGGGTTCTGGCAGCGCGCGGAGGAAGGCCGGGTGCTCGAGGTCCGCATCCCGTGGCTCCTGGTGAACGTCACCGACCCCTCCAGCCGCAGCGTGCTCTCCGGTCCCGGCGAGGACAACGTGGGGCGCGCCGCGGGTCGAGCCCCCGGGGGGCGCTGGCAGCTGGAGCCGTCCGGCGCCTGGCCCGACTCGGTGTTCGGAGCCTTCGAGACCACCGAGGTGGAGGACGTGGGGCTGGTGGTGGGGCTCCGGGGCGCGGGGGAGGGCTCCGACGCCCTCGCCCACGGCCGTTTCTCGTGGGAGACCTGGGAGGAGCCGGCGTGGGAGAGCCGCCTCCGGCCCGTCTACCGGGTGATGGCCCGTACCTTCGCCGAGCTGGACCCCTTCGGGACCGGGACGGTGGCCCCCGAGCCCGACGCCGCCCGGGCGGCCTCCCAGGAGGATCCCGCCGACGCGGCCTGGCGCGCCGGGGAGCTGGAGCGGGCCCGGACGCTCTACCAGGCCCGCCTGGCCGCGAACCCGGAGGACGGAGCCGCCCTCCATCGCCTGGCGCTCATGCGGGCGTGGGAGGAGGACTACGAGGGGTCCCTGGAGCTCTTCGACCGCTTGCTGGAGGCCCAGCCCGACAACGTCTCGGCCCGGGTGGACCGGGCCCGGGTCCTGGCGTGGCGGGGCGACCTGGACGCGGCGCTGGACGCGCTGGACCGGGTGCTCGAGGAGGACCCGGGCGACGTCACGGCGCTGGAGGCCCAGGCGCTCTTCGAGGCGTGGGCCGGCCGCTACGACGCCTCCCTCTCCACCTACGACCAGCTCCTGGCCATCGCCCCGGGCCGGGCCGGGGCCCGGCGCAGCCAGGCCCAGGTGCTCTCCTGGGCGGAGCGCTTCGACGAGTCCCGCGCCGTCTTCGACTCCCTCCTGGCCGCCGATCCCGACGACCTGGACGCCCGGCTCGGGCTGGCCCGGGTCCTCTCCTTCGCGGACCGTCTGGACGAGGCGGAGCGGGAGTACCGCACGGTGTTGGACGCGGACCCGGAGAACCTGGACGCGCTCCGTGGCCTGGGGCGGGTCCGGAGCTGGCGCGGCGAGCTCGTGGCCGGCGAGGCGTCGTACCGCCGGGCGCTGGCGGTGGACCCCGCCGACGTGGGCGCCCTGACGGGGCTCGCCCAGACGCTCCGCTGGCAGGGGCGCAACGCGGCGGCGCTGGAGGTCCTGGAGGAGGCCCGCCGCCTCGACCCCGCCGACTCCGACGTCCGGGAGCAGCTCCGGTGGGTGCACGCGGCGCTGGGCGAGCGGGTGCGCCCCAGCCTCGCCCTGGAGTGGGACTCGGACGACAACCGGATGGTCACCACTGCCGCCAGCGCCCAGTGGCACCCGCTGCCGCGGCTGGGCCTCCGGGCCGACGTCTACCGCCGGGGCCTCTCCCAGAACGCCCTGGAGCGCTCGGCCTGGGGCGGCTCGGTGGGGGCGAGCGTCCAGCTCGAGCCCGGCTGGACGCTGGGCGCCGGGGCCGGGCGGAGCCGCACCGACGGCACCGGCGCCTCGTCCTTCGCGTCGTGGCGGCTCTCGGCGGCCTCTCCGGGGCGGTACCCGGTCCGGGCCACCGCCGTCCTGTCCTCCGAGGCCCTGGACGCCACGGCGCGGCTGGCGCAGGTGGGCGTGCGCATACGGGAGCTCTCCCTGACCGGCCTGTGGACCCCGGCGCCGGCCTGGCGTCTGGACGGCGCCCTGGGCCGCGCCACCCTCGAGGGGACGGAGGAGAACCGCCGGACCAGCGCCGCCCTCTCGGCGTCGCGCCGCGTCGGTCGCGCGTGGACCTTCGGCGTGGGCGGGCGGACCTTCTCCTACGACGAGGACCTCACCGACGGCTACTTCGACCCGGACTTCTACGGCATCGCGGAGGCGACGGCGCGCTGGCTCGGGGAGCGGGGGAGCTGGAGCCTGCTCGTGGAGGCGGCACCCGGCTTGCAGCGTATCGGCGAGGCCGGAGAGGCCTCCGCCACGCTCCGGGGTTCGGGGCGGGTGGCGTGGCAGGCGGGGCCCGGCCGGGAGCTTTCCCTCTCGGCGGGGTACTCCACCACCGGCCTCCAGAGCTTCAGCACCGGGAGCTCCGACTACCGCTACACGGCGCTGGTCCTGGCGGCCTCCTGGGTCTTCTAGACGGAACCGACTCGACCGACGAGGAGCGAACCATGCGCCGCACCATCCTTCCCATCTTCCTGCTCCTCGCGCTGGGGGCCGCCCCGGCGTCCGCCCAGCTCCGCGTCCAGCTCGGCGGGGGGCTCAGCAGCCCCGTCGGCGACTTCGGCGACGTGGTGGAGTCGGGCTACCAGGGGCGCGCGGGCATCCAGCTCGGCTTCCCCCTCTTCCCCCTCTCCTTCCGGGCGGAGGGCGAGGCCAGCCGCTTCCCGGCCAAGGAGCTCAGCGACGGACACGCCACCCTTCTCGGCGGCAACCTGAGCGCGGTCCTGGGCCTCGGCGGCCTGGGCGTCTCGCCGTACGTCCTGGCGGGGGTGGGGAGCTATCGCCTGGACTTCTCCGACGAGATCGACGCCGTGGGCGCCACCACCGACGTGGGGTACCATGCCGGCATCGGGGTGGACCTGGGGCTCCTGGGCTTCGGCGGGTTCGCGGAGGCGCGCCTCGTCAACGTCTCCCGGGACGTGGGCGACGTCCGGACGTTCCCCCTGACCATCGGGATCCGCTTCTGAGCCGTGGCGCGGATCCGGGCGCTCCTTCCCCGGGCGCCCGGGGCTCCTACCGGACGATCCCCACCGCCCAGACCGGCCGGTGGTCGCTGGCGTCGGCCACGTCCCGGCCGGTGCCGGCGTCCAGGGGCTCGAGGCCCCGGAAGAAGACGTGGTCCCAACGCCCGAAGAGCAGGGTGCGGGGGCCCTCCCGGGTGGGCCAGGCGTAGCCGCGGTCCAGGAGGAGGTCCCCCATGCCCCCGCTGTTCAGGTCCCCCCCCACCACCACCCTGGGCCACGCCTCCGCGTCCCGGAGCACGGTCCGCATCTGCTCCCGGCGCTCGGGGAAGGCCTGGTTGACCGGGGTGGCCAGGTGCACCGAGTACACCCGCACCGGGGTCCCGTCCACCTCGATCGTGGCCGCGGTGGCGATCCGGCGGGAGCGGCCGAAGACGGCGGTGTAGGGGAGGAGGACCTTGGCGTCGTCCACGATGGGCCAGCGGGAGAGGACGGCGTTGCCGAAGTTGCGCTCGCTGGCGTACCGGTAGCCGGCCGGATAGTAGACCCACCCCATGCCCAGCGCCCGGGCCACCCGCTCCGTGCCCGCCTCGTCCATCTCCTGGAGGAGGACGACGTCGGCGGCGGCCAGCTCGGGCTGGGAGGTCAGGACCTCGATGGCTCCCTCCACGTCCTCCCCGAATTCCAGGTTGAACGACGCGACGCGGAGCGTGTCGGGCCCGGGGGTGGAGGGCGGCGGCGCCCCGCCCGGT
This sequence comes from uncultured Gemmatimonadaceae bacterium, assembly GCA_964569085.1. Lineage (GTDB taxonomy): Bacteria > Gemmatimonadota > Gemmatimonadetes > Longimicrobiales > Gaopeijiaceae > JAJCZZ01. The sequence goes on along the minus strand of CAZMTA010000010.1, from coordinate 56,734 downwards.
CCGGCCCAGCGGGGCCCGTCGGGGTCGGCGTAGACCCGGCTCGACGCGCAGGCGGAGGCCAGCAGCACCCCCCCCAACGCAAGAGCGGCGACGACCGTCCGGCCGCCGCCGCTCCCGCGTGCGCGCTCCCCCGCTCCGACCACCCTCGATCCCTCTAGAAGGCGGCCAGCTCCACGATGCCGTCCAGCACATCCTGGACCTGCGGGAGGATCTCCTGCTCGAGGTCCGGGGCGTAGGCCACCCACGTGTCCAGGGAGGCCACCCGCTTCACGGGCCCGTCGAGCCAGGGGAAGAGCTCGTCGGCGATGCGCGCCGCGATCTCCGAGCCGATGCCCCACGAGAGGCTGTCCTCGTGGGCCACCATGACCTTGTTGGTCTTCTTCACGGAGTCGGCGATGCGCTCCATGTCGAAGGGCTGCACCGTGCGCAGGTCGATGACCTCGACGTCGATGCCGTGCTCGGCCGCGGCGATCTTGGCGGCGTCGAGGGTGCGCTTCACCAGCGCGCCGCACGTCACCACGGTGACGTCCGACCCCTCCCGCGCCACCCGGGCCTTGCCGAAGGGGATCATGTACTCGGGGCCCGGGTTGCGGCCCTTGTTGTACACCTGCCGGTAGAGGTGCTTGTGCTCCAGGAAGAGCACCGGATCGTCGCACCGGATGGCGGTGCGCAGGAGCCCGTTGGCGTCCTCCGCCGTGGCGGGCATGACCACCCGCAGCCCCGGCGTGTGGGTGAAGAGCGTCTCGCCGGTCTGGGAGTGGTAGATGGCGCCACCCTTCAGGTACCCGCCGTACGTCACCCGGATGACCACCGGCGCCTGGTAGTGCCCGGCCGAGCGGTAGCGGAGCGTGGCCAGCTCGTTCCGGATCTGCTGCATGGCCGGCCAGATGTAGTCGAAGAACTGGATCTCGACCACGGGGCGGAGGCCCCGCACGGCCATCCCGATGGCCCGGCCCACGATGTTGGCCTCGGCCAGGGGGGAGTTGTAGACCCGGTCCGAGCCGAACCGCTCCTGCAGGCCGTGGGTGACCTTGAAGACGCCACCCTTCCCCTTGACCTTGCCCAGCACCTCGTCCCGGGCGTCGGCCACGTCCTCTCCGAAGACGACGATGCGCGGGTCGCGCTCCATCTCGTCCCGGAGGCAGGCGTTGAGGAGGTCCACCATGGTGAGGGCCCGATCGTCCTGGTAGTCGGGCTCGTCCTCGGTGTCGAAGTCCGCGGACGTGGGGTCCACGTCCTCGGAGTAGAGGTGGTCCATGGCCGTGGACGCCTCGGGCTGGGGGCGCTCCAGCGCCTCGTCCGTGGCGTCGGCCACCTCCTGCTTCACCTCCGCCTCGAGCTCGTCCAGCTCCTCGGCGGAGGCGATCCCGGTCTCCACCAGGAGCGAGCGCGTCCGCTTGAGGGGGCAGCGCGCGTCCTGGGCCTCCCGCTCCTCGTCCGTGCGGTACATCCGCTCGTCGTCGGACATGGAGTGGGAGTAGGGGCGGGTGCAGTGGGCGTGGATGAGCACGGGGCCCTTCCGCTCGCGGGCGTAGGCCACGCCCTCGCCGGCGGTGCGGTACATCTCCACCACGTCGGTGCCGTCGCACTCCAGGATCTTCAGGCCCGGGAAGCCGGACACCAGCTTGGAGATGCTCCCGCCGGCGGTCTGGACCGAGACGGGCACGCTGATGGCGAACCCGTTGTCCTCCACCACGTAGACCACCGGGAGCTCCAGGTTGCACGCCGTGTTCAGCGACTCCCAGAACTCACCCTCGGAGGTGGTGCCGTCCCCGGTGGTGACCACCACGATCTCGTCGTCGTGGAAGCCGTCCACGACCTCCTGGAGCTCCGGAACCCGGCTCACCCGGAGGCCGGCCTCGGCGCTGCCCACGGCCTGCAGGAACTGCGTGCCCGTGGGGGAGGAGGTGTTGGCGATGTTGTAGCGCACGTCCCCGAAGTGGGCGGGCATCTGCCGGCCCCCGGAGGCGGGATCGTCGGCCGCGGCCACCGCCTGGAGCAGGTGGTCCAGCGGCGTCTGGCCCAGCGCCAGCGCGAAGGCCCGGTCCCGATAGTAGAAGTAGAACCAGTCGTGGCCCGGCTTGCAGTGCTCGGCCAGGGCGGCCCCGATGGCCTCGTGGCCGGCGCTGGAGATCTGGAAGAAGACCTTGTTCTGTCGCTTGAGGCTCATCTCCCGGTCGTCGATGCGCCGCGAGGTGACCATGGTGCGGTAGAGTCGGAGCAGCCGCTCCGGAGAAAGCCCCGCCAGGTCGAGCCCTTCCGTGATCTCTCGTTCCTTCGTCGCCATGAATACCCGGGTGGGAGGAATGATGGCCAGCGTGAAAACATAGCCCGAGTCGGCGAGTCGGGTCCACCGCCTCCCGGGTCAGTCGCCCAGCGCCTCGGCGAGGGCGTCCGGCTCCGTCACCGGGGTCCGGCAGGCGTAGCCCCGGCAGGCCCACGCCGCCGGGACGCCGTCCTTCGCGCCCCGCCCCTCCAGGAGCGGGACGGGGCGGGGGAGGGGCTCTCCCTCCTCCCGGCCCGCCACCACCAGATCCGGGAAGAAGCGTGCCATGGCGGTCGCCTGGAGGGCCCGGGTCCGCGGGTCGTCCCGGGGGCCCACCACCGCAACCTCCCGGGGCTCCGCCACCATGCGGTCCGCGGCGCACAGGAGCCGCCCGTAGGCCGAGGGGTGCTCCCGGACCGTGGCCGCCTCGCGGAGCACGACGGAACGGGCCACCTCACGCCATCTCTCCTCGTCCAGGAGGCGGCCCGCCCGCCAGAGGGACTCCGCGGCCAGGGAGTTGCCCGAGGGGGTCGCCAGGTCCAGCGCGTCCCGGGGGCGGACGATGAGGCGCTCGGCGCCCCGGGCGGTGTCGTGGAAGAGCGCGTCCTCCTCGGTCCAGAAGTCCCGCAGCAGGGCACCACACACCTCGTGCAGGGGCCCCAGCCAGACGGGGTCCAGGGTGGCCTCGTGGAGGGAGACCAGCGCGTTGGCCAGGGCGGCGTGGTCGTCGAGGAAGCCCGGGATCCGCGCCTCGCCGGCGGCGTGCACGTGGAGCAGCTCCCCGGCGGGGCGCATGGCCTCCACCAGGAACCGCCCGCCCCGGACCGCCGCCTCCCGGTAGTCGTCCCGGCCCAGGACGGCGGCGGCCTCGGCCAGAGCCCGCACCGTGAAGGCGCTCCAGCTCGTCAGGATCTTCTCGTCCCGGAGCGGCGGCTCCCGCTCCGCCCGCGCCTCCAGGAGGCGGGCCCGGGCGGCGGCCAGACGGGCCCGGAGCTCGTCCGGCTTCACCCCCTCCTCCCGGGCCACCGCGTCCAGCTCCCGGGGGAGGTGGAGGATGCTCTTCCCCTCGAAGTTCCCGCCCGGGGTCACGTCGTACGCGCGGCGGACCAGGTCCGCGTCCCGGTCGAGCGCCTCGTCCACCTCCTCGGGCGTCCAGACGTAGAAGGCGCCCTCCTCCCCCTCGGAGTCGGCGTCCCGGGCGCTGTAGAAGCCGCCCTCCGGCGACGTCATGTCGGCCAGGATCCAGTCCAGGGTGGACTCGGCCACCTCCCGGAGGTCGTCGGCGCCCGTGACCCTCCAGGCGTCCAGGTACGCCCGGGCCAGGAGGGCGTTGTCGTAGAGCATCTTCTCGAAGTGGGGCACGAGCCAGCGGGCGTCCACGGAGTAGCGGTGGAAGCCGCCCCCCAGGTGGTCCCGCATCCCGCCCGCGGCCATGCGCCGGAGGGTGTGGACCGCCATCTCCAGGCTCCGGGGCTCGCCGGCGCGGAGGTGGTGCCGCAGCAGGAGCTCGACGAGCGCCGGCTGGGGGAACTTGGGCGCTCCGCCGAAGCCTCCGTGGGCCGGGTCGTAGCGGCGGGCGAGCGCGCCGGCCGCCTGCTCCAGCAGCCCGGGGTCCACGGCGTCGGCCGCCGCCCCGCCGGGCCCCCGGGACGCGCGCTCCAGCGCCTCCAGGAGCTGCTCGCCGGCGCGGGCCACGTCGTCGGGGCGGTCCGAGAACGCGCGGGCCGCCCCTTCCAGCACCTGGCGGAACGACGGCATGCCCGGCCTCGGCTCCGGCGGGTAGTACGTGCCGCCGTAGTAGGGTACGCCCTCCGGGGTGAGGAAGACCGTGAGGGGCCAGCCGCCCCCGCCCGTCATCGCCTGGACGGCGCGCATGTAGACCTGGTCCACGTCGGGCCGTTCCTCCCGGTCGACCTTCACGTTCACGAAGAGCCGGTTCATGAGGGCGGCGGTGTCCGCGTCCTCGAAGGACTCCCGCTCCATGACGTGGCACCAGTGGCACGCCGAGTACCCGATGCTCAGCAGGATCGGGCGTCCCTCCTCACGGGCCCGCTCCCGGGCCTCGGGACCCCACGGATACCAGTCCACCGGGTTGTCGGCGTGCTGGAGGAGGTAGGGGCTGGTCTCGTGCTGGAGGCGGTTGGCCACGGGGATCTCCTGCGGGGGAGGGGGCGCGGGTCTACCCCGCCGGAGCCCCGAGGAGCCGCGCGAATCCATAAACAAATGACGTTCCGGCGTCGGCTCCCGGGCCCGCGTCCGGGGCCGTCACGATTCGAAAGCCCAGGCGGCGCGGGGAGGAACGCGGCGTCGGCAGCGCTCGCGGCAACCGTTGTGAGCCACGAAGGCGCCCCCTAGATTCGGTGAATCGACTCCCGCCGTCGGGTGGGGGACCGTTCCCCTCGCAAGGAACGTGCTTCTGTACCAGCGCATGCTCGGGCTCGCCTTGAGGCGGCCTCGGACCATTCCCCACCTGATGGGTGCGGCGTGGGCCTTCCGGGCCCGCGGCTGGTACCGTCGTCCCCCCTTCCTGCCCCTCCCCTCCCGGGCCTACATGCGCTGGAGGATGGAGACGGCCTACGGTGACCCCGACGCAGCCCCCCCCGAGGATCAACTCGTACGCTTCCTCGAGTGGGGGTCCGAGATGAGGCGACGCATGCGGAGGCGATCGACGTGACGCGCCTGATCCTCCTCATCATCCTCGGGATCGTGGTCACCTACTACTTCCCGGACTCCCGCACCATGCTCGTGGAGGCCAGCGAGCCCCTCTGGGTCCCGGTGGTGAAGTGGGACGTCCAGGAGGAGATGCGGCAGGTGGCCCGGGACGTGGTGGGCTACGAGAACAACACCGGTCGCCTCCCGGAGCGTCGGCGGTGGCTGGAGTGGCTCGACTACCGCTACGCCTCGAACCAGCTCACGAAGGACACCTGGGGCAACACCTACGAGCTGCGCGTGTGGGCCGACTCGGTGGGGATCCTCTCCTACGGGCCCGACCGGACCCGCGCCACCGAGGACGACTTCGTGGTGACCGAGCCGCGCCAGCGGCGCCGCCGGTAGCCCCGGGCTCCGGCCCGCCCCTCCTTGGACGTCTCCGCGCTTCTCCTGGAGCAGTGGCTCCCGGCGTACGGGCCCTGGCTCCTCTTCACGATGGCGGTCCTGGAGACGTGCTTCGTCACCGGGCTGGTGGTCCCGTCCGGGCTGGCCACCTCCATCGCCACGGTCCTGGCGCTGCAGGGGCAGATCGGCCTCGCCGAGGTCGTCGTCGCCGCGCTGGCCGGAGGCTGGGTCGGCGACGCCGTGGGCTTCTGGATCGGCCGGGCCGTGGGGGAGCAGGTCTTCTCCGGCGAGGGCCGCTTCGGCCGGGTCGTAGCTCGGCGCCACGCCACCGTCTCCCGCTTCTTCGGCCGCCATCCGGTCTACTCCGTCACCCTGGCCCGCCTGGTCTCCTTCGTGCGCACCCTGATGCCCATGGCCGCCGGCATGAGCGGCCTCCGCTTCTCCACCTACCTGGTGTACGAGCTTCCCGGCGTGGTGGGGTGGATGCTCCTCTACGTCGGGGTGGGCCTGCTGGCCGGCGAGAGCTGGGAGCTGGCCACCCGCATCGTGGGCGTGGGGGGCGCCGTCGCCTTCGCGGCGGTCGGGCTGGTCATGTGGCTGGCGGTCCGGCGTCGCGCACCCAGCGGCTCGACCCGGCCCGACGGGGACGCCGGAGCCGCCCCGCCCGATCCCGTGGACACCCTGACCGGAAGCGACCCGTGCTGAGCGTGGGCCTCACCGGGAACGTCGCCGCGGGGAAGTCCCGGGTGGCGTCCCTCTGGGCGGAGCGGGGCGTGCCGGTGGTGAGCGCGGACGAGCTGGCACGGGCGGTGGTGGAGCCGGGCACGTCCGGCCTCGACGCGGTGCGGGAGGCCTTCGGCGAGGGCGTCGTGGCCGCCGACGGCACGCTGGACCGCGGGGCGCTGCGCCGCCGGGTCTTCGACGACGACGAGGCCCGCCGCCGCCTGGAGGGCATCCTCCACCCCCTCATCCGCGCCCGCAGGGAGGAGTGGATCGCCGCCCGCCGGAGCGAGGGACACCGTCTGGTGGTCTCGGAGATCCCCCTCCTCTTCGAGGCCGGGCTCGACGCCGGGGTGGACGTGACGGTGGTCGTGGACGCCCCCGAGGAGGAGCGCCTCCGGCGCATGATCGAGGACCGGGGCCTCCCCGAGGAGGAGGCCCGGCGGATCATGGCGGCCCAGATGGACCCGGCGGAGAAGCGGGCGCGGGCCGACCTGGTGGTGGACAACGGCGGCACCCTGGAGGAGCTGGAGGCCCGGGCGGAGGCGGTCCTGGCCGCGCTCCGCGCCCGCGCCGGCGTCGAGACCCTCCGCATGGACCTGCACCTCCACACCTGGGGGTCCTGGGACTGCCTGTCGGACCCGGAGCGGGTGCGCGCCCGCCTGCGCGAGCTGGGCTACCGGCGCTTCGCCATCACCGACCACGACCGCATCGAGGTCGCGCGGCGCATGGCGGAGCGGTACCCGGGGGAGATCATCGTGGGGGAGGAGGTGAAGACCGCCGAGCGCATCGACGTCATCGGGCTCCACCTCACCGAGCTCATTCCCGGGGGCACCCCCATGCACGAGACCATCGACCGGATCCGCGACCAGGGCGGCGTGGCGTACCTTCCCCACCCCTACGCCGGCGGGAAGGGTGGGGGCGGGAAGCACGCCGACGAGCTGGCGGAGCGGGTGGACGTGGTGGAGGTCTTCAACGCCCGCATGCATCCCGGCCGGCTGAACGCCCCGGCCCAGGATCTGGCCGGGCGCCACGGGCGCCTCCGCGGCGCCGGCTCCGACGCCCACACCGTGGGCGAGCTGGGCGGGGCGTGGATCGAGATGCCGGACCACCCCAACACCGCCGAGGGGCTGCGCGCCGCGCTGCGCTCCGCCACCACCGGCGGCACCACCGCGCCCCACTGGGTCCACCTGGCGTCCACCTGGGCCAAGGTGCGGAAGAAGCTCCCGGGGGCCCCGGGCCCCTGACGGGCGGCCCGTCGGGCCATCCTCCGGTCCCGGGGCCGGGGCCAGCTTCCCCGGGCGGGCGGGGGCACGGGGACCACGCCCGACCACGCCCGACCACCCCGTCCCCGACCGGCGCCCCCGGGGTGCCACCAGCGGCCCGCCCCTCCCCCCGGTGGCGACCCGCCGCCCGGTTTGGGTAGCTTTCCCCGGGGCGCGGACGCCGCGTCCCTCCAGCCCCGTCCCTCCCGGTGAGGAGCCCCGTTGAGCTATTCGACGCCCCCGGCCCGTCGCTCGGCCGTGCGCGCCGTCCGCAACGCCCTCATGGCCTCGCGGAAGACCGTTCTCACGACCCACCTCAACGCCGACGGCGACGGGGCCGGGTGCGAGGTGGCGGTCGCGTCCTGGCTCCGTGCCAACGGAGCCGAGGCGTACATCGTGAACCCCACGCCCTTCCCCGACGCCTTCCGCTTCCTGGTGCCCGACGAGCGCTGGATCCTGCCCGCCGGCTCCGAGGAGGCCCGGGACGTGTGCGCCCAGGCGGACCTGGCCGTCGTGCTGGACACCGGCGAGGTCCCCCGCATCGGGCGCCTCCGCTCCATGATCCGGGACCTGAAGACCGTGGTGGTGGACCACCACCCCCCCGGCGACCACCCCCTGGGCGGCATCTCGCTCCGGGACCCCGAGGCGTGCGCCACCGGCGAGCTCATCTACGACGTCTTCCTCGACGCCGACGGGCCGTGGGATCCCGCCGCCGTGGACGGCATGTACGTGGCCATCCTCACCGACACGGGCTCCTTCCGTTTCTCCAACGCCACCCCGGCGTGCCATCGCGTGGCGGCCGAGCTCATCCAGCGGGGCGCGGACCCGGAGGACCTCTACTCCCGCATCTACGGCTCCGCGCCGGTGCGGAAGTACCGGTTGCTCGAGGCCGCCCTGGCCACGCTGGAGCACGACGAGGAGCACGGGATCGCCTGGATGCGCGTGCCCACCGACGCGTTCCGGGCGCTGGACGCCCAGCCCGACGACCTGGAGGGGATGGTGGACGTGCCCCGGGGGATCGAGGGCGCCCACGTGGGGCTCCTCTTCCGGTCCAGCAACTCCGGCGAGATCAAGGTGAGCTTCCGCTCCAACGGGCCCCTGGACGTGAACCGGCTCGCCCGGACCTGGGGCGGGGGCGGACACGTGAAGGCGTCGGGATGCATGCTCCCCGGCCCCATGGACCGGGCGGTGGAGGAGGTCCTGGAGGAGACCCGGAAGGCCGTCCGGGCGGAGCTCGGCGGCGAGGAACCTGCATGAGCGGCGGACGTATGCAGGAGGGCCGGGAGGCCGGGGACGGCCGGGACGAGGACCCGGGGGTTCCCGAGGCCCTCCCCCGCACGCTCCAGCACCTTCGACGGGAGATCGGCGCGGAGCGCGTGGACCGGCTCTGGATCTTCCCGCCCCTGCGCAACGGGCGGCGGGAGCGGGGCCTGGTCACGGCCAGCCTCTACCTCGACGAGGGGGAGCGGCGGCGGGTGATCACGCTGGCCTACCTGGCGGTGCGCTCCGGGCTGGAGCTCGAGGTGCGCCCCACCCTCAGCGAGGAGGGGGACGCCCCCCCGGAGCTCCTCCCCCGGGTCATGGAGGGCGTGGTGCGGCGCGCCGGCGAGAACCAGGCCGACGCCCGACAGGTCGTGCTGGAAGGCGATCCCGAGGCGTTCCGTGAGCTCCTGGAGGAGTTCGACCCGGAGCTCCTGGAGCCCGAGCCGGCCGCGGAGCCGGCGGCCGAGGAGGAGACCGGGGAGGACCCCGCGCCCGCCCCCGACGAGGACGAGTCGAACCCAGAGCCCGGCGCCGACGCCGACCGGGCCGTGGAGGCCGAGACGTGACGAGCACGCCCCAGACGACCCCCTTCATCCGCCTCTTCGGGCGCTACCTGCGCGAGCAGGGCCTTCCGGTGACCCACCAGCGGGAGGCCGTGGCCGAGGTCGTCTTCACCTCCGAGGAGCACCTCTCGGTGGACGAGATCGAGGGCCGCCTCCGGGAGCGGGGCGACCGCATCGGGAAGGCCACGATCTATCGGACCCTCGACCTCCTCGTGAAGAGCCGCCTGGTCGAGGAGCACGACTTCGGCGAGGGCTTCAAGCGCTACGAGCACCGCCTCTCCCGCCAGCCCCAGCACGAGCACGTCATCTGCCTGGAGTGTGGCAAGGTCCAGGAGTTCCGGAGCCCCGAGGTCGGCGAGGTCGAGGCCCGGGTCCGGAGGGAGCTGGGCTTCGTGCCCCAGCGCCATCGCCTGGAGATCTACGGGCTGTGCAAGGAGTGCCACGAGGCCGGGGTCTCCCTCCCCGACGACGGTCTCTCCTGCCCCATCGAGACGGTATGAGCGGCCGCGTGCACGACGCCCTGGCCGACCTCCCCTGGGAGCTCCCCCACGGGTTCCTGGGGCTGGACGGCCCGCCCTCCGAGCTCGAGAACGCCGGGGCGGTCATCCTCCCCGTGCCCTGGGAGTCCACCACCTCGTACGGCGGCGGCACGCGCCGGGGGCCGGGGGCCATCCTCGAGGCGTCCCGCTACATCGAGCTCTACGACCAGGAGCTGGACGCCGAGCCGGGCGCCGAGCTGGGGGTCCACACGCTGCCTTCCCTGGACCTCACCCGCGCGGGAGCCCAGGAGGCCATGGACGAGCTCCAGCACGCCTACGGCCGGATCGTCGAGGTCGTGGAGGGTCGCTTCCTGGTCCTCCTCGGCGGGGAGCACGCGGTGTCCTCGCCGGCGATCCTGGAGCAGGCCAAGCGGGCGCCGGGCCGGCTGTCGGTCCTCCAGATGGACGCCCACTCGGACCTGCGGCCCCAGTACGAGGGCACGCCCTACTCCCACGCCTCCGCCATGGCCCGGGTCCTCCCCGAGGCCGACGTGGTGGCGGTGGGGATCCGCGCCGCCGACCGGGAGGAGGTCGCGCTCTCCCGAACCGCCGACGCCTCCACCATCGTCTGGGCGGAGGAGATGCAGGAGGGCGAGGGCTGGATGGACCGCGCGCTGGAGGCGCTGGGCGACACCGTCTACCTGACCTTCGACGTGGACTACTTCGACCCGTCGCTGGTGCCCTCCACGGGCACCCCGGAGCCGGGGGGCGGCACGTGGTATCCGACGCTGAAGTTCTTGCGCCGCGTCTTCCGGGAGCGAAACGTGGTGGCGGCGGACGTGGTGGAGCTGGCGCCGACGCCGGGGCTCCACGCGCCCGACTTCCTCGTGGCCAAGCTGGTCTACAAGCTCCTGGGCTACCACATGGAGGCCCGGCGGGGCTGAGCGCGGGGACGGAGGGGCGGCAGGGGCCGCCCTCCGGAGCGGGACGGGAGAGGGAAGAACCCACACGGGAGGGGAGGGGACGATGACGAAGAACGTGCGGTTCGCGATCCGCAGCCTCGTGCGCACGCCGGGCTACACCCTGGCGTTCGTGCTCACCCTGGGCCTGGGGATCGGGCTCAACACGGCCATCTTCAGCGTGGTCAACGGGGTGCTCCTGGCGCCCCTGCCGTACCAGGACGCCGACCGGATCCTGTACGTGCGCCAGCCGGCCCGTCAGGCCGGCGTGCCCAACATGTCCTTCTCCTTCCAGGAGGTTCAGGACTACCGGGAGGCCGCGCGCACCCTGGACGAGGTGGTCGAGTACGGGGACTGGCAGTTCAACGTGGTGCCCGACGACGGCGACCCCCACCGGGCGGTGGGCGGCCTGGTGACGTCGAACTACTTCTCGGTGCTGGGGCTGACCCCGGCGCTGGGCCGCGTCCTGGGCCCCCAGGACGACGGCGACGGGGCCGAGCCGGCGGCGGTCCTCACCCACGACTACTGGACCCGGGTCTTCGGGGCCGACCCCGGGGTGCTGGGCCGGACGGTGCGCCTCTTCGCGTTCTCCCAGCCCAAGGCCACACGCATCGTGGGCGTGCTGGAGCCCGGGACCCACTACACCGGCTCCCGGCGCCAGGACTTCTTCGTCAACTACGCCACCAACGACCACTACCTGGGCGCCACCATGCAGGACCAGCGCGCCCACCGCATGACGGACATCTTCGCGCGGCTGGCGCCGGGACGGACGGTGGAGGAGGCCCGCTCGGAGCTGGCCTCGCTGCATCGGGCCCAGGCCGAGACCTTCCCCGACGCCTACCCCGAGCGCCTCGGCATGGGCGTCACCGCCACGCTCTGGCAGGAGGAGCTCACCCGGGACGCCCGGCCCACCTTCCTCCTCCTCATGGGGACGGTGGCCATGGTGCTCCTCCTGGCGTGCGCCAACGTGGCCAACCTGACGCTGACCCGCCTGGTGCGCCGGGAGAAGGAGCTCTCCATCCGGGCGGCCCTGGGGGCCGGGCGGGGCCGCCTCCGGAGGCAGCTCCTCACCGAGAACCTCGTCGTCTCCCTGGCCGGCGCCGGCCTGGGGCTGGTCCTGGCCGTCTTCGGCCTGGACCTCCTGGTGGAGTACGCCAACCGCTTCACGGTGCGCACCGGGGAGATCGCCGTGGACCTCCCGGTCCTGGCGTTCACGGTGGCGGTGGCCGTGGCGGTGGCGCTGGTCCTGGCGTGGGCCCCCTCGCTGCCCGGCGTTCGGGGGCTCGGGAGCGCCTCGGGGGCGGCCTCGGGGGCCCGGGGCGGGGTGGGCCTGCCCCGGAAGCAGCTCCAGCGCGCCCTGGTGGTGAGCCAGCTCGCCCTCTCCTTCACCCTCCTCATCGGGGCCGGGCTCCTGGTGCGGAGCCTGGTGAACCTGTCCCGGGTGGACGTGGGGCTGGACACCGAGAGCGTGGTGGCCATGGAGGCGCCGAACTTCACCGGCCTCCCCCCGGAGGAGGACCGGGCGCTCATGGACGAGGTGGTGGCCTCCACCCGCATGTTCCCGGGGGTGCAGGAAGTGGCCTACTCGAGCCGCACGCCCTTCGATCCCGACGTCATGCTCATGAGCATGAGCTTCCAGGTCGAAGGACGGAGCGAGGAGGGCGAGGCCAGCCCCATGGCCTCCGTCACGTCGGTGAGCCGGACGTACTTCGAGACGGTGGGGCTCTCCCTGGTGCGGGGTCGGGGCTTCGGGGTGGACGACGTGCCCGACGCCGACGAGCCGTCGGTGATCCTGGGCAAGGGGATGGCCGACGCGTACTTCGCCGGCGAGGACCCCCTGGGTCGCCGCATCCGGCAGCGTCAGTTCGACGGGACGTGGGGGAGCTGGGCCCGCATCGTGGGCGTGGCCGAGGACTCCAAGGAGTTCGGGGTGGCCCGCCCGGGGACCGTGCACGTCGTGTATCGCTTCAGCGACCAGGCCTTCCCGGGCAACACGGTCCTCGTCCGCACCACGGGCGACGCCGGACCGGTGGCGCGTCACGTGGCCGAGGTGGTGGCCCGGCACGACGCCGAGCGGCCCGTGGACAACGTGGCGACGCTGGACGACCTCCGGGCCGAGGACATCGCGCCCGAGCGGCTCAACGCCACCCTCTTCAGCGCCTTCGCGCTCCTGGCCCTCCTCATCGCGGCGGTGGGGGTCCTCGGCGTCCTCGCCTTCACGGTCAGCCAGCGCACGCGGGAGTTCGGCCTCCGCATGGCGCTGGGCGCCCGGGAGGGGCAGGTCCTGGGGATGGTCCTCCGGGAAGGGGCGTTCATGGCGCTGGGGGCCCTGGCCCTGGGCGGCGTCGGCGCGCTTCTCCTCTCCCGCTTCTTCGCGGGGCTGCTCTTCGAGGTGGAGGCCACCGACCCGGCGACCTACGTGGCGGTGGCCGGGGTGCTGGCGGCCGTGGCGGTCTTCGCGGCCTACCTGCCGGCGCGCCGGGCCACCCGGGTGGCGCCCATGGAGGCGCTGCGGTCCGAGTAGGAGGGCGTCGGGACGGGTCGCCGGGCCAGGCGATCCGTCCCGGGCCTCCTTGATCCCCGGCGGGCCCGGGTGGACCTTTCCACACCCCCGCGCCCCGCGTTCCCGAGGTTCCGGTGTCCCACCCCGCAGGCGACAGCCCCGCCGACGAGCACGCGCCCGTCCTCCCCCCCGAGGGGACGGACGCGGCGTATCGTGGCGTCAGCGCGTACACCTGGGACGAGATGGAGCGGGCCACCGGCTCGGTCACGATCCGGGGCAACAGCCTCAAGCTCCAGTTCGAGGGCCCCTCCACCTTCGAGGCGTGGATCGACGCCATCTCCGGGGCAGGGCGCTTCGTGTACTTCGAGAACTACGTGGTGCGCGACGACGCCACGGGGCGCGCGTTCCGGGACGCCCTGGTGGCCAAGGCCGAGGAGGGCGTGCCCGTCTACCTCATCTACGACTGGCTCGGCTGCTGGGCGACTCCGTCGTCCTACTGGAAGCCGCTCAAGGAGGCCGGGGTCCACGTCCGGGCCTTCAACCGCCCCTCCCTGGCCGTGGGCGACCCCTTCGGCGTGGTGCAGCGCGACCACCGGAAGCTGGTGGTGGTGGACGGCGAGGTGGCCTTCGTGGGCGGCTTCTGCATCGGGGACGAGTGGGCCGGCACCCGGACCGAGGCGCCGTGGCGGGACACGGGCGTCGAGCTCCGGGGCCCGGCGGCCCTCGCGTCCGCGCTGGTCTTCGAGCGGCTCTGGAACGAGATCGCCGAGCCGACCCACCTGGCCCGCACCATGGAGGAGCCCGAGGCCCGGGGGAGCACGCCGGTCTGGATCGTGGAGGGCGAGCCGGGGCGGGCCCGGGTCTACCGCACCCTCCACCTGGGGGCCGTGCGGGCCCGCAAGCGCATCTGGATCACCGACGCCTACTTCGTGGCCCCGCGCTCCCTCTCCGAGGCGCTGGCCAGCGCCGCACAGCACGGGGTGGACGTCCGCATCCTGGTCCCCGCCAACAACAACTGGCCGTGGGTGGGCAGCCTCTCCCGGGGGGGATACCGCTCCCTCATGGAGGCCGGGGTCCGGATCTTCGAGTGGCAGGGGCCCATGATCCACGCCAAGACCGCCGTGGTGGACGGGCGCTGGTGCCGGGTGGGGTCGAGCAACCTCAACGCCGCCAGCCTCATGGGGAACTGGGAGATCGACGTGGCGGTGCTGGACGACGACCTGGCCGGTCAGCTCGAGGGGCTCTTCCTGGCCGACCTGGCCTCGTCGGTGGAGATCACCCTCCCGGGGACCCATCCGGGGTTCGCCTTCCTTCCCACCGGGGAGGAGGGGGCGCCGGCCCGGGAGCCGCTGGACCCCCAGGGCACCCTCCCGGAGCGCCTGGAGCAGCAGATCCGGACCATCGGGAGCGGCGCCACGCGGCTGCGCATCGCGCCCTTCCTGCGGGCCGGCGCCGCCTTCGGGGATGCCCTCGCCGGAAACCGGGTCCTGGGCCGCGAGGACCGCACCGTCCTCGGCACGGTGGCGGGCCTCACCCTGGTCCTGGCCGTCCTCGGCGCCCTCTTCCCCACGGTGGTAGGTTGGATCGTGGCCGGGCTGGCCGGGTGGTTCGGCATCGTCACCGCCATCCGGGCCTGGGTGCAGGCCCGCCGGGCGCGGCAGGAGGCCCGGGAGCACGAGCGCATCATGGAACGAGTGAACCGAGAGAACGGGATGGACGCGTGAACGAAGTAGGCATCCTCATCGCCCTGACGGCGGGAATCTTCTCCTTCCTGTCGCCCTGCGTGCTGCCGCTGGTCCCCAGCTACCTGACCTTCGTGACGGGCATGAGCCTGGAGGACCTGGAGCAGGGCGTGGACCGCCGGGCCACGATGATCCACTCGCTGCTCTTCGTGGCCGGGTTCAGCGTCATCTTCGTGGCGCTGGGGGCGTCGGCGTCCTTCCTGGGCCAGTTCTTCCGCCAGTACGAGGTGTGGGTGGCCCGGGTCGGGGGGATCATCATCATCCTCCTCGGGCTCCACATGGCCGGCGTGTTCCGGATGCTACCCCTGATGCGGGAGAAGCGCCTCCACCTGAACGACAAGCCCGCCGGCTACCTGGGCACGCTGGGCGTGGGGATGGCCTTCGGGGCCGGCTGGACCCCGTGCATCGGGCCGGTCCTGGGCGCCATCCTGACCTACGGCTTCAGCCAGGACACGGTGTGGGCGGGCGTGGGGCTGCTCAGCGTCTACTCCCTGGGCCTGGCCATCCCCTTCCTGCTCTCGGCGCTGGCGCTGGACTGGTTCCTCCAGGCCTTCAAGAAGTACCGGCGCTTCATCCCCGTGGTGGAGAAGGCCTCGGGGATCCTCCTGGTGTGCCTCGGGATCCTCCTCCTGACCGGGACGTTCACCGTCCTCTCGGGGTGGCTCACCCGCTTCACCCCCGAGTTCATCCTGGAGCGGATCTAGCGCCGGCGGAGCCGGCCCCGCCTCCTCAGGCCGGGGCCAGCTCCTCCTCCTCCCCCTCCTCGCCTTCCAGCGACTCCTCCAGGAGCTGGCGGTGGAGGAGCCGGGCGTACGTCCCGTCGCGGGCCAGGAGCTCGTCGTGGGTGCCGCGCTCCACCACCCGGCCGTCCTCCAGCACCAGGATCCGGTCGGCGTGCATCACCGCCGAGACCCGGTGGCTGATGATGAAGGAGGTGCGCCCCGCCATGACGTCCCGGAGGTCCGCCAGGATCCGGGTCTCGGTGTGGGTGTCGACGGCGCTCAGGGCGTCGTCCAGGATCAGGATGGCCGGATCCCGGGCCACGGCGCGGGCCAGGGTGGCGCGCTGCTTCTGGCCCCCGGAGAGGTTGATGCCGCGCTCGCCGAGCTGGGTGTCGTAGCCCCGGGGGAAGTCCAGGATCTGGTCGTGGAGCTGGGCGACGCGGGCCGCCGCCTCCACGGCGCGGGCCACGTCCTCCTCCCGCTCGTCGGGCTCCCCGTCCTCGCCTTCGAGCCCCAGGCCCAGGGCGATGTTGGCCTCGATGGTGTCGCTGAAGAGGAAGGTGTCCTGGGGCACCACCCCGATGGCGCGCCGCAGCTCCGCCGGGTCCACGTCCCGGACCGGGACGCCGTCCACCCGGATCTCTCCGGAGGTGGCGTCGTAGAGGCGGCAGAGGAGCGCCATGAGCGTGCTCTTCCCGGACCCGGTGGGGCCCACGAGCGCCACGCTCTCGCCGGGCTCGGCGGTGAAGTCCACGCCCTGGAGCACCTCGCGCTGCGTGCCGGGATAGCGGAAGGAGACGTCATGGAACTCCACGCGGCCCCGCGGGGCGGGGAGGGCGCGGGGCTCGGCGGGGAGGGCCAGGGAGGGCTCGGTGCGCAGGATCGTGTTGATGCGGCCCATGGAGGCCTCGCCGCGCTGGAAGAGGTTCACCACCCACCCCAGCGCGATCATGGGCCAGACCAGGAGCATGAGGTAGAAGCCGAAGGCCACGAAGTCCCCCACCGACATCCGCCCGGCCATCACCTCGAGCCCGCCGACCCACATCACGACCACCATGGCCACGCCCGCCACCGCCTGCATGAGGGGGCGGAAGGCGCCGGAGGCGTAGATCAGGCGCATGTTGCGGTGCCGGTACTCCCGGTTCAGCTCCTCGAAGCGCGCCGCCTGGTCCCGCTCCTGGACGTAGGCCCGGACGATGCGCACGCCGGTGAGGTTCTCCTGCACCATGATGGAGAGGCGGGAGAACTGCTCCTGGATCTCGGTGAAGCGCTCGTGGATGATCTTCCCGAAGCCCAGGACCATGGGCGGGAGAAGCGCCATTGGGATCATGGCCCAGAGGGTCAGGCGCGGGCTGATCCAGAGCATCAGGGCCAGCGCGAAGGTGAAGCCCACCGCCGTGTTCACCGTGTACATGACCGCCGGGCCCACGGCCTGGCGCACGGCGAGGGTGTCGTTGGTGGCGCGGCTCATGAGGTCGCCGGTCCGCATGGAGCCGTAGAAGCGCGCGTCCAGCCGCAGGAGGTGGCGGAAGAGGTCGTCCCGCAGGTCCGCCTCCATGCGCCGCGAGACGCTGTTCAGGAGCTGCCGCATGCCGAAGCGGGCGGCGCCGCCCAGGAGGGTGGCGAGGACGATGAGCCCGGCCAGCGCGGTGATCCGACCCATGGCGACCTCGGGGTCCTCCAGCCCGTCGATGGCCAGCTTCATCAGCCAGGGGCTGGCGATGGAGAAGGCGTTGGTCACCACCACCAGGACCAGGCCGACCAGGAAGGGACGGAGGTAGGGCCGGAAATACGGCAGCGTCGTGCGGAGCTCGGTCATGGGGCCTCCAACCCCCGAGGGATCCGGACGTTTCCGGGTCCGGGACCGCGGCGGCGGCGGCCGGGGGGCTGGCGCCCACCTGGAGCCCTTCCTACCCTCCGGGCTGGCACCGGGGCCCCGGGGGGCGCCCCTCCATCCGCACTTTCGCACCACGCATTCCATGATCCGAAGCCCCCTCCGGGGGAGATCCCTGCTCTCCCTGGCGGCCGTTCTCGTCGCGGTCGCGCTGGCCGTGCCCGCGGCGTGCCTGGCCCAGCCCTCGGCCCACTTCCGGACGCTGGGTCTGGACGACGGTCTGTCCCAGGCCAGCGTCACCTCCGTCGCCCAGGACTCGCTGGGCTTCCTCTGGGTGGGCACCCAGGACGGGCTGAACCGATACGACGGGATGGAGTTCGAGGTCTTCGGCGAGGACGGGGACGGCCTGCCGAACAGCCACGTCACCTCCCTCGCCGTGGGCCCCGACGGGACGCTCTGGGTGGGGACCTACGGAGGGCTGGCCCGCTGGGACGCGGCCACGGGGCGCTTCGAGGCGCTGCCGGTGGGCCCGGCGCCCGGCGCCCTCCCCATCGGGGTCGTGCGCTCCGTCGTGGCGGACGCCTCGGGCTCGGTCTGGGTGGTGACGCCCCGGGGGGTGAGCCGGTGGGACCCCGCTGAGCGCCGCTTCCGCACCGTGCTGGACGCCGAGACGTCGGCGGTGGGCGACCCCCGGGCTCTGGCCCTGGACCCGGACGGCGGGCTCTGGGTGGGCAGCGCCGAGGGGCTCTGGGCGGTCGATCCCTCCTCGGGGGCGACGCGCAGGCTCGTGGTGCAGGGGGATCCCGTGGTCGCCACGGGCGTCGTGTGGGCGGTCCTGGCCGACGAGGACGGACGGCTCTGGGTCGGCACGGAGCGGGACGGCCTGGTCGAGGTGGATCGCTCGGCGGGCACCGTCCGCCGCCATCGGGCCGATCCGGCCGACCCGCGCTCCCTCCCCGACGACGACGTCCGGGCCCTCGTCCCGGCCCGGGACGGCGGCCTCTGGGTGGGGACCTTCGACGGGCTGGCCCTCCTCGAGGGCGGGGGCGGCGGGTTCACCACCTGGCGCCATCGCCCCTCGGAGCCCCGGGGCCTCCCCCAGAGCTCCATCGGGGCGCTGGCCCTGGACCGGGAGGGGCTCCTCTGGATCGGCACCATGACCGGGGGGCTGGCGGTGCACGATCCGGCCACCCGGGCCTTCGCCCACTTCCGGAGCGACCCCGGGGATCCCGGCTCCCTGGCCGACGACGTCGTCTACGAGACCCGCCTCGACCCCTCGGGTACGCTCTGGGTGGGGACGCGGGACGGCGGGCTGCACCGGTTCGACGAGGACGCGGGGACCTTCACCCGCTACCGGCACCGTCCGGGCGATCCGGGGAGCCTCTCGTCGGACTACGTGGTGGCGGTGGACGCGGGAGCCGACGGGACCCTCTGGGTCGCCACCTACCAGGACGGCCTCAACCGGCTGGATCCGGCCACGGGGCGCGTCACGCGCTACCGCTACGACCCCGATGACCCGTCCAGCCTCGCGTCGGACTGGCTGCGGGACGTCCTGGTGGCCCCGGACGGCACGGTGTGGGTCGGGACGTCCGGCGGCGGGCTCGACCGGCTCGACCCGGCCACGGGGCGGATCACCCACCACCGGTGGCGGGCCGACGACCCCGCGACCCTGGTGAGCGACTACGTGCGCTCCCTTCTCCTGGACAGCCGGGGCGACCTCTGGGTGGGTACCTACGGGCAGGGGGCGAGCCGGCTCGACCCGGCCACCGGACGGGTGAGGCGCTACCACCACGACCCCGACGATCCGGGGAGCCTGGGGAGCCCCTTCGTGCGCTCGGTCACCGAGGACCGGGCGGGCCGCCTCTGGTTCGCCACCGATCACGGGGTGAGCCGCCTCGACCCCGGCGCCGAGGACTTCGTGCGCTACGGGGTGGACGACGGCCTGCCCGCCGGCGTGGTCTACGGGGTGGTGGAGGACGACGACGGCCGGCTCTGGATGAGCACCAACGCCGGGCTGGTCCGGCTGGATCCCGCCGACGGGAGCGTGCTCGTCTTCGACGGGGACGACGGCGTGCAGGGCGACGAGTTCAACACCGGCGCCTTCGACCGGGGCCCCGACGGCCGCCTGTACTTCGGCGGCGTGGACGGCCTCACCGTCTTCCACCCCGACTCGGTCGGCACCAACGCCGTGGCGCCGCCGGTCCGTCTCACCGGCGTCCTCCTCTTCAACCGGCCCATGGCCGTCTCCGACACCAGCGGCCTGGCGGTGCAGCCGGCGGTGGCCGAGGAGATCGTCCTCGACCCCCAGGACCGCATGGTCACCCTGGAGTTCGCGGCGCTGAGCTTCCGCCAGCCGTGGCGGAACCGCTACCGGTACCGGCTCGAGGGCTTCGACGAGGTGTGGGTCCCCGCCGACGCCGACGGACGCCACGCCACGTTCACGGCCCTCCCGCCCGGGGATTACCGCTTCGTGGTCCAGGCCTCCAACGACGACGGGGTCTGGAACGAGGAAGGCGCCCGGGTGACGTTGACGGTGCTCCCCGCCTTCTGGCAGACGGCCTGGTTCCGGGCCCTGGTCGCCCTGGCGGCGCTCGGGCTCCTGGCGGGGCTGGTCTGGTGGCGCATGGCGGACCTGCGCCGACGCAACGCGTTCCTGGAGGAGCGGGTGCGGGAGCGCACCGAGGCGCTGGAGGCCAACCTGGCCGAGCTCCGGGCGTCCACGGCCCACATCAAGCGGCTGGAGGGGCTGCTCCCCATCTGCAGCTCCTGCAAGAAGATCCGCGTCGAGGCCGACACCGAGGAGGGGCAGGAGGAGAGCTGGGTGGGGGTCACGACCTACATCCGCGACCGCACCGACGCCGAGTTCTCCCACGGCATCTGCCCCGACTGCGCGGGCGTGCTCTACCCGGAGCTGTCCCGGGAGGACTGACGGATTCCGGGCCGCGACGCGCGGGCGGCCCGGTTCCGGGCGGGGATCAGCCCGCCGCCGCCTCCAGGAGGTCCCGGGCGGCCGCGGCCAGGAGCGCCGCCCCGGTGGGGAGCACCGACTCGTCGATGTCGAAGTCGGGGTGGTGGTGGTCCCGGGGGTCGTCCAGCGCGGCGCCGAGCCAGAAGAAGGACGCGGGCACCGTCCGCGCGATGAAGGCGAAGTCCTCGGCCCCCATGAAGGGGTGCATGGGGAGGACCGCGTCCTCGCCCAGGAGCCTCACCGCGGCCCCCCGCACCACCTCGGTCACCCCCTCGTCGTTCACCAGGGGCGGGTAGCCCTGGTTGATCTCCAGCGTGACCCGGGCGCCCAGCGCCTCCAGGCCTCCGAAGGCCCCCTCCAGCGTCTCGGTGAGGCGCCGGCGCACGTCGGGGTCGAAGTACCGCAGCGTGCCGCCGAGCTCCACCCGGTCGGCGAGGACGTTCAGGGCCGTGCCCCCCCGGATGGTGCCGAACGTCACCACGCCCGACTGCATGGGGTTGATGCGTCGGGCCACCGCCTGCTGGGCGGCCAGCACGCCCTGGGCGGCCAGCACGAGGGCGTCCACGCCCTCCTCCGGCAGCGCGGCATGGGCGCTGCGGCCCCGCACCTCGACGCGGATCTCGCCGGAGCCGGCCATGACCGGACCGGGGTCGATGAAGACCTTCCCCGACGGGAGGTGCGCTCCCACGTGGAGGCCCGTGGCGGCGTCCACGCCGTCCAGGGCCCCGTCCTCGAGCATGCGCTGGGCTCCGCTCATCCCCTCGTCGTCCGTGCCCTCCTCCGAAGGCTGGAAGAGGAAGCGCACGGTCCCGGGCGGGAGCGAGCCCTCGTCGGCCATCTCCCGGAGGAGGCGGGCGGCGCCCACCAGACCCGCCGTGTGGGCGTCGTGGCCGCAGGCGTGCATGACCCCCTCCACGGTCGAGGCGTAGTCGTGCTCGGCGGCCTCCTGGATGGGGAGGGCGTCCATGTCGGCGCGGAGCGCCACGGTGGGGCCGGCGCCGTTGTCGAGGTCCGCCACCACGCCGGTGCGCCCCACCCCGGTGCGGACCCGCAGGCCCAGCTCCTCCATGGCGTCGGCGGCCACGCCGGCGGTGCGGCGCTCCTGGAAGCCCAGCTCGGGGTGGCGGTGGAGGTCGCGGCGGAGGGCCACGAGCTCGTCCCGCCTCCGGCCGGCTCGCTCGAGAAGGGTCGGGGTGTCCGTGGGAGCCTCCGGGCGGGAACGGGCGTGGGGAGAAGCCTTTGCGGGCCTTGTAGGAACCCTCGGCTCGCCCGAACCTTAACCGGCTTCGAGAACCCTCCACAAGCCGCCCCGGCCTCCATGCGCGATTCCCGACTCACCGAGCAGCGGAACCCCCGCTCCGCCGAGATCGACGAGCTCGATCCCCTCGGCATCGTGGACCTGATCAACGCCGAGGACCGCCTGGTGCCCGAGGCGGTGGGCCGGGAGCGCGAGGCCATCGCCCGGGCCCTGGAGCTGGTGGAGGCCGCCTTCCGCGCGGGGGGTCGCCTCCTCTACGTGGGGGCCGGCACCTCCGGCCGCCTCGGGGTCCTGGACGCCGCCGAGATGCCCCCGACCTACGGCACGGACCCGGAGCGGGTCCAGGGGATCATCGCCGGGGGGTACGACGCCCTGGTGCGCGCCCAGGAGGGCGCCGAGGACCACCCGGAGGACGGCGCCGCCGCCATCGACGAGAAGGAGGTGGACGAGCGGGACTTCGTGCTGGGGATCGCCACGTCGGGCACCACCCCCTTCGTGCACGGGGCGCTGGCCCGGGCCCGGGAGCGGGGCGCGCGCACCGGCTTCCTCCTCTGCACCGAGCCCTCGGACGAGCTGCGGGCCACCCACGACGTGGTCATCGCGCCCCTGGTGGGCCCCGAGGTGGTCACCGGGTCCACGCGCATGAAGGCCGGGACCGCCACCAAGCTGGTCCTGAACACCCTCACCACGGGCGCCATGGTGCGCACCGGAAAGGTGTTCGGGAACCTCATGGTGGACCTCCAGGTCACCTGTCAGAAGCTCCAGGACCGGGGGGAGCGGATCCTCCAGGACGTGCTGGGGATCGCGCGGGACGAGGCCGCCGCGCTCCTGGACGACGCCGACGGGGAGGTGAAGACGGCCCTGGCCATGCACCGTCTCGGCGTCGACGCCCACGCCGCCCGCCGGCGCCTCCTCGAGGTGGGCGGGCTCGTGGCCCGGGTCCTGGACGAGGGGGGCCGGGCGTGAGCTCACGGACCCGCTGGCTCCTCCTGGCCGGCGTCGTCCTCCTGGCCGCGGTGGTGGTGCGGACGACGTTCAACCCCGCGCCCCACACCGGCGGGGACAACGCCGCGTACCTCACGCTGGCCTACTCCCTCCTCCAGGACGGGCGCTACGCGGAGCTCTTCGACCCCGCGGCCCAGGCCCACACCAAGTATCCCCCGGTCTTCCCGGCCCTCCTGGCCCTCGCCATGGCGCTGGGCGCCCGGACCTGGGCCGCCTTCAAGGTGGTGGCCGCGGTGTCCACCGTGGCCGCGGTGGGCGCCGCGTGGCTGTGGGCGGAGCGCCGCCTGGGGGCGCTGGGCGCCACGGCGGTGGCGGCCGCGCTGGCCCTCTCCTGGGCGGTGGTCTACTACAGCCACTGGATCCTCTCCGACCCCACCTTCCTGGCCTTCACCCTGGTGGGTCTCTGGGCGCTGGAGCGGGCCGACGGGGGGCGGGCGGGGGACGACGCGGACGCCAGGTCGGACGGGGGCGTCGACCCGGCGGCCCGGCGTCAGGGGGAGGGCTCTCCCGACGCCACCGGGGACGACGGGCCCCTCGCCCCGGGCTGGCTCGCGCTGGGCGTGGCGGCGGCGGGGCTGGCCTACTTCACCCGCTCCGCGGGGCTCCCCCTCCTGGTGGCCCTCCTGGCCTGGCTCGCGCTGCGCCGCCGCTGGAAGGCGCTGGCGGCCTCGACGGTGGCCCTGGGGCTCCCGGCGCTCCTCTGGTGGCTCCGGGCCCGCGGCGTGGCCGACGCCCAGGGGGAGTACGTGGCCGAGTTCTGGCTCGTGGACCCCTACGACCCCTCGCTGGGCCGGGTCGGGATCGGCGGGCTGGTGGGGCGGGCGGTGGCCAACGCCGCGGGCTACCTCACCGCGCACGTGCCCCGAGGGATCCTGGGGCCCGAGGGGCCGGCCCCGGCCCTGGTGGGCATCGCGCTGGCCGCCCTGGCCCTGACCGGGTGGGTGCTGGCGGTCCGTCGCCGGGTGGGACCGGTGGAGCTCTTCTTCCCCCTCTACGCGGGCCTGATCCTGCTCTGGCCGGAGGTCTGGTCCGGGGACCGGTTCGCGCTCCCCCTCTTCCCGGTCCTCTTCGTGTACGCCGGCGCCGCGCTCCTGGTGGGCGCGCGGCGCGTGGGCGCCTGGGCCCCCCGGGTGGCCGGGGCCGGCGCGCTCCTGGTGATCCTCCTGCCGGCGCTCGGGGGGTGGATGGACGCGGTGCGCACGGCGTCGGGGTGCGGCGCTCTGGTGGCGGAGCAGGGGGCCTTCGCCTGCTACGGGCCCCGCTGGCAGCAGTTCGCCGCGGTGGCCGGATGGGCGGGGGAGAGCCTCCCCGAGGGCTCGGCCGTCATGAGCCGGAAGCCGCGCCTCTTCTACGTCCTGGGTGGCGTGCCCTCCCGCACCTTCCCCTTCGACCCCTCCCCGGCGGCCCAGTACGAGGCCGCCGACGCCGTGGGAGCCCGCTACGTGGTCCTGGACCAGGTCGACGGGCTCTCCACGCGCTACGTGGGCGGGGCCATCCGCGCCGCGCCCGGCGGGTGGTGCGTGGTGCGGGGCTTCGGCCAGGGCCAGGGGATCGGCACCCAGCTCCTGGGGATCCTCCCCCGGGAGGCCCGCTCGGCCGCGCCGGCGGCGGGAGGCGAGGTGCGGGTCGGGCGATGCCCCGCGGACTACGTGGCCGTCGAGAGCGACCCGCCGGGAAGCGGGCCCTACGCCTCGTCGCGGGTTCCGCTCCTCGAGCGGCTCGACCCATAGAGCGCCGCCAGGGCCACGCCGAAGGTCACGTGCTCCAGGAACCCGCGCTCGCGGGACTCGAGCCCGTCCAGGAGCGTGAGCATCATGGGCACCCGACCCAGGGGGGTGCGGCGGAGGAGGAGCCGGGTGGACCCTCCGGAGGCCTCCAGGGCGTACTCGGCGGAGCCGAACAGCGAGCCCTTGAGGAGGCTGGGCCCGGGGAGGAGGGGCTCCAGCACGGCCCCGTAGACCAGCCCCTGGGCGGCCCCGGAGAGGAGGTGCTCCGGCGTGCCGTCGTCCAGGCGCGGCGGGTCGTCCTCGTGGTGGAGGAGGGGTCGGGCCAGCTCCACCAGGAAGGCCGCCGCGGCGCCCGCGGCGCCCGCCCGGAGGATCGGCCCGATCCCCGAAGGCCCGTCGGGGCGGACCTTCTCCACGGCCTTGGCCGCCAGGGCCAGCGCCGCCGTGGTGACCAGCTCCTCCACGGGGATGGCACCGTGGTCGCGTCCCGCGGCCTTCTTCTTCCCGCGGGCCGCGCCGTTGTGGCGGGACCCGGTGGCGGAGGCGACCCGCTCCTTCAGCCCCGAGAGCCGATCCGGGGCCCGGGACGGGAGTTGACGGGCCTGCTCCAGGGCGTAGCCTACGCGGTACCAGAGAGACGATTCGGTGGACATGGACGCCTGAGCCCGGGTGAGGGAAGGAGGTTCCGAACGGTGGCAGCGCCCGGGGGCTTTTTCAAGGAGCGGCGGGGCCTCGGCGTGCCGCCGTGGGTCCTGCTCCTGGCGGGCCTCCTCCTGGCGCTCCTGGCCCGCCCGGCCCCGGGTGCCGCCCAGGCCCCGGACGACGACTGGCTCACCCTGGAGACCGAGCACCTCCGCGTCACCTACCCCCGGGGCGCCGAGGACCTCGCCCGCCGCGCGGCCGCCCGGGGCGAGGCGGCCTGGGTCCGCCTGGAGGCCCTCTTCCTGGAGGCGCCCGACGCCCCGGTGGACCTCCTCCTCACCGACCACACCGACATCAGCAACGGGTTCGCCCAGGTGACCCCGGGCCCCCGCATCACGGTCTTCCTCCCGCCCCCGGTGGACGACCCGGGCCTCGGCTACTTCGACGAGTGGCTGGAGCTGGTGGTCACCCACGAGGTGGTCCACGTCTTCCACCTCGACCACGCCGGTCCCCTGGGGCACCTGGGGCGCGCCGTCTTCGGCCGGGTGCCGGGGCGCTGGCCCCTCTTTCCGGGGTTCGACCTGCCCCGCTGGGCCATCGAGGGGATGGCCACCTGGTACGAGTCCCGGCTGACCGAGTCGGGGCGGGTCCGCGCCGCCTTCCACGACGCCATCCTCCGCACCGCCCTCCTGGAGGGGCGCTTCGAGGACCTGGACCAGGCGTCCGGGGAGTCGCCGGTGTGGCCCTCGGGGACCCGGTCCTACGTCTACGGCTCCCGCTTCTTCGACTACCTCCTGGAGAAGCACGGCGAGGACCGGCTGGCCGACTTCGCCGACGCCGTGGCGGACCAGTGGATCCCCTACCGCCTCGACGCCGCGGGCCGGGACGCCTTCGGCGCCTCCATCTCCGACGAGTGGGAGGCGTGGACCGAGGCGCTCCGGGCGCGGTGGGCCGGGCTGGAGGACGAGCTGGCCCGCCTGGGCCCCGTGACCCGGGACGCGAGCCTCACGCCGGGGAGCCGCCTGGCGCTCTACCCGAAGGTGGGCCCCGGGGGACGCCTGGCCTTCGCCCGGGCCGACGGGCGCACGGACCCCCAGCTCCGGGTGGCGGATCCCCGGGCCGGGGAGGGCAGGGAGCTCCTCCACACCAACGGGCTCCCCACCTTCGACTGGCTTCCCGACGGCGATCTGGTCGTGGCCCAGCTCGAGGCCCGGGGGCCCTGGCGCGTGTACGGCGACCTCTGGCTCGTGGACGGAGCCGACGGCCGGGCCCGGCGCCTGACCGAGGGCGCGCGCCTCTCCCACCCCTCGGCGTTCCCGGACGGGCGGGCCGCCGTCGCCGTGCGGAGCGGCGGGGGGACCACCGCCCTGGTCCGGGTCTCCTTGGAGGACGGCGCGGTGCGCCCCTTCGTTCCGGCCGACGACACGGTCCACTGGGCCTTCCCGGCGGTCTCCCCCGACGGCCGCTGGGTGGCGGCGTCGCGGTGGACGCCCGGGGCCCGGCTGGACGTGGTGGTCCTCGACGCGGCCACCGGACGGGAGGTGGCGCGCCTCACCGACGACCGGGCCATGGACCTGGCGGCGGCGTGGAGCCCCGACGGCCGCTGGCTCGTCTGGGGCTCGGACCGCACCGGCATCCCCAACGTCCTCGCCGCCCCCATGGACCCGGCCACCGGCCGGCCCACGGGCGCCCTCCGCCTGGCCACCAACGTCCTCACCGCCGCCGCCTACCCCTCGGTGGCCCCGGCCTCGGTGCCCGGGGGTCCCTGGCTCTACTGGTCCTCGTACCACCTCGAGGGCTGGGAGGTGGCCCGGACCCCCTTCCGCCCCGACGACTGGCCCGAGGCGCCCGCGCCCGACCCCCGCTTCGCGGCCGCCGACCCGGCCCCGCCGCCGGCGCCGGACGCCGGGGGACCGCCCCGCCCCTACTCCCCCCTCCCCACCCTCCTCCCCACCTACTGGGAGCCGCTCTACGAGCCGGCGGTGGAGAGCCGGCCCCTGCGGGGCGGCGGGGTCTCCGTGGCGGCCCGGGACCTCCTGGGGCCCTCGGTGGGGGCCCGGTCCGCGGGCCGGGACCTGGTGGGGCGCCACGCGTGGGACGCATGGCTCCGCGTCCACACCCGGGGCGAGGGCCGGGTGGACGGGGCCGCCTCCTGGTCGTGGGCCGGCCTGGGCAACCCGGTCCTCTCGGCGGGGGTGGACCAGTACTGGAGCGCCCGGAGCACCCGTCTGGTCGCCCCCGCCTTCCCCGGGCCCCTGGACACGCTCTACGTCCTGGAGCGGGAGCGGAGCGCCAGCGTGGCCGCCACCCTCCGGCGCGCCCGCTACCGGAGCGACCTCTTCCTGACCCTCTCGGCGGGGGTCGTGGAGGAGGACGTGGAGCTCCTCGACACCGAGCTGGCGCGGACCGACGCCTACGACGTCCTGGAGCGCGCCGCGACCCTCACCGACCTCCGGGCCACCTTCCGCTGGTCCACCGTGCGCTCCTACTCCTTCCAGATGGGGGGCTCCGACGGCGCGTCGCTGTACCTGCGGGGGCGCACCCGCCTGGACCCCGGGGCCGACGAGGCGGAGGGGCTTCCCGGCCTCGACCGCTCCCTGGACGACCTCCTGGCGGAGGTGCGCCTCTTCAAGGCCGTGGGCGGGCCGGCCCACGCGGCCCAGGTCCTGGCGCTGCGCCTGGCCGGCGGGGCCGCGCGGGGGCCGGGGGCCGGGGCCGGGCACTTCACGGTGGGCGGGGCCACGGGCCGGCAGGAGGACGTGACCGGCCTCTCCCTGTTCGGGGGCGTGCCCGTCTTCTTCCCCGTCCGGGGCTACGGACGCACCGAGCGCTACGGCCGCTGGGCGTGGAGCGCCGCCGCCGAGTACCGGATCCCCCTGGGCATCGTCCACCAGGGGCTGGGGGCGTGGCCCCTCCACCTGGACCGGGTGGCGGGGACCCTCTTCGCCGACGCCGGCAACGCCTGGGGCCCCGAGCTGGACCGGGCCGGGTACGACAACCCCCGGCGGGCCACGCTGGCCTCCGTGGGCGCCGAGCTCACCGCGGACGTCCTGGCGCTCTGGAGCGAGGGCCTCCTCCTCCGCACCGGGCTCGCCTTCCCGCTGGTCGAGGGCGACGGCGTCCGGGCCTACGTCCGCCTCGGCCTCCCCTTCTAGCGGCGCCGCGGCCGCCGCCGCCTCCCCGGGGTCGGCCGTCTCCGGGACCCCCGTGCCGCGCCTCCGCCCGCGGTCCGCACCGGCACCTCCCACCGCCCCTGGTGTACCGAACAGAAGCCGAACATATTGCGAACGGCGTTCCATCCGGGTGGCCGTCCAGGTCGGGAATGCAGTGATTCCGGGGCGTCCCGACGGTTCGGGGATCCTCGGTCCAGATCGTTCTTGACCCCAAGATCTCGTACCCGTACAATGGTTCCGCCCCAACATTTAGTGGTGGCTCGGGACGAATCCACAGGCCGACGGCGGCGAGAGGCGACTCTCGCCGCTTTTCCACGGTTTCTCCACGAGCTTTCCACCGCATTCTCCACAGGAGCCCCGCCCCATGCCCCCGATGCCCCGCGTTCACGACCCCCGCCCCATGACCGAGCCCGTCATCTTCGACGACGTCCTCCCCGAGGACATCCCGCCTGCGGAGCTCACCGAGAACGCACGCATCGTCCTGGGCAAGCGCTACCTGAAGAAGGACGCCGACGGCAATCCCATCGAGGAGCCCGAGGTCATGTTCTGGCGGGTGGCCCGCACCATCGCCGGGGTGGACGCCGACTACGGGGCCTCCGACGCGGCGGTGGAGGAGCTGGCCCGCCAGTTCTACGACCTCATGATCAACGGGAAGTTCGAGCCGAACTCGCCCACGCTCATGAACGCCGGCCGGCCCCTGGGGCAGCTCTCGGCCTGCTTCGTCCTCCCGGTGGACGACGCGCTCTCCAACGGGAAGAGCGGCATCTACGACACGCTCAAGGCGATGGCGCTGGTGCACCAGTCCGGCGGGGGCACGGGCTTCTCCTTCTCGCGGCTCCGCCCCGAGGGGGATCCGGTGCGCTCCACCATGGGGGTGGCCTCGGGGCCGGTCTCCTTCATGAAGCTCTACGACGCCAGCACCGAGGTGGTGAAGCAGGGGGGCACCCGCCGCGGCGCGAACATGGGCATCCTGCGGGTGGACCATCCGGACATCCGGCACTTCATCGCCTGCAAGAACGACACGACCCAGGTCACGAACTTCAACATCAGCGTGGCCATCACCGACGCCTTCATGGAGGCCGTGCGGGAGGACCGGGAGTACGACCTGAAGCACCCCAAGACCGGTGAGGTCGTGGGGCAGGAGAACGCCCGTCAGATCTTCGACATGATCATCCACGGCGCGTGGCTGACGGGGGAGCCCGGCACCTTCTTCATCGACCGGGCCAACGAGCACAACCCGGTGCCGCAGCTGGGGAGCTACGAGGCCACGAACCCCTGCGGCGAGCAGCCCCTCCTCCCCTACGACGTCTGCAACCTGGGGAGCGTGAACCTGGGCAAGTTCGTGAAGGAGGACGCCCGCCCCGGCACCGACCCCGACGAGGGGATCGACTGGGACGCGCTCCGCACCGTGGTCCACCTGGCCACGCACTTCCTGGACAACGTCATCGACGCCAACCGCTACCCCCTCGAGGCCATCCACGACCTCGCCCAGCGCATCCGCCGCATCGGGCTGGGCGTCATGGGGTGGGCCGACATGCTGGTGCGCCTGGGGATCGCCTACGACTCCCCCGAGGGAGTCGAGCTCGGCCGCAAGGTCATGGGCTTCCTGGACGAGGAGGCGCGCAACGCCTCGGAGAAGCTCGCCGAGACCCGGGGCGTCTTCCCGGCCTGGGAGGAGTCCATCTGGGGTCCCGACGAGACCGCCGCCCGGCGTGAGGACGGCTCCCGGGTGCGGCCCCACCGCGCCCTGCGGAACTGCAACCTCACCACCGTGGCCCCCACCGGGACCATCTCCATCTTCGCCGGGTGCTCCGGGGGCATCGAGCCCCTCTTCGCCGTGGCCTTCATGCGGAACCAGGCGGGCTCGCTCATGCCCGACGTGAACCCCGACTTCGTGGCGCTGGCCAAGGAGCAGGGGTGGTACTCCGAGGAGCTCATGGAGCGGATCGCCCAGGAGGGCCACATCCACTTCGACGAGGTCCCCGAGGACGTGCAGCGGGTCTTCCGCACCGCCCACGACATCCCGCCCGAGTGGCACGTCCGCATGCAGGCGGCCTTCCAGGAGCACACCGACTCGGCCATCTCCAAGACCACGAACTTCCCCCACGAGGCCACCGAGCAGGACGTGCGGGAGATCTACGAGCTGGCCTTCGACCTGGGCGCCAAGGGCGTGACCGTCTACCGCGACGGCTCCCGCCAGGGCCAGGTCCTCTCCACCGGGAAGACCGGGAAGAAGGGCGAGGGCGAGGCCGCCGACGCCGGCGAGCTCTCCGAGGCCCGGGCCCAGCTGGCCGACGCCCGCGAGGAGGCCCACAACCTCCGCATCGAGGTGGAGCAGCTCCACGCCGAGCTGGCCGACCGGGACCAGACCGCCGGGGCGGCCCGCCACAAGCGGCAGCGGCCCGCGGCGCTCCGGGGGTGGACCATGAAGATGAACTCCCCCCTGGGCGACCTCTACGTCACCATCAACGAGGACGAGGGCGGCCGGCCCTTCGAGGTCTTCTGCACCCTGGGCAAGGCCGGCGGGGCCGCCATGGCCGACGCCGAGGCCATCGGGCGCCTGGTCTCCCTGGCGCTCCGCTCCGGGATCCCCATCACCCAGATCAAGGACCAGCTCCGGGGCATCTCCTGCGATCGCGCGGTCGGCCTCGGACCCAACAAGGTCCTCTCCATGCCCGACGCGGTGGGCCAGGCGGTGGAGCGCTACCTCATGGAGAAGGACGGCGTCCAGGAGGCGCTGCCGCTCTCCGTGACCGCCACCGAGGGCGCCACCCGGACCCAGGCCCAGTCCGACGCCTTCCACCAGGCCCAGGAGGAGGCGTTCCTGGGGTCCTGCCCCGAGTGCGGCGCCGGGCAGCTCGCCTACGAAGAGGGCTGCATGAAGTGCCACGTCTGCGGCTACAGCGAGTGCGGCTGAGGTAGCACGGAACGAGCGTCCCCCCGGGCGCCGGGGGTGGCGGGGTCGATGCTCGACCCCCGTCCGACTCCCGCCGAAGGCCCCGGAGATCCTCCGATCTCCGGGGCCTTCGTGCGTCCGGGGGGTGGGCCCGCGCCGCCCGGAAGGCCGTCAGCCCCCCTCCCACAGCGAATCGTCGGCGGCGCCGCCCTCCCCGGCCTCATCCTCCGTCGGCCAGGTCCTCCACCCGCCCCGCGTCCTCCGCGGCGTGGAAGCGTCCGTGCACCGTCACGGTGTCCCCCGACGCGTCGGCCAGGACGCCCTCGAACCGCCCCCGGGCCCACGTCCGGCCCTCGCCCCCCTCCAGGACGAGGACGGAGCCCACGTAGGCGTGGTACGTCCGGAGGGCCCCGCCCACCCGGCGGGTGTAGACGATCCGCGCCCCGTCCGCCTCGTCGGGCACGGCCCCCAGGGGCGAGCGGACGGTGAAGGCGCTCCCCGCCTCGGGGACGCGGGGGGATCCGGTCACCAGGAGGATCTGGTCCCCGCCGCCGGCGTCGTCCAGGTCCACCGTCCAGACCTGGAGGGGGCCCCCGGTCGCTTCCCCGGAGGCGTGGGCCTCGCCGGAGAGGGTGTCCGTCACGGCACCGTCCACACGCGCCTCGAAGGTGGCCAGGGCGAGGGCGTCCTCGGGCTCGGTGGGAGCCTTGCAGGTGGCCAGGGGGAGGAGGGCCAGCAGGAGGGCGGCGCGGGCGGCGGTCCGGGATCGGGGCACGGGGCGTCCTCGTTCGGGGGGGCGTGCACGTCTCCCAGGGAGGCAATGCCCGTGCCAGCGGGCGGCCTCCGCCCAAGCTCCGTCGATCGGGCTACATGAAGAGCCAGGTGAGCCCGAAGAACGCCGCGCCGATGAAGAACTTGGTCCAGCTCCACGACTGGCCCGACGGCTCCTCGGGCGTGTGGGTCCAGATGAGGACGACCCCGCAGTTGCTGAAGCCGAACTGGGCGGGGACCTCGGAGGCCCGGTAGACCTCCACCGCCTCGATGTCGGCGGGAGCCAGCAGGTCGTCCACGGGGAAGGGGGTGACGGTCCGCGTGCCGTCCAGGTACACGTCGGCCATGCACCCGGTGCGCAGGCGGATGATGCCCCGCTGTCCCATGCGCGCGCCGGGGCTCACCTGGATCCCGGCCATGCCCCGGAAGGCGTCGGACACGCGGAAGGCGTTGGCCAGGGCGGCCTCGTCCCGGGTGATGTGGTACCCGAGCCCCCGCCGACGCCGGTCGTAGAAGCCGTTGGCCTGGAGCGCCCGCGAGCGGGCCCGCGTGATCACGAGGAGGGGCTCGAGCTCCAGCGCCTCCTGGGCCATCTCCACCGAGACCCGCAGCCCCAGCGCGCGCTCGTGGGTCACCGAGTCCCGCACCGTCTGGTAGCCCAGGCGCTGGACCCGCAGGCCGAAGTGTCCCGAGGGCATGTTGGCGAGGGTGAAGCGCCCGTCCGCGTTGGTCAGGACCGTGAGGGTGCCCTCGTCGTCGACGCCGGGGCCGAGCAGCTCCACCGTGACCGCGGCGTCCCCGATGGGCGCTCCGGTCTCCCGGTCCACCACGAGCCCCCGGATGCCGGGGACCGGCAGGGCCCGGGCCGCCCGGTCGGGAGCCTGGGCGTCGGCTTCGGCGGCGAGCGCCAGCGCCCCCGCCAGGGCGGCGGCAAGGACGGAGGCGGGGCGGAGGAGGGTCGCGGCCATCGGACCTCGGGGACGCCGGGACGCCGGAGCGTCGCAGGCGGCGAACGGAGCGGACAGGGGGTTCATACGCCCGACCCGACCCGGCGTTTCGAGCCCCTGGACGGAGCGGACCCGCACCCGGGCGGTCGGGCTGGCATCCTTCCTGCGGACCTGGAGCGCACACGAGGCGCGTCCACCGCAGAGAGGAGCCGGAGAGCATGGTCAAGTGGAGAGGGAGTCGCGGCAGCCGCAACGTCGAGGACCGGCGAGGGCTGTCCGGCCGGGCCATGGGCGGGATCGGCGGCGTGGGCGGCCTGATCCTGGTCGTCCTCTTCGTCGTGATGGGGGGCGATCCCTTCCAGGCCCTCCAGCTCCTGGGCGGCG
Source organism: uncultured Gemmatimonadaceae bacterium (assembly GCA_964569085.1). Taxonomy (GTDB): domain Bacteria; phylum Gemmatimonadota; class Gemmatimonadetes; order Longimicrobiales; family Gaopeijiaceae; genus JAJCZZ01. The sequence goes on along the minus strand of CAZMTA010000010.1, from coordinate 23,593 downwards.
ACGGCGGCGGGGCGGTGGCCACCGAGCCGGGCCGCCAGGGCACCCCCGACGATGAGGAGGGGCGCTACCTCTCGGCCATCCTCGGCATGACCGAGGACGTCTGGGGGGAGATCTTCCGCGAGCGCGGCGCCCGGTACCAGCCCCCCACCATGGTGCTCTTCGACGGGACGGTCCGTTCCGCCTGCGGGTTCAACAGCGCCGCCACCGGCCCCTTCTACTGTCCCCCGGACCAGAAGCTGTATCTGGACACGAGCTTCTTCGACCAGCTCGCCCGCCTGGGCGGGGAGGGGGACTTCGCGGTGGCGTACGTGGTGGGGCACGAGGTGGGGCACCACGTCCAGACCCTCACCGGGACCGCGGAGCAGGTGCGCGCCGCCCAGTCGAGGGCCGGCTCCCAGGCCGAGGTCAACCAGCTCCAGGTGCGCATGGAGCTCCAGGCCGACTGCTACGCGGGGGTGTGGGCCCATCACGCCAACCGGCGGGACCAGATCCTGGAGCCCGGGGACGTGCAGGAAGGGCTGTCCGCCGCGTCGGCCATCGGCGACGACCGCCTCCAGCGGCGGAGCGGAGGCACCGTGCATCCCGACAGCTTCACCCACGGGAGCTCGGAGCAGCGCCGGGAATGGCTCCAGCGCGGCCTGGAGACCGGGGACGTGGACGCCTGCGACACCTCCGGGGTCGGGTAGGACCCCGACGCGCCGGACGCGGCTCGGCCCGGTTCCCGGAGGCGGCTATCCGCCGGCGGCCCGGAAGGGCACCCAGTACACCGTCTCGTCCCAGCGCAGCTCCAGCCGGCCGCCGTCCTCGGTCTCCACGGCGCGGATCTCGAAGGCCTCCACCACGTGGTCCAGGGTGGAGCGCCGCATCTCCACGCGGGCCTGGTCCAGCGACTCGTCGTAGCTCTGCCCGCCCTGGCCGGTCTGACGGTTGATGATGAGCGTCCCGCCGTCCTCCCGGGGGATCGAGGACAGCGTGTAGTCGCCGGCGGGGATCCGCTCCCCGTCGATCACGATGTCCCGGTCGAAGGAGAGGTGCGTCGCCTCGTTGGCGCCGGTGCGCCACCACTCGTCGTAGGCCACCAGCTCCCCGAAGATCTCCCGCCCCCGCTTCCGGGGCTCGCCGTAGTGCCCGGTGAAGTGGACGCCGGCCACCTCGGCGTCGATCCGGCCGCGGCCGGAGAGCTCGCCCATGGGGCGGTTGGCGAACTGGGCGGCCAGCTGCGCCGGGTCCAGGGCCTCGTAGGGAAGGCGGCGCAGGTCGTAGGCCCGGGTGGAGCCGGTCCCGTCGAGCTGCTGGATCTGCCCTTCCTGCCCCACCACCAGCGTCGACGGACCGCGGCTCGGGTGGATGAGCTGCCAGGTCCCGTCGGCGTTGCGCTCGAGCTCGAAGTCCTGGACGCCCCGGGCCGAGAAGACCGGGACCGCGTCGGGCAGGTTGCCCCGCTCCTCCACGAACCAGCGCATGGAGGCCTCGAAGGGCCAGTGGAGCATGTCGATGAAGGGGACCGAGCCCGGCGCCGTCTCCAGCGCGGTCCGCCGCTCCTCGCCCCGCTCGGTCACGACCAGCTCCGCGCCGTCCTCGGTGCGCTCGAGGCGCTGGGAGCGGAGCAGGGGGCCCTGGTCGTCCGTGCCGGCCCACGCCTCCGCCGTGTAGGCCACCACCTCGCCGTCCTCGTCGAACTCCAGGTAGTAGCGGCCGAACGTGGTCCGGGGGCCCCGAACCAGGGCCCGGGCGTCCACCCACCGGTCCTCGAACTCCATCCACTCCACCGCCAGCGTGTCGTTCCCGATGAGGGTCAGGAAGGCGGCGCGCCCGTCGTCCTCGTCCAGGGGTCCGGGCTCCGAAGGCGCCTCCCGGGCGGCCTCGTCGTCGTCGGTGCCCACGGCCACGCAGGCCGGGAGGGCCGCCGGGAGCCAGAGCAGGAGGAGGGCGAGCGCGAGTCGACGGTGCATGCTGGAGCCTCGGGTGCGGGGTTCGGACGGCGCGGGACGGCCGTGGATCCTTAGTAGCGGGGGCCGGGAACGTCGGTTCCGCCCGCCTCTCGTGTAGCGCGGGGCGGGCCCGCAAGTCAAGTTGGGGCCCCGTCCCCCATGTCCCCTTCCGGAGCCGTTCCGTTGAGCCGAGCCGAATCCCTCCGCGTCGCCGTGGTCCAGGCCGCGCCCCGTCCCTTCGACACGTCGGCCACCCTCGACCACCTGGTCGAGCTCGGCCGGGAGGCCGCGTCGGCGGGCGCCGAGCTCGTGCTCTTCCCCGAGGCCTACGTGGGGGGCTACCCGTGGGGGCTCTCCTTCGGGACCGCCGTGGGGGGGCGCTCCGAGGCCGGGAGGCGGGTGTGGGAGCGGTACTGGTCCGGGGCGGTGGACGTCCCGGGGCCGGAGACCGAGCGCCTCGGCGAGCTGGCCCGGGAGGCCGGGATCCACCTCTGCGTCGGCGTCATCGAGCGGGACTCGAGCTACAGCGGCGGGACGCTCTTCTGCACCCTCCTCTACTTCGGGCCCGACGGGTCGCTCCTGGGGAAGCACCGGAAGATCAAGCCCACCGCCGCGGAGCGCCTCATCTGGGGCGAGGGGGACGGAAGCACGCTCACCGCCGTGGACACCCCGTTCGGCACGCTGGGCGGGCTGATCTGCTGGGAGAACTACATGCCGCTTGCCCGCATGGCCATGTACGGGAAGGGCGTGGACGTGTGGGTGGCGCCCACCGCCGACGCCCGGGACCGGTGGCAGAGCACGCTCCAGCACATCGCGCTGGAGGGGCGCTGCTTCGTGCTCGGCTGCAACCAGTACGTGCACCGGGACATGTACCCGGCCGACCTGGAGACCCGGGGCGAGCTGGAGGCGTGGCCCGAGACCCTCTCCCGGGGCGGGAGCGCCGTCTACGGGCCGCTGGGCGAGCTCCTGGCGGGCCCCCTCTGGGACGAGGAGGGCATCGTCACCGCCGAGCTGGACCTGTCCGCCATCGCCCGGGCCAAGTTCGACTTCGACGTCACCGGACACTACGCCCGGCCGGACCTCTTCGAGCTCACGGTGCACGAGGATCCCAGGCCGCCCGTGGGGCCGGGTTGATCGGGCCCTCGACGGACGGTTAGAGTCCGGGGCGCGCGGGGGCCGTCCGGCCCCTCCTCCCGCTACTCCGACCCCCTTCGAGGAACCCATGAGCCAGTCCACCGAGACCCCGACCCGCGCCTTCCTCGAGGAGGTGGACCGCTACTCGGCTCACAACTACCACCCCCTCCCCGTGGTGCTGGACCGGGGCGAGGGCGTGTGGGTCTGGGACGTGGAGGGGAACCGGTTCCTGGACATGCTCTCCGCCTACTCGGCGCTGAACCAGGGCCATCGCCATCCGGCCATCCTGGATGCGGCCCGGGAGCAGATGGAGAAGCTGACGCTCACCTCCCGCGCCTTCCACAACGACCAGATGGGCCCCTTCCTCAAGGAGCTCTGCGACGCCACCGGCTTCGACCGGGCGCTCCCCATGAACACCGGGGCCGAGGCCGTGGAGACGGCCATCAAGATGGTCCGGAAGTGGGGGTACGAGGTGAAGGGCGTGCCGGCGGACAAGGCCGAGATCATCGTCTGCACCAACAACTTCCACGGCCGCACCACGACCATCGTCGGCTTCAGCTCCGAGGACCAGTACAAGGCGGGCTTCGGACCGTTCACGCCGGGCTTCAAGACGGTCCCGTACGGGGACGCCAAGGCCTTCGAGGAGGCCATCACCGACAACACCGTCGGCTTCCTCGTGGAGCCCATCCAGGGCGAGGGCGGGGTGGTCGTCCCGGTGGACGGCTACCTGGGCTGCACCGCCGGCGTCTGCAAGGAGCGCGGGATCGCCTTCATGGCCGACGAGATCCAGACCGGCCTCGGCCGCACCGGGCAGCTCTTCGCCTGTGACTGGGAGGACGTGAAGCCCGACGTGCTCATCGTGGGCAAGGCGCTGGGCGGAGGGGTCTACCCGGTGTCCGCCGCCATCGCCGACGACGAGATGATGGAGGTGTTCCGCCCCGGCGACCACGGCTCCACCTTCGGGGGCAACCCCCTGGGCGCCGCCGTGGGCCGCGCGTCCCTCCGGGTGATCCTGGACGAGGAGCTGCCCCAGCGCTCCCGCCGCCTGGGCGACTGGTTCATGGACGAGCTCCGGAAGATCGACTCGCCCCACGTGGAGGAGGTCCGGGGGAAGGGCCTCATGATCGGCGTGGTGATCAAGGAGTCCTCGGGCACCGCCCGCCCCTTCTGCGAGGAGCTGCAGCGCCGGGGCATCCTGGCCAAGGAGACCCACCACCAGGTCATCCGCTTCGCGCCGCCCCTGGTCATCGACGAGGAGACGCTGGAGTACGCCCTGGGCCACGTCCGGGAGGTCCTGACGGCGTAGCGCGGGGTGCCGGGTCCTGGTGGGGCGCCCCCGGCGGGCGGCCGCCCGCCGGGCCAGGCCGCCGCCGGTCAATCCGCCCGCCGGGTCACGGTTTTCGTGACGCGGGTCGTCCCTCCGAGCGACCCGTGTCACGTTGACCTGGATAATCACGGTCAACGTGATGCGCGTTCCCGCCGCCACCGACCCGTGTCACGCTGACCTCGATAATGACGGTCAACGTGACGCGGGTTCGCCCCACCACCCAACGGCGTCACGTCGACCGTGACGAGGGTGGCGCGGCCCCCCCGTCCCCCGCGGCCCCCGCCCCCAGGGCGGCCGCGGCCTGCGGCCTCAGCCCTCGCCGTCCTCCGCCCAGGGGTCGTAGCTCCCCACGTTCCAGAGCTGTCCCTGGGGGTCGCGGCACGCGAAGAAGAGTCCACCGTGGTCCGCCTCTTCCAGGGGAGCGACGATGTCGGCGCCGGCCGCCACCGCCCGGTCGTGCAGCACGCCCACCTCCTCCACCACCAGGTAGGCGCTCTGGGTGACCGCCTCCCCGGGGCGGGCCGGCCGCTGGAGCGTCCCGAAGGCGTCGTCCCGGGCGCTGCCCAGCATGATCATGGCGTCGCCCAGGACGAGCTGGGCGTGGCGGATCGAGGCGTCCTCGCCGGGAACGACCATGTGCTCCTGGAAACCGAAGGCCTCGCGCAGCCACTCGATGGCGGCCCGGGCGTCGGCGTACCGCATGGTGGGAACGATCCGGGGCCCGCGGCCGCCTACCACTCGATGGAGCCCTCCTTGGAGGTGTCCACCTCCTCGCCCTCGCCGCCCTCCAGGAGCACCGTCTCGATCTGCTCGTAGAGGAACGCCTTGGCCTTCTTGTCCCGGGGGTCGAGGCCGTAGTGGTTGATGAGGAGCGTCTGGTGCTGGAGCCACTCCTGCCAGCAGTCGGCGCAGATCTCGGCGTGGACGCGCTCGCCCAGGTCGTTGCGGAACGGAGGGCGGGCCATGCGGGGGGCGTCGGGGCGCCCGCAGCGTCGGCACTCCAGGGTGTCGTCGGCCATTCGGTATCTTCCAGGGAGCTCGAGGAGGGTCCGGAGGTCGGGTCTACCCGGCGACCCGGCCACGGATCCTGTGCCCGCCCCCCTGGATCGAGAGGAGGCCTCCGTGCCCCGCACCGCCTTCGTGGGAACCGGCTTCTACGCGCCGGAGCGCGTCGTGACCAACGCCGACCTGACCGAGTGGATGGACACCAGCGACGAGTGGATCGTGGAGCGCACCGGGATCCGGGAGCGCCGCTGGGTCCCCGAGGGCATGAGCGGCGCCGAGATGGCGCGGCACGCCGCCGAGGACGCCCTGGACGAGGCGGGCCTCGAGCCGGGGGACCTGGACGCCATCGTCCTGGCCACCCTCTCTCCGGACCACTTCTTCCCCGGCACGGGGGTCTTCCTTCAGCGGGAGCTCGGCGTGCCGGGCATCCCCGCCATCGACCTCCGCGCCCAGTGCTCCGGCTTCGTCTACGGGCTGTCCGTGGCCGACGCCTTCATCCGGGCCGGCCAGTACCGAACCGTCCTCCTGGTGGGCGTGGAGATCCAGTCCACCGGGCTCGACCGCTCGACCCGGGGCCGCGACATGGCGGTCCTCTTCGGCGACGGCGCCGGGGCCGCGGTGCTCCAGGCCACCGAGGACGAGGAGCGGGGCGTGCTCTCGACCCACCTCCACGCCGACGGTCGCCACGCCGAGGTCCTCTGGGCCGAGTTCTCGTCGTCCAAGCACCACCCCCGCATGGACGCCTCGGTCATGGAGGCCGGTCGCCACTACCCCACCATGGAGGGGCGGGAGGTGTTCAAGCACGCGGTGACCCGGATGCCCGAGGTGGCGCGGGAGGCGCTGGAGGCCAACGGGCTTGGGACGGAGGACGTGGACCTCCTGGTCCCCCACCAGGCCAACCTGCGCATCTCCCAGATGGTGCAGCGGCGGCTGGGGCTACCGGACGAGAAGGTGGTGAACAACATCGACCGCTACGGAAACACCACCGCCGCCACCATTCCCATCGCCCTCGCCGAGGCGGTCCGCGAGGGGCGGTTGCATCGCGGCGATCTCCTCCTCATGGTGGCATTCGGGTCCGGGTTCACCTGGGGCTCGGCGCTGGTGCGCTGGTAGCCGACCCGCCCTCGCCGGAGCCCCGGGGCCCGGCGCGGAAAAGCCGCGGGGCAGGGGGCGGGGGGCCGTGGACGAGGATCGGGAGCATCGTTACTTTTTCTGGCTGAACCCCTTTCGGGAGGCCGACATGCCGCTTACGAAGAAGCAGCTTTCGCATATCGAGAAGCGTCTCATGGACGAACGGGCCCGCGCGCTCAAGGCGTTGGGGCTGTTCGACGAGATGGCCAAGGCCGACCGCGAGTCCGGGGACTCGGCGCTGGCGGGCTACACGGACCACATGGCCGACCAGGGCACCGAGGCCATGGAGCGTGAGAAGGCCGCCGTCTTCGCCACCAAGGAGGGCCGCTACCTCTATCGCCTGGAGGAGGCCCTCCGGCGGCTGTACAACAGCCCCGAGACCTTCGGGACGTGCCACACGTGTGGCGCCGACGTGGGCTTCGAGCGCCTGGACGCGCTCCCCCACGCCCGCTACTGCATCGACTGCAAGCGGAAGGAGGAGGAGGAGGCCGCCTGACGGCCGCTCCCCCCCGGTCCCCCCGAACGACGAAGCCCGCCCCGGATCGCTCCGGTGGCGGGCTTCGCTCGTTGCGGCCCCTGGCGCCGGTCGCGCCTCAGCCCTTCTCCAGCAGCGTCGTGATGATCTCGGCGCCCATGACGTCCACCTGCCACTGGCGGATTCCTTCCACCTGGCGGAGCGCCGCCTCGTCGCCGGGGTCCTCCCAGGCGATGGCGAGAAGGGTCGCGTTGGGCATGAGGACCCCCCGGTCCATCCCCAGCTCGTCGGCCTTCCGGTTGCGCACGTCCTTGAGGTGGGAGGCCATCTCCTCCACCTCCGGCGGCGGGCGGCCCGGGCCGCTGCGGTCCGGCTCGGGGTAGGCCTCCAGCTCGCTGTCGGGAAGGCGGTTCACCTCCGCCAGCCGGCGGAGGAGGTCCTCGCCCTCGTGGCGGGCCAGCCCGCCGGGGAAGCCCTTGATGCCCGCCAGCTCCCGGGTGTCGGAGGGCGGCTTGAGGGCGGCCTCCAGGAGGGGCTGCTTGTTCACGACCCGGAAGGGGGCCCGGTCCCGCTCCTTGGCCAGTCCGTCCCGCCAGTCCAGCGCCTCGCGGAGCCGGGTGACCACGCGGGGCGGCAGGTCCCGGGCGCCCTTCACCCGGGTCACCGGATCCTCGGGCTCCTCGTCCCCGTCGTCGTTGCCGGTGGCCGACTCCTCGAGGGCCCGGGCCTCCTCCTCGGCCCACGCCTCGCGGCCCTTCTCCCGGAGCTCGCCCTTCATGATGTCCGACAGCTCGGGCAGGTACCGGGTGTCGGCGGCGGCGTACTCGAGCATCTCGTCGGGCAGGGGGCGCTTGGCCCAGTCGGCCCGCTGGTACTTCTTCCCGAGCTTGATGCCCATCCGGGTCTCCAGGAGCGAGGCGAGGCCGATGGAGGTCTCGCCCACCATCTGCGCCGCGATCTGGGTGTCGAAGAGGCCCTTGAGGCGGATGCCCAGGTCCCGGTCCAGGAGGCGCAGGTCGTAATCGGACCCGTGCATGAGGATCTCCACGTCCGGGTCCTCCAGGGGACCCCGGAGGAGGGATTCCACGTCCACGGTGGTCGGGTCGACGACGTAGGTGGCCCGGGGCGTGGTGATCTGCACCAGGCAGAGGCGGTCGGTGTAGCGGTGGAAGCCGGCGGCCTCGCAGTCGAGGGCGAAGCTGTCGCAATCGGCCAGGTCGCGGGCGAGCTCCTGCGCGGTCGGCTCGTCCTGCACGTGCGTGTAGGGCATGTCGGGGAAAGGGTTCCTGTGTCGGGGGGACGCATCCGGTTCTGTGCGGGGCCACGTGGGGTGGCGCCCGCGGATGCCGATTGACCATCCTAACCCGGGTCCCCACAATTCGGTTCATCCCCACCGGAGCGGGACCCTTCCGAACCGGCGGTCGGCCCGTCGTCGACCGCGCAATCTGGCCCTTCCCCCATGCGTCGAACGAAGGTCGTCTGCACCCTCGGACCGGCCAGCTCCGATCCCGGGACCGTCCGCGCCATGGTCGAGGCCGGAATGGACATGGCCCGCATCAACATGTCCCACGGATCCCGGGAGGATCACCGGGCTTCGGTGGCGGCGGTCCGGGCGGCGGCCGAGGAGGCGGGTCGTCCCGTGGCGATCCTGGTGGACCTGGCCGGCCCCAAGATCCGGGTGGGGGAGCTGGCGAGCCCCCGCACCCTGGACGAGGGCGCCGAGGTGGTCATGGCCCCCGAGGCGGACGCTTCGGCGGACGAGATCCCCACCACGTACGCCGCGCTCTCCGAGGAGATCACCCCCGGCGACACCGTCCTCCTGGACGACGGGCTCCTGGAGCTCCGCTGCGTGGGGACCGAGGGCGACCGCACCCGCCTCGAGGTGGTCCGCGGCGGGCTGCTCAAGAGCCGGAAGGGCATCAACCTCCCCACCGTGAACGTCCGCGCGCCCTCGCTCACCGAGAAGGACCTGGAGGACCTGGACTTCGCGCTCGAGGTGGGCGTGGAGTACGTGGGGCTCTCCTTCGTGCGGCGGCCCGAGGACGTCGTGGACCTGAAGCGCCGCGTGGACGGACGGGCGCTGGTGGTGGCCAAGATCGAGAAGGTGCAGGCGCTGCGCGCCATGGAGGAGATCCTCCCGGAGACCGACGCGGTCATGGTCGCGCGGGGAGACCTGGGCGTGGAGCTCCCCTTCGAGCGGGTCCCCCTGGCCCAGAAGCGGATCGTCCAGGGGGCGAACTTCACCGGCCGCCCCGTGATCACGGCCACCCAGATGCTCGAGTCCATGATCGAGTCGCCCCGCCCCACCCGGGCCGAGGCCTCCGACGTGGCCAACGCCATCCTCGACGGCTCCGACGCCGTCATGCTCTCGGGCGAGACCGCCGTCGGCCGCTACCCGCTGGAGTCGCTGGACGCCCTGGTGCGCATCGCCCGGGAGATCGAGCGGAGCGGCGTCCTGGAGCGGGGGCCCCGCTACATCACCCGCATGGGCGCCCGGTCCCGGGGTGGAGCCAGCGCCCGGGAGCACGCGGTGGCGTCGGCCACGGTGGACGCCGTGCGCCAGGTGGACGCTCCCGCCATCGTGGTCATCACCCGCTCGGGCTTCTCCGCCCGCCTGGTCTCCAGCTACCGCCCCCCGGTCCCCGTCTTCGCCGTGACCACCGACCCCCTCACGTACCGCCAGCTCGCGGCGGTGTGGGGCGTCGTGCCGGTCCTGGGCGGGGAGCCCGAGGAGGTCAGCTACGAGAGCCTGCTCTGGCAGGGGCGCGAGGAGATCCTCCGCTCCGGCGTGGGCGAGGCCGGCGCCGCCGTCGTCGTCACGGCGGGCTACCCGTTCCACGAGTCGGGCACCACGAACACGATGCGCCTCGAGCGACTCTGAGGAGTCCGGGATGAAGCTCACCTTCCTGGGTACCGGGACGTCCTTCGGGGTGCCGGTGGTGGGATGCGACTGCGCCACCTGCACCTCCGACGACCCCCGGGACCGGCGGACCCGGCACGGCGCCGTCCTGGACACCGGGGAGGGGCGTCTCCTGGTGGACACCCCCCCCGAGCTCCGCCTCCAGCTCCTCCAGGCCGGGGTGGAGTCCGTGGACGCCGTCTGGTTCACCCACGTCCACGCCGACCACGTCCACGGCATCGACGACCTCCGGGTCTTCACCGTGCGCCGCGGCGACCTCCCGGCCTGGGTGGCGTCCGAGTACCACGACCACCTGTCGCGCTACTTCCGCTACATCTTCGACGACGCGGTCCGGCCGGTGGAGGGAAGCTCCAAGCCCCGGGTCCGCCTCCACGACCTCGAAGCGGGCCGTCCGGTGGAGATCGTGGGGCGCTCCTTCCTCCCGCTGGAGGTGCCCCACGGCCCGGTCCGGGTCTACGGCTTCCGGGTGGGCGGGCTGGGCTACATCACCGACGCCAAGCGCCTCCCCCCGGCGACGCTCGAGGCGCTGCGGGGCGTGGACGTGCTGGTCCTCAACGCTCTCTGGTTCGGGCGGCCCCACGCGTCCCACTTCAACGTCGAGGAGGCGGTGGACGCCGCCCGCGAGGTCGGCGCCCGCCGCACCTACCTGACCCACATCACCCACAGGGTGCGCCACGACGAGCTGCTGGAGCGGCTCCCCGAAGGCGTGCTCCCGGCCTACGACGGCCTCACCGTGGAGGTGGACTGATGCCCGATCCCACACCCGTCCGGCTCGCCTTCTCCAACATGGTCCGGCCCCACCTGGAGGGCGGCCTCGACCCCGAGGCGCTGGAGGGCCCGCTGGCGGCGGCGTTCCGGGAGGCCCGGGCCGCGGTGGAGGCGCGCCGGGAGACCGGGGACATGGGCTTCTTCGACCTGCCCTGGGCCGACGAGACCGCCGCCGACGTGCAGGAGCTGGCCGACGGCTTCGGCCAGTGGTTCGAGGACGTCGTGGTCCTGGGGATCGGGGGCTCGGGACTGGGCGCGCTGGCGCTCCGCGAGGCGCTCCTGGGGCCGGGGTGGAACGACCGCACCGACGAGGAGCGGGACCACTTCCCGCGGCTCCACGTCCTGGACAACCCCGACCCCCTGACCTTCCGCCGGCTCCAGGAGCGTCTGGACCCGAGCCGGGTCCTCTTCAACGTGGTCAGCAAGTCGGGCTCCACCGCCGAGACCATGGCCCAGTACCTCGTGGCCCGGGAATGGATCGAGGGGGCGGTGGGGGCGGAGAAGGCCCGGGGACACTTCCTCTTCACCACCGACCCGGGGCGGGGCGCGCTCCGGCGCATCGCCGAGGCCGAGGGGATCCCGGCGCTCCCGGTTCCCGAGAACGTGGGAGGCCGCTTCAGCGTGCTCTCGCCGGTGGGGCTGCTCCCGGCGGCCGTGTGCGGGGTCGACGTCGGCGCCCTCCTGGCCGGCGCGGGGCGCATGGTGGAGCGGTGCGCCACGGACCGGCTCCTGGACAACCCGGCCGGGCTCCTGGCCACCCTCCTCCACCACGCCGACGTGGAGACCGGCCGCCCCATCCACGTCCTCATGCCGTACGCGGACCGCCTCCGCCCCGTGGCGCTCTGGTTCCAGCAGCTCTGGGCCGAGTCCCTGGGGAAGGCCCGGGCGCTGGACGGCTCCCAGGTCCACGTCGGCCCCACGCCCCTGGCGTCCGTGGGCGCCGTGGACCAGCACTCCCTGGTGCAGCTCTTCATGGAGGGGCCCCACGACAAGGTGGTCCTCTTCGTGGGGGTGGAGCAGCGGGAGGAGGACGTGCCCATCCCGGCCCGCCATCCGGAGATGCCGTCGCTGGCATACCTGGGTGGCCACGAGCTGGGCGAACTCCTGGACACGGAGCGCCGGGCCACGGCCGAGGCGCTGCGTCGGGCCGGGCGGCCCAACGCCACCCTCCTCCTCCCCCGGGTGGACGAGGACGCCCTGGGCCAGCTCCTCATGCTGCTGCAGATCGCCACGGTCCACGCCGGGGCGCTCTATGGCGTGGATCCGCTGGACCAGCCCGGGGTGGAGCTGGGTAAGACGTTGACGTACGGCCTCCTGGGCAGGGAGGGCCACGACGCGCCCTCCCTGGACCCGGGGGACCCCCGATGGGTGGTGTGATCGGCTACTGTCCGGCCCCCCGGGGCGTTACCTTGGACGTGAATACCTGAGCCAATCGGAGGAAGAGCATGAGCCAGCGGGAAGAGGGTCCGTACATCCTGATCGAGCGCGACACGGGCGGCAGCCAGATCGGATCGTTCCTGGTCGGCGCGTTGCTCGGGGCCGGCCTGGCCGTCCTCTTCGCGCCCAAGAGCGGCGCCGAGACCCAGGAGGAGATCAAGGAGCGCGCCCGGAAGCTCCGCGAGAGCGCCGAGCTCCGCATGCGCGACGCCCAGCGTCAGCTGGAGGATCGCCTGGAGGGCGCCCGTCACGGCGTCGAGGCCCGGATCTCCGAGGTGCGCAGCGCCGTGGACGCCGGTCGCCAGGCCGCGTCCGAGGCGCGCACGGAGCTCGAGGGGCGCCTCGAGCGCTCGAAGGCGGCCTACCGGGCCGGCATCGACGCGGCCAAGGCGGCCGCGTCGGCGGAGGATCAGGAGGAGACCGAGGCCTGATCGCCCGAGCCTCCACCGGACCCGGACCGGGGTCCGGACGCGCCGCGGTCGACTCCCCCGTCTTCCGCGGCGTTGTCGTACCCTTCCACCCCGAGTCCGCGTGAGCAGCTCCGAAACCCCGGCCCGCGGGATCCACGGCCTGCGCTATCGGATCTCGGAGTTCGCTCGGCGGCTCTGGACCAAGGGCTACGAGGACGACGTCTTCTTCATGGCCGGGGCGGTGGCGTTCAACCTCCTCCTGGCCATCGTGCCGCTGCTCATGCTGGGCATCGGCCTGACCGGCTACGCGGTGAGCGCCCGCTTCGGCGACCCGGTGGCCGGGGTCGTGGGCCTGCTGGCCGAGTTCTTCCCCGGGGCCGCGGGCGGGGTGGACCTGACCTCGTACTTCCAGAGCGTGGTGGAGCGCCTCCTGGAGCAACGGGGCGGCCTCACCCTCATCGGTGCCCTCTTCTTCGTCCTGGTGGCGACGCGGCTGGTGGCCTGCACCCGGGCGGCGCTCCGGGAGATCTTCGACGTCGGGCAGGCCCGGGGGATCATCGAGGGGAAGATCTTCGACGTGCAGGTGGTGGTGATCGGGGTCGTCCTCCTCACCCTGAACATCGGCATCACGATCTTCATCGAGGGCGCGCTGGACCTGGGCATCCGCGTCCTGGGCTTCACCGGCGTGATCATCACCCTCGCGGAGTTCCTGGTCGCCTACACCATCGCCCTGGTCTCGATCTGGGTCCTCTTCCTCGGCATCTACCGCTTCCTGCCGGCGCGGCGCATCCCCTGGAAGACGGCGATGGTCGCCGCCACCTTCTCGGCGGTCTTCCACGAGGTGTTGAAGGCGGGGTTCTCGTGGTACGCCACGGAGGTGGCCAACTACACCTCCACCTTCGGCAATCTCGCCACGGTCGCGGTGCTGGTTTTCTGGATCTATTACGAGGCCGTAGTGTTCATACTCGGAGGCGAGGTGGCGCAGGTGTACACCATGCGCCGCGCCTCCCGCGTCACCGTCCGACACCCCTTCCAGGAGTCCCGATGAAGCCCTCCCACGCCCTGGCCGCGCTCCTCTGCCTCGGAGCGCTCGGCGCTCCGCCGGCGGCGGCCCAGGACGTCCCGGGCGGATGGGGCTCCGACGCCCTCTTCGAGACCCGGGGCGGCGAGGTCCGCTTCGAGTCCCGTCGCATGGAGCGGGAGATGGTGTCGGACCGTCCCCTGGTGGACCACGACGGCCGCTACATCGTGGTGCACCTGGCGGAGAACCGCGTCTTCCTCTTCGAGGGCTCGCGCGCGATCTGGTCGGCGCCGGCGGGAACCGGGACGGGCTTCCAGCTCGACACCGGCGAGCACCGCTGGAAGTTCTCCACCCCCAAGGGGCTCATGCGCGTCCAGCGCATGGAGAAGAACCCCCTCTGGCAGGCGCCGGACTGGCACTTCATCGAGCAGGGGCGCCCGGTGCCCCCGGACGACCATCCCTCGCGCTTCATCCGGGGCGGGATGGGGACCACGGCCCTCTACCTCGGGGACGGCATCGCCATCCACGGCACCGAGCGGCCGGAGCTCCTCCTCAACCCCGATCCGGAGGCGAGGCGCGTGTCCCACGGCTGCATCCGCCTGACCAACGAGGCGGCGCGCACGCTCATGCACATGGTGGACGTGGGCACCCCGGTCCTCATCTACTGATGGCGGACGACGACGGCCGGAAGGTGGTGGCGCGCAACCGCAAGGCACGCCACGAGTTCGAGATCCTGGAGACCTTCGAGGCGGGCATGGTCCTCAGGGGCGCGGAGGTGAAGTCCCTCCGGGACGGCAAGGTGTCCTTCCAGGACGCCTTCGCCCGGGTCAAGGGCGGCGAGGTCTGGCTGCACTCGCTGCACATCAGCCCCTACGAGCAGGCCACCCACGAGACGCTGGACCCCACCCGCACCCGGAAGCTCCTCCTCAAGCGGCACGAGATCCTGGGGCTGGTGGGCTCCGTGGAGGAGAAGGGGCGCACCCTCGTCCCCCTGGAGATCTACTTCAAGCGCGGCTACGCCAAGATCCTCCTGGCGCTGGCGCGGGGGAAGAAGCTCCACGACAAGCGGGAGGACCTCAAGAAGAAGGTCCAGGACCGGGAGGCGGCCCGCGCCATGGCCCGTCACGGATGAGGACGCGCGTCGCCTTCGTGGTCGCCCTGGCCCTGGGGCTCGCGGCCGCGGGCCCGGCCGGCGCCCAGGACCGACCGGACCTCCGGGTCCTCACCGGGGCCGGGGCGCGCAGCGAGACGCCCCTCCGGACCGACCGGGGCTACGCCGCGGTGCCCGGGTCGCTCCTGGCCGGGCTGGGGTGGGACCTCGCCCTGGTGGAGGCCGGCGCCTGGCGACTCCGGGCCCCCGACGGCACCGAGCTGCTCGTGCGTCCGGAGAGCCCCTTCGTGCGCTGGGGGGACGAGGTGGTGCAGCTCGCAGACCCGGTCTGGGCCGAGGGCGGCGAGGTCTTCGTGCCCGCCCAGCTCGTGACCGACTTCCTGCCCCGACGCTTCCCGGAGCGCTACGACTTCGACGGGCCCACCCTCACCCTCCGCGCCGCGGTGGGCCCGCTCCCCGCCGAGGGCGAGACCGAGGACGCCGTGACGCCGGCCCCCGAGGCGGTCCCGGAGCGTGAGGCCCGACCGCGGGCCCGGCCCGCCGCTCCCCGGGACTCGGCCGCGGCGCCCGGGGCCCGCACGGCGCCGGCCCGCATGTCGGAGAGCGTCCTGGCCGCGGGCGGGACGGATCCGGTCCCCACCGCGACGGAGGAGGAGCCCGCCGCCTCCCCGGAGCCCGACCTGTCGATCCCCTCGGAGTACGACGGGGTGCGGGTCGTGGTCATCGACGCGGGGCACGGCGGCCGCGATCCCGGCTCCATCGGGGTCGGGGGCCTCCGGGAGAAGGGGGTGGCGCTGGGCGTGGCCCAGGCCCTGGCCCGGAAGCTCCGGGACCGGCCCGGCATCGAGGTCCGCATGATCCGGGACGACGACACCTTCGTGCCCATCTGGGACCGGGGGAAGCTGGCCACGGAGATGAAGGGGGACCGGCCCGGGATCCTGGTCTCGATCCACGCCAACTCCGTGACCTCCTCCGCACGGGGCTTCGAGACGTACTTCCTCTCCGAGGCCCGCACGGACCACGAGCGCCGCGTGGCGGCCATCGAGAACGCCCCCGTCCATGTGGAGCGGGAGCAGGGTCCGGTGGGGGACGACCTGGACTTCATCCTCCGGGAGCTCCGCAACCTGGACCACCAGCACTGGTCCCACCTCCTGGCCGAGCTCGTCCAGGAGGACATGGACGGGGTCCATCCCGGGCCGAACCGCGGCGTGAAGCAGGCGCCCCTGGCCGTCATCACCAACGCCCTCATGCCCGCGGTCCTGGTGGAGGTCGGCTTCGTCTCCCACCCCCAGGAGGCCCGCCTCCTCGGCAGCGAGCGCTTCCAGGAGGACGCCGGGAACGCCATCGCCGACTCGGTCCTGCGCTTCTTCGAGCGCTACCCGCCGGGCTCCTGGTCCAGGGCGGGGGAGGGGCGGTGAGCCCCCGCGGCGCCCGGGCCGGCGCCGCGCTCGTCCTCCTCCTCTCCGCCCCCCTGGGCGGCTGCGTCTACTACAACTCCATCTACAACGCCGAGCGGGCCTTCCGGGACGGCGAGGCCCACTGGAGCGTGGGCCGCGACTCCCTGGCCCGCTCCCGGTACGACGACGTGGTGCGGAAGGCGGCCGCGGCGTACCGGAAGGATCCCTCGGGGAGCTGGGCTGACGACGCCCTCTACCTCATGGGCCGCGCCCGCTTCCGGGCGGGCGACCTGAACGGCGCCGAGGAGGCCCTGCGGGAGGCAGAGGCCCGGGCCGACGACGCCGAGGTCCGCCTCGGCGCCCGGGTCTGGCTCGGCGCGGTGGCCATCGCCCGGGGAGACCACCGGACGGGCCTCACACTCCTCAACGCGGCCATGGACGAGCTGGAGCCCGGCCCCGCGCTGGCCGAGGCCCACCTGTGGCGGGCCCGGGTCCTCATGGGCGGCGACCAGCTGGGCGGGGCGTGGTGGGATCTGGACCGTGCGGGCACGGTGGACGACGCCCTCCGGGTGCCCGCGGCGCTGGAGCGGATCGGCTGGGGCCTCCGGCACCGGGAGCCGGTGCGCACCCGGGAGGGAGTCGAGCGGCTCCTCTCCTATCCCGAGGGCGGGGCCCGGCGGGACTCCCTGGAGACGCTGATGGGACGAGCCGCCCGGATCTGGGGGGCGACCGGAGCCGCGGCCCTCCTGGACTCCGCGGAGGTGGCGGCGTGGGATCGCTCCGAGCGGGGCCGGATCCGCCTGGTCCGGGCCCGCCTCCTCCGGGAGGGGGGCGACCGGCTCGCCGCCGACGGGGAGGCCCGGGCGGTGGCCTCGGGGATCGGGCCGTCGGCGGCGGAGGCCCGCCTCCTCCTGGCCCGCTGGACGCTGGCCGACGCCCGCAGCCTCGCCGACGTCCGGGCCGTGGTGCCGCTCCTCCTCCCGGCCGAGGCCGATCCCAGGGTGGAGGCGGTCCTGGGGCGGGTGGTGCGCCTGACGGAGCTGGCGGACCAGGGGCTCGACGACCCCCTGGGTCTCTTCGCCGCCGGCGAGCTGGCCCGGGACGACCTGGGCGCCCCGGTCCTGGCCCGGGGGCTCTTCCTGGCCTACGCCGACGGCGCCCCCGACGCGCCCTGGACCCCCAAGGCGCTCCTCGCCGCCCTGGACGTCAGCCACGACGAGGCCGACCGGAGCTGGATCCGGGGGCGTCTGGAGGCGCGCACGTCGAGCCCTTACGTTCTGGCCGCCCGGGGCATGCCGGCCCCCGGGCTCGAGGAGCTGGAGTCCGACCTGGAGCGTCGTCTGGCAGAGCTGGGGAGCCGTTGAACACCGTCGTCGAGGCCTTCGGGACCACCTTCCAGAACCCCGTCCTCCTGGCCGCGGGCACGTGCGGCTTCGGCCGGGAGCTCGCGGACGTCATGGACCTCGAGGCGCTGGGGGGCTTCGTCACCAAGTCGGTGACGCTGGAGCCCCGAGTGGGCAATCCCGCCCCCCGCGTCACCGAGTTCGCCGGCGGAATGATGAACTCCATCGGCCTGGCCAACCCCGGCCTGGAGGGGACCCGTCGGACCAAGCTCCCCTGGATCCGGGAGAACGTGCATCGGGCCCGGGTGTTCGTGAGCGTGGCCGGGCACGGCGAGTCGGAGTTCCTGACGCTGGTGGAGGAGCTCGACGCCGAGGAGGGCTTCCTGGGCTTCGAGCTCAACCTCTCCTGCCCCAACGATACCCGGCGGGACGCGCCTCCCTTCGCCCTGGACCCCGAGGCCGTGGAGTCCGTGGTCTCCGGCGCCCGGGCCCGGACCCGCCGCCCGCTCCTCGTGAAGCTCGCGCCCAACGACCCCGACCCGGCCCGGACGGCGCGCGTCGCCACGGCCGCTGGCGCCGACGGGCTCACGCTGACCAACACCCTTCCCGGCCTCCTGCTGGACCCCGAGGGGCGCCCGGAGCTCGGCGCGGGACCGGGCGGGGTGAGCGGGCCGGCGCTCCTCCCGGTGGGGCTGCGCGTGGTGCGGGCGGTGCGGGCCGCGACCCACCTTCCCCTGGTGGGGCTGGGCGGCGTCAGCGGCGTCCGGGACGCGGTGGCGTACGGGCGGGCCGGCGCCCTCCTGGTGGGGATGGGCACGGCCTCCTTCGCCGATCCCCGCGCCGGGGAGAAGCTGGCCCGGGGCCTGGCGCGCTGGGGCCGCAAGGCCGGCGTGGGGGCCTGGACGGACCTGGTCGCGCCTGCCCCCGAGCCCGCACCTCCCTCCGGGGCCGTCGACGGCCCCGCCCTCCCCGCCGCCTCCACCCCGGAGCACCCGTGAGCGACGTCATCGTGGCCCTCGACCGTCCCGACCGCGACTCGGCCATGGAGCTGGTGGACGCCCTGGGCGACGCCGGCGACTTCTACAAGGTCGGGCTCGAGCTCTTCACCCGGGCGGGCCCCGACGTGGTCCGGGAGCTACGGGACCGGGGGAAGCGGGTCTTCCTCGACCTGAAGCTGCACGACATCCCCAACACGGTGGCCCGGGCGGTGGAGGCCGTGGCGGCGCTGGACGTGTCGCTGGCCACCGTCCACGCCGCCGGGGGCGGACCCATGCTCCGCGCCGCCGCCGAGGCCGCGGGGGAGCGGGTGGACCTCCTGGCGGTGACGGTCCTCACCTCCCTCTCCGCCGGCGACGTGGCCGAGACGTGGGGTCGCCCGGTGGGCGCCGTGGAGGACGAGGTGGAGCGCCTGGCGCGGCTCGCCGTCGAGGGAGGGATGGCCGGGGTGGTCTCGTCCGCCCGGGAGGCCGCACGCCTCCGGAGCGCCCTGGGTCCCGACGCCCTCCTGGTCACCCCGGGGATCCGCCTGGCAGGCGGCGACCACGGAGACCAGAAGCGGGTCACCACCCCCCGAGAGGCCACCGAGGCCGGAGCCGACTATCTTGTCCTGGGGCGGGCCGTGACGGCCGCTCCCGACCCGGCGGCGGCGCTGGACCGGGTCCGCGCCGACATCGCCGCGGCCGCGCCGTGAGGCCGGCCCGACCGCTTCGCACGACGCCACCCCACGCCCGACAGAGGACGGACGCCCGATGGCCCTGAAGGTCCACAACACGCTCACCCGCTCCCTCGACGCCTTCGAGCCCATGGAGCCGGGGAAGGTCCGGGTGTACGCCTGCGGACCGACCATCTACGACTTCGCCCACATCGGCAACTACCGGTCGTTCCTGGCCTACGACCTGATCCACCGGTACCTGGAGTGGAGCGGCTACGACGTCCGCTTCGTCATGAACCTCACCGACGTCGACGACAAGACCATCGACGCGGCGGTGCGCGACGGGCTCGACGTCCGGAGCTACACGGATCCCTACGGCGAGGCCTTCCTGGCCGACGCCGAGCGCCTGGGCGTGCGGCCCGCGGACAGCTATCCCCGGGCCACGGAGACGGTGGAGGAGATGGTGGACTTCATCCGGCGCCTGGAGGAGGGCGGCTACGCCTACCAGGCCGAGGACGGAGCGGTCTACTTCTCCATCGCCAGGTTCCCCCGCTACGGGGAGCTGAAGGGGATCGACGTCTCCACGCTCCGCGCGGGCGCGCGGGTCGCCCAGGACGAGTACGACAAGGAGGACGCCCGGGACTTCGTCCTCTGGAAGGCCGCGACCGAGAAGGACGAGGAGGCCGGCGCGGCGTGGGACTCCCCCTGGGGCCGGGGCCGGCCCGGATGGCACCTGGAGTGCTCGGTCATGAGCGTGACGGAGCTGGGGCCCACCCTGGACATGCACCTGGGCGGGGAGGACCTGGTCTTCCCCCACCACGAGAACGAGATCGCCCAGTCCGAGGCGGCCACCGGGGAGCCGTTCGTGCGGTACTGGCTCCACGTGAAGCACCTCCTGGTGGAGGGGAAGAAGATGTCCAAGTCCCTGGGCAACTTCATCACCGTCCGGGAGCTCCTGGACGAGGGGTACGATCCCGCCTCCATCCGGCACCAGCTCCTGAGCGCCCAGTACCGGCGGGAGCTGAACTTCACCCGGGAGGGGCTGGACGCGTCGAGCAACGCGGTGCAGCGCCTCCTGGACTTCGAGCGACGGCTGGAGGACCTCCCCACCGCGCCCGACGCCGAGGCCTCGCCGCTGGAGGAGCTGGCCGGGGCGCTCCTGGACGGCTTCCGCCGGGCCATGGACGACGACTTCAACTCGGCCGACGCCATGGGGGCCCTGTTCACCTTCGTCGGTCGCGTGAACGGGGCGCTGGACGGGCGGGACGCCGTCCTCCCCGGGGACCGGGAGGCCGCCGTGGACGCGCTGGCCTCCGTGGACCGGGTGCTCGGCCTCCTGGAGGTGGCCCGGAGCGGCCGTGAGGTCGACGAGGATACCGCCGCCTGGGTGGAGGACCGGATCGAGGCGCGGGCCGAGGCCCGAGCCGCCCGGGACTTCGCCACCGCGGACGCGATCCGCGACGAGCTCACCGAGCGGGGCATCGTCCTGGAGGACGGCCCGGCGGGCACGAAGTGGAAGGTGGTGGGGCAGGGAGCGCCGGAGTGAGGCCCCCGGCCGCCTGATCCCATGGAGCTCCTCCCGCCGGCCCGGACGCCGCCCCGCGAGACCGTTCTCCAGGAGGCGAACCGTCGGCGGATCTTCCGCGTGGCCGGCGCCTACCTGGCGGTGGCCTTCGCCGTCCTCCAGGGGATCTACACCCTGGTGGCGTGGGGCAGCTTCCCGGAGTGGACCTTCCGGGCCTGCCTGGGCGTGGCGCTCCTGGGCTTCCCCGGCGCCATGGTCCTGGCCTGGGATTACGACATCACGCCCCGGGGCATCGTCCGGACGCCCGAGGATCCGCCCGACGATCCCCTCCCGGAGCCGCCGCTCCGCCGCTGGGCGGCCCTGATCCTCGTCAGCACCACCGCCGGCATCGCGCTGGCCCTCCTCCGCTGACCTTCCCACGCCGGCTCCGCCCATGAGGCCCACGCCCGCCCTGGTGGCGGCCTACCTCCTCGCCACGCTGCCGCCCCTGCTGGCCAGCCGGCCCGACACCGTCGGGGCCGCCCTGGCCGTGGGGCACCTCGTCGGAGCCGCCCTGTTCCTGGTCGACGCCAGGCGCCCCCGGGCCGGGGCCCCCACGCTCCGCGACTGGCTCCCCGTGTTCGTGGCGCCCCTCCTGTACTTCGAGCTCCCCCTCCTCAACCAGTGGGCGGGGCCGGGCTACCACGACGCCCTGGTGCAGCGGTGGGAGGACGCGCTCTTCGCGGGTGCCGATCCCTCCCGGCGGTGGGCGGGCGCGATGCCGTGGCGGTGGCTCAGCGAGCCGCTCCACGCCGCGTACGTGAGCTACTATCCCCTGGTCGTCCTCCCCCTCGTCCCCCACTGGCTCCGGGGGCGCGGGCCGGCCTTCCGGGCCACCGCCTTCGCGGTGGTGGCGGCCTTCCTGGCGTGCTTCCTGGTCTTCGTCCTCTTCCCGGTCCAGGGCCCCCGCTACCTGGGGACCCCCGAGGGCATCCCCTCGGGGCCCTTCCGCTCCCTGGCCCTCGCGCTCCTGGAGGGCGGCTCGTCCCGGGGGGCGGCCTTCCCCTCCTCCCACGTCGCGGTCGCGGCGGCCCAGGGCGTGCTGGCGGTGCGCTTCTGGGGGCGGCGGGGATGGGCGGTGGCGGTCCTGGCCGCGCTCCTGGCGGCGGGGGCGGTCTACGGGGGCTTCCACTACGCGGTGGACGCCGTGGCCGGGGCGGTGGTGGGGGGCGGGGCGGCCTGGCTGGGGCTGCGCGCGGTGCCCGTCGAAGCCCGGGGGGAGGAGGCCTAGGAGGCGGGGCCCGGCTCCTCCGCGGCGTCGGATGCCGGTCGCGTGGCCCGCCAGCTCGAGCCCTCCGTCGGACACGGTGGAGGTGACGGCCACGGTCCAGAGCATGCGCCCGAAGGGCACCCCCGGGGCCAGCGTCGGGTCAGGGGTGGGGGCCGGGGGGGAACGGGAGCCGGGATGCGTCGTATCAGCGGGGGAGGCGTCCGCAGTGTCGCCCTGCCGCGCACCCGTGGCAACCGGCCCCCACCCCCCGCCCGCCATGCCCCGTCCGAGCCGTCTCCGCGCCGCCTTTCCCGCACTGGCCGCCGCCCTTTTCGCGGTGGGGGGGGCTCCGGCCGTGGCCCAGCCCGCCCCGGGGCTGGATCCGGTGCTCGTGGAGGCGGACTCGCTGGTGGCCGCGGGGAACGTGGCCGAGGGGCGGGCGCTCCTGGAGGCTCGCCTCGAGGCCCGCCCCGACGACTGGGAGACGCTCTGGCGTGCGGCCCGCGCCGCCACGGCGGGCGCCGTCCTGGCGGTGGGACGGCCCGAGCTTCGGGACCGGCTCCTGGAGCGGGCCATCGAGCTCGGGGACCGGGCCGTCGCCCTCCGCCCCCGGGGCGTGGAGGGGATCTTCTGGCGGCTGGCCCCCAGCGGACGGCTCGCGCTCCACCAGCAGGACCCCCGCCGGGCCGCCGAGCTGGCCCGGACCGTGTGGGCGGGGAGCGAGGCGATCCTGGAGATCGACCCGGACCACCCGGGGGCCCACAACGCCCTGGGCCGCCTCCAGTACGAGATCCTGATCCTCCCCCTCTGGAAGCGGACGCTCGGGCGCCTCGTGGCGGGGGACGCCATCGGCGGCGCGAGCTGGGAGGGGGCCGAGCGGCACCTGGCCCGGGCCCTGGAGCTGGACCCCGGGCAGATCCTCTACCGCAGGGACCTGGGCGAGCTGTACCTCCGGCGGGACCGCCCCGACCTCGCGCGCAACCTCCTGGAAGCCGCCGCGGGCATGCGCTGGCGCCACCCCGGGGACGAGGTCTTCAAGGAGGAGGCCCGGGCCCTCCTCCGGACCCTGGACGCCGAGGAGGGCGCCGGGGGGACGCGTCCGCGTTGACCCCCCTCTCCCCTGGGTTAGGTTGGAGGCGCGACGCTGGCGTAGCTCAACTGGTAGAGCAGCTGCCTTGTAAGCAGCAGGTTGGGGGTTCGAGTCCCTTCGCCAGCTTCCCTCCCCGGGGTCCCGGGAGACGCGCCCCGGCCCCGCCCGGATCCCTGGATTTCCGGGCGCGCACCCCGGTCCGGATCGGGGGTTGATGGCCCCCGGGGGCCGGGTTACCTTTCAAAGCTCGTCCGCAAATGGCCGTTCCCGGAACCACGGGGACGGCTCTTTTCCACGCCTCGCAGAGGGCGTGGAGGGCGGGCGAGACGGACCCGGAAGTCGTTTCGGGTTGCACGGTGGGGTACCGAAGCGGTCAAACGGGGCAGACTGTAAATCTGCTGGCATTGCCTTCGGAGGTTCGAATCCTCCCCCCACCATTTTCCTTCTTTCGCCGGTCCGTCCGGCGCGAGCGGGGTGTGCGGGAGTAGCTCAGTTGGCTAGAGCATCAGCCTTCCAAGCTGAGGGTCGCGGGTTCGAGTCCCGTCTCCCGCTTGCCGGCTTGCCCGGCGAGCGATGCAGGAAAGAAGGAGCAGCACGGCAACACGCTCTGGTAGCTCAGGGGTAGAGCGCGTCCTTGGTAAGGACGAGGTCACGGGTTCAAATCCCGT
>CAZMTA010000009.1:29744-127437 GCA_964569085.1 uncultured Gemmatimonadaceae bacterium | reverse complement strand
GGGCGGTTCTGCTCGGCGAACTCCTCGGGGACGTAGGGCTCCACCACCACCCGCCGAACCTCCCGGGGAAGCTCGTCCTCCAGGGCGGCCAGCCGCTCCGACAGGTCGAGCCGGGCGAAGTCCATGTCCGTGTCCCGGGCGAACTCCACCCGGATGTCGGCCTGCCCCGAGGCGTTCTGCTCGTAGGACTCGGAGACGATGGTCTCCACCCCCCGGACCCGCTGGATGGCCGCCTCCAGAGGCGAGGTCAGGAAGGCCTCCACCGTCTCGGGGCTCGCGCCGGGCCAGCTCGCGCGCACGGTGAGCTGGGGAAGCTGGGTGTCGGGGAGGAGCTCGATGGGGATGTTGCCCCACGCCGCCACGCCCAGGAGCGCCACGGCCAGGTACGTCATGGTCACGGCCACCGGCCGCCGGATGCTGGCGCGGATCATGGGGCGGGCCTCAGTCTCCGCCCGCCGAGGCGGCGGGGGGCGCGTCGGGCGCGAGGCCCACCGGACGGCTCTCGGCGAGGGCGTCCCCGCCCAGGCGGAGGCGCGCCCGCTCCACCGACTGGTAGATCACGGGCACCACCACCAGCGTGAGCGCGGTGGCCACCAGGAGCCCGCCGATGACCGCCACCGCCAGGGGCGCCCGCAGGTCCGAGCCCCGCCCGATGCCCAGCGCCATGGGCGTGAGCCCGAGGACCGTGGTCACGGTGGTCATGACGATGGGCCGGAGCCGGACGCGGCCGGCCTCCAGGATGGCCTCGCGGAGCGCGAGCCCGGCGCGCTGCGCCTGGACGATGAAGTCCACCTTCACGATGGCGTCGTTCACCACGATCCCCACCAGGATCACCATCCCGATGAGGCTCATGGTGTTGAGCCCCTGCCCCGCCAGGAGGAGGGCGGCCACCGCGCCCACCAGCGCCAGGGGGACGCTCATGAGGATCGTGAAGGGGTGGACGAAGGACTCGAACTGGGCCGCCAGGATCATGTAGACCAGGAGCAGCGCCAGCACGAACGCGAAGCCCAGGTCCCGGAAGGAGCGGCGCATCTCCTCGTTCTCGCCCCCCACCTCGAAGCGGACGTCGGCGGAGACGGGGATGGGGTCCAGCGCGGTGCGGACGTCGGCGATGGCGGCGTCGAGCCCGCCCCGCACCACGTCGGCGTAGACCGGCACCACCCGGGCCTGGTCCTCCCGGTGGACCTCGGCGGGGCCGGTGGCCTCCCGGATGCGCACCAGCTCCCGGATGGGGACGCCCTGCACCCGCAGCCCCTCCAGGGTGGCGCGGGAGTAGCGGCGCTCCGCGGGGTAGCGGACCACCACGTCGATCTTCCGGTCGAAGTCCACGAACTCGGTGGCCACGGCGCCGCGCATGGCCCGGTCCACGGTCTCGGCCACCAGGCGGGGCTCGATGCCGTACGCCGCGGCGGCCTCCCGGTCGATCTCCACGTGGATCTGGGGTTGGCCCCGCTCGGTCCCGATGCGGACGTTGCCCACCGACGCCACCGCCCCGAGGCGGCGCTGGACCTCCTCGGCGGTGGCCCACGCCACGTCCAGGTCCTCGGAGCGGACCCGGACCGCGATGTCGGCCTCGGCCCGGCCCAGGATGGAGCCCAGCGCGGTGGCCTGCCCGGTCTCCACGGAGAGCGCGCCGGGCGGGTAGTCGGCGGCCAGCGCCCGGACCCGCCCCGCCACCTCGTCTGTGGAGGCCCGGGGGTCCACGCGGACCTGGAAGGTGGCGGTGTGGAGGCCGGTGGCGTCCTCGCCCTCGGAGTAGGCGCGGACGTCCCGGCCCACGGTGCTGAAGACCGCGTCGACGCCCCGGGACTCCAGGAGCGCCCGCTCGACCTCCGCGGCCACCTCGGCGGTGGTCTCCAGCGCCGTGCCCTCCTCCAGCTCCAGGCGGACCTGGAAGGCGCCCTGGTCCACGTCGGGGAGGAGGTCCCGGGGCAGCGTGGTGCCGGCCAGGAGGGCCAGGACCAGGGCGCCGCCGGCCCACGCCAGGACCGGTCCCGGCCGCTCCAGCGCCCCCTCGAGCTTCCGGTGGTACCACGCCGCGAAGCGGTCGAAGCGCCGGTCGAAGGCGCGCAGGGAGGGGCCGAAGGTGCGCTTCAGCCCCGCGCCCGCGGTCTGGCCCCAGAACACCACCAGGTCCCGGCCGAGGCGTCCGGCGCCCACCGCCGCCCGGCCCGGGAGGCGGGCCGCACCCCCGGCCGCCCAGCGCACCGTCCCCAGGAAGCCCGGACGGCGGGGCCGTGGCTCGGCCGCCGGAGGGGCTGGACGGGTCGCCGTCCCCCGCCCCGCGAAGCGCGCCGCCAGGGAGGGCAGGAGGGTGAGCGCCACCAGAAGGGACGCCAGCAGCGAGAAGGCCACCGCCAGCGAGAGGTCCTCGAAGAGCTCGCCGGCCACGCCCTCCACGTACACGATGGGGCCGAACACCGAGATCGTCGTCAGCGTGGACGCGGTGATGGCCGCCTGGACCTCCTCGGCGCCGGCCGCCGCCGCCTCCGCCGGGGATTTCCCCAGCTCGTCGCCGTGACGGAAGATGTTCTCCAGCACGACGATGGAGTTGTCCACCAGCATCCCCACGCCCAGGGCCAACCCGCCCAGGCTCATGATGTTGAGCGACACGCCCGCCGCCTGCATGAGCGCGAAGGTCCCCACCACGCTGATGGGGATGGCCAGGGCGATGGCCACCGGATAGCGCGGGTCCCGGAGGAAGAGGAAGAGCACGAGAAAGGCCAGCAGGCCCCCGAACACCAGCGCCTGCACCACGTTGCTGATGGAGTCGGCGATGAAGCCGGCCTGGCTGTGGGCCACCTCCACCTCGATGGCCGGATACTCCCCGTCCAGCTCCGCGAGGGTGGCGCGGACCGACTCGGCCACGGTCACCGTGTTGGCGCCCGACTCCTTGAAGACCAGGAGCCCCACGGCCTCGGCGCCGTCGTAGCGCGCCACCGACTCGCGCTCGGCGAACCCGTCCAGCACGCGCCCCACGTCCCGGAGGCGGATCACCCGGTATCCGTCGGGCGCGCCCGGGTCGCCGCCCCCGGCTCCCGCCTGCCCACCGCCCACGGCCTGACGGGCCACCACCACCTCCTCGATCTCGGCCACGGTGCGGAACTCGCCCAGCGTGCGGAGCGGATAGCGGTAGCGCCCCTG
Organism: uncultured Gemmatimonadaceae bacterium; assembly: GCA_964569085.1. GTDB lineage: Bacteria > Gemmatimonadota > Gemmatimonadetes > Longimicrobiales > Gaopeijiaceae > JAJCZZ01. The sequence continues at coordinate 124,293 of CAZMTA010000009.1, read as the reverse complement.
GAGGATCGTCCCGCCCGGGGCGCTCACGTTGGCCCGGTCCAGCGCCGCGGAGATGTCGGCCAGCGTGAGGCCGTACGCCTCCAGGAGCCGGGGCTCGACCTCCACCTGGATCTCCCGGTCGAGCCCGCCGGTGACGGCGGCCTGGGCCACCCCGTCGAGCTGCTCCAGGCGACGGCGGAAGACGGTCTCGGTGAGCTCCTTGGTGCGCCACAGGTCCTCGCCGCCCGCCACGGACAGCACCATGACGGGCTCGGATTCCGGGTCCACCCGGAGGATGGCGGGGCGGGTGGCGCTCTCCGGGAGGCTCTCCCGGACGTTGTCCATGCGCTCCCGCACGCCCAGCACGGCGAAGTCCATGTCCGTGCCCCACGCGAAGCGGAGCGTCACCAGACTCACCCCCTCCCGGGAGGTGGAGGTGACGCGCTCCACGCCCGGCACCGCGGCGGCCTCGGCCTCGATGCGCTCGGTCACCAGCCGCTCCACCTCGGCGGGCGCCACCTCCGGGTAGGAGGTGTAGATCACCAGCCGGGGGTAGCTGACGTCGGGCAGCAGGTCGATGGGGAGACGCAGGTACGAGATGACGCCCAGGAGCACCACGGCCAGGAAGAACATCCAGACCGCGACGGGCCGGCGGGTGCTCGTGCCGGGCAGGGACATCGCCTCAGGCCGTCCGTCGTCGGGGGAGGCCCGGGCCGCCGGCGCGCACCCTGCGGCCCCACCCGCTCCGCCGGATCCTCACCGGAGCCCCGCTCCGTCGGGCCCCACGGGCTGCCCCACCGCCTCCTCCAGGCTCAGGAGCGCGTCCACGAAGGAGTGGCGGGCCTGGATCACCTGGCGCCGGGTGTCCGCCTCCCGGTCGAAGGCCGCGCGCAGGTCCTCGAAGCTCCGGCTCCCCAGGCGGTATTCCTCCCGGGCCAGGCGGAGCGCCTCGGCGGCGATCTCGGCGGAGCGCTCGGCCAGGCGCAGGCTCTCGTGCTGGTTCTCCAGCTCCAGGAGCGCGCTCCGCACCTCCTGCTCCGTGCGCAGCTCGGCGGCGCGGGCTTCCTCCCGTGCGTTCCGGAGCTCGACGGCCGAGCGGTGCTGCGCCTGCCGGTTCCCGAAGTAGTCGTTGAACATGGGAAGCGAGATCCCCACGTAGAACCGCTGGTCCAGGTCCTCGTCGAAGGAGACGTCGAAGAGCGCCTCGGCCTCGGGCGTCTGGGCCCGACGGGCCAGGTTGTAGTTCAGGACCAGCTCCGGCCACCACGCCCGGCGGCGCTCGGCCAGCCCCTCGTCGGCCGAGCGCACCGCCAGCCGCGACTGGCGGAGCGCCGGATTCACCTCCCGCGCCGTGGCCACGAGACGATCCGCTTCGAGCCCCCCGGGGTCGAAGACCGGGAGCTCGGCGTCAGCCAGGACGAAGGGTGGGAGCTGGTCGTCTCCCAGCTCGGTCCGGAGCGCCAGGCGCGCCTGCTCGAACGCCGCCCGCTGCTGCCGGAGCGCGAGGGCCTGCTGCTCCCGGGCCAGCTCGGCGTTGAGGACGTCGACCCGGGTCTTCATGGCGAGGCCGAAGAGCCGCTGCGCCACGTCCAGGTCCAGGATCCGCCCCTCCAGGAGCTCCTCCTCCGCCCGCAGGAGGTCCCGCTGCTCCAGCGCGTCCCAGAAGGCCCGCTTCACGCCCACCAGCATGCCGGCCAGCGCCCGGGTCCGCCCCACGTCCCGGTCCAGGTTGGTGAGCCGCTGCCGGTCCAGCGCCCCGAAGATCGACGCCCCCTGGATCCGCCAGGTCAGGCTCAGCGCCTGGTTCGTCTGGGAGAAGTAGGTCCAATCCGTCTCCGGCCGCTCGATGGGGTTGCCGAAGTTGTCGGTGGCCCGCCGGGTGAGATTGCCGGTGTACTGGGTGCTGAAGAGGGAGAGGTCGGCCCGGGGCAGCACCTGCTGGGCCCACGTGGTCCGCCACTCCGTGGCGTTGAGCTCGGTGGCGTTCACCGCCTGCCGGTAGTCGGGATTGCTCCCGAGCGCCACGTTGAGCGCCTCCTCCAGGCCCAGGACCAGCGTGTCGGGCGCCTCCTGGGCGGCCACGGGCCCGGAGCCGGCGGCGCCGAGCGCGGCCACCAGCCCGAGCATGACGGTCCACCCCCGGTGGGTCGAGCCCCACCGCCCTCGCGTGGGGCTCATCGCCCCGGCCTCCCACCCGCGCCGGCCACGTCCTCCACCAGCCGCACCGGCGTGTCGTGGGCCAGGTAGTGGTGCCCGTCCACGAGCACGGTCTCCCCGGGCTCCACCATGCCCTCGCCTCCGGGCACGATCTCGACCGACGTCTCGTTCTCCCGTCCCGTGGTGACGTAGCGCCACTTGGCCAGGCCCCGCTCCTGGGCGTCCTCCTCGTACACGAAGAGCATGGTGCGGCGGCGGCCTTCGCCCCGCTCCAGGATGGCCGAGCGCGGGACCAGGATCCGGTCCGGGAGCGCCTCGGCGTCCAGCGCCACCTCGGCGTACATGCCGGGCTTGATGCGGTGGCCCGGGTTGGGGAGCAGCACGGTCACCCGACCGGTGCGCGTCGCCGGGTCCACCACCGGGTTGATGGTCTCGACCCGGCCGGTGAAGATCTCGCCGGGGTAGGCCGCGAAGCGGACCTCGGCCCGGCGTCCCTCGGAGAGCCAGCCCAGCTCCGCCTCCAGCACCTGCACCTCGACCTTGATGGGGTCCAGGTCCACCACGGTGAACAGCTCGGTCCCGGGGGTGACGTGCTCCCCGGCCACCACCTCCACGTCGGCCACGCGGCCGCCGAAGGGGGCCGCCACCCGGGTCCGGGCCAGGCGGAGCTCGGCCTGCCGGAGCGCCACCTCCCGCTGGTCGAGCTGGCTCCGGCTCCGGGCGATCCGCTCCCGCTCGGCCCGCACCTCCGGGTCCGCGATCTCGTCGTTGAAGAGGATCATCTGGCGGTAGTCCGCCTCCGCGGCCGACAGATCGGCCCGGGCCTGGGCCGCTTCCAGCGCCAGGTCGGTGGTGTCGATCTGGACCAGCGTCTGCCCGGCGCCCACCAGCCCGTTCTCCCGGGCCGGGACCGCCACGGCCACCCCCTCCACCTGGGCCGCCACGGTCGCGCGGCGCCACGCCTCGGCCTGGCCCGCGGCGTTGACGCGGATCCAGAGCGTGTCCTCCACGACCTCCGCGCCGGTGACCGGCTGGGGAACCGCCGTGGAGAAGGCGTCCGCGGAGGAGCTCGGGAGGTTCGCGGCGACCACGCTGTCTCCCACGGAGGTGCCCTCGTCGGCCTGCCGCCCTCCCTCGTCGCCCCCGAGGCGCATCCAGACCCCGGCGCCCAGGGCGCTCAGGAGGAGGACCACGGTCACGAGGCTCAGGGTGCGGCGGGAGAAGCTCATGGATTCCTCGCGTTTCGGTTCGATGGGGCGTCGGGCGGGATCCGGCCGCCCACCCCCCTGGAGCCCTACGCCGTCCGGGCTCTCGGATGTCGCGTCTCCGCCCGGGGGTTGCCCCCCTCCCCCCCGTCCCGACAGAGTCGGCTCCCGCAGGGGGGATCGCAACCTAGGCGGACACCGGGGCGCGGCCATGGCCCCGGGGGCCTCGCCCCGTCCCCGCCTGCCCTCCCCGGTCAGCCCCGCCGCCGCCCGGCGTATGAGGAGCGACACCCCCTCCGCCCCGAGCCCGCCATGCTCCGCCTCCCCCACCTCCTCGCCGTGCTCCTCGCCGCGTCGTGCTCCGGCGAGGAGCCCACCGCCCCGACGTTCCAGGGCGAGGGCCTCCGGATCCTCTTCGTCGGAAACTCCCTCACCTACGCCAACGACCTCCCGGGGACCGTGCGTACGGTGGCGGCCGCGCTGGACCTGGAGGTGTCGGTGGCGATGGTGGCCCACCCCAACGTCTCCCTGGAGGACCACTGGGGCCTGGGGGTGGCGGACCGGATCCGGGAGGCCGGGGCGGACGTGGTGGTGCTGCAGCAGGGCCCCTCCTCCCTGCCCTCGCATGGAGCGCACCTCGCCGCCTGGGCCGCACGGCTGGACGAGGTCGTCCGGGAAGCGGGCGGGCGGTCGGCGCTCCTCATGGTGTGGCCGTCCCTGGGACGCTGGGACGCCCTGGACGCGGTGCGGGACGCCTACGCCGCGGCCGCGGACTCGGTGGACGGGCGGTTCCTCCCCGCAGGCGAGGCCTTCCGGGCGCTCCGCGCCGCGCGCCCGGGCCTCGATCCCCTCGGCGGCGACGGCTTCCACCCCTCCGAGCTGGGCACCGTCCTGGCCGCGTACGTCGTGGTGGGGACCCTCCTGGGCGAGCGCGTCACCGGTCTCCCGGCCGCTCTGGACGCGCCGGCCGGGGGAGGGCGCGGCGTGGCCCTCGACCCGGCCGTCGCGCCCGTCCTCCAGGCGGTGGCCGACTCGGTGGTGGCGGCCTGGCGGTAGCCCCCCCGCGGTCGAGCGAACCCCGTCCCACCGCCCGGGTACGCCTCCACCCATGACCGACCTCCGGACCACCCCGCCCCGCCGTGGCACCCCTGCCATGGCCGTCGTCGTCGTGCTCCTCGTGGTGGCCGTCGTGGGCTGGTGGGCGCGGCGCGGCGCGGTGGAGCGGGCCCGCACGGAGGCGCTGGCCCCCTGGGTCGGGGCGGAGCTGCCCGAGCCCGGAGACCCCGTGGACGACTCCCTGGCCTCCCTGGGCGCGGAGCTCTTCCGGGCCAAGTGCGCCTCATGCCACGCGGTCCGGGGGGAGAGCCCCATCGGTCCCGAGCTGGCCGGGGTGACCGAGCGCCGGAGCCCGGCGTGGCTCCAGGCCATGATCCTGGCCCCGGACTCCATGGTCCGGGAGGACCCCGCCGCCCAGTCGCTGAAGATCCGCTACCAGGTCCAGATGATGGTGCCCGGGGGGATCGATGCGGTGGAGACGCGGGCGGTGCTGGAGTTCCTCCGGCGCGTGGACGCGGGGCCGCGGGAGGGCTGAGTCCGGACGCGCCCCCTCACCCCAGGAGGAGGATCGCGCCTCCCACCGCCAGCGACACCCCGAAGGCCGTGAAGATGGGCCGCCGGAGGGCGCGCCCCCCCGCCACGGCCACCACCCCACCCTTGAAGGCGATGTTGCTCATCCCGCCGATGAGGATCGCGCGCCACGCCGTCTCCACCTCCAGCGTGCCGGCGCGCACGAGCTGGGCCGTGGAGAGGGTGATGGCGTCCATGTCGGTGAGCCCCGAGAGGAAGGCGACGGCGTAGAGCCCGCCCTCGCCCAGGTACTCCCGGGCCGCGGCGACGGCCAGGAGGACCACTGCGTAGAGGAGCCCGAACGCCACGGCGGCCGGGAGCTCCGAGGGCGCCTCGCGGTGCAGCTCGTCGGGCGCACCGGCCCCGCCCGGGCCCGTGCCGACCTTCCGCCACTGGAGCCACCCCATGACGAGGAGGGTGGCCAGCATGACGCCCATGGACGGAGCCACCTCGATCCAGGCCCCGGGCACCACCACGGCCACCTCGACCAGGACCCGGAGGAAGACGATGGCCGACGCCATCACGATGACGAAGGCCGCTGCCGGCGCCGGATGGCCCTCCCGCGCCTGGCGGGCGTAGCTCACCGTGGTCGCCGTGGAGGAGATGAGCCCGCCCAGGAGGCCGGTCAGCGCCAGCCCTCGCCTGCGCCCCAGGATCCGGTACGCCGCCCACGCCCCGACGCTGATCCCCACGATGAGGACCACCATCAGCCAGATCTCGAAGGGGTTCAGCACCTCGAAGGGGCCGTAGTCCCGGTTCGGGAGGACCGGCAGGACCACCAGCGCCACCAGGACGAACTGGAACAGGACGCGCACGTCCCGGTCGGAGAGGGCGTCCACGAGGCCGTGGAGCCGCTCCTTGGCCTCCAGGAGGACGGCGACGAGGCCGCCGGTGACCACGGCCGCCACGGTCAGGCCGGCGGCCAGGGCCAGCCCCACGCCGTACATGACGAGCCCCGCCATCTCCGTGGTCAGCCCGATGTCGGGCTCGTCCTCCCCCCGGATGTGGGCCACGTTGGCGGTGACGAAGAAGGCGGCTACCGCCAGGGCGCCGGCGGCCGGGACCCACGCGCCCCACGCCTCCCCCAGCGCGCCGGCCAGGACGCCGAAGAGGGTGACCAGGGGGAAGGTGCGGATGCCGGCCATCCCCGTCTCGGCGTGCTCGCGCTGGAGCCCGACCAGGAGCCCGAGACCCAGGGCGATGGCCAGCGGCAGGAGCAGAGACTCGTTCATCCCGTCGGTTTCGTTCGAGAGGAGGGAAGGCCTCGCGAGCCCACGGACGCCACGGACACCCCCGGAACCCGTGGCCGGGCCCATGCCGGGGCAGGCCCGTGAGCTCCACGCGATTCGAGACGCCGAGCTTCCGGAACACAGGGTAAAGGTGGGCCTTCACCCCGGCGTCGACGAGGGTCGCGGCAGCCTCCTCCTTCGGGGTCACCCCGTCCACGCCGAGCTCCAAGCAGGTGACCGGGGTCGCGTCGGGCGAGGGCGCCCCCCTGATCGAAAGTCGTAGAGACCCTCAACCAAGGTTCGATGTCGGGCGCGGAGTGCGGAGCCTAGCGTGGCGCGATGCGTTCCGTGCGTCCTTCCCCCCTGGAGGCCCCCATGTCCGGCCCTAGACCCTTGCTCTCCCGACTCCTCGCCCCCCTCCTCGTCGTCCTCGTGGCGGCCTGTGGAGACACCGGGGACCTCCTCGAGCCCGAGGACGGCTTCGACGTGCCCGAGGCGTCCTTCGCGGTCAACACCGGGGCGGACGTGCTCATCCTCGGCTCCAGCGTGTCCGGGGGTGCCAACAGCGACGAGGCGCAGGCGGTGGCCCTTCTCGGGCTGACGTTCGACATCGCCAGCCCGACCGAGTGGGCCGGCCTCACCGCCAGCGACTTCGCGGCCTACAAGGCTCTCGTCATCGGCGATCCCAACTGCCAGGTGAGCACCGCGGCCATCTCGGCGGCGCAGGGGAACGCCGGCACCTGGGGCCCGGTCGTGAACGGGAACGTGATCGTCATCGGCACGGACCCCGCCCTCCACAACCGACAGGCCGTGACCCGGAAGGGGATCGAGTTCGCGGTGGACGCCGCCGGCCGGACCGGCGCCTACATCACGACGAGCTGCTACTACCACTTCGCCTCGCCGGGGACGGCCGTTCCGGTCCTGGACGGCCTGAGCGACCTGGGGAACTTCACGGCCCGCGGTCAGCTCGGCTGCTTCAACGACGCCTACAAGACGGCCTCGCACCCCGCCCTGGACGGGATCACCAGCGCGGTCCTCTCCAACTGGGGCTGCTCCGTCCACAACGGGTTCGACTCCTGGCCGGCCGACTTCGAGGTGTTGGCCATCGGCAGGAACGTGGGCGCGTACTACACGGCACCCGACGGCACCAAGGGGATTCCCTACATCCTCGCCCGAGGCGAGGGCCTGGTCGTCATCAGCGACATCGAGCTGACGCCCCTCTCCAGCAGCGGTGAGGTCGGGACCAGCCACACGGTCACGGCCGCGATCACCGCGGACGGCAGCCCCGACGTGGGGCGCACCGTGACCTTCTCCGTCGACGACGGACCCCACGCCGGCACCACCGGGACCGGCGTCACCGACGCCTCGGGGCAGGCCACGTTCAGCTACGTCGGGACCGCGACGGGCGTGGACGGCATCCGCGCCAGCTTCACCGACGACATCGGCGTGGTCCAGACCTCGACGCGCGTCACCATGGAGTGGACCGAGGTCCTCAACGCCCCGCCGACGGCCGACGCCGGAGCGGACCGGAGCGTGACCCGGACCGCCCCCGGGGACGCCGCCGTCTCGCTGGACGGGACGGGCTCCCACGATCCGGACGGCAGCCTGGTGGACTACGCCTGGCTCTCGGACACCGGGATCGCCGCATCCGGAGCCGCTCCGACCGTCTCGCTCGGTCTGGGGAGCCACACCTTCACCCTGACCGTCACCGACGACCAGGGCGCCACCGACAGCGACCAGGTGGTCGTCACGGTCCTCAACGCCGCGCCCACGGCGGACGCCGGCGCGGACCAGACGCTGGAGTGCACCGACTGCGCCGCCGGCGGCACGGAGGTCTCGCTGGACGGGACGGCCTCCGGCGACGTGGACGGCTCGGTGGTGAGCTGGGAGTGGACGCTGGGCGGCAGCGCCCTCGCCAGCGGGGCCTCCCCCGCCGTCGTCCTCACCAAGGGCACCCACGAGGTGACCCTGGTCGTCACCGACGACGAGGGCGCCACGGCGCACGACGTGGTCGTGATCGTCGTCGAGGACACGGTCGCCCCGGAGATCTCGTTCGACCTCACCACCACGACGCTGTGGGCACCGAACCACAAGATGGTGACCGTGGCGACCGGCATCACCGTGGCCGACGCCTGCGACGCCGGGGTCACGCCCGACGCCCTCGGCTTCACGGTGTCGAGCAACGAGCCCATCGACGGGCCGGGTGACGGCTCGACCGATCCCGACTGGATGCTCGTCCAGGCGGACGACGGGACGTGGAGCCTCCAGCTCCGCGCCGAGCGGTCGGGCAACGGGGACGGTCGGATCTACACGATCGAGGTCACGTCCTCCGACGCCGACGGCAACGTCTCCACCGTGACCGGCGAGGTCACGGTGCCCCACTCCCAGGGCGGCGGGAAGGGCAAGAAGCCCTAGCCCGGAACCTGGTTCCCTCGAACGGGACGGCCCCGCGGGCGAATGTCGCCCGCGGGGCCGTTTCTTCGTGGGGTCCCTTCCTCGTCTGCCGCCCTCACCCGCCGAAGCGGACGCCGGCCTCCAGGTTGAGGCGCATGGCCGGCGGGATGCCCAGGGGGTGGGACGCGGCCTCGCGATCGAGCAGATCGGCCACCCGCACCGCCAGCCACCCACGACCCTCCCACACCGTCTTCCGCGCCGCGACGTCCACCGTGAACGACGCCGGGAGCTTCACCGGGGCCCCGTCCTCGCTCCAGCGCGCGTCCCACCGGGTGCCCGTCCAACCCCGGGCGGTCCCATGAAGGACGAGGCCCGGCGCGGGCCGCCAGGAGGCCGTCGATCGAAGCCGGGCGTCGGGGATACGGGCCCGGAGGTCCCTCCACGCCTCGACGCCCCGGCTTCCCAGCTCCAGATCCAGGCGGGTGGCGCCCCGGAGGTCGCCGTCCCCGAGGCGGACCTCGCCCCAGCCGGCGGCCCATGCGCCGGACACCACGCGCACGACGGGCACGTCCGTCGCCCGGCCCCCGCGGTCCGTCCGGCCCAGCCCTCCGTCCCGTCCGACCCTGAGGCCCGCCGTCCAGCGCACGCCGTCGGGGGTTCCGAGCCTCGCGAGACGAGCCTCCCCCTGGCTACGCCACAGCGCCCCGGCCTCCTCGGGATTCCCCGTCAGGCCGTACCGCTCCACCAGCCCGAGTCCTCGCCGCTCCCAGCTCCAGAGGGAGCCCAACCCGGTGTCCGAAGCCCGCTCGAGATGCGCCGTCAGGCGGAGCTCGGTATCGCCGCGTAGGACGACGGCCCGCTGCAGGAGGAGATCCCCCACCGTCCGGCCGTCCGCCCGTCCGGCGGCGCCGGACACGCCGACGCCCGCCACCGTCGTCGAGACACGGAGCCGCCCCTCGGTCTGCGTGGGGTCCCCGAGATCGGGCCCGCCGGTGGCCCGACGGCGGGCGCCCACCCCACTCACCGTCCAGGCGCCCAGGCTCACCGTGACCCGCCCCTCGAGCTCCTCCTCCCGGAAGTCCAGGAGCGCCGCGGTGGTGTCTCCCGGGAGGGTCCCCAGCGTCCGGCGGCCCCACGCCAGGCCATACTCGACCGCCCGCTCCATCCCGAGCCCCACCTGGCCCGACAGTCCCACCCAGTCCCGTTGGTGATCACTCATGACCTCGCGTCCGAGCGGGTCCAGGTGGGGGTAGTCCCGACCCTCCACCCGCCCCCAGCGAACGCGGTGCACCGCCGGCCCCGACCGGGCCCACGCGCTCCCGGCCAGGCGGTGGACCACCACGCTCGGATCGATCAACAGGTGGTCCCGGCGGAGCTGCAGAAGTCCTTCCCGCTCCCGGACGTAGCGATCGTGGTAGCCGGCGCTGACCGCGACGCCCCCGTGCGGGCCACCCCACCCCGCCCACGAGGCCTCGCTTCGCCCCAGCCGGTCGACGTTTTCGGCCATCTCCCCGGCCGCCAGACCGGGGTCGCCCCGGGGGTTTCCCGCCTCCCGCACGTGGCCCCCCATGGGGCCTGCGGGGTCGTGGACGAACAACTCCAGGACCCCCGGGTCGGTGGGCCGCCCGTCCAGGAGTCCCGGCCCGTCGTGGACCCGGATGGAATCCACCATGTGCAGCGGGACGGGGAGACGATCCAGCGCGGCCCCGGTGACGCCCCGGACCGGGAGCTCGATCCCGTCCACCACGATCCGCCACCGTCCGGCCCCCGGGTGACCGCCGCCGGGAGGTGCGAGCCGTGTGGCCGACCCGTTGGGGGCCCAGGAAGACCACCCTGGAAGCACCGCCGTCAGCTCCTCCCACCCGACGATGCCGGCGTCGGCCAGGTCCTCCCGGCGGAGCACCTCGAACGTCGGCGGGGGCGGGGCCCCGCGTCCGGCGTCGTCGCCGACGAGCGCGGAGCGCACCGCCTCCGGGAAGGGAGACGCCCACCCGAGGCGGAGGGACACGCGGGACACGTCCAGCGGCTCCCGGTAGAACGCGCGCTGGACGTCCACGACCACGGCCGCGTGCACGCCACGCCACGTGGGGCTCCGGACCACGGCCCGCCCGCCGAGCACCAGCTCCGTCTCGCTTCCCCCCGGGATCAGGTGCGCGCCTTCGAGGCGTTGAACGCCTACCAGGGGGCCTCCCTCCAGGCGGAGCCCACCCACCCTTCCCCCGAGGAGGAGTCCCGCGGTGCCGTTGAGGAGATCCGCCGTCTTGGATCCCTGGACCTCCAGGAACCGTCCCTCGTCGACCTCCAGGAAGAACCAGAGCGGACCCGCGGGGCCCTGGGCGCCCACGGTGCGGAGGGGGCCGAGGCTCCAGTCGGGCGCCAGGGCCCCCGACAGCCGGACCCCGGACACGCCCGCGTAGAAGAACGGCTCGTTCCAGGGATCGCGGGAGGCCTCCACCTGGGCATCGGCGGAGCCCGGAAGGAAGGCCAGGAGGAAGGCCAGCGCCGGGCCGGCGCGGTGGAGCCGGGACAGGGAGGGACGGCGCACGGGAGAGGAACGCGGGCGGTGGGGGGAGGTGGAGCTCCAGGCCTCCCTACTCCGCGCCCGCTCCCGCCGTCTTCCGGCCGTACGTGCGCTCGATGTAGTCCAGGAGGATGCCCTTGAACTCCTCCACCAGGCCCTCGCCCTTGAGGGTCGTGGCGTGCTCGCCGTCGATGTAGACCGGGGCCTTGGGCTCCTCGAAGGTGCCGGGGAGCGAGATGCCGATGTTGGCGTACTTGGACTCGCCGGGGCCGTTCACCACGCACCCCATGACCGCCACCTCCATCTCCTCCACGCCCGGGTACGCGTCCCGCCACACCGGCATGTTGTCCCGGATGTAGCCGGTGATGTCCTCGGCCATCTCCTGGAAGAAGGTCGAGGTGGTGCGCCCGCACCCGGGGCACGAGGTCACCTGGGGCTCGAAGGAGCGGATCTCCAGCGACTGGAGGATCTGCTGGGCCACGCGGACCTCCTCGGCCCGGTCCCCGCCGGGCTTGGGCGTCAGCGAGACCCGGATGGTGTCCCCGATGCCCTCGAGGAGGAGCGGCGCGAGGCCAGCGGTGGTGGCCACGATCCCCTTGTTCCCGAGCCCGGCCTCGGTCAGGCCCAGGTGGAGCGGGTAGTCGCAGCGCGCCGCGATCTCCCGGTAGACGTAGATGAGCTTCCGCACCGTGGAGACCTTGGTGCTGATGACGATCTTGTCGTGGGCCAGCCCCGTCTCCTCGGCCAGGGCGGCGGAGCGGACCGCGCTCTCGACCATGGCGTCCATGAGCACCTCGTCGGCGCTCTTGGGCGAGCCCGCCTCGGCGTTCTCGTCCATGAGCTCGGTGAGGAGGCGCTGGTCCAGCGAGCCCCAGTTGACCCCGATGCGCACCGGCTTGTCGTGGCGGATGGCCACCTCGACGATCTGCTGGAAGTTCTCGTCGCGGCGCTTGGCGCCCACGTTCCCCGGGTTGATGCGGAGCTTGGCCAGCGCCTCCGCCGCGTCCGGGTACTTCGTCAGCAGGATGTGCCCGTTGTAGTGGAAGTCCCCGACGATGGGCGTGTCGTAGCCGTCGGTGCGCAGCCGCTCCACGATCTCCGGGACCGCCTGGGCCGACTCGTCGTTGTTCACCGTGACCCGCACGATCTCCGAGCCGGCGTCGGCCAGGAGCTTCACCTGCTCGACGGTGGAGTCCACGTCGGCGGTGTCGGTGTTGGTCATGGACTGGACCACGACGGGCGCGTCGCCGCCGATGGTGACGCCGCCCACGTCCACGGGAACGGTCTTTCTGCGCTGGACCGGGATCACGACAGGGGACCTCGGGAGGGGTTGGTCGTTGGTCGAGGACGCCGGAGCGTCCCGCCGGGAATCTACCCGCCGCGCGGGGGCGCTCCAACCCGGAAAACGCCGGGCGTCACGGAACCGCCGCGGGGGTCGGGGGTTCGTGGGCCCGGTACCCGCATCCCCACCCCACAGGTCCAGGAAGGCAGTCCGTGTCCGACGTGAAGATCACCATCAGCTCCACCGGATCCCTCAAGGTCGAGGGCGACGTCCCCCTGGTGGACGCCGCCGGGAACGAGCTCGAGACCCGCGAGGGCAAGCCGTACTACCTCTGCCGCTGCGGCCAGTCCTCCAACAAGCCCTTCTGCGACGGCAGCCACAAGACCGTGGACTGGGACCCGGTCCTCGCCGAAGACCGGTAGCCTTCCGGCGCCCGTGGGCCGGTCCGTCCCGCCGCTGCGCATCGCGGCCCACAACGGCGCCTCGGAGTTCGGAGGCGGGGAGAAGTGGACGCTCCTCCTCCTCCGGGGCCTCGCCGAGCGGGGCCACGCGGTCCGCTTCTTCTGCCGGGACCAGGCGATGGCGGAGCGGGCCGCGTCCATGGGTGTGCCGGCCGAGCCGGGGCGGCTCGGCGGCCACCTCATGCTCCCCGACGCCTGGCGCTTCTCCCGCCAGCTCGCCTCCTGGGGGCCCGACGCCCTCCTGGTCAGCACCTTCAAGAAGCTCTGGCTGGCGGGGATGGCGGCGCGCCGCGCCGGCGTGCCCGTGGTCGTGTCCCGCATCGGGCTCTCCACCGACCTCCCCCGGCGCCACTGGACGTACCGGCTGGCCCTCCGCCGCTGGACCGACGCGGTGCTCCTGAACGCCGACGGGATCCGCACCGACTTCCGGGCCGACCTCCCCTCGGCCGACCCCCGCACCGTCGTCACGGTGTACGACGGGATCGAGCTCGGCGCCCCTCCCCCGCCCCGTGACGAGGCCCGCGCGGCGCTGGGGCTCCCCCTGGACCGTCCCGTCGTGGGGAGCGTCACCCGCCTGGCGGAGCAGAAGCGGCTGGACCGCATGCTGGCGGCGGTGGCGTCGCTCGACGGCGTCCACCTGGCGCTGGCGGGGACCGGGGAGCTGGAGGCGGACCTGCGGGCGCGGGCGGAGGCGCTGGGAATGGCCGACCGCGTCCACTTCCTGGGCTTCCGCCGGGACGTGGCCACGGTCCTGGCCGCGCTGGACCTGTTTCTCCTCACCTCCGACAAGGAGGGCATGGCCAACGCCATGCTGGAAGCGCTGGCCGCCGGCGTGCCGGTGGTGAGCACGCCGGTGAGCGGCGCCGCGGAGGCGCTGGAGGGGGGCGACCCTCCGCCGGGCCTGGTGGTGCCCGCCGACGCCCGCGCCCTGGCCGACGCCACCCGGGCCCTCCTGTCCGACGACGCCCGCCGGGAGGCCATGGCACGCGCGGCCCGGGAGCGGGCCCGGACTCGCTTCTCGTTCGAGGCCATGCTGGACGCGTGGGAGCACGTCCTGGGCGGCGGGGATCCCGGCGCGGTGCACCAGGGACCGTCGCCGGTGGAGGGCTGAGCGGCCCGCCGTCCCGGCCACCCGGGCGAACCCTGGGGCGCCATCGGGGTGCTTCATAGCAGCCTGTCCCTTCAGGGCAGCGGAAGCCGCGGCCGCCGCGCCGCTCCCCTCCCCGAACCCGGAACCGACATGAATCCCACCCGCGTCCGCACGGCGCCCCGGCGCGCCCTCGCGCTCCTGGCCCCCCTGGCCCTCGCCCTCCTCCTCGCCCTCCCGGCCGCCGCCCAGACCCAGTGGTCCCCGGTGCCCGACGGCTTCCCGCGGACCGCCGCGGAGGAGTCGGGCTTCGAGCGCCACACGAACCACCAGGAGATGTGGGACTACCTGCGCGCGCTGAAGGCCGTCAGCCCGAACATGTACCTGGGCACCTACGGCGAGACCTGGCAGGAGCGGGAGCTGGCCTACGCGGTCTTCTCCCGTCCCCTGATCAGCCAGCCCTTCGAGGCGGAGGCGCTGGGACGCCCCGTCGTCGTCCTGGCGGCCAACGTGCACGGGGACGAGCGCACCTTCCGCGAGGGCCTTCTGGTCCTCATGCGGGACTTCGCCACACCCGGCACCGACGCCTGGGCGCTCCTGGACGACGTCACCGTGGTCGTGGTGCCCCAGATCAACCCCGACGGCTTCGAGGCCTCCGAGCGCGGAACGCGGGGGAACCTCTGGGGGCTGGATCTGAACCGCGACTACATCAAGCTCGAGCAGCCCGCCATCGCCAGCTACGTGGGCAACATCATCTCCGAGTGGCGCCCCCACCTGTACGTGGACGGCCACAACGGCGGCTCCCGGCCCTACAACCTCAACTACCAGTGCCCGAGCCACGCCGATCCGGCCCCGGAGATCACGCTCCTCTGCGACGAGGAGATCTTCCCGGCCATCGACCGGATGCTCGAGACCGAGGGCTACCAGTCCTGGTACTACACCGGCGGGAACGAGGAGGCCTGGCGCGTGGGCGGGTCCCAGGCGCGCATCGGCCGGAACTACGGCGGCTTCGTGAACTCGGTGGGCATCCTCTTCGAGTCCCCGACCCAGACCATGGAGACCGGCGCCCGGGCGGGCTACCTGGGCTACCTGGCCGTGGTGGACTGGTCGGCGGAGCACGCCGACGAGCTCATGCGCACCGTGGCCGACGCCACCGCCGAGACCATCGCCATGGGGCGTGAGGCCCGGGGCGACGTGACGGTGGAGATGGAGTACGAGCCCGAGGACTACCCGGTGGACTACTGGTACGTCGAGAACGGCGGCCGGGGCACCGATCCCACCGAGGAGGTGGACGCGGTGCGCATCGAAGGGGCACAGCTCCTCAAGAAGCCCGTCGTCCTGCGCACCCGCCCCCGGCCCTACGCCTACCTGCTTCCCCGGGACGCCCGGGACGCCGTGGCCATGCTGCGGCGCCACGGGATCACGGTGGAGCGCCTCGTGGAGGACGTGGAGCTCGAGGTGGACGCCTACACCGTGGGCGACGTCCGGCACGAGCGGCAGTACAACCACGCCGCCGCCACGATCGTCGAGGTCGGCGAGGTCCTGACCCTCACCGAGACCTTCCCGGAGGGCACGTACGTGGTGCCCACCGGGCAGGCGCTGGGCCGCCTGGTGGCCCACATGCTCGAGGTGGAGACCGAGGACAACGTGGTCTACTGGAACACCATGGACGCCTGGATCCCCCGGGATTCGGACGCGGTGCGCGGCGACGGCCCGCCCCTGGTGCCCATCTACAAGCTCATGACGCCCCGGGCCCTGCCCGCGGAGCTGCTGGACGGCGACCGCTAGGCGTCCCGCGGTCCGGAGATGCACGAGAGGGGGCGGGCGCCGACGGCGCCCGCCCCCTCGGTGCGTCCCGGCGGGTCGAGGCCTAGTCGAAGGCCTTCAGCACCTCGCGGACGAGCCCCCAGCGGTCGAAGCCCTGGCGCCCCCAGTCCAGCCCCCGGCGCACGATGACCAGATCGTGGGAGGGCACGACCAGGACGAACTGCCCCCGATTGCCGGCGGTGGAGTAGGCGTCGGCGGGCACCTCGCCCTTCCGGTCGTCGGGGACGAGCCAGAACTGGGCGCCGTAGAAGTTGCCCAGCTCGGCCGTGGACGGCGCCGGCGAGGTGGCGAAGTCGATCCACTCCTCGCTCACGATGCGCTCGCCGGTGGTGGGCCACACGCCCCCGTTCTCCCACAGGATCCCGAAGCGCCCCAGGTCCCGGGCGTTGGTGTACACCTGGCTGGAGAGGATGAAGTCCCCGAAGCGGTCCGTGGAGAGGAGCGTGTTCCGCATGCCGATGCGGTCGAAGAGCGCCTCCCGGGGGAAGCGGTGGTACGCCTCCTCGCTCCCCAGCGCCTCCTTCATCTTGAGGACGGCCAGGAGCGTCTCGTAGTTCTCGTACTCCCAGAACGTGCCGGGCTTCCGGATGAGGCCCCGGTCCAGCGCGCCCTCCACCGAGGACGAGCCGGCCCAGTAGGACATCCCCGAGCCCGTGGCGTACTCCAGCCCCCCGGCGTCCACCGGATAGAGCCCGCTGGACATCTGGAGGACGTCCCGGAGCGTGACCTCGTCCCGGGGATCCTCCGTCTCCCGCACCTGGGGATTCCAGTCCAGGGCCAGCGGCTCGTCCAGCGCCATGCGCCCGTCGTCCACCAGGATCCCGATGAGGGTGGCCGCGATGCTCTTGGCCGTGGACCAGGTCCGGGTGCGCGTGCCGATCTCGACGCCGGGGGCGTAGCGCTCGTGGACGATCTTCCCGTCGTGGATCACCAGGAGGCTCAGCGTGACCTGCTCGGGAGTCGGGCGGTCGAAGGCCCAGTCCGAGGCGGCCTGGAGGGCGGCGGCGTCCACGCCGTCGGGGACGCGGATCTCGCCCACCCGGTCCCCGTCGGGCCAGGCGATGTCGGCCGGGTCTCCCGCAGGCGGCGCCATGACGATCTCCGGGAGATCGTCGATGTCGTCGAAGTCCTGGTCCGGCGCCAGGATGACGCATCCGATCCCCTCGCGGAACGCCGCCCGCATGGCGGGGACGTCGTCCTCGGTGTCGCCGATCCGGACCGCCCGGCGGTCCCAGTCGATCTCCACGTCGCCCCGCACGACCCAGCCGTCGCCGTCCCGGGCCGGCATGAGCTGGCCCACCGGGTCCGGGAGGAAGACCAGCTCCTGGTCGTAGACCTGCCTCAGCGTCCGACCCGAGGTGAAGAGGCCGTTGCACTGGAGGATCGCCTGCTGCCCCCGCTGGATCATCTCCCGCTGGGGACCCCAGTAGTCGTAGCGCTCCTCCTGCTGGCCGAAGACCTGGGCGGGGAGGAGGAGGAAGGCGAGGGCGACGAGGAGGGAGCGGCGCATGGTCATCCGGAGTTGCACGGGTGGAGAAAGAGCCGCCGTTCGGGGGCGGTCGGGCATCAGGATAGACCGCGGGCCGGGGCCACGCGAGGGCGGGGCCGGCCTCGCGGCCTACTTCTTCCGGTGGTGCAGCGGCACCGGCTCCTCGGGCTTCCCGCGGCTCCGCTCCCACCAGTTCTGGTAGAGGTCCACGCTGAACATGAGGAGGAGCATGAAGATCACGATCCACTGCGGGATGTAGGGGAAGGCGCTTCCGCCGACTTCGAGGTGCGCGGTGTGCCCGCCCTCCAGGACCAGCACGAACCCGATGAGGAGGAGCACGAAGAGCCCCAGGATCTCGAACTCGGGGTTCGTCGAGAGGAAGCGGGAGAGCGGGTCGGCGAAGATCAGCATGAGGGCCACCGAGATCACCACCGAGCCGACCATGATGGCGAACACGTCGGTCATCCCGACCACGGTGAGGATCGAGTCCACGCTGAAGAGGAGGTTCATCCCCACGATGAGGGTGACCACGTCCCGGAACTTCGCCGCCTCCTTCACGTGGTCCTCCACGCCCTTGAGCTTCACCCGGAGCTCCTTGATCCCCTTCCAGATGAGGAAGAGGCCGCCCACGACCAGGACGAGCGCCTTGCCGTTCACCGCGGCGGTGACCGTGCCGGCCAGGGGGAGGGACGTGTCGAGCTCGAAGAGCTCCGCCGTGGCCGCGGTCAGCACCAGGCTCACCCCGAAGAGGAGGACGATGCGGAAGAGCATCGCCAGGATCAGCCCCCACCGGATCGCCTTCCCCCGCTCCGCGCCCGGGAGCTTGTTGGCGATGATGGTGATGATGATGAGGTTGTCGGCCCCCAGCGCGATCTGGATGAGGGTGATGCCGAACAGGCTCATCCAGGCGGCGGGGTCGAGCAGGAGCTCGGTCATGGGCGGGCGGCCGGGCGGGAGGGGAGGAGGCGAGGCCCCCCAGCATGTCCCGCCCCGCCCGACCCCGCAAGCGTCGCCGGGCCGCGCTCTCGGATCCCCCCCGGGAGCCCGCTACGGCGTCAGCCGCCCACGTGGCTCCTGGGGCCCACCAGGTTGCCGAAGCCGCCCACGGTCAGGACGTGGTACTCCCAGGTGCTCCAGATCGCCCAGTCCGGGTTCCCGGTGTAGCGGGGGTCGGATTCGTGGACGATGAGGTAGTTGAAGGTGCCCTTCTCGGCCCCCGTACAGCGGATGTTGTTCTTGATCCACCCGCTGTCCATGAACGGGTCGTTCCCGAAGGTGGCCCGGTACTGGTTGTGGTAGACGCAGTCCGTGCGGGTGGCGGCGTCCAGGTCGTCGGGCGAGGCGACGCTCCCGAGGATCCGACCGTCCCCCAGATCCCAGTACCAGTCGCCGGCGGCGTCCTCGGCGTAGAACGCCGTGTACACGCCGGTCACCTCGACGCCGTCGTCGGGGAAGCCGTTGCCGTCGGCGTCGTAGCGGGCCTTCTGGTGGCCCGGCACCCGGGTCTCGGAGGCGTCGGCCAGCTCGAAGGGCGGCTGGGTGGGGACGTCGGCGCAGGCCAGGGAGGCCGCGAGGGGGACGAGGACGAGGGCGGCGCGCATCCGCATGGGGGGTTCCTCCGTGGGGGACGTCTGACGTGGAACGCCGGCGCACGGGGGCTCGTCCGGAGCCCCCCCAGGTCCGGCTCCTCCATGGGTAGGGCCCCGAGCGGCCGGATGTCAACGAGCACGAACGGGCGGCCCCACCTGCATGGCCGGAACCGCCGTCACGGAGGGGGTGGGATTCGAGCCGAGGCGCACCGCGCCGAGGTGGGCGAGGAGGCGCGCAGCGCCCCGCAGCCCAGCCCGCGACCGGATCGAGCGCCGCGCGCTCGGGACGGGTGGGTGAGAATCCCACCCCGGTACCTGCCAGGGACACCTGAAACGGGAACGGCGGCCCGACCTGATGGCCGGAACCGCCGCTACGGAGGGGGTGGGATTCGAACCCACGAGGGCTTGCGCCCGCCGGTTTTCAAGACCGGTGCATTGAACCGCTCTGCCACCCCTCCAGGCGCGCCGCGCCGGGCCCTTCGGCCCCGCGCCGCACGGCTGGGATGATAATCGGCCGGCGCCCCGAGCCCAACCTCGAGGCCACGGCACCCGGCCCCGAGCTTGCATGAGCCCGACACGCGAGCCGGCTCCCCGCCCCGGGAGCCGACGAACGCCGATCGACCCGAGGAGGCGCATGGCGCACGACCACGGAGGCAACACCGGCGCGGATCTCGCCCGGAGCACCGGGCGCCTGAAGTGGACGCTGGGCCTGGTGGTGGCCTACATGGCCGCGGAGGTCGTGGGGGGTCTCCTCACCAACTCCCTGGCGCTCCTGGCCGACGCCGGACACATGCTGTCCGACGCCGGCTCCCTGGGGCTGAGCCTCTTCGCCATGTGGGTCGCGCGCCGGCCCCCGGACCCGAAGCGCACCTTCGGCTACTACCGCACCGAGATCCTGGCGGCGCTGGTCAACGGCGTCACCCTGGTCGCGGTGGCGCTCTACGTCTTCGTCGAGGCGTGGCACCGCTTCCAGGACCCGCCGGAGGTCATGGGGCCCCTCATGATGGGAGTGGCCGTGGGCGGGCTCGTGGTGAACGGGATCGGGCTCGCCCTCCTCCACGGGGGTCGCAAGGAGAGCCTCAACATGGAGGGGGCCTGGCTCCACGTGATGGCCGACGCGGCGGGGAGCGTGGGAGCCATCGCCGCGGGGCTCGTCATCTGGACCACCGGGTGGAACCTGGCCGATCCCCTGGCCTCCATCCTCATCGGCCTCCTGGTCCTGGGCTCCTCCTGGCGCCTCCTCCGGGAGTCGGTCGCGGTCCTCATGGAGGGCACCCCCGAGCACCTGGACGTGGACGAGATCCGCGAGGCCATCCGGGGCGTCGAGGGCGTGGCCGGCGTCCACGACCTCCACGTGTGGAGCATCACCTCGGGGATGGTCTCCCTCTCGGCCCACGTGGAGCGGTCCGGCGAGCGGACGGCGGGGCGGATCCTGGCCGACGTGCAGGCGACGCTGCGGGACCGGTTCCGGATCGGCCACTGCACCCTCCAGCTCGAGCCTCCCGACTTCCACGAGGAGAGCCCCGACTGGTGAGACGGTCCCGTCCCACCCGCCGGGGCTCGGCCCCGCGTCGCCCCGGAGGGCGGCCTCTCGCCCGCGCCGCCGGGCCTACCCCCAGCTCAGGTCCGCCTTGGACAGGGGGAGCGTGCGCACCCGGTGCCCCGTGGCCGCGAAGATGGCGTTGGTCAGCGCCGGGATCGCCGGAGGCAGGGTCGGCTCGCCCAGGCCCGTCGGGTCGTTGTCGCTGGGCACGAAGTGGATCTCCACGGGAGGCGCCGCCGACATCCGCAGGAGCGGATACTCGTCGAAGTTGCCCTGGACGGCGCCGCCGTCGGCGAAGGTGATCTCCTGCCCCAGGGCGTGGGAGATGCCCTCGAGCACCCCGCCCTGCGCGTTGTTCTCGGCGTTGAGCGGATTGATGACGTGGCGCCCGATGTCCACCGCGGCCCACACCTGATCCACGGTGAGCGCGCCGTCCCGGGCCACCGTCGCCTGGACCACCTCGGCCACGTAGCCCCGATGGCTGTAGTGGAACGCCACGCCCATGGCCGTGCCGGCGGGGAGGCTCCCCCGGTCCGCCCAGCCGGACACGTCCCGGACCTCCTCCAGGACGCGGATCATCCGCTGGGGATCCTGGGACGTGTCGGGTCCCGCCCGGCGCAGCAGGTCGATGCGGAACTGGAGGGGATCGGCGCCGGCGGCGTCGGCCAGCTCGTCCAGGAAGGACTGGTAGACGAAGGCCAGCGCGTTGCTCCCCGGGGCGCGCAGGGCGCCCGTGGGGACGTAGAAGGGGATGAGGCTGGCCCCCATGACCATGTTGGGCACGGCGCCCGCCGGGAACTCCGAGTCTCCCACCCCGGCGCTGGGGGCGAAGCGCTCCCCCGCCCCGAAGGAGACGAAGTGGTTGCGCCACGCCACGACGCGACCGTCGGCGTCCACCCCGCCCTGGAGGCGATGGTATCCGCCGGGGCGATAGTGGTCGTGACGGGTGTCGTCCTCCCGGGTCCAGACGAGCTTGACCGGCGTGCCCTCGAGGCGCTGGGCGATGGCCGCGGCCTCCAGGGTGTAGTCGTTGCTGAGCCGGCGCCCGAAGCCGCCGCCCATGCGGGTGAGGTGGAGGGTGATGGCGTCCTCACCGATCCCCAGCGCCTCGGTGATCATGGAACGGCCCCGCTCCGGGGTCTGGGTCGGCGCCCAGAGCTCCAGGCGCCCGTCCTGGAAGTGGGCGGTGCAGTTCTGGGGCTCCAGCGGCGCGTGGAGGATGAAGGGGTACTGGTACTCGGCCTCCACGGTGGCCGCCGCCCTCCCGTACGCCGACTCGAAGTCGCCGTCGGAGCGGAGGAACATCTGCGGCTCCTCCCCGAAGAGCTCGGTGGCCCGGGCTCGGAAGCCCTCGCTGCTCTGCCCCGCCCCGGGGCCCTCGTCCCACTCGACCTCGAGCACGTTCTCGCGGGCCTGGTTCACCAGCCACCACGAGTCGCCGACGATGGCCACCCCGTCCACGAGGCCCCGAAGGTCCTCGCCGCCCTCCACCACGAAGGCGTGGCGGACGCCGGGCTGGGCCCGTACCTCGTCCAGGTTGGCGCCCACCACGCGGCCGCCGTAGGTCCGGCACTTGTGGTAGACCGCGTACAGCATGCCCGGACGGGTCGTGTCGATCCCGAAGAGCGGCTTCCCGGTGACGATGGCGTCCAGGTCCACGTTGTGGACCGGCGTGCCGATGATGTCGAACTCGTCCGGCGTCTTCAGGGTCAGCGTCTCTGGATCGGGCGCCGGAAGGCCGGCGGCCTCCGTGGCCAGCTCCCCGTAGCCCGCCGAGCGGCCGCTGGCCGGATGGACCACGACGCCGTCCTCGGTGGTGAGCTCGTGGATCGCCACGTCCCACCGTCGGGCGGCGGCCCGGAGGAGGAGGTCCCGTGCCCCGGCCCCGGCGCGCCGCATGGACATCCAGTGCATGGGCGTCGCGAGGCTCCCTCCGGCGAACTGGCCCGAGTAGAGCCCGGTGTCCAGGTCGGCCTGCTCCACGCGCACGTTCGCCCAGGGCACGTCGAGCTCGTCCGCGACGATCATGGGGAGCATCGTCTTGACCCCCTGCCCGACCTCCGGGTTCTGGGACATGATCGTCACCGAGCCGTCGGGGTCGATGCGCACGTGGCCGTTCACCGTGGCCACCGCCGCCGCGTCGGCCGTGGCGGCTCCCAGGCCGAAGGGCTCGAACCAGCTCGAGACCAGCAGCCCGCCGCCGGCCAGCGCCCCGACCTTCAGGAAGTGGCGACGCTCCATGGTCGTGCTCATCGGTCGCTCCCCGCGCCGCCGGCGCCGTCGGTGGCCGCCATGCGCTCCGCGGCCCGCTTGATCCCCTGGCGGATGCGGATGTAGGTCGCGCACCGGCAGAGGTTCTGGTCCATGAGGCGGTCGATGTCCTCGTCCGTGGGATCGGGGATCCGGTCGAGGAGGGCGGCGGCGGTCATGAGCTGACCGGCCTGGCAGTACCCGCACTGGGGCACGTCCAGCTCGCGCCACGCCTCCTGGAGCGGATGGCGGCCGTCGGGCGAGAGCCCTTCGATGGTCACCACCTCGTCCCCCTCCACGGTCTCCGCGCGCACCTGGCAGCTCCGGGTGGGGCGTCCGTTCACGTGCACCGTGCAGGCGCCGCACTCGGAGATGCCGCACCCGAACTTGGTGCCCTTGAGGTCCAGGAGGTCCCGCAGGACCCAGAGAAGGGGCATGTCGGCGGGCGCGTCGACGGTGGTCGACGTCCCGTTGAGGGTGAAGGTGACGGGCGGCATGGGCAGGATCCTCGGCTGTGCGGCGTTCGGAGCTCGGGAGCGCGGCGCTCCCGTGGGTCACGGGGTCAATGTCGGCCGCCGCGGGGGTTTGCGCCAACCTCCCTCCACGCCGTCCTCCGCCAAGGACACCCCCGGAGCGCCCGGGGGACACCGGGTCCCCGGGGCGCCTCGCGGCCCCTCGAGGCGTCCTGGACCGGAAGGCCAGGCGGGACGCGGCCTAGACGCAGGATGCGGCCTCGGCCCCCGCCGGCCGGCACTCCCCTTGCACCCGGCCCTGGCCGATGCAGCGCCCCGTGGACTCCCACAGGAGGTCGTGCCATGAACGCCCTTCCCACCCCTCCCGGACCGCCGCCCGGCCCTCCCCCCACGGCCAACGACCGCTTCAAGGCGTCGTTCCGGAGCCGGCTGTGGGCCTCCCTCATCGCCGCCACCCTGGCCCACTTCGCCCTCTTCGGTCTGTGGCCGGACATGGTGGCCGAGGACCTGGGCGCCACCGCGTCCGCCATCGAGATCCTGGAGGTGCCACCCCCGGTGGAGATCCCACCGCCGCCGGCGCCGCTGGTCCGGCCGGCCGTGCCCATCCCCGCCGTGGGGGACGTGGACGTGGAGGTCATGCCGCCCAACGTGGATCCCGACGGCGGCTTCCCGCCGCTCCCCCCGCCACCGCCCGCGGCCGGGCGGGACCTCTCCCAGGGGCCCGTCTTCGTCCCCCGGACCCTGGAGCCCCGCCTCCTCAACCCCGGGGAGGTCGTCCAGGCGATGGCACGGAGCTATCCCCCCCTCCTCCGGGAGGCCGGGATCGGCGGGACGGTCCGCATCCACTTCCTGGTCGGCGTGGACGGGACCGTCCGCGACACCCGGCTGCAGGAGGGCTCCGGGCACGCCGCCCTGGACCGGGCGGCGCTCGAGGTGGCCGGCGTCTACCGCTTTGCGCCGGCCATGAACCGGGACGATCCGGTGGCGGTGTGGATCAGCCTCCCGGTGACCTTCCAGGTCCGCCAGGAGCGCCTCCACTAGACCGGACCGGCCGTCAGCCCTGGTCCGCCTCCAGGCCCTCGAGGCGCTCGGCCAGCTCGGGGTGTCCCCGCTCGCGGGCCAGGGCGGACGGCAGGCGGCCGTCCTCCATGCGGGCGGGCCCCGCGCCGGCCCCCAGGAGCCGCTCGAGGGCCGCTTCGTCTCCCCGGGAGGCGGCCAGATGCAGCGGCGTCACGCCCGCCGCCGCCGGGGCGGCGGGATCGGCGCCGGCGTCCAGGAGCGCCCGCACCACGTCCGGGTTCCCGGCGCCGGCCAGGGCCGCGTGGAGGGGCGTGTTGGCCTCCCGGTTGGTCGAGAGGGTCGCCGGGTCGCCTCCGTGCTCCAGGAGCCAGCGGGTGGCCTCGGAGGCGCCCATGAAGGCGGCCAGGTGGAGGGGCGTCCACCCCATGGGACCCGGTCCGTTGGGGTCGAGGCCGCCCTCGCTCCCGGCGTCCACCCGCTCCAGCGCCTCCACCGAACCCAGCGCCGCCGCCTCGGCGGGGCCCACGGGCGCGCCCTCCTCCAGGAGGAGGGGCACGAGCTCGCGCCGCCCCGAGAAGAGGGCCAGGAGGATGGCGCCCACCCCCTCCTCCCGATGGCGCGCCAGGGACGGGTCCTCGCGCAGGAGGGCCCGCACGTCCTCTCCACGCCCCTCGCTCACCGCTGCCCGAAACTCCCCCTGGCGTCCGTCGGCCATGACATTCCCCTTGTCTCGTGGTGGGTATGGGCACATCGTTAGCATTGCTAACCGTCTCCCGTTTCCCGCGCAAGACGCCCGTGTCCGATCCCGCCTCTCCCGGTCCCCCGGCCCTCCCCGATCGCCTCCACGCCTGGGCGATCCACCTGCTCCGCTGGCTGCGGGAGGCGGATCGCGCCAGCCCGGTCACGGCCGCGGAGCTCTCCGCGCTGTCCGTGGTGGTGCACGTCGGGCCGGCCTCGCTGACGGAGCTGGCCGACGCCGAGCAGGTCCGCCCGCCCACCATGAGCCGCCTCGTCTCGGGGCTGGAGGAGCGGGGCCTGGTGGACCGCACCCGCTCCCGGGAGGACCGGCGGGAGGTGGAGATCCGCGCCACCGATCGGGGTCGTACACTCCTGGAGGAGGGGCGGCAGCGCCGGCTGCGGGAGCTCCGCCGGGCCCTGGACGCGCTGGGCGACGCCGACCGACGGGCGCTCGAGCGCGCCGCGGACGTCCTGGAGTCGCTCCTCCCGGGGTGAGGCCGCCCGACCCCGGGGCGCCACGAGACTGCGCAGCTTTCCCGCACGGCCAGGCGCTCCGGCGGACCCCGGGCCCCGCCCCGGGGTTGTACCCACCATGCCTCAGCAGGCCCCCACCCCACCGCCCGAACCCGTTCCTCCGCGGAACCGCCCCTGGTGGCGCGTGGCCCTCGTCTGGGCGGAGCGCGCCGCCTGGGTGGGCGTCGGCCTCTTCCTCCTGGTCCGCCTCGGCCCGCAGGTGGGCGCCCTCTCCGGGTTCGCGCCCCAGGGGGACCGGATGCCGGAGCTCCACGTCCCCACCCTGGACGGCGACACCGTCACGACCGCCGACCTGGAAGGCCGAGTCGTGGTGCTGAACTTCTGGGCCACCTGGTGCCTCCCCTGCCGCGCCGAGATGCCGGCCCTCCAGGCCCTGACGGACCGCCACGCCGGAGACGACCTGGTGGTCCTGGGGCTCGCCACCGACGTCGGCGGCGAGGGGCCGATCCGGGCCTTTCTCGAGGAGCGGGACATCACGTACCCGGTGGGACGCGCGACCCGGGATCAGCGCCTCGCCTTCGGGGGCGTGCGGGCCATCCCCACCACGCTGGTGGTGGACCGGAGCGGGGTCGTGCGGCACCGGGTCCTGGGCTACTTCGCGCCCCCGGCCATGGGGGCGGCGGTCCGTCGCCTGCTGGAGGAGGAGGCGTCGTGAGCCGCGTCGGGATGACCCTGGGGGTCCTGGCCGCCGCGACGCTCCTGGTGGCCGCGCTCGCCATCCCCTCCCTGCGCGAGGGCCCCCTGGACGAGGAGCCCGCCGCCCCTCCTCCCCCGGCGGACACGACGGTCTCGCTGGGGTGGCGTCCCGCCGACCCCACCCAGGGCTCGCTGGTCCGGATCCGCGTGGAGGCCGTGCCGGCCAGGGCCCTCCTGGGCGTGGCGGGCACCGCGGGCGGAGAGGAGCTCTGGTTCTTCGGCACCGGAGACGGGGCGTTCGAGTCGCTGGCCCCGATCCCGGTGGACGCCGGCGACACGCTGGTGGCCCGCCTCGAGGTCCGCACGACCCTGGGCGCCATCCTGCCCCGCTCCCTCCGCATTCCCGTGGCGCCGGGCGCCTTCGAGCACGAGCGGCTGTCCGTGGCCCCCGAGCTGGGCTCCCCTCTGTCGGAGGAGAACCGGGCGCGGCTGGCCCGGGACCAGGCCAAGGCCCGGGCGGTCTCCGAGGCGGCGCTGCGCACGCAGCGCCTCTGGGGGGAGCGGGCCGCCCTTCCCCGGGACGACCGGGTCACCAGCGGCTTCGGGAACGGGCGGATCTTCAACGGCCAGGTCTCCAGCCGACACATGGGGCTGGACCTGGACGGCGACCCGGGGGACACGGTCCGCGCCGCCGCCCGGGGCGTGGTGGCGCTGGTGGACTCCTTCCTCCTGGCGGGGGACATCGTCTACCTGAACCACGGAGCCGGGCTGCTGAGCGCCTACTTCCACCTGAGCGAGCAGCTCGTGTCCGAGGGGGACACGGTGGACGTGGGGGATCCCGTGGGCCGGGTGGGCGCCACGGGCCGGGTCACCGGCCCGCACCTCCACTGGGTGGTGCGCTACGGGAGCACCAGCGTGGACCCGCGCAGCCTCCTGGCCCTGGTGGGCGAGCCGTCCCGCCCCGACTCCACGGCCGGGGCGCCGGCCCCCGACTGACCCACGCGGGGGGGCCCGGCCCCGCGGTGCCCGACCCCCCCGCCCTCGCCTAGTGCCGGAAGAGGCGCCGCCCGGTGAACACCATGGCGATGCCGTGCTCGTCGGCGGCCTCCACCACCTCGTCGTCCCGGATCGAGCCGCCGGGCTGCACGATGGCCCGCACCCCCGCGTCCGCGGCGGCGTCCACGCCGTCCCGGAAGGGGAAGAAGGCGTCCGACGCCAGGACCGACCCGGCGAGGTCCAGCTCCTGGTCCGCCGCCTTCCGCACCGCGATGCGGGAGGAGTCCACCCGGCTCATCTGCCCCGCCCCGATCCCCAGCGTGGCGCCCCCGCCGGCCAGGAGGATGGCGTTGGACTTCACGCCGAAGACGGCCGCCCACGCGAAGCGCAGGTCGTCCATCTCGGCGTCGGTGGGAGCCCGCTTCGTCGCGACGCTCCACGAGGGGTCGTCCACCCCGTAGAAGGGAGGCACCGGCGGCGTCTGGGCCAGCATCCCGCCGTAGACGCTCCGCAGCACGCGGGCGTCGGGACGACGGCCGTGGGCGGCCAGGAAGCGCGCGGCGCCCAGGGCCTCGTCGGCGAGGGTGGTCCCGTTCCCCTCCGGCTCGAAGGGGAGCGCCTCGTCCACGCCGGGGAAGGTGAGGATCCGGATGTTCTTCTTCCGCGTCAGGATCTCCCGCGCCTCGTCGGAGAATCCGGGCGCGACCACGCACTCCACGAAGAGCTCGCTCATGCGCTCGGCGGTGGGGCCGGTCACGGGCCGGTTCAGGGCGATGACGGAGCCGAACGCGCTCACCGGGTCGCAGCGGAGCGCCTTGGCGTAGGCCTCGTCCTGGGTGTCGGCCACCGCCAGGCCGCACGGCGTCGTGTGCTTCACGATGCACACCGCCGGGCGCGGCGAGAAGGCGAAGGGCGAGAGGCTCAGGAGCGCGCCGTCCAGGTCCAGCAGGTTGTTGTAGGAGAGCGCCTTGCCGTGGTGCTGCTCCAGCGAGGCCAGGCCGGCGTCCTCGCCCAGCCCGTAGAAGGCGGCCTCCTGGTCCGGGTTCTCCCCGTAGCGGAGCACCTCGCGGCGGCGGAGGGACACGGTGAGCCGCTCCCCCAGGGCGCCGGAGTCGGGCTCGCCCTCGCCGGCGGAGGCGGCCGCGCCGTTCCCCGGCTCCTCCAGATCCGCCGGGGGGGAGTCGTCGGACAGGAAGGCCGCCACGGCGCCGTCGTAGCCGCTCACGTGGCGGAAGACCTTGGCCGCCAGGGCGCGGCGGAGCTCGGCGTCGTCGTCCGACGAGTCGAGGGCCTCCACGACGCGGTCGTAGTCGGACGGATCCACGAGGACCCAGACGTCCCGGTGGTTCTTGGCCGCCGAGCGGATCATGGTGGGCCCGCCGATGTCCACCTGCTCCATGGCCTCGCCCACGGAGACGTCCCCCCGGGCGACGGTCTCCCGGAAGGGGTAGAGGTTCACCGCCACCAGGTCGATGGGCGCGTAGCCCTGGTCGGCCAGCGCCTCCAGATCGTCGGCCCGGTCCCGGCGCGCCAGCAGGCCCGCGTGCACCGCCGGGTGGAGCGTCTTCACCCGCCCGTCCATCATCTCGGGGTGACCCGTGACCTCGGCCACCTCCCGCACGTCCAGCCCGGCCGCGCGGAGCGCCCGCGCCGTCCCGCCGGTGGACAGGAGCTCCCACCCCCGCTCGGCCAGGGCGCGTCCCAGCTTCTCGATGTCGGTCTTGTCGGATACGCTCAGCAGGGCCCGCTTCATGATGTGCCTCGGGTGGGGTTCAGGATGATTCGGGGGTGACGTCGAAGGCGGGGCCTTCGAAGGGGAGGGGCGCCGCGTCCTCTCCGGCCAGGACGGCCCGGGCCAGGTGGTCGGCGGTCCGGGGGTAGAGCCGGTGCTCCACCTCCAGGACCCGGGCGGCCAGCGCCTCGGGGGTGTCGCCGGCCAGGACCGGCACCGGCCACTGGGCCAGGATGCGGCCCCGGTCGTACTCCTCGTCCACCAGGTGCACCGTGGGCCCGCTCACGCGGGCGCCGGAGGCCAGCACGGCCCGGTGCACGCGGATGCCGTACATCCCCTGCCCCCCGAAGGAGGGGAGGAGCGCGGGGTGGACGTTGAGCATGCGACCCCGGAAGGCCGCCACCACGGGCTGCGGCACGAGCTTCATGTACCCGGCCAGGAAGACCAGGCGGACGCCGTGCTCCTCCAGCGCCGCGAGGGTCTCGGCGGCGATCTCCTCGGCGGTGCGGTCCCGGGTGGGGATCACCCGGGTGGCCACGCCGGCCCGCCGGGCCCGCTCCAGGGCCCCGGCGTCCTCCCGGTCGCTCACCACCAGACGGACCCGCCACGGCGGATCCCCGGCGTGGTGGTCGAGCAGGCTCTGGAGGTTCGTGCCGCCCCCCGAGGCGAAGACCGCCGCGGGAAGGGGGCGCCCGTCGCTCACGCCAGCTCCCCTCCGAAGTGGCTCATGAGGAAGGGATTTCCCTCCCGCTCCTCGCCCACGGTGGTGGTGGGGCCGTGCCCGGTGTGGAGCACCATGTCGTCGGGCAGCGTCAGGACCTGATCCCGGATGGACTCCATGAGGGTCCGGAAGTCGCCGCCGGGGAGGTCGGTGCGCCCGATGGAGCGCTGGAAGATCACGTCGCCCACCAGCGCCAGGCCGTGCTCCTCGGCCACCAGCATGACGTGTCCCGGGGCGTGGCCCGGGGCGAAGCGCACGTCGAAGGCGCACGCTCCGAAGCTCACCCGCTGGCCGTGCTCGAAGGCCTCGGTGGGCTCGGGCTGCTCGGTCCAGGGGATCCCGAACGCCCTCGCCTGGTCCGGGAGGGCGTCGAAGAGCCGGCGGTCCTTCGGATGGAGCCAGATGGGGGCGTCGGGGAAGGCCTCGTGCACCCTGTGCAGCCCCTCGACGTGGTCGAGGTGGGCGTGGGTCAGGAGGACGTGGGCCAGCTCCAGGTCCTCTTCCCGCAGGCGGTCCACCATGCCCTGGGAGGCGGCGCCGGGATCCACGGCCACCGCGACGCCCGTGTCCGGGCAGATCGCCAGGTACCCGTTCTCCGCGAACCCGCCACCGGTGAAGGCGCGGATCTTCACGAGGTCAGGCGCACCCGCAGCCCGAGGGACGGACGCCGGCCATCTCCAGCGCTTCCTCCTCCTCGGTGGGCGCGGTCCACCCGCCGGAGAGGTCGAGCATGCGCTGGAGCGCGCGCTCGGCCCGGACGCGGACGTCCTCGTCCAGCTCCACGGCGTGCTTCTCGTGGTCCAGGCACCAGGCCAGCTTCGAGAGGGTGTTGAGCTTCATGTTCCCGCAGACCGCGGCCCCGGAGAGGGGGATGAAGGTCTTCTCGGGGAACTGCTCCTTCATACGGTCCACCAGGCCCCGCTCGGTGCCGAAGATGACCGCGTCGTTCTCGGCGGCCAGGTCGACCATGCCGGCGGTGGAGGTCACCACGTCCGCCTGCTGCAGGAGGTCGTCCCGGGCCTCGGGGTGCACGACGACCAGCGCGTTGGGGTGCTCCTTCCGCGCGCTGGCCAGCTCCTCCAGGACCATGTCGTCGTGGACGTAGCAGTAGCCGTCCCAGGCGATGATGTTGTCCCGTCCGGTCCGCTCCTGGACGTAGCGCGCCAGGTTGCGGTCCGGGACGAAGATGATGGGCTGGTCCTCGGGGATCGACTCCACCACCGTCACCGCGTTGGACGACGTGCAGCAGACGTCGGACTCGGCCTTCACCTCGGCGGAGGAGTTCACGTACGCCACCACCGCGGCCTCGGGGCGCTGCTCCTTGAGGCGGCGCAGCGCGGGGCCGGTGACGAAGTCGGCCATGGGGCACCCGGCGCGGAGGTCGGGCATGAGCACCCGCTTCTCCGGCGACAGGATCTTGGCCGTCTCCGCCATGAAGTGGACGCCGCAGAAGACGATGGTGTCCGCGTCGGTGGCGGCCGCCTCCTGGGAGAGCCCCAGGGAGTCGCCGAGGTAGTCGCTCACCGCCTGGATCTCGACCCGCTGGTAGTTGTGGCCCAGGATGACGGCGTTCAGCTCGTCCTTCCGGGCCACGATGCGCTCGCGGAGCTCCTCCTTGGGGAGGGCCGCGTAGTCCAGCGGCGTCGGGAGCGCGTCCCGACGTCTGTCAGGCAGGGAGATCAAACCGTGAAGGAGCTTCCGCAGCCGCATCCACCGGCCGCGTTGGGGTTCCGGAAGGAGAAGCCCTGGCCCATGAAGCTGGTGACGTAGTCGATCTCGACGCCGTCCAGGTACTGGGCGCTGAAGGGGTCGACGAAGATCTTCACCCCGTCGATCTCCATGATCTCGTCGTCCTCCTCCGGCTCGTCCTCGATGTTGAGGCCGTACTGGAAGCCCGAGCAGCCGCCCGGGAGCACGGCGACGCGCAGCCCGGCCTCGGTCTCCACCCCGTGCTCCTGGATGAAGTCCTGCACCTTCTCGGTGGCGGTGGGCGTGAGGGTCAGCGATAGCATGCCGTGGGCGTCCTCCTCGGATGACTCGTGGCGCCGGGGACCCGGCGCAGGTGTGTCACGTTCTTGAATACACGGTGTCGCGACACGGGTTTCCCCTGATCCCGGGGTGCGGCGAAGGCCCGAAACCTACCGGAGGCCCCCGAGAGGGTCAACGGCCCCGGAATCCGCGCCGTTGCAGGGATTCCGAGCCCCGGCGCGGGCGTCACCCGGCCCCGAGGACCAGCGCCGCCGCGGCGCCCACGTCGTCGACGACGGCCACGTCCGCCGGAGCGTCCCCCTCCTGCTCGGCGCCGTACCCCGTGCGCACCAGGATCCCCCGCCCCCCCAGCTCCGCCGCCGGGAGGACGTCGGTGACCTTGTCCCCCACGTACCAGGAGCGGGCCGGGTCGATGTCCAGCTCCGCCGCCGCCTCCAGGTACATGCCCGCGGCGGGCTTCCGGCAGGCGCACCGCCCGGTCCCGTCGGGGTGGTGGGGGCAGTACTTCACGGCGTCCACGGGAACGCCCTCCCGCTCCAGGATGGCGTCCAGCCGGGCCGCCACGGCGTGGTAGTCGGCCTCGGTGTAGAGCCCTCGGGCGATGCCCGACTGGTTCGTGACCACCACCAGGAGGTAGCCGGCGTCCCGGAGCCGCCGCAGCGCCTCCACGGCGCCGGGGATCAGGCGGACCCCGTCGGGGTCGGCCAGGTAGTCGGCGTCCTCGATGAGGGTGCCGTCCCGGTCCAGGAAGACCGCCGGACGGCGCTCCCGGACCGGCTCGGAGCCGGCGGCGGTCGCCGTCACCCGATCCCCTCGGGGCCCACCACCTCCAGGAGCCGCCGGAGGAGGATCTCGTCCTGCCCGGGCGCCAGCGTGCGGACGTCCATCACCAGGAGGCCGTCCTCGATGCGCCCCACCACCGGCGGCGCGCCCTGCCGGAGCCCCTCGGCCGCGGCGTCGGCCCCGGCGTCGCCGGGCGGGATCCGCACCGTCCACGAGGGGAGGCGGACGCCGGGGTAGGTCCCGCCGCCCACCGCGCCCTCGCCCGGACGGGCCTCGGCGCCTTCCACCCCGGCCTCCTCGAGCCGCGCCACCAGGCGTCGGGCCCGGGCCTCCAGCTCGTCGGGGGCGGCGGCGAGCATGGCCAGGACCGGGATCTCCCGGAGGGCCCGCTCCGGGTCCCGGTAGAGGCGGAGCGTGGCCTCCAGCCCGGCCAGGATGACCTTGTCCACGCGGAGCGCGCGGCACATGGGGTTCCGCCGCAGGCTGGCCACCAGGTCGCCCCGCCCCACCACGATCCCCGCCTGGGGGCCGCCCAGGAGCTTGTCCCCCGAGACGACCACCAGGTCCGCGCCGTCGGCCAGCGACTCGGCGGCCCGGGGCTCGGGAGGCAGGCCCAGCGCGGCGGGGTCCGCCAGGAGGCCCGAGCCCAGGTCGTGGATCAGGGGGAGGCCGCGGCCGTCCGCGAGGGCCGACAGCTCGGCCACCCCCGCCTCCTCGGTGAAACCGGAGATCCGGAAGTTGGAGCGGTGCACCTTGAGGATGGCCTGGACCGGCGGAGCGCTCCCCGCCTCGGCCAGCGCCGCCTCGTAGTCCGCCACCCGGGTCCGGTTCGTGCTCCCCACCTCCACCAGGCGGGCGCCGGACCGCTCGAGGATCTCCGGCACGCGGAAGCCGCCGCCGATCTCCACCAGCTCGCCCCGGGAGACCAGGACGCCCCCGCCCCGCGCCACCGTGTTGAGGGCGAGCATGAGCCCGGCGGCGCAGTTGTTCACCACCAGCGCGTCCTCGGCGCCGGTCAGCTCCCGGAGGAGGTCCACGCAGTGGTCGTACCGCGAGCCCCGCTCCCCGCGCTCCAGGTCGTACTCCAGGTTGCCGTAGCCCGTGGCCGCGTCCTCCATGGCGTCCCGGGCCCGCCGCGCCAGGGGCGCCCGACCCAGGTTGGTGTGGATCACCACGCCGGTGGCGTTGACCACGGAGCGGAGCGAGGGCCGGGCGTCCTCCTCCAGCCGCCGGATCACCTCCGCCGTCCACCGCTCGGGGCGGGCGAGGGAGGCGGGGTCGGCGTCGTCGGGGGGGTGGGCCCGGGCGGCTTCCAGCGTGGCCCGCACCGCCCGCAGGAGCGCCGCGCGCCCGTGCCGCTCCGCGAGCCCCTGGAAGGCCTCGGCGCCGAGGAGCGTGTCCACCGACGGCAGGTGCCGCCGCGGGTCGTCGCTCACCGTCGGCGCACCGTGTCCGGGACGGCCAGGGTGTCCGGCGGGCCGCCCGGAGCCACGGTGTCCGGCGCGGGCCCGGGAGGCAGGGAGTCCGGGACCGCCTGCAGCGAGTCGGGGCGCGGTGCCAGGGAGTCGGCGGCGGGTGGCTCCGCCGGCGGGGTGCGGATGACCACCGCGGCGCCGCCGCCCAGCGGCACGCCGCTCAGGTTCGTCACGCCGGTGGCGGCCACCCGGTAGGGGCGGTTCACCACCAGGGGCTCCTCCAGGAGGATCACGAGGACCTGGGCGGGGAGCGGGCGGCCGTCGGGGCCCCGGCTCGTCCCGTCGGGACCGGGGGCGCCGGCGCCTCCGCCGCCCCGGGCCGGGAGGGGCGTGGGCGGCGCCACCGGACGGCGGTCCACCAGCGAGTCGAGGGCCGCCGAGTCCCCGGCGGCCTGGGCCCGGGCGAGGAGGACCTGGGCCACCGAGTCGGCCCGGGCCAGCGAGTCCCGGGTCTGGGCCGCCCGCCGGCGGTACTCCGGCGCGTGGAGGACCGCGGCCACGGCCGGGGCGGGCCGGGCCGGGTCAAGGACCAGCTCCCCCTCCTCGTCCCGCACCAGGGCCAGGGAGTCGTCCTGGGCCACGACGTCCAGGCTCACGTTCCCGGCCTGGAGCGGGCTCAGCGGGTCCAGCAGGTCGTCGAAGCGCACCGTGAGCGTCACCGAGTCCAGCACCTCGGCGGCGGTGAGGGTCGCCGGGGTGGTGTCGGGCTGGAGCACGCCGATCTCCGAGAAGATCGTGTCCGGCCCGAGTACCTGGACGGCGCGCTGCCCCTGGGCCTCCAGCGGGTCCACCTCGTCGTCCCGATCCTGGTCCAGGAACGCCACCACCCGGTACGGCCCCGGCGGGAGGTACCGGAAGGCGTAGATGCCCCCGGTGTCGGTGCGGGCCACGTACTCCGTGGAGTCCCGGGTGTCGGTGGCCACCACGGTGAGGTCGGGCACGCCGTCGCCGGTGGTCCGGTCCCAGGCGAGGCCGGCCAGCGCCGAGGCGTTGAGCTCGCCCCCGGTGCTGAAGACCAGCTCGAAGGGATCGCGCATCTGGTTGCCGAAGAGGTCCGAGATCACCGGCAGGAGGGTGATCCGGTAGACCCGCCCCTCCCGGAAGCCCCCGGCGGGGCGGATCTCGATGCCGTCCCGGGTGTGGTCGATGTCGAGCTCCCCGGTGCGCGGCGAGACCAGCACGGCGTCGTCCAGCGAGCCGCCGGCCACCCGTTCGCTGATCCGCTCGTCGAAGACGAAGCGGGCCGTGCGGAGGTCCTCGTCCACCACCGCGAAGGTGTCGGGCCGGGTGGCCACGACCACGGGAGGACGCCGGTCCTCGGGTCCCCCGGGGGGCGCGCCCTGGCGGGCGCACGCCGCCGTAAGGGCCACCCCCGCCACGGCGAGGGCCACGGCGGCGGCCCGGGTCCGCCGGAGCCCGGGGGACGGGGCGGGAGCGCTCAGGCCGAGCCTCCCAGCGCCCCCACCTTCGCCCGCAGCTTCTCCACCTGCTCCTCCAGCCCGGCGGCCTTGTCCCGCTCCTTCTGGACCACCTCGTCCGGCGCCTTGGTCACGAACTGCTCGTTGTCCAGCTTCTTGCGGGCTCCCGCCAGCTGGCCTTCCAGGCGCTCGATCTCCCCGCCCAGGCGGTCCCGCTCCCGGTCCAGGTCGATGACGCCCTCCAGGGGCAGGAAGAGCTCGGCGCCGTTGGAGAGGACGGCGTGCGCGCCGATCCCCTCCCCCGCTCCGGCCTCCACCGCGCCCACCCGGGCCAGGTGCCGCAGCGCCTCGCCCTGGGTGGCCACGGTGTCCCGGAACCCGGGGTCGGAGGAGTCCAGGTGGATCGTGACCTCCTGGCCCTCGCCCACCCCGTACTCCTTCCGGAGGCGCCGGACCTCCTGGATCAGCTCCTGGAGCGCGCCCATGGAGGCCTCCGCCTCCTCGTCCGCCCACCCCTCGATCTCGTCGGGCCACGGGGCCACGATGAGGTCCTCGGGCCGGTCGGTCTCGTGGGGCCACGGCAGCTTGCTCCAGAGCTCCGCCGTGACGAAGGGGACGATGGGGTGCAGGAGCCGGAAGGCCCGGTCCAGCACCGTCACCAGCGTCGAGCGGGCGGCCTCGCGGCTGGCCGGGTCGGCGTCCTCGTCGAGGCGCGCCTTCACCAGCTCCAGGTACCAGTCGCACACGTCGCCCCAGAAGAAGTGGTAGAGGTCCTCGGCCACGTCGTGGAGCCGGAAGCGCTCCAGGTTCCGCGTGGTCTCCCGGACGGCGTGGTTGACCCGGGCCAGGATCCAGCGGTCCTCCAGCTCCAGGTCGTCGGCCACCTCGGCCACGGGGCGCACCGGGCCGTCGCCGATGGAGAGGAGCGCGAAGCGGCCCGCGTTCCAGATCTTGTTGGCGAAGTTGCGCCCGTTGCTGAACGCCCCCTCCACGTCCTCGTGGTCCAGGTAGATGTCGGTGCCGATGGCGCACTGGTTCACCAGCGTGAAGCGCATGGCGTCGGCGCCCAGCTCCTCCACCACCTCCAGGGGGTCGATCCCGTTCCCCAGCGACTTGGACATCTTGCGGCCCTGGGCGTCCCGGACCGTGCCGTGGAGGTACACCTGGGTGAAGGGCGCCTCGCCCATGAACTCGTACCCCGCCATGATCATGCGGGCCACCCAGAAGAAGAGGATCTCCGGGGCGGTGGACAGCGTGTGGGTCGGGTAGAAGGCCTTCAGGTCCTCGGTCTTCTCCGGCCATCCGAACACGCTGAAGGGCCAGAGCCAGGAGCTGAACCAGGTGTCCAGGACGTCCGGGTCCTGCTCCAGCTCGTCGCTCCCGCACTTCGGGCACTCCGTCGGATCCTGGCGCGCCACGATCTCCTCGCCGCAGGCGCAGTACCACACGGGGATCCGGTGCCCCCACCAGAGCTGCCGGGAGATGCACCAGTCCCGGATGTTCTCCATCCAGTGCTCGTAGACCTTCTTCCACCGGGGCGGCGTGAACTCCACCGTCCCGTCGTAGGAGGCCTGGAGGGCCGGCTCGGCCAGGGGCTTCATCTTCACGAACCACTGGAGCGACAGGCGCGGCTCCACGACGGTGTCGCACCGGTAGCAGTGGGGCACGGTGTGGGTGTGCTCGTCCTCGCCCGCCCGGAGCCCGCGCTTCTCCAGCGCGGCAAGCACGGCCTTGCGCGCCTCGAAGCGGTCCAGCCCCCGGAAGGCCTCGGGCACCGCGTCGTTCATGCGGGCGCTGTCGGTCATGACGTCCAGGACCTCCAGCTCCGTCCGCCCCGCGATCTCGAAGTCGTTGGGGTCGTGGGCCGGGGTGACCTTCACCATGCCGGAGCCGAACTCCGAGTCCACGAACTCGTCGGCCACGATGGGGATGGCCCGCTCCGCCAGCGGCAGGATCACGTCCGCGCCCACCAGGGCCCGGTAGCGCTCGTCGTCGGGGTGGACCGCCACGCCCGTGTCGCCGAGCATCGTCTCGGGCCGGGTCGTGGACACGGTGATGTACCAGCTCCCGTCCTCGGCCTGTCCCACCGCCGTCGCGCCGGCGGCGGCGGCCTGCTCGGCGGCGCCCCAGGCGTCCTCGGCCAGGGGGTAGCGGAGGTGCCAGAGCCGTCCGGCGGTCTCGGCGCCCTCGGCCTCCTCGTTGGAGAGGGCCGTGTGGCAGCGGGGACACCAGTTGATGATGTACTCGCCGCGGTAGATCAGCCCCTTCTCGTAGAGGTGCACGAAGACCTCGCGCACCGCCGTGCTGAGCTCGTCGTCCAGGGTGAACCGGGTCCGCCGCCAGTCGCAGGAGGAGCCGATGGCCTTGAGCTGGTCGAGGATGGCCCCGCCGGTCTCGTCCACGAAGTCCCACACCCGCTCGACGAAGGCCTCACGCCCCAGGTCGTCCCGGTGCTTGTCCTCGGCGGCCAGCTGACGCTCCACCACGTTCTGCGTGGCGATGCCGGCGTGGTCCGTTCCGGGCACCCAGAGGGCGGCGCGGCCCTGCATGCGGCGCCACCGGACGAGGACGTCCTGGATGGTGTTGTTCAGGCCGTGCCCCATGTGGAGCACCGCGGTCACGTTGGGCGGCGGGATGACGATGACGTAGGGGTCGCGCCCCTCCTCGGTCACCGCGGACGGCTCCTCGTGGAAGTAGCCGCCTTCCTGCCAGGCGCGGTACCGGGCGGGCTCGATGGCCCGGGGGTCGAAGCGGGTGGCCAGGTCCTTGGACACGTGGGGCGTTCCGGGGTCTCGGCGGGGCGCCCCGGGGAGGGGGCCCCGCGGGTGGGTCTCGGCGCGGAACCCGTAAGATGGGCAACCGGGCGGCGCTCCGGTACCGTGGGCCCCACGGTCCCGGGGACGCCGGAGCGTCTCAGGCGGGGAAGCCGGCCCCCGGCCCGTCCGGCCTCAGACCCCCGTCGGGGCCCGACGCGCCAGGCGGCGCGCCGTCCCCCGGCGGGCCAAAAAAGGGGGGGCTCCTCCTCCCTGGGAGGGGTCCCGCTTCTTCTCGGCCGCCTCGAGCCCCAGGAAGACCTCCTCGTCCAGGGCGAGGAAGGCGTCCGCGGCCCGGGGGCTGAAGTGGGAGCCGACGCTCCGGTGGATCTCCTCCAGGGCCTTCCCGTGGCTCAGGGCCCGGCGGTACGCCCGGGTCGAGGTCATGGCGTCGTAGGCGTCGCACACGGCCATGATCTGGGCCACCAGGGGGATCTGCTCCCCCCGCAGGCCCTCCGGGTACCCGCTTCCGTCCCACCGCTCGTGGTGGTAGCGGGCGCTGGTCGTGAGGTGCCGCAGCGTCGGGATCTGCTCCAGGATGGCGGCGCCGTCGGCGGCGTGCTGCTGGATCCGATGCACCTCCCGGTCCGTCAGGCGCTCCTTCTTGGCGAGGATGCGCAGCGGCACCCGGAGCTTGCCCAGGTCGTGGAGGTAGCCCCCGGCCCACAGCGTCGACTCCAGCTCTTCCTGGAGGCCGAGGATGCCCGCGACCTCGACGGAGAGCCCGGCCACCCGGCGGGAGTGACCGGCCGTGTAGGGGTCCTTGGCGTCGATGAGGTTCGCCAGGATGCCCAGGAGCTGGTCGCTGGAGAGGGGAGAGACCTCCTCCGGGAGCAGCTTCTCGGCGGCGCGGGTCACGGCGTGGCGGAAGGCCGCCGGCTCGAAGGCGGGCAGCTCGTTGAGGCGGTGCAGCTCCGTGTAGGCCGCCACGACCTCCGGCCCGAACTCCACGCCCTCGCCCCCGGCCACCACCTCGGCGATCTCGGCGGGCGACAGCGCGCCCCGATGCGGCCGGTCCTGGCCCAGGGCGGCCACGGTGTCGGCCAGGCGGAGGATCCGCGCGCCCACGGGGATCTCGTCCCCCCGGAGCCCGTCGGGATAGCCCGACCCGTCCCACCACTCGTGGTGGTGCCGGATCAGGGGGGCCAGGCCTTCGAGGTGGGGGATGGCCACCACGCGCTCCTCGGAGCGGGCGGGGTGCTCCTGGACCCGGGCCCGGCTCTCGGGAGAGAGCTCCGGACGCGGGTTCTCCCAGGCCTCCTCCACCAGCCCGATCATCCCCATGTCCGAGAGGACCGCGGCGAAGATCAGCCGGGACACCTCACGGTCGTCGAGCCCCACGGCCTCCCCGATGCGCGCCGAGAGCACCGCCACCCTCGGGCCGTGATCGCGCAGATACCCCTTGGCGGAGCCCATGACCTCGACCAGGGCCTCGAGGAGACCGGCGAAGAAGTCGCGGCCGGATTCCGGGGTGCGCGCCATGCGGGTCGTTCCTTGGTGGGGGGTGGGGGGATCGGAACGGCGGGCAGGGGCCGTCAAGATAGGACACCCCCGCACGGGGCACCATGGTCAAATGTTTCCCCTGCCGGAGCGGCCTCGGGCGGCGGCCTCGCGCGCAGTCAGCCGCCCGGCGGGCCGGCCGAGTCGGTCCGGGCGCGCTCCCGGTCCCGCCGGGCCCGGATGGCCTCGGCGCGCTCCCGCCAGGAGCCCGTGACCTGCCCCTCCATCTGCTGGCGCTGGAGCTCCTCCAGCTCCCACGCCCGGTAGGCCGACTCCTCCCGCCGCCCCGGGTTCACCCCGAACCCGAAGGGCAGCGGGAGGGAGAAGTCGCCCAAGTGGATGCGCCCCGGGCTCACGCCCCAGCGTCCCCCGTCCCCGTCCCGGACGGTCCAGTCCGTGAGGGCGGCCCGGCGCTCCTCGGCCACCCGCACCGAGTCCCGCCAGGCCTCCAGCCGGCCGGCCAGCTCCAGCTCCAGGCGCTGCTCGGTGGTGAGCTCGGTCAGCGCCGGGTCGACCGGGGCCCAGAGCCGCTCGTCCCCGAGGTTCGGACGGAGGCGCTCGGCGGCGGTGGGGCCGGGCTCGACCAGCCCCCCCTGCTCCGCCTCGTCCCGGACCACCGGCGCGTCCACCGACTCCTCGGGCGGAGGCGCGTCCTCGACCTCGTCGGGCTCCGGCGGGGCGTCGGGGTCCTCCGGCGCCACCTCCACCACCTGGATCACCTCCATGTCCCCGGACCGCGCGCTGCTCACGGGGAGGACGAAGGGGGTGGGGCTCCGGACCTCGCGCTGGAAGAGCGTCGGGTAGATCAGGATGCCGGCCAGGTGGAGCGCCGCGGAGATGGCGAAGGCCACGGCCACCACCCTCGGCCGCCCAAGGCCGGTGCGGCGGCGGGCGGGCCGGCGGGGCGGCTGGACGGGGAGCTGCGGCGGGGGCGTGGACATCGCGTGTCTTCCTAACCCCCCTGGAGAACCCGGTTCCTGCGGAGCCTGCGAGCGTGGAGGGGTGGGACCGCCCGGCGTCCGGGGCCGCGCCGGCCCCGGATCACCCCCGGGTCGAGAGCCGACCGAGGCGGGCCGCCGCCTCCTCGAGGCGCGCCTCGGACACGGTCAGCGCGATGCGGAAGAAGCCCCGCCCGCCCTCGCCGAGCGCCGAGCCGGGGAGGACGATGACCCCCTCCTCCTCCAGGGCGCGCCGCGCGAAGGCCTGGTCGTCCTCCGCCCCTGGGACGGGAAGCCACAGGTACATGGTTGCCCGGGGGGCCTCCACCTCGAAGCCCGCGCCGCGCAGCGCCGCCACCGCCGCGTCCCGACGCCCCTGGAAGACCGCCACGTTCCCGGGCACCCAGTCGTCCCACACGCC
This sequence comes from uncultured Gemmatimonadaceae bacterium, assembly GCA_964569085.1. Taxonomy (GTDB): domain Bacteria; phylum Gemmatimonadota; class Gemmatimonadetes; order Longimicrobiales; family Gaopeijiaceae; genus JAJCZZ01. Next base: position 83,467 of record CAZMTA010000009.1, on the reverse strand, counting down.
GAGGGCCGCGACCCCGGCGGCCTGGACGCCCAGGAAGATCCCCGTGTCCACGAACGACTTCACCCGGGACAGCCGCGCCACCACGTCGGCGTTGCCCGCCACCCACCCCAGACGCCACCCGGTCATGTTGTAGGTCTTGGAGAGCGAGTGGAACTCCACCGCCACCTCCCGCGCTCCGTCGATCTCCAGGATGCTGGGCGGCCGGTAGCCGTCGAAGGCGATCTCGGAGTAGGCGTGGTCGTGGGCCAGGAGGATCCGGTGGCGACGGCAGAAGGCCACCGCCTCCTCCAGGTAGGCCCGGGGGGCCACCGCGGCCGTGGGGTTGTTGGGGTAGTTCAGGTACAGGATGCGCGTGCGCTCCACGACCTCGTCGGGCAGCTCGTCCAGGGGGAGGAGGAAGTCCCGCTCCGGGCGCAGCGGCACCTGGTGGGGCGTGCCGCCGGCCAGCGTCACCCCGCCCTGGTAGGCCTGGTAGCCCGGGTCGGGCATGACCGCCACGTCCCCGGGGTCCATGAAGCCGAAGGGGAGGTGCGCGATGCCGTCCTTGGACCCGATGAGGGGGAGGAGCTCCTTCAGCGGGTCCACCTCGACCCCGAAGCGACGCGCCATGAAGGCGGCCACGGCCTCCCGGAAGGCCACCGAGCCGAGCTGGAAGGGATACCGCGAGGTCTCGGAGCGCCGGGCCGCCTCGGCCAGCGCGTCCACGGCCGCGGCGGGCGGATCCAGGTCGGCGTCGCCGGCGCCCAGGTCCAGGATGTCCACCCCGTCCGCCTCGAGGCGGACCCGGATGTCCTTCATCCCCGCCAGGGGATAGGGCGGCAGGGCGTCGAAGCGCTCGGAGGTGGGGAACACGGGGGCGCCTACTCCTCGTCCACGACGGGGTTGGACACCGAGCCCACCCCCACGACCTCCACCTCCACCACGTCCCCGGCCTGGAGCGGACCGATGCCGTCGGGGGTCCCGGTGGCGACCAGGTCGCCGGGCTCCAGCGTCATGATCGAGCTGATGTACTCGATGAGGAAGGGGATGTCGTACGTCATGTCCGAGGCGGGCGCCTCCTGCCGCACCTCGCCGTTGACCCGGGTCACCACCGCCAGGGCGTCCCGGTCCACCTCGGCCAGGGGCACCGGCTGGCCCACGGGGCAGAACGTGTCGAAGCCCTTGGCCCGGCTCCACTGGCTGTCGGCGGCCTGGAGGTCCCGGGCCGTGACGTCGTTCAGGGGGAGGACGGCCTCCACGTGGTCCCACGCCCGGGACGCCGGGACCTTGGTGGCCCGGGTGCCGATGAGCAGGGCGATCTCCCCCTCGTAGTCGACCCGCGAGCTGACCCCGGGGCGCACGATGGGCTCACCCTCGGCCAGGAGCGCGGAGGGCGCCTTGAGGAAGATGAGAGGCTCGGCGGGGACGTCCCCGCCCATCTCGGCGGCGTGCTTGGCGTAGTTCTTCCCCACGCAGACGATCTTGGACGGGCTCAGGGTCATGCGGGCTCCTCATAGTCGAACGAGGCCGACCGCGCGGGGCGGGCGACCTCGTCGGTGGGTGCGCGGACGGCGGGGGCGCCGGCGCGGCTCAGTGGGATGCGTGCTCCTCGCCGTCGCTCCAGGCGTGGATCCAGGTGCCGAGGATGGCTCCGAACCCGGCGATGGTCAGGAGGCCGCCGATGACGGTCCACCACACGCCGAGGTCCGAATGGCCCGCGCCCCAGCCCTCCATGCCGTTCTTGTAGGCGCCGAAGGCGATGAGGAGGTAGAGCGTTCCGATGAAGAGGCCGATGTACCGCGTCATGGGCGTCGGGAGTGGGGTGCGGGGATCGTGTCGGCGGGCGTCGGGCGCCCGGGAACGCCGGAATCTACGGGGGGTGCCCCGCGAGTCAAAGGGGCGGTCCGGCTCCGCCCGGGGCTCACCCCCCGGAGGCCGGCTCCACGCCGTAGAAGGCGCGCAGGCGCATGGCCACCTCGTGCCAGGGCCCCTTGAGGAGCGGGGTGTCCGGCAGCGAGTCCCGCAGGTAGCGCCCGTAGCGGCGGGTGACCACCCGGTCGTCCAGGAGGAGCACCGCGCCCCGGTCGGCGCGGGAGCGGATGAGGCGCCCGAAGCCCTGCTTCAGACGGAGGGCGGCGTGGGGGAGCATGAACTCGTGGAAGGCGCTGCGCCCCTCCCGCTCCAGCGCCTCCATGCGGGCGGCGGTGATGGGCTCGGTGGGCACCCGGAAGGGGAGCTTCTGGATGATGAGCGCCCGGAGGGGGTCGCCGGGGACGTCCACTCCCTCCCAGAAGGACGACGTCCCCAGGAGGATCCCCCGCTCCGCCTCCACGAAGCGGCCCAGGAGGCGGTGCCGGTCGTCCTCGCCGTGGACGAAGAGCGGCCAGCGCCGGTCCACCCCGGCCTCGCGCAGCGCCTCCCCCACCCGGCGGAGCGCGCCGTGGGAGGTGAAGAGCACGAAGAGCCCCCCGTCGGTCATGGAGGCCAGCTCCTCGGTGACCCGGGCCGTGGCCACCTGGAAGGCGTCGGCGCCTCCCCCGTCGGCCGGAGGGAGGTCGGTGGGGACGGCCAGGACCGTCTGCTCCCGGTAGTCGAAGGGAGACGGGACCACCCGCTCCTCGACCTCGATGGGGGCGTCCTCGGCCACCAGCTCGGCCCGGGCCAGCCCCAGGCGGTCCCGGAGGAAGTCGAAGCGCTTCCGGGTCGTCAGGGTGGCGGAGGTCAGGACCGTCGTCTCCGCCTTGGAGAAGAGGGAGTCCCGCAGGACCGGGCCCAGCTCCACCGGCGCGGCGGCCAGGACCAGGTTCACCCCGCGGCCCGAGCGCCGGGTCTCCAGCCAGCGGACCCAGGCCTCCGCGTCCTCGCCGGGGGTGAGGACGAGGCGGACGCCGTGGGCGTGGGCCGCCACGCGGCGCTCCACGCTCCGCAGGTCGAGGACCCGCTCCTCCAGGCGCTCCGCCACCTCCTCGTCGAGCTGGATGCGCTCCCGGAGCTCGGCCAGCTCCCGCTCGAGGGTGCCCAGGGTGGCCACGAGGCCGTCCAGGCGCTCCCGCACGTCCTCCCGGGCCGCGGGCTCGCCCACGTCGGGCGCGCCCAGGCGAACGGTGCGTCCGGGCTGGCCCACCACCGCCTCCAGCGTCTCCACGAAGGCCTCCACCCGTGCCCGGGCCTTGGAGAGCGCCGGGCGCACCCGGTTCTCCAGCCGCTCCCGGAGGTTGGCCCCCTCCCCCTCGGCGGGGAGGGCCTCGTGGACCGCGTTCAGCACCCCCCGGCCCCGGCGGTCCAGGCGGGAGAGCGCCCGGTACATGCCGTGGCGGGTCACCTCCACCCCCATGTGCTGGGTGGCGGCGTCCTCCACGTTGTGGGCCTCGTCCAGGACGAGCCGCTTGTACGCCGGGAGGACCGCGGCCTGGGTCCAGTTCTGGGTCGCCCGACGGACGGCCAGGTCGCTGAAGAGGAGGTGGTGGTTCACCACCAGGAGCTCGGCGGCGGCAGCCCGGCGCCGGGACTTCTGGTAGAAGCACTGCTGGAAGTGGGGGCAGCGCGCCCGGAGGCAGATGTCGGGGTCGCTGCGCACCTCCTCCCAGGTGTCCGGAGCCGGGCTGAAGGGGAGGTCCGACAGCGACCCGTCCTCGGTGGTGCCGATCCACTCCAGGAGCGCCTCCATCTCCGAGGACCGGTCGTCCTCGAAGAGCGTGCCCTGGGACCCGGCGGCCAGCCGCGCCCGGCGGATGGAGACGTAGTTCCCCCGCCCCTTCACCAGCGCCCAGGAGATCTCCTCGTCCAGGAGGCCCGCCACCAGGGGGAGGTCCTTCCCGGCGAGCTGCTCCTGGAGGTTGATCGTGTTGGTGGAGAGGACGGTCTTCTCCCCGTTGCGCGCGGCCCACTCGGCGGCGGGCAGGAGGTAGGCCAGGGACTTCCCGGTCCCGGTCCCCGCCTCCACCACGCTCACCCGCCCCTCGTTGAAGGCGCGGACGACGGCGTGGAGCATCTCCCGCTGGCCGGGGCGGTCCTCGTAGCCGGGGTGCCGCTCGGCCAGGGGTCCCCCGGGGGCCACCACCGCCTCCAGCGCGTCGGCGTCCAGCGGCTCGATGGTCCGGGGCTCGGGAGGCTCCACCACCACGTACATCGCGGCGGCCTCGTTGTCGACGATGGCCGTCCCGATCCCCTGGTCGTAGAGCTGGGCGGCCACCCGCATGTCGGGCTCGGAGGGCTCCAGGACGCCCGAGGGGTGGTTGTGGATCATGACCCCGCCCTCGTCGGCGTCCCGGGCGGCCACCAGCACCGCCTGGAAGTTGCCCCGGGCCACGGCCCGGGGGTCCCGGACCACCCGCTGGGCGTCCACGTCGGCCAGGAAGCAGACCTCGCGCCCCCCGGCTCGCTCGACCTCGTGGCGGATCTTCTCCCGGGCCGCGTCCGAGAGGCGCAGGGGTCGGGCCGGCCGCTTCCGGGAGCGGCGCTCCTCCTCGGGGGGGTCGGGGTCGAGCCCGTCCAGGCCCACCAGCACGGCCCGGGAGGGGTCGGCGGGGAAGCCCTCGGGGATCCCGGGGGGACCGGAGGAGTCGGGGGTCACTGCGTCTTCAGCGTCTTCTTCTTCGCCGCGGGGAAGAGGACGTTGTTCAGGATCAGCCGATACCCCGGCGAGTTGGGGTGGAGGGCCAGGTCCGTGGGCGGGTCGCCGATCTGGTGCTCCGGGTCCTCGGGGTCGTGGCCCCCGAAGTAGGTCCACGTGCCCTCGCCCAGGCTCCCGTGGACGTACTTGGCCAGCTCCCCCTCCTCGGCCAGGACGATGGTGCCCGGCTTGAGGCGGTCCTTCCGGAAGGAGGTGGTCAGCCCGTAGAAGTCGGGGAGCACGGTCTCGTGGTTCTGGGTGAGCATGGCGGGCACCGGGTCGAACTTGGCCGAGAAGTCGAAGAGGGTGAAGACCCCCAGCTCCTGACGCTGCATCGTGTTCACCTGGTGGCCGTCGATGTCGGAGAAGGCGTTCACCGAGGGCGCCACCTCCACCCGCGCTCCCTCGAAGGCCATGGTGCGTTCCCAGTCCATCTGGGCGCTGGCCCGCCCGTCCGGGGGGGTCCCGTCCGAGTACGCCGCCGCGATGTCGACCCCCGCCGCGGCCATGGCCAGCTCCAGCGTCTCCGTGGCGGAGCACATGGCGAAGAGGAAGCCCCCGCCCTCCACGTAGTCGTGGATGCGTCGCGCCACCGCCTTCTTGAGCGCGGGCACGTGGGGGAACCCGTTCTGCTCCGCCACCTCCTGGTTCCGGGCGACCTCCTCCTGGAGCCAGGGCGCGCCGGCGTACGTCAGGTAGAACTTGGAGTACTGCCCGGTGAAGTCCTCGTGGTGGAGGTGCACCCACTCGTACTCCTCCAGCTCGTCGGAGAGCACGTCGCCGTCCCAGATCGTCTCGTACTCGATGCCGGCGTAGGTGAGCGCCATGGTCACCGCGTCGTCCCACGGCGCCGTGTTGGGCGGCGTGTAGATGGCGATCTTCGGCGCCTTCTCCAGGGGGACCGCCTCCATGTTGGAGTCGGCGATGGTGGCGCGGATGCTCGCCTCGTCCGCGGGCCCGACGGCCTGGAAGCCCACGCCCCGGAAGGCCGCCTCCCGGCGCACCTCCGGGCGGTCGGGGAGGAGGAACGACCCGCCGCGGTAGTTCAGCAGCCACTCGGCCTCGATCCCCTGGGTGAGGGACCAGTACGTCAGCCCGTACGCCTTGAGGTGGTTGGGCTGGGTCCGGTCCATGGGGACCAGGAGGGACTGGGCCCCCGCCGCCCCGGGGAGGGCCAGGACGAGCAGGGCCGTCGCGCCCAGCAGCCGTCTCCCGAGCCCTCCCGTCCACGTCGTCGTCACGATCCGCTCTCCCTCAGTCGCTCCAGCTCGCGGCGGGCCGTGGGAACCACGGCGGCGCCGGGCCGGCTGGTGATCAGTCGTTCCAGGATGGCCACGGCCTCGGCCCGCCCGCCGGGCTCCCGGGCCACCGCCCGGGCCAGCTCCAGCGCGGCCTCGGCGGCCTCGTCGGCGTCGGCGTGCTCCTCCACGATCCGGCGGCGGAGCGCCGCGGCCCGGTCCGGGGACACCGCGTCCACCATCCGGGCCGCCTCGGCCAGGAGGGGCGCCCGGTCCTCGGGCGGAAGCTCGGGGAGGGCCTCCTCCACCAGGGCCGCCCCGGCCACCGGCTCGTCCTGGCGGGCCCGCACCCGGGCCTCGGCCAGGACGCTCACCCCGCCCTGGGACAGCCGCCCCAGGAGCCCCGCCAGCTGGATGACGTCGGTGGCCTCGGTGGGCGGGAGACCGGGCACCGCCATGAGGAGGGCCTGGCGCCCCAGCGCCACGTCCCCCCGGCTCATGAGGATCCACCCCCGCATGAGGTTGCTCCGGGGGCCGTCCACCCCGTCCAGGAGGACGGCGGCGGCCGTCACGTCACCCCGGGCCATGACCCGCTCGGCCACGGCGGCCGCCAGGTCGTCGAGCTCCGGCGCGTCGGGGAAGGTCTCCCGGAAGGTGGCCAGGAGCCGGCGCAGGCGGACCGGCTCGGCCGACGGGGCCTCCAGGCGGATGACCGCGGCCTCGGCGCGCCGGCGGTCCGCGGAGCGCTCCCCGAAGGAGGCCGCCACCCGCCGCTGGGCCTCCAGCGCCATGGCGGTGTCGCCGGCCACCAGGGAGGCCTCCACCAGGCGCTGGTCGAACTGGCGCCGCTCCCCGACGCTCCCGGCCTCCTCTCCCAGCTCGCCCCACGCCCAGGCGGCCACGTCGGACATGGCGTCGTCCCCGGCTCGGCGGGCCAGGTCGGCCAGGAAGGCGCCCCGGGCCCGCCCCCGGAGGCGGCCGGCCAGGGCGCGGCCCACCTCCAGCGCCTCCTCCTCCAGCCCCAGCGCCACCGCGAGGCGGGCGGCCGCCCCGAGCCGCTCGGAGTCGGCGCCGTCCGCGGTGAGACGGGCCACCACGGCCCGTCCGGCAGCCTCCGGGTCCGGCAGGTCCTCCAGGCGCTCGGCCACTCCGGCGTCGCGGGTCGGGTCGGCGGCCAGCGCGTCGCCCCACTCCTCCACGGCCGCGTCGGCGTCCCCGAGCTCGTGGCGGAGGTCGCCGATCTCCAGGGCCAGGACCCGGGGGTTCCCGACGGCCGCCCGGCCCCGCTCCAGCACCTCCAGCGCCTCGTCGGGCCCGAGCACCCGCCGCCACAGGCGGCTCACCTCGCGGTAGGGCCCCGGGTCCGAAGGGTCCAGGGCGAACCACGCCCGGGCCTCCCCCTGGAGCGCCTCCAGGGAATCCACGTCGGCCAGCACGCGGAGCTTGAGGTGCCGCACCCCCTCCGCGCCCGGGGCCGCCCCCAGGAAGGCGTCGGCCACGGCCAGGAGCTCCTCGACCCGGCCCTGGGCGCGGAGGACCCGCTCCAGCGCGAAGAGACCCGCGGCGGAGGCGGGCATCCGCTCCATGAGGGAGCGGAGCGTGGCCTCCGCCGCCTCGAGCTCGCCCTGGGACTCCAGGGCCGCTGCCTGGCGCAGGAGCCGGCTCTCCTCCATGCGCCCGCCCCGCTGCGCCGAGACCGGCACCGGCGCCGCCACCGCGAAGGCCGCGGCGACCAGAAGGGCGCCCGCCAGGAGCCGCGCGCCCGCCCTCACGAGCCGCCTCCCGGGCCCGGCGCGCCGTCCCCGCCGGTCCGGTTCAGGCGCTCGAAATACTCGATCACGAGCTGGCGCACCGCCGGGGGAAGCCGCTGGAGGCGCTCGGCCTCGGGCATCCGGAAGCGCAGGGCCCCCAGGGCGTCCTCGCTCAGGGGGACCACGGCGTCCCGCTCGAAGGAGCCGGGGGCCTCGGACTCCCGCTCGTCGGAGTACTCCTCCCGCTCCAGGCTCCGGCCCGAGTCCAGGAGGCGCCGGAAGAGCTGCTCCTGACGGCGTCCCATGTCCTCGGGCGCCCGTCCCCCCGCCATCTCCCGCGCCAGCGCCTCGGCCTCCCGGGCCAGCTCCTGCAGGTCGCCCAGGGCGTCCTCGGCGGCGCCGGGCTCCTCCGAGAGCTCCTCGAGCCCCTCGGCCACCTGGCGCTGCTGCTCGGCGAGGCGGCGGAGCTGCTCGGCCCGGGCCTGCTCGCCGAGCTGCATGGGGGTGAGCTGGCTGGACTGGTTGTTCACCTGGCCCTGCTGCTGCGCGAGCTGCTGGAGCTGCTCGCCGGTCTGCTGGGGGCTCGACTGGCCCTGCCCCTGCTGGCTCTGGCTCATCTGCTCGGCCCCGGCCAGCGCCATGAGGGCGAGCTGGTTGAGCTGCTGCACCGCACGGTCGGCCGCCACCTGGGGCGCGGGGGCGCTCCCCCTCCGGTTCCCCATGGCCTCGACCGTCCCCTCCATGGCCTGCATGGCCCGGCCGATCTGGGTCGAGAGGTCCCGGTTCTGGGCGAGGGCGTCCTCCGACTCCTCCTGCAGGCTCTGGGCGGCGTTGCGCAGCCCCTGCACCAGCGAGGCCTGGTCGCCCCGCATCTCGACCAGCTCCTCCCGGCCGGCGCCCTGCATGGCCTCCCGGAGCTCTCCCTGCCGGCGGGCCAGGGTCAGGGCGTCGTCGGCGGCCCCCCGCAGGGCCTCCTGGGCGGCCTGGGCCTTCTGCTGGGCCATCTGCTGCTGCGCCCGGTCGAGCTGCTCGGCGGCCTCCTCCATCCCCTGGGCCGCGGCCCGTGCCTCGGCGGCCTCCGGGGGCGGCTGGGACTCGCCGGCGGAGGACCGGCTGCGCTGGGCGCCCGAGGGGTCCTGGGCCCGCTGCCGCGCCTGCTCCCCGGCGCGCTCCATCTCCTCCCCGGCGGCGGCGGCCTCCTCCCGCGCCTCCTCCACGCCCCGGGCCGCGTCCTCCTCGCCGAGCTGGTCCAGGCGCTCCTGGAGCGTCTCCATGCGCTCCTGGAGGGCCTCGGCCCGGTCCTGGAGGGCCTCCTGCTGCTCGGCGCGGAGACCGGGGTCGTCCCCCTCCTCCATGGCGTCGGCGAGGGCCTCCTGCTCCTGGGCCATCTCCTGGGCCTCGCTGCGCGTGGCCCGGAAGTCCTGCTCCACCGCGGCGCGGCGAAAGCGCTCCAGCGACTGCTCCAGCCGCTCCCGGAACTCCTGCTGCTCCTCGGCGAGCTCCTCCATGGCCTGGCGGGCGTCGCGGAGCTGGTCGTCGTCGAGCTGCTCCGCCATCTGCCGCATCCGCTCCCGCAGCTCCTCGTCCGCCACCTCGCGGAGGAGGTCCTGGAGCTCCTGGAGGTCGGCGGCGAGCTCGGGGTCGGACTGCCCGGCCTCCTCCATGGTCCGCTGGAGGTCCTGGAGCTCCCCCTCCAGCGAGTCCACCTCGGCGGTGAGCTCCTCCTGGCCCTCCACGGCGCGGCGGAGCTCCTCCCGCTCCTCGAAGCCCATCCCCTGCTCCGGCTGGGGACGCCCCGGCGGAGCCGGCCGCTCCTCCTGGCGCTGCCCCCGGGCCTGTCGCTCCATGTCCCGGGTCTCCTCGGCGCGCTCGCCGGCCTCCCGGGCCAGCTCCTCCAGCCGCTCCCCGACCTCGCCGATCCGCTCCTCGGCGGCGCGGCGCATCTCGGCGGCGTCGGGCATGCGGAGCACGTACTCGCGGGTCCGGCCGGTGTGGCCCCGGGGGTGGTTGTCCACCACCCGGGCGTAGTAGCGCACCGTGTCCCCGGGCATCAGGCCCCACTCGCGGAGGTCCAGGAGGGGACGGGCCAGCGCCGCCCGGGTGCCGCCCAGCTCCATGGCCTGGACCACGGGCTCCATGGCCTCGCCGAAGGCCGTGATGCGCCGAGCCACCAGCTCCAGGCGCCTGAGCCCGTAGTCGTCCCGCGCCTCCATGACCAGCGGCTGACGCAGGTTCATGGGGAGGACCGTGTCCACGCCGGGGAGCGCCATCCGCACCGTGGGCGCCCGGTCGGCCTCGAGGGTCAGCTCGAGGGGGCCCGGGCGGATCTCCGCCGGGTCCCCCGCCCCGTCCAGGAAGCGCCAGTCGTAGCGCCCGCTCCGCCCCGGCGTCCAGCTCCCGCGGAAGGCGACGCCCTCCCGGGTGAACGCCACGGCCAGGGCGCCGCCGGGCTCCTCCGTCCCGCCGCGCGCCGCGTCCGCGCCGTCGTCCTCGACGCGACGGAGCTCCGCCACGCCCAGGGTCCGGCTCGCCCGCCCCTCCACCGCCAGCCGGGTGCCCGCGGGCACGACCAGGGGGGGTACCTCCCCCCGGAACTCCTCGGGCGCCAGCCCCGTGTGCGGAGGGTAGGTGACCTCCACCAGGAGGTCGCTCACGAAGAGGGGATCCACCGGAACGATGCGGAACGGGCCGGCCTCCGCGCCGTCGGCGGTCCGGACCGTGTACTCCAGGGGCGCCGCCACCGCCGCGAAGCGGTGCACCGCCATCCCCGAGTCCAGGGGCAGCGCCCGGGCCCGTGAGACGTCTCCGGCGGCCTGCCAGTCCAGGCGGGCCTCCCGGCGGCCCGGGGCCCGCACGCGGATCTCCACGTCGGTCCCCCGCTCCACCTCGACCGTCCCGGGCGTCACCTCCAGGGGCGGCAGGACCGGATCGGCGGCCACGCCCAGGGGTCGGGCCAGGCCGGACCACGCCGCGGCGCTCCGCTCCGGGGAGGCCACCGCCAGGAGCACGGCCACCAGGGCGAGGGCCGTGAGCGCCCCGAGGCCCCGCCGGGTCCAGCGCCCCACCGCGTGCCCCAGCCGACCCGAGAGCTCGCCCTCGGGGGCCGAGAGGTCCGCCAGCGTGCGCTGGCCGGCCCGGCGCGCCAGGGCCCGGGACACCCCCGCGGGCACGCCGCGATCGAGCTCCAGCGCCCCCCGGACCTGCCCCGCCTCGAGCCCCGCGGCCTCCTCCACCGCCCGGGACAGCGGGGCCTCGGAGAACCACCGCCCGCGTCCCACCCACGCGACGGCTCCCAGGGCCCCCAGCACGGCCAGGAGCACGAGGTCGAGCACCAGGGGCACGTCGCTCCCCTGGGCCCATCCGGCCGGACCGGCCAGGAGCCAGGCGGCCAGGAGGAGGAGGAGCACGACCGCCCCGCACCAGAGCGCCACGGCCTGCCAGACCCGCCGCTCCAGGTACCGCCGGACGGCGGCCACCCGGGCCTCGACGCCCCCGCCCCCGGGACTCACGGAGCCGCCTGCCCCAGGGCGTAGACGAAGAGGTTCACCCCCATACGGAGGGCCTGCTCCCGCACCGCGGGGAGGTCGTCGTGGACGTCCGGGTCCTCCCAGCCGTCGCCCAGGTCGGACTCGTAGCTGTAGAAGACCACCAGCCGCCCCTCGTGGAAGATCCCCAGCGCCTGGGGCGGAGCCCCGTCGTGCTCGTGGATCTTGGGCAGACCCTCGGGGAAGTCGTAGAAGGCGTGGAAGACGGGGTGGTCCGGCGGGATGGCCGTGAGCTCCAGGTCCGGGAAGATGGCGGCGATCTCCCGGCGGAAGGACTCGTCCAGGCCGTAGTTGTCGTCGACGTGGAGGAAGCCCCCGTCCAGGAGGTGACGCCGGAGGGCCGCGCGCTCCGCGGCGGAGAAGCGGACGTTCCCGTGCCCCGTCATGTACAGGAAGGGGTGGTCCGCCAGCGCCGGGTCCAGGGGGCCCACCGTCGCCTCGCGCCCGGCCACCGGGATCCCGGTGCGGTCCCGGATGGCGTCCAGGAGGTTCGGGAGGGAGGAGGGGTTGGCGTACCAGTCCCCTCCCCCGTCGTACTGGAGCCGGGCCACGGTCACGGAGTCCGCGGAGGCGGGGAACGCCGGCGGGGCCACGGCCAGGAAGGCCGCCAGGAGGAGCGCGGTCATGGAGTGGGCGCGGCCGGGGTGGAGGGCGGTGCGGGAGGGCGGGACGACGGGTCGGTCACTCGAGCTCGTGGACGATGCGGTAGGCGGTGTTCTTCGGGAGGCCGAGACGGCGCGCCACCTCGCGGGCCACGCCGCTGGGCCGCCCCCCCTCGTCCAGGAGGGCGCGGGCGAGCACCCGCGCGTCCTCTTCCAGGACCCGCGGATCCGCCGGAGCGTTGTCCCGGGGCGCCACCACCAGCGTGACCTCGCCGCGGGGGGGCTGCTCCTGGTAGTAGCGGCGCGCCACGGGCAAGGTTCCCCGCACGAACTCCTCGTGGATCTTGGTGAGCTCCCGGGCCACCGAGACCCGCCGCTCCGGCCCGCACACCTCCTCCAGCTCCTCCAGCAGGCGCACCAGCCGGTTCGGCGACTCGAAGAGGACGGACGTCTCCTCCGAGGTGGCCACCCGGTTCAGGAGGGCGGTGCGCTCCCCGCCCTTCCGCGGCGGGAAGCCCAGGAAGACGAAGCGCTCCGAGGGGAGCCCCGACGCCACCAACGCCGCCAGGACCGCCGAGGGGCCGGGGACGGGCACCACGGCGTGCCCGGCTTCGGCGACGGCGTCCACCACCCGTCCGCCGGGGTCGGACACCAGCGGGGTGCCGGCGTCGGACACGAGCGCCAGCTCCTCCCCTGCGTCGAGCCAGGCCAGGACCCGCTCCGTCCGCTCCGCCTCGTTGTGGGCGTGGAGCGACACCAGCGGGGCCCCCGCGCCCACGTGGTCCGCCAGGATCCTCGTCCGTCGGGTGTCCTCGGCCAGGATCCGGTCGGCGGACCGGAGCACCTCGGCCGCCCGGACCGTCAGGTCGTCCAGGTTGCCGATGGGCGTGCTGACGAGGTAGAGGGTGGCCACGACGGTGCGGGGCTGGGGCGGATGCACGCGGAGGCCGGGGGCGCGGCGCGCCCCCGGCCTCCGTTCGTCTCTCGGGCGGGACCTCAGCCCAGGTGCTTCTGGATCTTCTCCTCGAGGTGCTGACGCGGCACCGCGCCGATGACCTTGTCCACCACCTCTCCGTTCTTGAAGAAGAGGATGCTGGGGATGGAGCGGATCCCGTACTTGGCCGAGACCGACGGGCTCGAGTCCACGTCGAGCTTCCCCACCTTCAGCCCCTTCTTATGGTACTCGTCGGCGAGCTCCTCCACCACCGGCGCCACGATGCGGCACGGGCCGCACCAGGTGGCCCAGAAGTCCACCATGGAGAGTCCCTCGTTCTCCTCGACCTCCTCGGCGAAGTTCTCGTCGTTGACCTCGAGAATCGTCTCGCTCGTCGCCATGTCGTCTCCTTGTCCCTGATGGCGCCGGACCCTACGATCCGCCGCCTTCGCATCCGGAACCGCTCGAGCCCCGGTCTGCTCATGAATGATCTCTTCGACGAGCCCCGGCCGCTGGATCACGTGGCCGTGGCCGTACCTTCGCTGGACGAAGGGCGCCGTGTCTTCGAACTCGTGTCGGGCGCCCCCTGTTCCCGCGCCGAAACGCTGGAATCCCAGGGCGTCCGTGTGGCCTTCTGCGGGCCCGTGGAGCTCCTCGAGCCCCTGGGCCCCGACACCACCGTGGGCCGCTTCCTCGAGCGGCGCGGGCCGGGCCTGCACCACGTCGCGTACCGCTCGGAGGACATCGAGGCCGACCTGGCCCGTCTCGCGGACGCGGGCGTCGAGCTCATCGACACCACCCCGCGTCCCGGGGCCCGGGGCCACCTCGTGGCCTTCCTGCACCCCCGGAGCACCGGGGGGGTCCTCGTGGAGCTGGTGCAGCACCCGGAGTAGGGGGCGTACCAGGCTCCACCGCCTGCGTTCCCTGCCCTCGTCTACACTCCTCCGGCCGACATGATGCGTTCCAGGTCCACCTGCTCCACGTACCAGCGCTGCTCGGATCCCTGCACCACGACGAAGGGGACCGCGGTCACCCGCTCCCCCTCGTCCAGCGTGATGTCGACGAAGACCCGCCGGGTGGGGGCGCGCCGACCCGCCACGCGCTCCTCGTTCCGGATGACGTAGTCCCGGTGCTGGAGCACCCGGGCGATGGCGTCGAGGCGAACCTCGACCTCCTGCCGGGTCACGCAGTCGTTCCCCCCGAACCACGAGCCGATCTTCTTCCAGAAGCAGCCGAAGGTCGACCCGGTGTCGCCGATGGGGCCCGACGCCGTGCCGAACAGGCGACTCATGGACTCCAGGTCCCGGTCGTTGGCCGCCTGGAGGAACCGCTCCACCGTCAGCTGCGGCGCGACCGCGGCGGCGGCGGCGGGCCGGACCACGGTGGTGCTGCACGCCGTGGCGGCCAGGAGGGCGGCCACCAGGGCGGCGCCCACCACGGGGCGGACGGATCGGGGTCGGAGCATGGGCGCGGGTCCGGACGTGGGCGGGAAGGAGCGACGCCTCCGAATGTCGGCAATTCGGAGGCGTCGAGAAAGCCCGCGCGGCGCCGGGCGCGTCAGGCGCCGTCCTCCTCGGCGCCATCGCCGCCGGCTCCCGGCGCCACCGCACGGAAGGACAGGGCCCCCGCCCCGTCCGGCTCCACCACGATGCGCGTGCCTTCGGGCACCTCCTCGTCCAGGAGGAAGAGCGCCAGCGGGTTCTGCACGGAGCGCTGGATGGCGCGCTTGACCGGCCGGGCCCCGAAGACGGGATCGTAGCCCTCCCGGGCCAGGAAGTCCCGGGCCGCCGGGGTCACGTCCAGGACGACGCCCTGCTCGTCGGTCAGGCGCTTCACCCGCTCGAGCTGGAGGTCCACGATGCGCCGGAGCTCCTCCTGCCCCAGGGGCCGGAAGACCACGATGTCGTCCACCCGGTTCAGGAACTCGGGGCGGAAGTGGTGGTGGAGCTCGCCCCGCACGTTCTCGGCGACCTCGTCCCAGGCGTCCCCGGCGGCGTCCTCCCCCCGGGCCTCCAGGATCCGCTGGCTTCCGATGTTCGAGGTCATGATGACCACGGCGTTGCGGAAGTCGACGGTCCGGCCCTGGGCGTCGGTCAGGCGTCCGTCGTCCAGGATCTGGAGGAGCACGTTGAAGACCTCGGGGTGCGCCTTCTCGATCTCGTCGAAGAGGATCACCGCGTGGGGACGCCGGCGCACCGCCTCGGTGAGCTGGCCGCCCTCCTCGAAGCCCACGTAGCCCGGAGGCGCCCCGATGAGGCGCGCCACGGCGTGCTTCTCCATGTACTCCGACATGTCGATGCGGACCATGGCCCGCTCGTCGTCGAAGAGGAACTCGGCCAGCGCCCGGGCCGTCTCGGTCTTCCCGACGCCCGTGGGGCCCAGGAAGATGAACGAGCCCACGGGACGGTCCGGGTCCTGGAGCCCCGCCCGGGCCCGGCGGACGGCGTTGGCCACGGCGGTGACGGCCTCGCGCTGCCCCACGACCCGGAGGGCCAGGTGGTCCTCCAGCTCGGTCAGGCGCTGCCGCTCCGAGGCCAGCAGCTTGCTGACCGGGATGCCCGTCCACTCCCCCACCACGGCGGCGATGTCGTCGGGCTCCACCTCCTCCTTGAGGTAGGTCTTCTCCTCCTGGAGCTCCTCCAGCCGCTCGGCGAGGCGGGCGACCTCCTCCTCGGCCTGGGGGATCTCGCCGTAGTTGATCTCGGCGGCCCGCTCCAGCTCGCCGGTGCGGGTGGCCCGGTCCGCCTCCACCCGCAGCTCGTCGATGCGGCTGCGGAGCCCCTGGATCCGGTCGATGGTCTCCTTCTCGGCCTGCCAGGCGGCCTTCATCCCCTGGCTCTCCTCCCGGAGCTCGGCCAGCTCCTCCTCGATGGCCTCGCGGCGCTCCAGCGCCGGCCCCTCCGTCTCCTTCTGGAGGGCGGCCCGCTCGATCTCGAGCTGGGTGATGCGCCGCTCCACCTCGTCGATCTCCTGGGGGAGGGAGTCGATCTCGATCCGCAGCCGGGAGCCGGCCTCGTCGATGAGGTCGATGGCCTTGTCCGGGAGGAAGCGGCCGCCGATGTAGCGGTCGCTGAGCTTGGCCGCGGCCACGATGGCGTCGTCGGTGATGCGCACCCCGTGGTGCACCTCGTAGCGCTCCTTCAGCCCCCGCAGGATGGCGATGGCGTCCTCCACGGACGGCGGCGCCACGAAGACGGGCTGGAAGCGCCGCTCCAGCGCCGGGTCCTTCTCGATGTGCTTCCGATACTCGTCGAGGGTGGTGGCGCCCACCACGTGCAGCTCCCCCCGGGCCAGGGCGGGCTTCAGCATGTTCCCGGCGTCCACGGCGCCCTCGGCCGCGCCGGCGCCCACGATGGTGTGCATCTCGTCGATGAAGATCACGTAGCGGCCCTCCGCCTCGGTGATCTCCTTGAGCACCGCCTTCATCCGCTCCTCGAACTCGCCCCGGTACTTGGCCCCGGCCAGCATGGCGGAGATGTCCAGCTCCAGGAGCTTCTTGTCGGCCAGCGACGTGGGCACGTCCCCCGCGACCATGCGCTGGGCCAGCCCCTCCACGATGGCGGTCTTCCCCACCCCGGGCTCGCCGATGAGGACCGGATTGTTCTTGGTGCGCCGCGCCAGGACCTTGATCACACGGCGGATCTCCTCGTCCCGCCCGATCACCGGGTCGAGCTTCCCCTGGCGGGCCTGGGCCGTGAGGTCGCGGCTGTAGCGGTCCAGCGCCTGGTAGGAGTCCTCGGGGTTCTGGTCCAGGACCCGGTGGGAGCCCCGGACCCCCTCCAGGGCGCTCTGGAGCTCGGAGAGGGTGGCGCCGGCGTCCCGGAGGATCCGCCCGGCGTCGTTCTTCTCCGAGGTGAGCCCCAGGAGGAGGTGCTCGGTCGAGACGTACTCGTCCCCCAGCTCCCGGGCCATGGCCTCCGCCCCCTCGAGGGCGGTGCGGAGATCCCGGGACAGCGTGGGGTCGGCGCCCCCTTCCACCCGGGCCATGCGGTCCATGGCTTCCCGGGCCCGGCTCTGGATGAGCCCCGGCGCCACCTCGAGCTTCTGGAGGACGGGGCGGACGATCCCCTCCTCCTGGGAGAGGAGGGCGTCCAGGAGATGGACGCCGTGCACCTCGGGGTTCCGGCGGCGCCGCGCCTCGGCGCCGGCGGCCTGGAGGGCTTCGGCGGCCTTCACGGTCAGTCGATCGGCGTTGAGCATGCTTCTCCGGGCTCGTGTCTTGGTTCCTGGGCCCGACCTGCCATCGTGACAGGCGGGGACCCTTCCACCCTCATGAGCCACTCAAGATCCGGGCCAACGGGGGGCCCGCCGGGGGGCCTCCCGCCCGGTGCCCCCGCTCCGAGCCCGGCCGGGGCTCGAGTCGAGGCGTGCTTGTACGCAGGGCCCGCCCCCGCGAATTTGCGGCACCCCCCTCCGTCCCGGCCCGGACATGCCACTTTGACTCTCCCCACCGCCCAGCAGGAGTCCAGCACCGACCGACCGGCCTCGGTCCCGCCGAGGGCGCTGGTCCTGTCCGTGCTGGCCCTGGCCGTACCCCTGGCGGCGGGGCTGGCCGTGCCGGAGTGGATGTCCCGGGACGGAGCCCTCCTGGTGTGGCTGCCGGCCGTCCTTCCCGCCTTCCTCCTGGCCTACTACCGGGGATGGCACGGGGCCTCCCTGGCGCTGGCCGGCGCCATGGCCACGCTGGCCCTCACCCAGGTGGAGATCCTGGTGCTGGACCTGGAGACGCCGCCCTGGGAAGTGCTCCTGGCCGTCGTCGCCGTGCTCCTCGCCGTCTCCCTGGGTGCCGGCTGGATGGCCGAGACCCTGCACGCCGAGCGCTCCCGGGCCGAGCAGGCCGCGCTCAGCGATCCCCTCACCGGGCTCCCGAACCGACGCCACGCCTCCGTCGTGCTGGACGTGGCCTGGGCCCGGGCGATCCGGGGCGGGCACCTGGCGGTCATCTTCTTCGACCTGGACCACTTCAAGCGGGTCAACGACCGCCACGGGCACGCCGAGGGGGACCGGGTCCTCAAGGCCTTCGCCGACATCCTGATTCGACGGACCCGTCGCATGGACGTCTCGGCCCGGTGGGGGGGCGAGGAGTTCGTCACGATCCTCTCCGACTGCCCCATGGACGAGGCGGCCCGGGTGGCGGAGGAGATCCGGGGCATGCTGGCGGCGATCGACTTCGGCTGGGGGCACGTGACGGCGTCGGCCGGGGTGAGCGCCCGGGAGGAGGGCATGGGCTCGCCGGAGGTCCTCCTGGCGGCGGCGGACCGGGCCCTCTACCAGGCCAAGCGCCTCGGCCGGGACCGGATCCACCGCGCCGACCAGCCCATGGCGGGGCGCCTGGTGGCGAACGGGCTTCCGGGCGGCCGGTCGGAGTCCAGCCAGCCCCGCCCCACGGGCCCCGAGGGCCTCCGGGTCCTCCTGGTGGACGACGATCCCGTCGTCCTGGACGCGACGACCCGGCTGCTGGAGCGCCTGGGGTGCGAGGTCGATCCGGTCAGCGAGCCCCGCACCGCCATCCAGCGGCTCACCGAGGGGGAGCCGCCCCACGTCATCGTCACCGACGTCATCATGCCCCAGATGAGCGGGTTCACCCTGGTGGACCTGGCCTCGCGCGTGATTCCGGACATCCCCGCCCTCTACGTGTCGGGGTACCCCCAGGAGGAGGTGTACTGGGGCGGGTCGCCCGGCGCCCGGAGCACCTTCCTGGCCAAGCCGCTGGAGGCCCGGGAGCTCGAGCGGGCGCTGCGCACGGTCCTGGGCGGACCGGACCCGGAGGAGGACGGCCCCGGCGGGGACGTCGGCGGGTCCACCGCGCCCCTCGGCGAGGACGCGGCGGCCGCTCCCTCCACGACCCCCGCCCCGGGCACGGGCGCGTACCGCCCCGCCTCCGAGGGGATGGCGCGGACGCGCAGGGACCAGGGCCGCCGCGGCCGCATCCTCCTGGTGGACGACGAGGAGTCGGTGGTGCGGGCCCTCCAGAAGCTCCTCTCCCGCGCGGGCTACCCCGAGCCGCTGGGCCTGACCGACCCCACCCAGGTCTTCCAGGTGGTGGACAACGAGGAGGTGGACCTCCTGATCCTGGATCTCCACATGCCCGGCCTCGACGGCTTCCAGGTCCTCGAAGGGCTCCCGGAGCACCTGGGCGAGGGGGAGTACCTTCCGGTCCTCATCCTCACGGGGGACGACGATCCCGCGCTGCGCCGGCGGGCCCTGGACGCCGGGGCCCACGACTTCCTGCGCAAGCCGTTCGACGTGGCGGAGGCCCGGGCCCGCGTGAACAACCTCCTCGAGACCCGCTTCCTCAACCAGCGCGTGGCCCGTCAGCGGGACGAGATGGAGGACCGGGTCCGGGAGCGCACCGCGGAGCTCGCCGACACGCGCACCGAGATCCTCCACCGCCTGGCACGGGCGGCCGAATACCGGGACGACGTCACGGGACGCCACGCCGAGCGGGTGGGCCTCCTGTCGTCGCTCCTGGCCGCGGAGCTCGGCTTCCCGCACCGGGAGGTGGACATCATCCGGCGCACGGCCCCGCTCCACGACATCGGGAAGATCGGGATCCCCGACGCGGTGCTCCGCAAGCCCGGGCGCCTCACGCCGTCCGAGTTCGAGCTCATGAAGACCCACACCCTCATCGGCGAGGAGATCCTCGGAGGCGGACACCACCAGATCCTCCGGGTGGCGGCCCAGATCGCCCTCTCCCATCACGAACACTGGGACGGCGGGGGGTATCCCCAGGGCCTCGCCGGCGAGGAGATCCCCATCGCCGCGCGGGTGGTCTCGGTGGCGGACACCTTCGACGTCCTCTCCCACAACCGGCCCTACAAGGACGCGCACCCGGTGGGGGACGTCATCGACGAGATCCGCCGCTGCCGCGGCACCCAGTTCGACCCCGAGATCGTGGCGGCCTTCGACTCGATCTGCCGCCGGGTGGGTCCCGACGGGTTCACGGAGCTCCTGGACCCCCTGGAGCCCGGACGGGATATCTACTCCGTCTCGGATCGCTGACCGCCCGCCCCTCCGCCATGCCCGACCCCTCCCCCGGCGCCCCGCGCCCTTCCCGCCCCGCCCGCGCTCGCCGCCTGGCGGCGCTCCTCCTCGTCCTCCTCGTCGCCGCCTGCGGCGACGACGGCGCCGGCCCGGAATCCCAGGTGGCGGCGCCGGAGACGGAGGCCTTCATCGCGACCTACGTGGCGCTCCGGGAAGCCGCGCTCCTGGCCCCGGGCCAGGAGCTCACCGACTCTGCGCGGGCCGCCGTCCTGGAGGCCCAGGGGACGACCGAGGAGGAGCTGGTGGGGTTCGTCGAGGCCCGGGGGGACGACGTGCGCTTCATGCAGGCCGTATGGGACGAGGTCGCCCGCCGCCTGGAGGCCCGCCGGGTCCACCGGGACAGCCTCCCCCCCGCCCAGGGGCCGCCGGACCGGATCGTCCCGACCGGTCGCTAGCGGCCCGGAGGGGCTACTCCCACTCGATGGTGGCGGGGGGCTTGGAGCTCACGTCGTAGGTGACCCGGTTGATCCCCCGCACCTCGTTGATGATGCGGGTGGAGATCCGGCCCAGGACGTCGTGGGGGAAGGGGTACCAGTCCGCGGTCATGCCGTCCCGGGACGTCACCGCCCGCAGCGCCAGGACGTGCTCGTAGGTCCGGGCGTCGCCCATGACGCCCACGGAGCGCACCGGCAGCAGCACCGCGAAGGCCTGCCAGATCTCGTCGTAGAGCCCGGCCTCCCGGATCTCCTCCAGGTAGATGGCGTCGGCGTCCCGCAGGATCTGGAGCCGCTCCGCGGTGATCTCGCCCAGGATGCGGATCGCGAGCCCCGGCCCCGGGAAGGGATGGCGCCCCACGAACTCCTCCGGGAGGCCCAGCTCCCGCCCCACCTGGCGGACCTCGTCCTTGAAGAGGTCCCGCAGGGGCTCCACCAGGTCGAAGGGCATGTCCTCGGGGAGGCCGCCCACGTTGTGGTGGGTCTTGATCGTCACCGAGGGCCCGCCCGCGGAGTGGGACTCGATGACGTCGGGGTAGAGGGTCCCCTGGACGAGGAAGCGGGCGTCCGTGCCTTCCCGGGACGCGGTCTCGTCGAACACCTCGATGAAGGTGTTCCCGATGATCGTCCGCTTCTTCTCGGGCTCGGTGACGCCTTCCAGACGGCCCAGGAAGAGCTCCTCGGCCCGCTCCACCACCAGGTTCATGTCGTAGTGGGAGCGGAACATCCGCTCCACCTGCTCCCGCTCGTGCTTCCGCATGAGCCCGTGGTCGACGAAGATGCACGTCAGCCGGTCGCCGATGGCGCGGTGCACCAGCACGGCGGCCACCGAGGAGTCCACGCCGCCGCTCAGCCCGCAGATGGCCGTGCCGTCTCCCACCTGCTCGCGGATCCGCTCCACCGTCTCCTCGATGAAGGCGCCGGCGGTCCACGTCGGCCGGCAGCCGCACACCTCGAAGAGGAAGTTCGAGAGGATCTCGTCCCCGCGGCTCGTGTGGGCCACCTCGGGGTGGAACTGCACGCCCCAGATGGGCCGGTCCACGGCGCGGAAGGCCGCCATGGGCAGCGAGGCGGTGGACGCCACCCGCTCGTATCCCTCGGGCGGCTCGTCCACGTGGTCCCCGTGGGAGCACCAGACGGTGGTGGGCTCGCCCACGTGGAACCCCTGGAAGAGCCCCTCCCCCTCGGCGTCGAGCTCCAGCTCGGCGCGGCCGTACTCCCGCTTGCCGTGATGGACGCGCCCACCCTCCAGGTGGGCGATGAGCTGCATCCCGTAGCAGATGCCCAGGATGGGGATGCCGCTGCGCAGGAGCTCCGCGTCCGCGGTGGGCACCCCGTCGTCGTACACCGACGACGGCCCGCCCGAGAGGATGATCCCCGTGGGATTCCACTCCCGGATCCACTCCAGGTCGCGGCCGGCGGGGTGGATCTCGGAGTAGACCCGCTCCTCCCGGATGCGCCGGGCGATGAGCTGGGTGAACTGGGATCCGAAGTCCAGGATCAGGATCCGGTCGTGCCCCTCGTGTCCGTGCTCCATCAGTACGCCCTCGCCCACACCACCTCGTGCTTCGCCTCGTCGTTCCCGGAGATGCACTTCTTGGGCGCCTTCTCGGAGCGGAACTCCTCGTCGGGAATGACGCGGGAGGTGGCCTTGGTGCGCGCCTTGACGTCCTCCTCCACCGCCGGGTCGCCGCTCCAGCCCGAGTAGACGAAGCCGGCGCCGGAGTTCAGCGCCTCCTCGAGCTCGCCGATGCTGGTCACGCCGCGCACGGTGGAGTTCTCCCGCCGGGTGCGGGCCGCCTCCATGAGCTCGGTCTGGAAGGCCTCCAGGCGGTCGGGGAGGGTGGCGATGGCCTCGTTCTCCTCCACGAACTCCTTCCGCTTGGCCCCCTCGGGGGTGACGCGCCGGGCGAGGGCCAGCGAGCCCTTCTCCAGGTCCTTCGGCCCGATCTCGACGCGGAAGGGCACGCCCTTGCGCTCCCACTCGTAGAACTTGGCGCCGGGGGAGAGGTTGTCCCGGGCGTCCACCTTCACCCGCACGCCCTTCTCCTTCAGGCGCGCCGCCACCTCGTCCACCTTGCGGAGGATGGCGTCGGTGTCGTCGCCGACCAGGATGGGCACGATGACCACCTGGGTCGGCGCGAGGCGCGGCGGGACCACGATCCCCTGGTCGTCCCCGTGGGTCATGACCAGGCCGCCCACCATGCGCGTGCTCACGCCCCACGAGGTGTTCCAGGCGTACTCCTCCTGGCCCTCCTCGGACTGGAAGGTCAGCTCGAACTGCTTGCTGAAGTTCTGGCCCAGGAAGTGGGAGGTCCCGGCCTGGAGCGCCTTGTTGTCCTGCATGAGGGCTTCGCAGGCGTAGCTCCGCACCGCGCCGGCGAACTTCTCCGACTCGGACTTGAGCCCCGTGACCGGGGGCATCCCGATGTAGTCCTCCATGAACGTCCGGTAGACGCCCAGCATGCGCCGGGTCTCCTCCTCCGCCTCCTCGGCCGTGGCGTGGGCCGTGTGGCCCTCCTGCCAGAGGAACTCGGCGGTGCGCAGGAAGAGGCGGGTCCGCAGCTCCCAGCGCATGACGTTGGCCCACTGGTTGAGGAGCATGGGCAGGTCCCGGTAGGACTGCACCCACTTCCCCATCATGTGGTAGATGACCGTCTCGGAGGTGGGCCGGATGGCCAGCGGCTCCTCCAGCTCCTTCCCCCCGGCCTGGGTGACCACCGCCAGCTCCGGCGCGAAGCCCTCCACGTGCTCCTTCTCCCGCTCGATGAAGCTCATGGGGATGAGGAGGGGGAAGTAGGCGTTCTCGTGCCCGGTCTCCTTGAACATGTCGTCCAGGGCCCGCTGCATGAGCTCCCAGATCCCGTAGCCCCAGGGTCGGATGACCATGGAGCCCCGGACCGGCGAGTAGTCGGCGAGCTCCGCGCGGAGCACCACCTCGTTGTACCAGGCGCTGAAGTCCTCGCTCCGGGGCGTCAGCTTCTTGTCGTCAGCCATGATCCTCGTCGGGTTCTCGTTCGAGCCGTGGGCGGCTCCGGGCTTCCTCGCGCCGGAGCTGTGTGAAGACGATGGCCCCGGGGACCGCGAAGAGGAAGAGGGCCGTCACGAGCCAGAGGGTGCGGAAGCTCCACGCGACCACCGCGTCGAGGATCCACGCCACCAGGGCGCCGCCGAGCAGCGCCATCGTGGCCGCCCCCGCCAGCATGACCCACTCGAGCACGTCCAGCCTGCGGATGGCGCGGTGGGCTACCTCGTGGGTCCGTCGGGAGTCCTCGGGGTCGGAGCCCCCCGTCACGTGAGCTCCTCGGGGGACACCCGACGCTCCTGGCCGGTGGCCATGTCCCGGGCGACCACGACGCCCTCCGCGACCTCCTCGGGCCCCAGCACCAGCGTGGTGGTGGCGCCCTCGGTCTCCGCGGACTTGAACTGCTTCCGCACGGACCGGCCCCGGAGCTCGTACGCCACGGAGCGGCCGGCGTCCCGGAGGCGGTGCGCGATGCGCAGCGCCGCGGGGCGCTGCTCCTCCCCGATGACCACCATGAAGTAGTCCACCGAGCGGGCGTACTCGGGCAGGAGGTCCCGCTCCGCGAGGAGCTCGCCCAGGACCACGTCGCCCATTCCGAAGCCCACGGCGGGCATGGGGTCGCCGCCCACCAGCTCCAGGAGCCGGTCGTAGCGCCCCCCGCCGCAGATGGCCCGGAGCTCGCCCTGGGCGTCGAAGAGCTCGAAGACGATCCCCGTGTAGTAGGCCAGGCCCCGCACGATGGTGAGGTCGACCTCCACGAAGTCGCCCAGGCCCATGGCCTCCATGAGCGCCAGGTACGCCCGCAGGGGCTCGGCGGCCTCGGCGATCCCCGGGGCGTCGGGGAAGCGGGCCGCCAGCTCGTCGGGCGTGGTGGGGCCGAAGAGGCCCAGCAGGCGCTCGGCCTGGTCGGCGTCGAGCCCGACCCCGTCCTGGAGCTTCTCCCGCCGGACCTCCTCGGGCATCCGCTCGACCTTGTCGATGAGCGCGAAGGCGTCCCCCAGCCGGTCCTCGGGCACCCCGATCCCCTCCCGGAGGAGGGCGGTCAGCAGCCGGCGGTCCGACACCCGGGCCCGGAAGTCCTCGGCGCCGAGACCGAGCTCGCGGAGCCCGTCGATGGCCACCGCCAGCACCTCGGCGTCGGCGGTGACGTCCTCCTCGCCCACGATGTCCACGTTCCACTGGAAGTGCTCGCGCAGGCGGCCCCGCTGCTGCCGCTCGTAGCGGAAGAGCTGGGGGACGCTGAACCACCGGATGGGCTTGGGCATGCTCCGGGCGTGCTCGCCCAGGATGCGCGCCAGGGAGGGCGTCATCTCCGGGCGGAGCGAGACCGCCCGGTCTCCCTTGTCCGTGAAGTTGTAGAGCTGACCGACGATCTCCTCGCCGCTCTTCTCCACGTACAGGTCGAGCCCCTCGAGCGGGGGGCCGTCGTACTCGAGGAAGCCGTAGCGCCCGGCCACGCTGCGCCACGCCCGGAAGATGTGGGCCCGGAGGGCCATCTCTTCGGGGGGGAAGTCGCGGAAGCCGGGGAGTCGCTGGAAGTCGGAAGAGGCCATGGAACGCGGAATCTAGCGGTAGGGCGGGTCGATTCAACCGGCGCGCGGCCGTCTGCCGTTCAGCCCTCGCCGGACCCCAGCGGCTCCCGCCCCAGCGCCCGGAGCGCCGAGCCCACGGTGTGGCACGACCCGGTCACGACCACCGTCCCCTCCCCCGCCGCCTCACGGGCCCGGGCCACGGCCGCGTCGAAGCCCTCCTCCACCTGGAGCCCGGTCCCGGCGGCCCGGGCGGCGTCCGCCACGGAGTCGGCCGCCTCCGCCGGATCCCAGCGCCGCTCCGGCGGAGCCGACGGAGCCTGGGTGAAGATGGCCCGGTCCACCCGCTCCAGCAGAGGAGGGAGCATGCTCCGCCAGTCCTTGTCGCCCAGGACGCCCACCAGCGCCACCCGGGGCCCGGGCAGCGCCACCCGACCCAGCGTGTCCACGAGGGACTCGATGCCCGCGGTGTTGTGCGCCACGTCGAAGAGCCAGGTGGTCCCGTCCAGGAGCTCGATCTGGTCCCGCCCCGGGTAGCGCACGCCGGCGATGCCCCGGAGGACGGCCTCGGCGTCGGGGCGAAGCGCGTCGGGAAGGTGCTCCAGGACCTCCACGGCCAGAGCGGCGTTGGCGGCCTGGTGCCGTCCCACCAGGGGGGTCCGCACCCGCAGCTCGCCCCAGGCCCGGGTGTCCAGGGTGAAGGCGGTGTGGTCGGCCTCCACCTCCAGCTCCCGAACGTCGGTGCGGGGGTCCACCACGACCATCTCCGCCGCGCCGCGCTCCCGGCACACCTCCCGGAAGAGGGCCAGCAGCCCCGGGTCCGTCTCCGCCGTGACGAACGGCACCCCCGGCTTGATGATGCCCGCCTTCTCCCGGGCGATCTCGGGGAGGGTGTTCCCGAGGAAGTCGGCGTGGTCCAGGGCCACATTGGTGACGGCGGCCACCACCGGCCGGAGGACGTTGGTGGCGTCGAGCCGCCCGCCCAGCCCCACCTCCGCCACGACCACGTCCACCTCCTCGGCCGCGAAGGCGTGGAACGCCAGGACGGTGACGGCCTCGAAGAAGGTGAGCTCGTGGCGCACCACGACCTCCCGGATCTCGTCGGCCCGCGCCCGCAGCGTGGCCTCGGAGAGCGCCCGACCCCGCACCGCGAAGCGCTCCCGGAAGGAGCAGAGGTGCGGGGAGGTGTAGCAGGCGGCGCGGAAGCCCGCCTGGTTCAGGGCCGCGGAGACCGTGCTGACCACCGAGCCCTTCCCGTTGGTGCCGCCCACGTGGACGGACGGGCGGGCGAGGTGGGGATCCCCGAGCTCGGCCAGGGCCGCCTCGGTGCGCTCGAGGCCCCAGTGGACGCCCGTGGCCAGCGGGGGAAAGAGCTCCATGAAGAGGGGGTCCGCGAAGGGGCGGTCCAGCCGGTCCGGCGTGGCGGGGGCGGACCCGGATCCCCCGGGGGCGGCGTCGTCCACCCCGTCAGGAGGAGGCGTCGTCGGCCCCGGCCGCGGCGACGGGCTCGGCGCCGGTCATGTGGGCCAGCAGCCGGGCCACGGTCTCCTTCATCTCCCGGCGGTCGACGACCCGGTCGACCATGCCGTGCTCCAGGAGGAACTCGGAACGCTGGAAGCCCTTGGGGAGCTCCTGCTTGATGGTCTCCTCGATCACCCGGGGGCCGGCGAAGCCGATCAGGGCTCCGGGCTCGGCGAGGTTCACGTCCCCGAGCATCGCGTAGGAGGCGGTGACCCCCCCGGTGGTGGGGTGGGTCAGGATCGACACGTACGGCAGGCCGGCCTCGTGGAGACGGGCCAGCACCGCGGAGGTCTTGGCCATCTGCATGAGGGAGTAGATCCCCTCCTGCATGCGGGCGCCGCCCGAAGCCGAGACCACGATGAAGGGCGTCTCCCGCTCCAGCGCCACCTTCCCCGCCCGGGCGATCTTCTCGCCCACGACGGAGCCCATGGAGCCTCCGATGAAGGAGAAGTCCATGACGGCCAGCGCCACGTCCATGGCGCGGATGGCCCCCGTCCCGGTCCGGACGGCCTCCTTCTTCCCCCGGGCCTCGGCGGCCGCGATGCGGTCCTCGTAGGACTTCAGGTCCCGGAAGCCCAGCGGGTCGCCGGCGCGGAGGTCGGCGTCCATCTCCTCCCACGTCCCCTCGTCCAGGAGGAGCTCGATGTAGCCCTCGGCGGAGATGCGGAGGTGCGTGCCGCAGTCCGGACAGACGTTGAGGTTCTGGGCGAGCCTCTCACGGTAGAGGATCTCCCCGCACCCCTTGCACTTGTCGAACACGTCCCCCGGGACGTCACGCTTGTCCTGGGGCTTGAGGGGCTGCTTCTCTTTTCGGAACCACGCCATGTGGGCTCCCG
The DNA here is from genome assembly GCA_964569085.1 of uncultured Gemmatimonadaceae bacterium. Lineage (GTDB taxonomy): Bacteria > Gemmatimonadota > Gemmatimonadetes > Longimicrobiales > Gaopeijiaceae > JAJCZZ01. The sequence continues at coordinate 56,417 of CAZMTA010000009.1, read as the reverse complement.
GGTGTCGATGCGGCCGCGGCGGGCGGTCTCTCGCCCGCCGAGTCAGCGCTCGTGGGCGACCCGGACGGCGATGGCGACCGCCACCCAGGACATCAGGAGAAAGGTCCCTCCGTAGCTCACGAACGGGAGGGGGATCCCCGTGATCGGGACGACCCCGACGGTCATGCCGATGTTCACGAAGATGTGGACGAGCCAGGCCCCGAAGATACCCAGCAGGACGAGGCCGGCAAAGGGATCGGAGGACTCCTTGGCCAGGTGGACCAGGCGATAGAGCACGTAGCCGAAGGCCATGATCGCGAAGAGCGTCCCCGCGAATCCGAGCTCCTCCCCCACCACGCTGAAGATGAAGTCCGTGTGCTGCTCCGGGAGGAAGTCGAACCGCTTCTGGGTGCCCAGCGTGAAGCCCTTCCCCAGGAGGCCGCCGCTCCCGATGGCGACCTTGGACTGGATGAGCTGGTACCCCGCGCCCCGGGCGTCCACCTCCGGGTCCAGGAAGACCAGGAGACGGTTCTGCTGGTACTCCGCCAGCGAGTTCCAGAGCGGTCGGGAGATGGTCCCCGCGGCCACGTTGGCCAGGATGACGGCCACGGACTCGAAGAGGAAGAGCCGGTACCGGTAGAAATACAGGAAGGCCACCACGGCCACGATGTACCACGACCAGATGACCGTGTCGAACGACAGGATCAGCCCGGCGCCGGGGCTCGCCACCAGGAGGAGGAGCGCCACCGGCGTCCCCGCCCAGAAGAGCATGGCGAAGAGGATCCCCACGAAGGCCAGGGCCGTCCCCAGGTCGGGCTGGAGGAGGACCAGGGCCAGGGGGAGGAAGATGAGCACCGCCGGCACCAGGAGGTCCCGGAGGGAGTGGAGCGGCTCGTCCCGGGCCGCCAGGAGCCGCGCCAGCACCAGGATGGTCGAGATCTTGGCGATCTCCGAGGGCTGGAATCGGATCACCCCCAGGTCGATCCAGCTCTTCACCCCCTGGGCCGTCCCCGACCCCGTCCCGATGACGAGGGTGACCACCAGGAGGACCACGCTCACCACGTACCCGGGCACCGCCACCCATTCGATCCACCGGAGGGGGACCCGCGCCACGAAGGTGAAGCCCACCAGCGCCATGCCGAACCAGATGAGCTGGCGCCACCAGGCGTCCTGGGTCACCGGGTTGGGGATGTAGACCACCCCGGCGGAGTAGATCATGGCGATCCCGAAGAGGGACAGCCCCATGATGGCCAGCACCAGGGGCGCGTCCACCGCCCATCGCTCGAAGAGCCGGGTCACCGGAGGAACCGTTCCCGGTACCAGGGCGCCGGCGTCCCGCTCTGGAGGTGCTCCATGTAGGTCTGGATGGTGTCGATGGGGATGCCGTACTTGCGCCGGAGGTAGAAGTCCGCGGCCTTGGCCACGATGGGCGACGCGGTCTGGGACCCGCTCGCGCCGTACTCGACCAGCGCGACGATCACGATCTCCGGAGCCTCCCCCGGGGGTCCGGCCAGGCCCGCGAACCACGCGTGCTCCGGGCGGATGCCGGCCTGGCTCAGCGCGTGCTCCCCGGTCCCCGTCTTGCCGATGACCTCCCAGTGCTCCATGGCGGTGCGGAAGTGGGCCGTCCCTCCGGGTGCGGTCACGGCCCGCATCCCCTCGCGCAGCGACGCCAGGTCCTCCTCCTCCAGGTTGAGGGACCAGCCCTCCCCCAGCTCGATCCCCCGGGCGAGGGTCGGGGGCGGCGCCGAGCCGTCCCGCGCCAGCGCCGTGTAGAACTGGGCCATCTTGAGCGGCGTCTGGGAGTTGGGCCCCTGTCCGATGGCCAGGGAGAGCACCTCGCCCTCCTGGGGCGTGTACCCGAAGCGCTCGTTCCAGAAGCTCTTGTCCGCCGGGAAGATCCCGCGGCTCTCCTGGGGAAGGTCGATGCCGCACTCGCGGCTGAAGCCCACGTCGGTGGCGCGGGTCAGGAAGTCCTCGAGGCCGACCTTCAGGCCCATCTGGTAGAAGTAGACGTCGCAGGAGTTGGCGATCGCCTGGGAGAGGTTGTTGTACCCGTGGCCGGCGTCGTACCAGCAGCCCCACGACCGGTTTCCGTAGTAGAAGGAACCGGTGCACGGGACGGGCATCCGCTCCTCGGGCGTGATGGCCCCGGCGTCCAGCGCCAGGCCGGCGGAAGCCAGCTTGAAGGTGGAGGCCGGCGCGTAGAGGCCCAGCGTGGCCCGGTTGTAGAGGGGCTTCTCCTCCGCCGTGTTGAGCTCCGCCCACAGCTCCGAGTCGATCCCCCCCACGAACTCGTTGGGGTCGAAGGAGGGGGCGGAGTAGAGGGCCAGGACGCCCCCGTCGGCGGGGTCGAGGGCCACCAGCGCTCCGGTCATGGAGTCGGGCCAGATCTCGTGGACCCACTCCTGGAGGTCCAGGTCCAGGTTGAGCTGGAGGTCGTCCCCCCCGTCGCCCCGGTCGGCGGTGAACCCGCTGAAGTCCCCGACGATGCGGCCCCGCGCGTCCACCTCGACGTAGCGGAGGCCGCGGCGGCCCTGGAGCATGGTCTCGTACTGGCGCTCGATCCCGGTCTTCCCCACGACCATGCCCTGGTCGTAGAAGCCCTCCGGGAAGCTCTCCGAGCCCAGCTCCTCCCGGGTGATCTCGCCCACGTATCCCATGACGTGGCCAAGGACCTCGCCGCTGGGGTAGCGACGGCGGGGCCGCATCTCGATGTAGACGTCGGGGAACTCGCTCCGCCGCTCCTCCAGCGCGCTCACGAGCCCGAAGGGCGCGTCCGCGTCCACCACGACCTCGGTCCCGTAGCGCCGGAGGTCGGTGAGCAGGCGCTCCACGCGCTCGTCCGTCAGCTCCTCCATGTACGGCTGCATCCGCTCCAGGGTGGACCGGATGGAGTCGGGCGGCCCGGGGAGGAGCGTGATGGCGTAGCCGGGCACGTTGTCCGCCAGGATCCGCCCGTTGCGGTCGTAGATGGTGCCCCGGGGGGCCGGGACCGGGAGCTGGCGCAGCCGGTTGGACTCGGCGCGGAGCTCCCAGGTGTCCGAACGCAGGACCTGCACCCGGAAGAAGGCCGCGGCCAGGATCCCCATGAAGAGGACGATGAAGACGTAGGCGCCCTGGGCTCGCGCCCGACGCGCCAGAGGATGATGGGTCTTCACGGGCGAGCCTCCCGCCAGTAACCGGTGAACGCCATGATGAGCGTGCCCACCGCCGCCGCGTAGAGACCCGCCAGAAGGCTGTCGAGGAGGAAGGTCTCGACGAACGGCGGGCGGAGCGCCGGGCCCACCATGAGCCAGTGCATCAAATCCCGTGCCCACTTCCCGAGGAGGAAGTAGAAGAACAGGAAGAAGAACGAGTCGCCGACGAAGAGATCCCGGGTGAGCGCGCCGAGGGCGCCGAGCACGGTCATGGCGACGGCGTTCGCCCCGAAGGACAGGACGCTGAGCGCGTCCTCCAGGAGCCCGAAGAAGAGCCCGATCCCCGCCGCCGGCCCCATCCCGACCTCCCGGGCCGAGAGGAGGAGCGCCACGGTGAGGAGATCCGGCGCCGTCCGGTCGAGGCCGAAGCCCACGTGGAGGAGGAAGTGGAGGATCACGAGCCCCGCCACCACCACCCAGGCCATGGGGCTGCTCCTCACGAGGTCCCCCCGGAGGACGCGCGGACCCGCGCCAGCTCCGAGCGCAGCATGCTCACGCTGTCGGCCAGGATCCGCAGACGCTCCAGCGGGGTGGGGCGGGCGGTGCTGTCCGTGACCGGCCGCGGACCCGCCGAGTCGCTGGGGAACGGCGGAGGCGCCGAGAGGGTGTCGGAGAAGACGCCCGCCAGGTCCCGCCACGGGTCGTCCCCGACCTGGACCAGCGCGTGGGTGACGCCCGCGGGCTTCGCCATGGGTCGAAGCCAGTAGCTCTTCCGCCACTGGGCCTCGACCTCGGCCACGCCGTCGATGACCCCGAGGGGGATCCCACGGGGATAGACCCCGCCGAGCCCCGAGGTGAGGACCGGCGTGCCGTCGGGCACCCGCTCGTGGTACGCCCCTCCTGTGAGGATCAGGCGATCCTCCTCCCGGAACTCGCCGCGGCGGTTCTCCACGATCCCGTAGGAGGTCCCGTCCAGGAGCATGGCGCTGGCGCGGAAGTCGGGATGGGTCCAGTCGATCCCGACGGCGGCGTCGGGGCGCACCTGACGGATGACGCCCACCAGGCCGTGGCGGTCCACCACCGGGGCGCCCACCCGCACGCCGTCCTCGGTGCCCAGCCCCACGATGAACATGCTCTCGGACCCGATGGTCCCCGACCGGATCAGGGCCACCGGCTCGTACCGGGGTCCCAGACGCTCGGAGATGGAGAGGAGGTCCCGGAGGGCGCGGTTCTCGTCGACGAGCGCGCTCTGGGTGGAGAGGATGACCGAGGCCGAGTCCAGGCGGGCCTGGAGCGTCTCGGCGTCGGTGGCGCGCCGCCGGGTGTCCATCAGCACCTGCTGGGTGGCGACGAAGGGTCGGAGGAGGCTGGCGCGGAGACCGGACGCCACGCGCTGCTGCGCGGCCTCCGGTACGTAGGTTGTGGCCAGGGCGATCAGGACGAACACCAGCGCCACGGCCGCCTGTCGGCGGTTCGCGGCGGAGTCGTCTTCCGGGCCGTAGGGGAGACTGATGGTTACCTCCTTCCAGCCCGGACGCTCAGGTCACCAGAACCGAGCGATATTTGTGCAGGTCGTCGAGGATGCGGCCCGCACCTCGGACCACGCACGTCAGGGGCTCTTCGTCGACGTGGATGGGCAGGTTCGTCTCGTGCTGCAAGAGTCGGTCCAGACCCCGGATGAGGGCTCCACCGCCGGTCATCACGATGCCGCGATCCACGATGTCGGAGGACAGCTCGGGGGGGGTGATCTCCAGCGCCCGCCGCACCGCCTCGACGATGGCCTGGATGGGCTCCTGGATGCACTCCCGGATCTCCTGGGAGTGCACGGTGACGGTCTTGGGGATCCCGCTCACCAGGTCCCGGCCCTTCACCTCCATCTCCCGCTCCTCGCCGAAGTCGAACGCGGAGCCGATCTGGATCTTGATCGCCTCCGCCGTCGGCTCTCCGATGAGGAGGTTGTAGTTCTTGCGGAGGAAGGTGACGATGGCCGAGTCGAGCTCGTCCCCGCCCACCCGGATCGAGGTGTTGGAGACGATGCCCGAGAGGGCGATGACCGCGATCTCCGTGGTCCCGCCCCCGATGTCGATGACCATGTTCCCCGTGGGCGTCTCCACCGGGAGCCCGACGCCGATGGCGGCCGCCATGGGCTCGTCGGACATGTAGACCGCCTTGGCCCCGGCGGCCATGGCGGAGGAGCGGACGGCGCGCCGCTCGAGCTCGGTGATCCCGGACGGGACCCCGACCACCACGCGGGGCTTGATGCGGAAGATGCGCTTGGCCGTCACCTGCTTGAGGAAGTGGCGGAGCATCATCTCCGTCACGTCCACGTCCGCGATGACGCCGTCCTTCAGGGGGCGGATGGCCTCGATGCCCTCCGGCGTCCGGCCGAGCATGCGCTTGGCCTCCAGCCCGATGCCCATGATGCGCTTGGATCCGCCCTTCTCCACGGCCACCACGGAGGGCTCGTTGAGGACGATGCCCTCACCCTTCACGTAGACGAGGGTGTTGGCCGTACCCAGATCCACGGCGATGTCGTTGACCGGCACGAGGCGGCCCGAATTGAACCAGCTACTGATGGGCGACAATGGTCACGGAGCTGAGGCTAATGGACAGGCCCCGGAGAGGGCCCGAGAACATACGTTTCTGCGGGACGAAAAGCCACCCCGCGCTGCAAGAACGGGGCCCGACGGAGGGGCGCGCATTCAGCCCGTGCCCGTGCTCCCGAAGCCGCCGTCCCCCCGCCGGGTCTCGCCCAGCTCGTCGGCCTCCACCACCTCCGGCGTCTCGAAGCGCGCGAAGACCAGCTGGGCGATGCGCTCGCCCCGCTCCAGGGTGACCGGCTCGGGGCCGGTGTTCTGGAGGATGACCCGGAGCTCGCCCCGGTAGTCGGGATCGATGGTGCCGGGGCTGTTGGGGAGGGTGATGCCGTGTCGGAGCGCGAGCCCCGAACGGGGTCGTACCTGACACTCCACGCCCGGCGGAAGTTCCATCACGAGCCCCGTGGCCACGAGCCGGATCTCCCCGGGCGCGAGGACCACCTCGTCCTCGCAGGTGCGCACGTCGTACCCCGCGGCCTGGGGGGTGGCCCGGTGGGGGAGTGGGAGGTCCGGGTTGGTCTCGAGGCGCTTGAAGCGGACCTGGGGGAGGGACGGCTCGGCCGTCCCTCCCCCGCGCGGTCCTTCGCGGTCGGCCCCGGTCACACCTGGGCGGTCGGCTTCAGGACCTCGTCCACGTCGGTGAGCTCGAGGCCGAAGGCCTCCGCCACGCCGCGGTAGGTCACCTTCCCGTCGGCGGCGTTCACGCCGAGCTTCAGGGCCCGGTCCTCGATGCACGCCCGCTTCCACCCCTTCCCGGCCAGGGCCAGGGCGTAGGGGAGGGTGGCGTTGGTGAGCGCCAGGGTGCTCGAGCGGGGGACGCCGCCGGGCATGTTGGCCACGCCGTAGTGGATGACGTCGTCCACGACGTACACCGGGTCGTGGTGGGTGGTGGGCTTGATGGTCTCCACGCACCCGCCCTGGTCCACGGCCACGTCGACGATGACGGTGCCGGGGCGCATGAGCTTGAGGTCCTCGCGGGTCACCAGGTTGGGCGCCTTGGCCCCGGGGATGAGCACCGCGCCGATGACCAGGTCCGAGTCCTCGATCTGCTTGCGGATGGCGTACCGCGTGCTGAAGAGGAGGTTGACGTTGGCCGGCATGACGTCGTCCAGGTAGCGGAGCCGGTCCAGGTTGATGTCCATGATGTGGACGGTGGCGCCCAGGCCCGCCGCCATCTTGGCGGCGTTGGTCCCGACGACGCCGCCGCCGAGGATGAGCACCTTGCCCGGGAGGACGCCGGGCACGCCGCCCAGGAGCACGCCCAGCCCGCCCTGGGGCTTCTCCAGGTACTTGGCGCCCTCCTGCACGGCCATGCGGCCGGCCACCTCGGACATGGGGGTGAGCAGGGGCAGCTCGCCGGAGGGGAGCTCCACGGTCTCGTACGCCACGGCGATGGCGCCTGAGTCCAGGAAGGCGCGGGTGAGCGCCTCGTCGGCGGCGAAGTGGAAGTAGGTGAAGAGGACCTGGCCCTCCCGCATGCGCGGCCACTCGGGCTCGATGGGCTCCTTCACCTTCATGATCATCTCGGCCCGCGCCCAGACCTCCTCGGCGGTGTCGACGATCTCGGCGCCGGCGGCCTCGTAGAAGTCGTCGGTGAAGCCGCTGCCCACACCCGCATTGGTCTCGACCACGAGGTCGTGTCCGGCCTGGGTGAGCATCTCCGCGCCGGCGGGGGTCAGGGCCACCCGGTATTCGTCCGGCTTGATCTCCTTGGGAACGCCGATGAGCATCGTGCTGCCTCGCTTTGTATGTCGATTCGTGACGGGGTGATCGATGGCGGCTTCGCAGCCGGCTTAAGCTAGCAAGAACGCACCGGAGCGGGCGACCCCGCGACGGCGAGTCCGGTGGCCCGGGCGGGGCTCAGGCCGGGCCCAGGCGCAGGAGGAGCTGACGCCCGGGGGCGAAGCAGTCCTGGGCCACCCGGGCCACGTCGTCCACGGAGACGGCTTCGATCCGGGCCAGGATCTCGTCGAGCCCCCGGAACGGCTCGTCGTGGAGGGCCGTCCCGGCCAGGCGGTGGAGCCGCGCGCCGGTGGACTCCAGGGAGAGCATGACCTGGCCCTTGAGCTGGCGCTTGGTCTGCTCGACCTCCTCGGCGGGCAGCCCCTCCCCGGCGACCCGCTCCAGCTCCTCCCGCACCGCGGTGACCGCCGCCTCCTCGGTGGCGGGCCGGGTGGACAGGTACGTGCCCACGACCCCGGCGCGCCCCCAGAAGGAGTGCCAGGTGAAGACGGTGTAGCACAGCCCCAGCTCCTCCCGCACCCGCTGGAAGAGGCGGGAGCTCATCCCGCCGCCCATGGCCGACGCCAGGAGCACCACGGCGTACCGGTCCGGGTCCGGATGGGCCGGCCCCATGGCGCCGAACACCAGGTGGCTCTGGCTGGTGTCCCGCTCCACCCGGACGTCGCCCCGGGCCGGCTCGGCCGGCGCCTCCGGCGTCTCCGGCGGGTCGTCGCCGGGCTCCACGCCCCCGAAGAGCGTCCGGGCCCGCGCCACCAGGTCGTCGTGATCGACGCGTCCCGCCGCCGCCACCACCAGCGAGCGGCCCCGGTAGCCGTCGCGGTGGAGCCCGCGGAGCGCGTCGCCGGGCATCTCGGCCACCGACTCGGGGGTCCCCAGGATCGGTCGGCCGTACGGATGGTCCGCCCAGAGGCGGTCCCCGTGGAGCTCGAAGACCAGGTCGTCGGGCGCGTCCTCCACCTGGGCGATCTCCTCGAGGACGACCTCCCGCTCCAGGGCCAGATCCACGTCGCGGAGGACGGGCTCCAGCACCAGGTCCGAGAGGACGTCGAGCGCCTCGGGCAGGTGGGCGTCCAGCACCCGCGCCTGGTAGGCGGTGTGCTCCCGGGTGGTGTAGGCGTCCAGGGAGCCGCCCAGGCTCTCCAGCGCCAGCGCCAGCTCCCGGGGCGAGCGCCGCTCCGTCCCCTTGAAGACCATGTGCTCCAGGAGGTGGCTGATGCCCAGGTGCTCGGCGCGCTCGTGGGCCGAGCCCCGGCGCACCCAGACGCCCGCGGCCACCGAGCGGACGCCGGGGACGGCCTCGCTCAGCACCCGGACGCCGTTCTCCAGGGTGGTCTCGTGGAAGTGCTCGTCGGGCACCGGTGGTCCTCCGGGGTGGGTCAGCGGAATGGGGGAAACGAGAAAGAGGGCACAGGCCGAGCCCGTGCCCCCTTCCCGTCCTGCGTCCGGCCGGTGGCCGTCAGTCGGCGTTCTCCACCGCCACGACGGTCTCGCGACCCTCCTCCTCGATGGCCGCGCGCCGGGACAGGCGCAGGCGACCCTTCTCGTCGATGGAGAGGAGCTTCACGCGGGTGATGTCGCCCTTCTTCAGGACGTCCTCCGTCTTCTCCGTGCGGTCGTCCTGCAGCTCGGAGATGTGGCAGAGGCCCTCGGTCCCGGGCATGATCTCGATGAAGGCGCCGAAGGAGGTGGTGTTCTTCACCGGACCCTCGTAGATGCGCCCCACCTCGGGCTCGGCGACGATGGCCTCGACCATCTCGCGGGCCCGGGCCCCGGCCTCGCCGGAGACGGCGGCGATCTTCACGATCCCCGAGTCGTCGATGTCGATCTGCGCACCCGACTCCTCCTGGATGGCGCGGATCGTCTTCCCCTTGGGGCCGATGATCATCCCGATCTTCTCGGGGTTCACCTGCATGGACACGATGCGCGGGGCCCACTCGGAGAGGTCCTCGCGGGGGCTGGCCAGCGCCTGGTCCATGATGTCCAGGATGTGCATGCGCGCCTTGTGGGCCCGCTCCAGCGCCTCCTTCATGATGTCGAAGGTCAGGCCCTGGATCTTGATGTCCATCTGGATGGACGTCACGCCGTCCCGGGTCCCGGCGACCTTGAAGTCCATGTCGCCGAGGAAGTCCTCGAGGCCCAGGATGTCCGTCAGGACCGCGACGTCGTCGCCTTCCTTGATGAGCCCCATGGCCACGCCCGCGCACGCCTTCTTGATGGGCACGCCGGCGTCCATGAGCGACAGCGACGCGGAGCACACGGTGGCCATGGACGAGGAGCCGTTGGACTCCAGGATGTCCGAGACCACGCGGATCGTGTACGGGAAGTCGTCGTAGGCCGGGAGGAGGGGCTGGATGGCCCGCTCCGCCAGGTTCCCGTGGCCCTGCTCGCGCCGGGAGGTGCCGCGGTACGGCTTGGCCTCACCCACGGAATAGGGCGGGAAGTTGTAGTGCAGCATGAACGACTTGCTGATCTCCTCGCGGGAGTCGATGGAGTCGATCCGCTGCTCGTCCTTGGACGTCCCGAGCGTCACCACGCCGAGGGACTGGGTCTGCCCCCGGGTGAAGAGGGCCGAGCCGTGGGTCCGGGGAAGCACCCCGACCTCGGAGGAGATCGCACGCACGTCGTCCAGGCCGCGGCCGTCGGCGCGCTCGCCCTTCTCGAGGATCATGCGGCGCATGCTCTCCTTCTCGATGCCCTTGAGCACGTCGCCCACGTCGGACTCGTGGTCGCTCCAGTCCTCGTCCTCGTTGCGGAGGGTGTCGATGACGTCCTCCTTCACGGCCGCCAGCGCCTGGCTCCGCTCCTGCTTGTCGCCCAGCGCCATGGCCTCGGCGACCTTGGCGGACGCGATGCTCTCGACCTTCTTCCGGAGCGCCTCGTCGGGATCCTGCGCCTGCCACTCCATGTCGGGCACGTTGTGGTCGCGGAGGATCTCCTTCTGCATCTCGATGAGCTCCTTGATGCCCTCGTGGGCCACCTGGAGTCCGTCGAGGATGTCCGCCTCGTTCACCTCGATGGCGCCACCCTCGACCATCGTGATGGCGTCCTCGGTCCCGGCCACGACGATGTCGAGGTCGGAGTACTCGAGCTGCTCGAAGGTCGGGTTCAGCACCCAGTTGCCCTGGATGCGCCCGATGCGCACCGAGGCCACGGGGGTGTTGAACGGGATCTTCGACATGCACAGGGAGATGGACGCGCCCATCATGGCGATGACGTCGGCGTCGTTCTCCTGGTCGGCGGAGAGGATGAAGCAGGCCACCTGCGTCTCGTTCATGAACCCGTCGGGGAACATGGGACGGATGGGCCGGTCGATCATCCGGGCCGAGAGGACCTCCTTCTCGCCGGGGCGCCCCTCACGCTTGAAGAAGCCGCCGGGGATCTTCCCCGCGGCGTAGCTCTGCTCCCGGTACTCCACCGTGAGGGGGAAGAACGGGAGGTGGGTGGGCCGGTCCTGCACGGTGGCGGCGCAGAGCACGACGGTCTCGCCGTACTGCACCAGGCAGGAGCCCGCGGCGAGCTTGGCCATGCGGCCGACTTCGAGCGACATGGTCCGCCCTGCGAACTGGCGCTCAACTCTCTGGATCATCTGGTCTCGTCTCTTTCGGATTGCTGGCCGCCGTTGGTGGCGACCAAGGCTTCGGTTGGCCCCGCCGGGGAGCCGTGGTGCGTCGAGAGAGAGAGCGACCGCCGCTGGGTGCGCGCCTTAGCGCGGCCCGATGCAGCTCGAATCGTAGGTCGATGGCCGTCTCCCAACCGAGCGTACGGTCCCTCGGACGGGAACGAACGAACGGCGACCCACCCGTGGGTGAGGCCGCCGCTCGGGGTGCTTCTAGTGGCGCAGGCCGAGATCCGCGATGAGCTCGCGGTACTGCTCGACGTCCTTGCGCCGGAGGTAGTCCAGCAGCCGACGCCGGCGCCCGACCATCTTCAGGAGGCCGCGGCGACTGTGGTGGTCCTGCTTGTGGGCGTCGAAGTGGGCTCGCAGGTCGTTGATCCGCTCGGTGAGGAGCGCGATCTGCACGGGGGCGCTGCCCCGGTCGTTCTCGTGGAGCCGGTACTTCTCGATGATGCTCTTCTTCTGGTCCTTCGCGATCGTCACGATCGTGCCTCCTCAGGAGTCATGCGCTGCAAGGGAAGCCAGTATCTCTGGGCTTTTCCAGCCGTTTAGGATAACGCAAGCCCTCCAGAACGTCCAGACATCGCGGCCGTCCGGGCGGGCGCGTCGTGCGGGCGCGCCGGGCTTTCTCCATCTTGGACGCGTCCCGCCCCGTCGTCCCCCGGCCCGAAGGTCCATGCAGCCCTCCGAACCCCACCGGTCCTTTCCGGACCACTACTCGGACCAGGCCGAGGCCTACGCGGCCCACCGCCCCGGCTACCCCGGGTCGCTGGTGGACGTCCTCGCCGAGCTTCCGGAGAAGGCGGGCACCGCCTGGGAGGCCGGATGCGGCTCCGGCCAGCTCTCGGTGCCCCTGGCCCGTCGGTTCGAGCGGGTCCTGGCCACCGACGCCAGCGCCGGACAGGTGGCCCAGGGGCGCCCGCACCCCCGGGTGGAGTACCGGTGCGCCCCCGCCCACGCCAGCGGCCTGCCCCCGGGCTCCGCCGACCTGGCCGTGGCGGCCCAGGCGGCGCACTGGTTCGACCTGGACGCCTACTACCGGGAGGTCCGCCGGGTGGCGCGCCCCGGGGGGGCGGTGGCGCTGGTGAGCTACGGCACGCCCTCGATGGAGGGCGCGGTCGGCACGCTGCTCCGACGCTTCTACGAGGAGGTCCTGGGACCGTGGTGGCCGGAGGAGCGGCGCCACGTGGAGGAGGGGTACCACGCCCTCCCCTTCCCCTTTCCCACCCTGGAGACGCCCGAGCTCCGCATGGAGGAGGTCTGGCCGCGCTCGCGGGTCCTGGGGTACGTGGGGACCTGGTCGGCGGTGCGGGCCCTGGAGGAGGCCGAGGGCCCCGGGGCGTTCCAGGCGTTCGTGGCCGCGGTGCGCGAGGCCTGGCCCGACGGGGCCGACGCCCGGACCATCCGCTGGCCCCTGTCGGTGCGGGCGGGGCGCGTGGGCTAGCGCTCCCCCGGCTCGTCCCGCTCCAGGATCGCCCGCGCCTCGTCCACGTCGTGGCGCATCTGGTCGACCAGCGCCGCCACGCTGTCGAAGGGCAGCACGCCCCTCAGCCGCTGGACGAAATCGACCCGGACCTCCTCCCCGTAGAGGTCGCCCTCGAAGTCCAGCACGTGGAGCTCGATCGTGGGGGGCGAGCCCCGGAAGGTCGGGCGCGGCCCCAGGTGGAGCGCGCCCATGTGGGTGCCGGAGCGGAGCGCGGCGCGCACGGCGTAGATCCCCGGGGGCGGGATGAGCTTGTCGGAATCGCCCACGGCCAGGTTCGCGGTGGGGAAGCCCAGGTGTCGCCCCCGGCCGTCCCCCTTCACCACGATCCCCCGGAGGGAGTAGGGCCGTCCCAGGCAGGCGGTGGCCTCGTCCAGGCGCCCCGCCTCCACGGCCTTGCGGATGCGGGTGCTGGACACGGCGTCCCCGGTGGTCTCCACCGGGGGGACCACGTCCACGTCGAAGCCCAGCTCGGCCCCGATCTCCCGGAGGGTGCCCGCGTCCCCGGACCGGTCCTTCCCGAAGCCGTGGTCGTAGCCGATCACCAGCTCCTTCACCGCCAGGCGGCCCACGAGGATCTCCTCCACGAAGCGCCGGGGCTCGTAGCGGGAGAGCGCCTCGGTGAAGGAGATGAAGACGGCGTAGTCCAGGCCGCTCTCCGCCAGGATCTCCTTCTTCTCCACCGGCGTGGTGAGGAGGGCCGGGGCGTGCTCCGGGCGCACGATGCGCAGCGGGTGGGGGTCGAAGGTCACGAGCACGCTCCGCCTCCCGGTCTCGGCGGCCCGCCGCCGGATCTCCTGGAGGACCGTCCAGTGCCCCCGGTGCACCCCGTCGAAGGTCCCCACCGTAACCACGGTCTCCTTCCCCCCGGGGATGCCGGGCGGATACGCCCACTGGACCGACGGCGTCACGAGGCCCCCTCACCGGCTGCGGCGGACGCCACGTCCTCGGGGCTCGCCAGGACCTTCCGGGGCCGGAACCGCCCCTCCACCACCTCGGCCACGGCCACCAGCAGGTCCCCGTGGGCCACGGCCAGGAGCCCGGAGTCGTCCTCGTCCGGCGCCGGGAGGACCATGCCGTGGGCCAGGCGGGTGGCCACGTCGGCGTCCACCTCCCGCCGCGGGAAGCGGGCCAGCGCCTCCAGCGGGGTGCGCCAGGCGCGCTCGGGCACGCGGCCGGCTTCCAGATCCTCCAGGGACACGGCGCCCCCCACGCCGAAGGGGCCGACGGCGGTGCGGCGCAGCGCCGTCAGGTGCGCGCCCACGCCCAGCGCCTCGCCGAGATCCCGGGCCAGGGCCCGCACGTAGGTGCCGCTGGAGCAGCGGACCCGGAACGCCACCTCGGGGAGCTCGAGACGGGTGAGCTCGAGCTCGTGGACCGTCACCCGGCGGGGCTCCAGCGCCACCTCCTCGCCGCGGCGCACCCGACGGTGGGCCGCCTCGCCCGCGATCTTCTTGGCGGAGTAGGCCGGCGGGATCTGGTCCAGGTCGCCCCGGAGCGCTCCCAGCGCCGCCTCGACGGAGGCGGGGGTCAGGTCCTTCCACCCGTCGGACTCGGCCACCACCTCGCCCTCGGGGTCGAGGGTGTCCGTGGCCGCCCCGAGACGGGCCACGGCCTCGTAGGTCTTGTCCAGCCCCGTCAGGTACTCCGCCAGCCGGGTGGCCTTCCCCACGCACAGCATCAGGAGCCCGGTGGCGAAGGGGTCCAGCGTCCCGGTGTGTCCGACGCGCCGCTCGCCCAGCGCCTTCCGCGCCCGGGCCACGACGTCGTGGGAGGTCGGGCCCGCGGGCTTGTCGACGGCGAGGACGCCGCCCTGGCCTCCCCTCACCCGCGCCCCTCCCCGTCCTCCGTGCCGTCCTCGGCCGGAGCGCCGGACGGGGCCTCGGCCTCGTCGTCCGTATCGTCGCCCTCGTCGTCGGGAAGGACCTCGGCCAGGAGCGTCTCGATGCGCTGGGCGTGCTCCAGGGAGCGGTCCACGCGGAACCGGATCTCGGGCACGTGCCGGAGGGTCAGGGCCTGGGCGAGCGCCCGGCGGACGTAGGGGGCCGCGGCCTCGAGGCCCTCCATGGTCTCCGCCTTCTCGGCGTCGTCGCCGAGCATGCGGATGTAGACGTCGGCCACGGCCAGGTCGGCCACCACGTCCACCGCGGAGACGGTCACGGTGCCCACCCGGGGGTCGCGGACCTCACGGCGGAGGATGCGGGAGATCTCCCGCTTGAGCTGCTCGTTGATGCGTGCCAGACGCTTGGACATGGGAGGCTTCTGGGGGAGGGGGCTAGAAGAAATCGCGTTGGGTGCGGGTGATGAGGGCGCGCCCGTTCTCCTCCACCAGCGTGTCGGCCTTGTCCAGCACCTCGTCCGCGTGGCGGCGGTCGGTCGTGACCAGCACCGCGGTGATCTCGGCCCGGGCGTGGACGTCGTGGAAGTCGGTCTCCGCCACGGAGAGGTTGAAGCGGCTCCGGAGGCGGTCCTTCACGGACCGGACCACGGAGCGCTTCTCCTTCAGGGACGCGCACCCCGGGATGGCCAGCTCCCAGCTCTGCGACGCGATGATCACGGGACGGGGCCCCGGAGGTGAGGGACGGCGGCGGTCCGGGCCCGCCCCGGAGGGAGGGCCCGGATCCGGATGGGCGTCAGCCGGCCTCGGCCAGCGTCCGGGCCACCTCTTCCACCGTGTAGCACTCGATGACGTCGCCGACCTTGACGTCGTTGAAGTTCTCGATGCCGATGCCGCACTCGAAGCCTTCGCGGACCTCCTTCACGTCGTCCTTGAAGCGCTTCAGCGAGCCGATGCTGCCGTCGTAGACCACGATGCCGTCCCGGACGACCCGCGCCTGGCCCTTGCGGTCGATGCGGCCCTCCTGGACGTAGCACCCGGCGATGGTGCCGACCTTGGAGACGCGGAAGGTCTCGCGGACCTCCGCGGATCCCTGGATGGTCTCCTTCTCTTCCGGAGAGAGCATGCCCTCCAGCGCCGCGGTGATGTCGTCCACCGCGTTGTAGATGACGTCGTAGGTCTGGATCTCCACGTCCGCGCGCTCCGCTTCCTGGCGGGCGGCGGTCTGGGGCCGGACCCGGAAGCCGATGATGACGGCTCCGGCGGTCTCGGCCAGGAGGACGTCGGACTCGTTCACGGCGCCCACGGCGCGGTGGATGATCTCCACCTGCACCTCGTCGGTGCCGATCTGCTCCAGCGCGTCGGACAGCGCCTGGACGGAGCCGTCCACGTCGCCCTTGATGACCAGGGGAAGCGTGGCGGTCTCGCCGGCGGCCACCAGCTGGGAGAAGTCGCCCAGCTTGAGCCCGCGCTCCTTGACCCGGAGCTGCTTCTCGCGCTCCAGGCGCTGGCGCGTTCCGGCGATCTCGGCCGCCCGGTCGGCGTCCATGACCTGGAAGACGTCCCCTGCCTGGGGCACGCCTCCGGCGCCCAGGACCTGGACCGGGATCCCCGGTCCGGCCTCGTTCACCTGCTGGCCCCGCTCGTCGAGCATGGCCCGGACGCGGCCGTCGTGCATGCCGCAGAGGAAGTCCTCTCCGACGCGCAGGGTCCCCTTCTGGACCAGGACGGTCACCACGGGGCCCTTCCCGACGTCGAGCTGGGCCTCCACCACCGTTCCCACCGCGTCGCGGTCGGGGTTGGCCTTGAGCTCCAGGAGCTCGGCCTGGAGGAGGACCTTCTCGAGGAGGTCGTCGATGCCCTGCCCCGTCTTGGCGGAGATCTCCGACACGAGCGTGGTGCCGCCGAAGTCCTCGACGTTCACCTCGTGCTGGAGGAGCTCCTGCTTCACCCGCATGGGGTCGGCCGCGGGGAGGTCACACTTGTTGATGGCCACGATGAGCGGCACGCCGGCGTTCTTGGCGTGGCTGATGGCCTCGATGGTCTGGGGCATGACCGAGTCGTCGGCGGCCACGATGAGGATGACCACGTCGGTCACCTCGGCGCCGCGGGCCCGCATGGCGGTGAAGGCGGCGTGGCCCGGCGTGTCCAGGAAGGTGATGGGCCGCCCGTCGTCGAGCTCCACGTGGTAGGCACCGATGTGCTGCGTGATGCCGCCGGCCTCGCCGGCCACCACGTTGGTCGCGCGGATGCGGTCCAGGAGGAGGGTCTTCCCGTGGTCCACGTGGCCCATGACCGTGACCACCGGCCCGCGGGGCTTGAGGCTCTCGGGATCCTCCTCCTCTTCCTCCTCGTCCATCTCGGCCGTGTACTCCTCCTCCTTCTCGGCGGTGAAGCCGAACTCGTCGAGGAGCAGCTCGATCTGGTCGAAGTCCAGGCGCTGGTTGATGGTGACCATCAACCCGAGGTTCTTGAACGCGGACCCGATGATCTCGGTGGCGGAGACGTCCATGAGCTCGGCGAGCTCGGAGACGGTGAGGAACTCGTTGACCTTGATGGTCTTGGCTTCGCGCTCCTCCTCCTCGCGCTGCATCTCCTCCTGGATGGCCTCCTCTTCGGCGGACATCCGCTGGCTCTTCCGGCGGCGCTTCTTGCTGCTGCCGCCTCCACCGCCGCCTTTGATCTCGGCCATGACGCGCTGGATGTTCTCCTGCACGGCGTCCTTGTCCGGACGCTGGCGCTTCTTGCCGCCCTTCTTGCGGCGCTGGCGACGGCCGTCGGAAGTGTAGCCCTCGGCCTGGATGCGGACCTTGCCCCCGGGCCCGGCGCTGGCGGCCGGGGTCGGGCGGCGGATGGTGCGCACGGGGCCGGACTTGTCGGCGCGGGCCGGCTTGGGCTTGGGCGCGGACTCCTCGTCGTCGTCCTCGTCGGAGGCCTCGTCCTCGTCGTCCTCGTCCTCTACGTCGTCGTCCTCGGCCTCGGCCTCGGGCTCGACGTCGTCCTCCTCTTCCTCGGCCTCGGCGGCCTCGGGCTCGTCGTCCGCCTCGTCCTCGGGCTCCTCCTCGGCCTCGGCGACGGGCTCCTCCGCCTCGTCCTCGGCGGGCTCGGGCTCCTCGGCGACCTCGGGCTCCTCGGCGACGGGCTCCTCCGCCTCGTCCTCGGCGGGCTCCTCCGCGGCCTCGGCCTCGTCGTCGGCGTCCTCCTCGGCTTCGGCGTCGGCGGACTCCACCTCGTCGGCGTCCTCCTCGGCCTCGTCCTCCTCCGGCTCGGGCTCCGGCATGTCCGCCCGGCGGCGGCGGCGACGGCGACGGGATCCGGACTTGGCCTCCTCCAGGGCGGCCTCGATCGCCTCGGAGACGTCCTTGTCGCCTCCCCGACGCTCGCGCTCCACCCGCGCCAGCACCTTGGCCACCTGGCCGTCGGTGATGGTGTCGTCCTCCTCGGATACCGCGATCCGCATGGATCGCAGCAGCGCGATGAGGACCTTGGAGTCCACCTTGAGGTCCTGAGCTAGCTCGATGACCCGCATTTCGTCGCTATTCCTCCAGTCCGTTCGGAAGACCCGCCGCCTCGAGCCGACGTATCAGCTCGTTCGCGAACGACGCCTCCGTCACGACAACCGCCGAGGCCGACGATCGGCCCACCGCGGTTCCCAACGTGGCGCGATCCCCCAGGAATGCCTGAGGGACCGGCTGGTTTCCCAACGTTCGTGCTATTTTCGATAGTTGGACGCTCGAGGCGTCCGTGGCCTTCAAAATCAGTCGGGCCTCGCCCATGCGGATGGAACGGCGCGCGAGATCGACTCCCGCAACCACCGCTCCGGCCCGCTGAGCCAGGCCCAGAAGTCGGAGAGCGTCAGCTCTCCGGCTCTCCTTCATCTTCCGATTCCTCGGCGGCCTCACCGTCGTCCTCCTCGTCGGAGGCGTCGTCGTCCGCCGTGTCCTCTTCCTCGTCCGAGGAGCTGGTCGTCTCCTCCTGAGCCTCGTCGTCGTCCGCGGACGCCTCCTCGGCGTCGGCGGCCGGCTCCTCCTCCTCGCCCTCGTCCTCGGGAGCCTCGGGCTCCTCCACCACGGTCAACTCGTCGATGACCTCCACGAGACGGTCGGCCTCGGCTTCGCCGATGCCGTCGATCCCAAGGAAGTCCGGGTGCTCGAGGTCGATGATCTGGAGAAAGGTATCATACCCGGCCGCGGAAAGGGCCGCCAGAGCCTCCTCGGGCAGATCCAGCTCGTCCAGGGGGAAGTCCGAGGTCTCGTACTGGTCGTCGGAGCCCACGGTGAAGAGGGAGAGATCCGCCCCCTTCTCCATCCACTCCCGAGACCCGTAGAGGTCGATCTGCCACCCGATGAGCTGCGAGGCCAGACGGACGTTCTGCCCGTTGCGGCCGATGGCCAGCGAGAGCTGGTCCTCGTCCACGATGGCGGTCACGACCTGGCGCTCCAGGTCGGTGACGACCTTGGTCACCTTGGCCGGCGCCAGAGCCCGGCGGGCGAAGACCTCGGGGTCCGGGTGCCACGGCACGATGTCGATCCGCTCCCCGCCGAGCTCCGAGACCACCGCCTGCACGCGGGAGCCCTTGAGCCCCACGCACGCGCCCACGGGATCGATGGAGTCGTCCCGGCTGGAGACGGCGATCTTGGTACGGCCGCCGACCTCCCGGGCGATCTCCTTGATCTCGACGATGCCCTGGTAGATCTCGGGGACCTCGAGCTTGAAGAGCGCCGCCACGAAGAGCGGGTCGGCCCGGGAGAGGATCAGCCGCGGGCCCCGCGGGGTCTCCTCGACCTTCTTCAGGACGGCCCGGATCGGGTCCCCCTGCCGGAAGCGCTCCCGGGGGTTCTGGTCCTTCCAGGGGATGATGGCGTCGGCGTCGCGCGAGCGGTTCATCATCACGACCAGCTTGCCGCGCTCGATCTGCTGGACCTCGCCGGAGAGGAGCTCACCCACGCGATCCTCGAACTCGTCCCGGATCCGGTCCCGCTCGTTCTCCCGCACCCGCTGGACGATCCGCTGCTTCACCGCCATGACCGCGTTGCGGCCGAAGTCGGTGAACTCCACCGGAACCTCCATCACGTCCCCGACCTCGAAGGTCGGGTCGTCCCACTGGGCGTCCTCGAGCGAGATCTCGCAGGACGGATCCTCCACGTCCTCGACCACGCGCTTCAGCACGACGATGTCGAACTCGCCCGTGGTCTCGTTGATGTCGATCTCGGCCTGCACGTTGGGCCCGTGGATGCGGGCCAGACCGGCTAGGATCCCGTCTTTGACGAGATCCGCCATCTCCTCCTCGGAAAGGCTCTTGGTCGCAGCCACGTCCCGAAAAGCAGCGATGATCTGACCGGCATTCGCCATGTTTCCTCTCTCACTCCCATGTGAAAACGAGGTTGGCCCCCGCGATCTCGCTTCGCGGGATCCGCACCTCGTCACCGTCGGGCAACCGCAGCCGCACGGCCGCGTCCCCGTCCTCGTCGTCCAGGCCCAGCAGCTCTCCCTCGAGCCGCCGTGCGCGCCCGGCGAGGATGTCGTGGCCCTTCACGGCCACCTTCTCTCCCGCGAACCGGCGGAAGTCCCGGTCTTTCCGGAGCGGACGATCCACTCCAGGCGACGAGACCTCCAGGACGTACCGCTCGGGCACGTCCTCGTGCGCGTCCAACCACGGCTCCAGGGCGCGGCTCACCGTGGCGCACTCGTCCACGGCCACGCCGCCCTCGCCCGGAACCGCGTCCGGCCTGTCGATGCGGACGCGGATGATCGGACGGTTCCGGCTTCCGGCCCACTGGATCTCCACGAGCTCGAAGCCCAGGTCCTCGACCCGCTCCTCGAGCTCGCGTTCCATTCCGGGCAGGGGCTTCACCGTCGTTGCCTCCGCTCTGGCGTCCACACCGAATAAAAAAGCGGGGGCGAACCGCTCCCCCACTTCGTACAAAAACCACCCCTCGTAAGGGCAGCTCTCCAGGAAAGGGAATATAGGAAGGGCCCCCGGATCCCTCAAGGGAAGGGCCGGGGTGGGGAGGGCGCTCCGGCGAGGTCCGGGCCCGGCGCGGAGGCCGGTCCCGAGGGGGTCCCGCGCCCGGGCTCGGAGACGCCCGGGCGCGGCGGAGGCTCAGGCCGAAGGGCCGGGGTCGGCGTTGTCGGCCAGATCCTCGTCGTCCCCGGAGGCGGGGCGGGGCTCGTCGGAGGACGCGGTCCAGCCCGTGGCGTCGTTCCCGCGGAAGCGGGCCTCGAGCCCGTCGAGGCGCTCCCGGAGGCGGTCCACGGACTCGCTCAGCGCGTCGAACTCCTTCTGGCTCACGAAGTCCAGGCGCTCCCGGGCCTCGCCGGCGGCCTCCTGGGCGCGCCCGAGGGCCTCCTTCATGACCTCCTTGGCGCGCTCCGAGGAGAGGTCCCCGCGCTCGCGCGCCTCCTCGATGGTCTCCTCCAGGGCGTCCTTGAAGGCGGACAGGACCCCCAGGCCCTGCCGGATCCCCTCGGACATTCTCGCGCGGGCGCTACGGTTCTCGCCGCTCATGTGGGCTGCTCCTGGTCGGTTCGGGATGGGTCTCGCCTGTCCCTACGAAGACGGGGGCCGGGAGGTTCGTCCCGGCCCCCGTCGTCCGTGGGGAGGATGCGGCGGCTGGAGGGGTCAGTCCAGACGCTCGATCTTCGCGCCCAGCGCGGTGAGGCGCTCGTCGATGCGCTCGTAGCCGCGCTCGATCTGCCGGATGTTCTGGATGCGGCTCTCTCCCTCGGCGCCCAGCGCCGCGATGAGGAGGGCCATGCCGGCGCGGATGTCGGGGCTCTCCACCTCGCTCCCGGACAGGGGCGAGGGGCCCACCACCACCGCGCGGTGGGGGTCGCAGAGGATGATCGAGGCGTCCATGGCCACCAGCTTGTCCGTGAAGAACATGCGGGACTCGAACATCTTCTCGTGGATCAGGACCGTCCCGTGGCACTGGGTGGCCGTCACGAGGGCGATGGAGGTCAGGTCCGCCGGAAACGCCGGCCAGGGGCCGTCGTCGATCTTCGGCACGTGTCCGAAGGCGTCCTGCACGATCCGGTGCTCCTCGCTCCCCTTCACGTGGATGTCGTCGCCCCGGATCTCGCAGTGGACCCCAAGGCGGCGGAAGCCCACCAACGTCGAGTCCATGTGCTCGACGGGCGCGTCCTCGATGACGATGTCGCTTCCGGTGACGGCGGCCAGCCCGATGAAGGAGCCGGCCTCGATGTGGTCGCTCCCGATGCGGAAGGTGGCCCCGCCGAGGCGCTCCGTCCCGTGGATGGTGAGGATGTGGGTCCCGATGCCCTCGATGTCGGCGCCCATGGCGACGAGGAGGTTGCACAGGTCCTGCACGTGGGGCTCGGACGCCGCGTTCCGGATGCGGGTGGTGCCCTCGGCGCACACGGCCGCCATGACCGCGTTCTCGGTGCCGGTCACGGAAGGCTCGTCGAGGAAGAAGTCCGCGCCCCGGAGCCGGTCCGCCCGGAGCCGGAAGCCGCCGTCGGGGAGCTCCACCTCGGAGCCCAGGGCCTCGAAGGCCAGGAAGTGGGTGTCCAGGCGACGACGCCCGATGACGTCCCCTCCCGGAGGCGGCAGGGTGACCCGGCCGAAGCGCCCGAGGAGCGGGCCGGCCAGGAGCAGGGACGCGCGGATGCGCTCGGCCTGGTCCCGGTCCACCTCGCCCACCGAGATGCCCGACGGATCGACGCGGACCTCGTGGTCCCCGGTCCAGTCCACCGTGGCGCCCAGCGACTCGAGGATCTCCGTGAACGTCTGGACGTCCCGGATCCGCGGGACGTTCTGGAGGGTCACGGGCTCGGAGGCGAGCACGGTGGCGGCGAGACACGGGAGGGCCGCGTTCTTGTTCCCGGACGGACGGATCCGGCCGTGGAGCGGCTCCCCACCTTGGACGACGAAGGTCCCCATGGAATCCTTGAACGCTGGAGGAGTGTGGTGGAGCGTGAGGGGGGGTCGCCGGCGGACGGGCTCCGTGCCGGGCGCTGGAACATATTTCGTCTCTGCTGCCGTTACCATGCCGCTCACGGTTCACCTCGCCGAGTCTATGTGGATTCGCGGGATCGACCTCCCCGGTTCTGTCCGGAGTGGAGTTGCACGTTATGTGCCAGCCCCCCCCGCTTGACCCTCTTCCCGGGCCCGTCTACCATCCGGAGGCCGCGTCTTTCCGCCCCTTTCTCCGAGCCCCGCCATGAGACTCCGCGAGTACCTCGATGCCGAGTTCGTGGTGAAGCGCCTGACCGCCACCGAGGTGGAGGGGATCGTGGGGGAGGTCGCGAGCCGGGCCGAGGAAGCCGACGTGGCTCCCGCGGACGTCGTCCGGGAGAAGCTCCTCGAGCGCGAGCGGCTGCACCCCACGGTCATGGGCGCGGGCCTCGCCATCCCCCACGCCACGGTCCCCGGTCTGGACGCCCCGGTCATCGGCGTGGCCCTGGCTCCGGAGCCCGTCGCCTTCGGCGGCGAGGAGATGGATCCGGTCCGAGCGTTCTTCATCCTCCTCTCCCCTCCCGGACACGAGCGCGAGCACGTGAAGCTCCTGGCCCGCATCTGCCGACTGGCCCGCCATCAGGACTTCCTCGAGCAGCTCGACGGCGCCCAGGACGGTCCGGCGATCATGGCCGTGGTCACGGCGGTGGACGACCAGCACGTATGAGCCCGACCGAAAGCGCGCGCCTTCTCGTGGCGGTCATCAACGACGCCGAGAAGGTGGACGAGATCCTCTCGGGCTTCCTGGAGCTCGGGATCACCGGAGCCACGATCATCAACAGCGAGGGGATGGGGCGGCTGCTGTCCCACGACATCCCGATCTTCGCCGGGCTCCAGACGCTGATCTCCGGCTCCCGTCCCCAGAACCGGACCATCTTCAGCGTGGTCCCCGAGGACCGGGTGGGCCCGGCCATCGAGCTCCTCCAGGACGTGTTCGGAGATCTCTCCACACCCGCCACCGGCATCGTCTTCACCCTTCCGGTGGAGACCGTGGTGGGCCTCGCCCCGGAGCTCGGCGGCGAGGGGCGCCCCATCTAGGCGGGTCCCGGGGCGCACCTCCCCGGGACCGCCGGACCGCTCATGGATCCCCTCGTCGGCACGCTGGTCCTCATCTCCGTGGCCCTCCTGGGCACGCGCTTCTCCTTCTCCACCGAGCGCGTCACTCCGGGGCCGCGGCTCCTGTTCCGGACCGGGACCCACTTCCTCCTCCTGGGCTTCGCCCTGGGTCCCGTGGGGCTGGGGCTCCTCACGCAGGAGGCGACCACCCAGCTCTACCCCCTGCTGGCCCTGGGGCTGGGCTGGGTGGGCTTCCACTTCGGGCTCCAGCTCGACTGGGAGAGCCTGAAGCAGTTCCCCCTGGCCTACCACGTCATCGGCGTGGGCCAGGCGGTGCTGGCCTTCGGCCTGTTCCTGGGCGGCGCGTGGCTCGTCCTGGGTGCCGCCGCGTTCCAGGGGGAGGTCCCGCTCCTCCTGGCCATGGGCGCCGCGGCCACCGCCGCGGTCACCACCCCGGCGGGAATCGCCGTGGTGTCGTCCAACTTCCTGGTCCGGGGCAACGTGCGGGACCTGCTCTTCTTCATCGGCTCCCTGGACGCCGGCATCGGGATCCTCGCCCTGGAGCTCACGTACGCCTTCTTCCGCCCCGAGACGGCCGGGACCGGGACCGCCGAGTTCTCGGCCTTCGGCTTCGCCCTGGTGGGGATGGCGCTGGGGCTGGGCGTCGTCCTGGGCATCGTCTTCCTCTGGCTCACCCGGAGCCGCCCCACCTCCGAGGAGCTCGTCCTCTACATCCTGGGGACGTCGGCCTTC
Source organism: uncultured Gemmatimonadaceae bacterium (assembly GCA_964569085.1). Taxonomy (GTDB): domain Bacteria; phylum Gemmatimonadota; class Gemmatimonadetes; order Longimicrobiales; family Gaopeijiaceae; genus JAJCZZ01. Next base: position 32,235 of record CAZMTA010000009.1, on the reverse strand, counting down.
GCCGCCGGTGCCGCCCTCCAGTGGGGGCTCTCCCCGCTCTTCGTGTCGGTGGTCATGGGGACGGTGGTGGCCAACATGGCTCCCGACCGCCAGCGGATCTTCTCGGTGCTCGAGCGCTGGGAGAAGCCCGTCTACCTGACCTTCCTCCTGGTGGCCGGCGCCCTGCTGACGGTGCCGACCCTCTGGGTCGTGGCCATGGCGGTGGGATACGTGCTGCTGCGCGCCACGGCCAAGACCGTGGGCGCCGCCGCGCTCGTGACCGTGACCCCCATGCGCTTCGAGGTGCCCCGCCGTCTGGGCCTGGGGCTCCTTCCCCAGGGAGGGATCTCGGTGGCCATGGCCGTGTCCGGCGTCCTCCTCTACTCGGACCTGGAGATCCGCGGGGTGGCCGCCGAATCGGTCCTCTTCACCGTCGTCGTGATCGGGGTGACGATCTCCGAGCTCACGGGCCCGTGGTTCACGGTGAAGCTCCTCCGCAGAGCCGGCGAGATCTCCCCGCGGGTGGAGGAGGCCCTGGCCCGGGGGGACCAGCGTCGGGCCGAGCAGGAGGCCCTCCGCCACAGCCAGGCACCGGACCGGGTGAGCGAGGACGAGGGTTGAGGCGCCCGGTCCGTCGATCGATTAGACTCTAGGTCATGATTCCCATCGTCTTCCAGCCCGCGCTCCAGGCCGTCGCCGACACCCTCGTCACCGTCGCCGCCCGCGATCCGCTGGGGGTCGCCGTGGACGTCGCGATCCTCGTCATGGCCGTGGGCGTCGGGGTACTGGCCTTCCTGGGAGCCTGGGTGCTCCGGCGGGTGAACCGCCAGGTCGCCGGCATCCGGCGCACCGTCGAGGGCAACCTCGGTCCCGCCGCCGACCGGGCCCGCTCCATCGCGGACAACGTGGACTTCATCACCGCGGCGCTCCGCACCGACGTGCAGCGGCTCAACGCCTCCATCAAGGCGTTGAGCGGCCGGCTGAACCAGGCGTCGGACCGGATGGAGGAGCGCATCGAGGAGTTCAACGCGCTCATGGAGCTGGTCCAGAGCGAGGCCGAGGGGATCTTCCTCGACACCGCCGCCACGGTGCGTGGGGTGCGGGAGGGCGCCCGGACGCTGGCCGGCGACGACAAGACCGAGGTGGACCGGGAGGTGGTGGCGGAGGCCGCCCAGCGTGTCGAGGACCCCGGGACGGAGGCCCACCCCGAGGCCACGCCCGACGTGGGCATGCCGCCCCCGCCCGCCGACGATCCGGGGCGGCCGGCGTCCCCGCCCGCCACCCGCGAGCGCTGAGCCCGTCCGCGGTTCCGGTGTCCCAATGAGGCTCCTTCCCCCGTTCCTGGTCGCCCTGGGCTGGCTCGTCCTGGTCCCCGATCCGGTGCTGGCGTGGGGCCCCGCCACCCACGTGGCGCTGGGCGAGGCCGTGCTGGCCTCCCTCTACCTCCTCCCCCCGGCCATCCAGGCCGTGCTGGAGCGCCACCCGCTCCACTTCCTCTACGGCTCCATCGCGGCGGACATCTCGTTCGCCAAGAAGTACGTGCCCGAGGGACGCCACTGCCACAACTGGGCGGTGGGCGAGGAGATCCTCGACACCGCCGACTCCGAGGCGCTGGCCTCGGTGGGGTACGGCTACCTGGCGCACCTGGCCGCCGACACCATCGCGCACAACGTGTACGTGCCGCGCCGGCTCCTCCTCACCAGCACCACCCAGGGCCTCGGCCACGCCTACTGGGAGCACCGCATGGACATGCACGTGGGTGAGGAGTTCCTGAACAAGGCGCGACACCTGGTGGTGGACCACGACCACTCGGAGGCGGACTCCCTCTTCGACGAGGTCCTGAGCCGGACCATCTTCAGCTTCCAGACCAACCGGCGGATCTTCCGGGGGATGATCCGCATGCAGGGCCACGACCGCTGGCAGCGCATCTTCGAGCAGGTCCTGGCCCACTCCCGCTTCGACCTCCCGGACCCGCTGGTGGACACCTACTTCGAGGTGGCCTTCGACTACCTGGTCGGCTACCTGCGGGAGCGGGGCGGCTCTCCGGCGGCGACGCTGGATCCGGTGGGGGAGCTCAACCTCCGGCTGGCCAAGAAGGTCCGCCGCAGGGCCCTGGCCGACCACACCGCGGACCATCCCGAGGTGCTGGCCGAGATGGCCGACGACTTCTTCCCCTTCCCCGACGGCCCCCTCCGCTTCTGGCCCCAGATCGAGGACGCCGACTTCGCCGCCGGCATCACCTCACGCCGGGCGGGCCGGAGAGCGCTGGAGTAGGAGCGGCGGGCCGGCGACGCCCCGCAGGGAGGCTCGGCGAGGGGACCCGGTCGGCCCCGAGCCGAGCGGAGCCGTCGTTCCGGCATGGTGCCCCCACGCCATCACGGCCCCCCGGAGGGGGGCGAGAGCGGCTGGCGTGACGGGTGCGCCCCTCCCGGTCGGGAGCGGCGGGCCGGCGACGCTCCGCAGGGAGGCTCGGCGAGGGGACCCGGTCGGCCCCGAGCCGAGCGGAGCCGCC
>CAZMTA010000009.1:6618-29644 GCA_964569085.1 uncultured Gemmatimonadaceae bacterium | reverse complement strand
CCGCAGGGAGGCTCGGCGAGGGGACCCGGTCGGCCCCGAGCCGAGCGGAGCCGCCGTTCCGGCATGGTGCCCCCACGCCCACAACGGCGCAGCGCTCGCGGGGCGTCGCCGGCCCGCCGCTCCAACCCTCTAGGGCCAGTCCTTCTCGAGGCCCGCGTACCGCGCCAGCAGCCGCTTCTCCCCCACCTCGTCGAACTTCACGACGACCTTCAGGTCCCGACCGAACCCGCTCACGGTCACGACCGACCCGGAGCCGAAGGTCTGGTGCACCACCCGCTCCCCCGGGGAGAACGAGGGGAGGTCCTGGTTGAGCGCGTCGCCGGCCTCGAACCCCGACGGCTCCTGGGAGGCGTCCTCCGGCTCGGGCCGGTCCGGCACGCCGGCGGGGCGGCGCCGTCCCGTACGCCGGTGGGGCGTCGAGGACTCGCCCTGGCGGAGCCGCCGGCTCCGCCGCTCCTCCAGGTGCTCCTCGGGCACCGCCTCCACGAACGACGACAGGCTCCCGTAGGTGAAGTCCCCCGCCCTGCGTCGCTGCCGCGCCCACAGCAGGCTCAGCTTGTCCTCGGCCCGGGTGATCCCGACGTAGAAGAGGCGCCGCTCCTCCTCCAGCGTGGCCGGGTCGTCGAAGGCGTGGGAGAGGGGGAAGAGCCCGTCCTCCATCCCCGCGATGTAGACCACGGGGAACTCGAGCCCCTTGGCGTTGTGGAGCGTCATGAGGGTGACGGTGTCGGCGTCGGGGTCCAGGCGGTCCACGTCGGCCACCAGCGCCACCTGCTGGAGGAAGAGGTCCAGCTCGGTGAAGGTGTCGATGTCGTCGGTGTCGAGGCTCTCCACCAGCTCGGCGTCGAAGTCCAGCGCGCCGGCGATGAGCTCCGCCACGTTCCGGGCCCGGTCCTCTCCGTCCGGCCCCTCGTCGTGGAGGTGGCCCACCAGGTCCAGCTCCTCCACCAGCTCCTCCAGCAGCTCCCCCACGCCGATCTGGGTGGCCCGGGCGCTGAAGCGCTGGATGAGCGCGGCGAACTTCTTCAAGCCCCGCGCGCCGCCCTTGTGCATGTCGTCGGCCTCCTCGGCCCGGGCGGCGGCCTCGAGGAGCGGAATGCCCTCGGAGCGGGCCCAGACCGCCAGGCGCTCCTGGGACGTGGCCCCGACCCCGCGGCGCGGGTAGTTCACGACCCGCCCGAAGGCCACCTCGTCCAGGGGGTTGGAGATCAGCCGGAGGTAGGCGAGGACGTCCTGGATCTCCCGGCGCTCGTAGAAGCGGACGCCGCCCACGATCTGGTAGGGGACGCCGGCCCGGCGGAACGCGTCCTCCAGGGCGCGGGACTGGGCGTTCGTCCGGTAGAGCACCGCGAAGTCCTCGTAGGACCGGGTGGGCTCGTCGGCGAAGCGCCGCTCGATGTCGTCGACGATCCAGCGCGCCTCGTCCCGCTCGTCGAAGGTCTCCACCAGGGAGATGCGCTCGCCCCCCATGCGGTCCGTGCGGAGGGTCTTCCCCTTCCGGTTCACGTTCTCCGCGATGACGGCGTTGGCGGTGTCGAGGATCGTGCTGGTGGAGCGGTAGTTCTGCTCCAGGCGCACCACCTCCGCCCCGGCGAAGGACTCCTCGAAGTCGAGGATGTTGCGGATGTCCGCGCCCCGCCAGCCGTAGATGGACTGGTCGTCGTCCCCCACCACCATGAGGTTGCCGTGGTCCGCGGCCAGGAGCTCCACGAGGCGGAACTGGGCCCGGTTCGTGTCCTGGTACTCGTCCACGAGGACGAAGGAGAAGCGGTTCCGGTATTCCTCGAGGAGCGCCGGGGTGCTCTCCAGCAGCTCCACGGGCTTCTGGAGCAGGTCGTCGAAGTCGAAGGCGTTCTGGGCCTCGAGCGCCTTCTGGTAGGCCGGGAAGACCTTGGCCACGTTGCGCAGGAAGAGGTCGAAGGAGCCCTCGGCCTCCATGGCCACGTCGTCGGGGGTGCGGAGCTGGTTCTTGGCGTTGCTCATCTCGGAGCGGAGCGCCTTGGGGCTCCAGCGCTTCGGGTCGAGCCCCACCTCCTCCTGGACGCTCTTCACCAGGCGCAGGCTCTGGTCGGCGTCGAAGATGCTGAAGGTGCGGTCCCACCCGAGCTGGGGCGCGTGGCGCCGCAGCATGCGCGCGCCGATGGCGTGGAACGTCCCCACCCACATCCCGGCGGGCTCGGAGCCGAGCAGCCCGGCGATGCGGGTCCGCATCTCCCCCGCCGCCTTGTTCGTGAAGGTCACCGCCAGGATCCGCTCCGGCGGGACGCCGTGGTGCTGGATCAGGTGGCAGACCCGGGCGGTGAGGACCCGGGTCTTCCCCGAGCCCGCGCCCGCCAGGACGAGGAGGGGCCCTTCGAAGTGCTCGGTGGCGGTGCGCTGCTCGGGGTTCAGGCCGGCCAGGTGCTGGAGGTCGGTCACGGAGGCGTCGGGGGCGTGCGGGAGGATTCGTGGACGGGTTGGGGAAGGTAACCGGAACGGACGCCTTCGTCCGGGGCGGGTCCATGGCCGGACGGGACCCGGGGTCCGGAAGCCCGCCGCCCTGCCCCCGACGGAGCCGGCTCGCCCCCCGCTACTCCGCCCGCGCCGACGGCAGACGGATCTGGAAGGTGGTCCCCCCCGCCCCGCCCAGGAGCTCGATGCGGCCGTCGTGGACGCCCTCCACGATGCGCCGGGATAGCGCGAGGCCCACCCCCCATCCCCCCGACTTGGTGGTGACGCCGGGCTCGAAGATCTTGTCCCGGACCTCCGGGTCCACCCCGGGCCCCGTGTCCCGGATGCGGAGGCTCACCAGGCCCTCCCCCACCTCCCGGGCGTAGATGGTGATCTTGCCGCCCCGACCGGCCAGGGCGTCGAGGGCGTTCTTCACCACGTTCTCCAGGGCCCAGATGAGGAGGACCTGGTTGCCCAGCACCGGGGGGAGGCCCTCGGGGATGTCCACCACCAGCTCGACGCCCCGTCCCAGACGGGGCAGGCGCGCCGCCAGGTACCGCTCCAGGTCGTGCACCACCTGGCGGACCGAGAGCTCCTCCAGCTCCGGCTCCCGGCCGATGAGCTCGAAGCGGTGGCTGATGCGCTCGAGGCGGTCCAGGTCCTCCTCGATGGCGTCGGCCACCTCGGTCTCGCCCAGCGAGCCCGGCCGCTGGAGGGGTGGGAGGCGCAGCACCTCCAGCCATCCCTGGAGCGAGGAGAGGGGCGTGCCGAGCTGGTGCGCCAGCTCCCGGGCCATGGAGGTCCAGGCGCGCTCGCTCTCCACCCGCTTCTGGTAGCGGACCATGGTGAAGCCGACGAAGACCGTCAGGAGCAGTCCTCCGGCCTGGAGCCACGGGATCCACCGGAGGTTGCGGACCTCCGGGCTGTCGCCGAAGTGCACGTGGCCCGTCGTGGGATCGCCCACGGGGGGCCGTTTGGCGTCCAGCCGCTGGATGTACTCCCGGACCCGTTCCTGACCCTGGGCGGTGCGGATGTCCGCCTCGAAGGGGAGGTTCGTCACCGCCAGCACGGTGTCCCGGGGGCCCGTCCAGACCAGGGGCACGTCCGCCTCGCGGATGATGGTCTGGAGACGGAAGAGGGCGTCGTCGGCCCGGCCCGGGTCGGGCGAGGTCAGGCCCTCCTGGACCTCGGAGTAGATCTCGGTGAGCGTCGTGGAGTTGGCCTGGAGGGCCTCCACGATCTGCTGGGTGTACGCCACGTACCAGCCCAGGAGGAGGACGAAGAGCGTCGCGACGGCGATGGGCCACTTGATCCGCAGCATGTCGTCGCCCCCTGGAGGGATGGGTGGGTCAGACGGGCGGGACCAGCCTCAGCCCGTCCGGCCCGACGTAGGGCTCGAGGACCCCGGGGAGGGTCACGCTTCCGTCCTCCTCCTGGTACGTCTCCAGGAGCGCGGCCATCACCCGGGGGAGCGCCAGCCCCGACCCGTTCAGCGTGTGCACGAACTCGGGCTTCTCCCCGGGCGCCGGCCGGTAGCGGATGTCCGCTCGCCGGGCCTGGTAGTCGGTGAAGGTGGTGCAGCTCGACACCTCGAGCCAGGTCTCCACCCCCGGAGCCCAGACCTCCAGGTCGTAGGTCTTGGCCCCGCTGAAGCCCAGATCGCCCGTGGCCAGGAGGACCCGGCGGTAGGCGAGCCCCAGGCGCTCCAGGAGCGTCTCGGCGTGCCGCGTCAGCTCCTCCAGCGCCTCCGCGCTGCGCTCCGGGCGCTCGAACCGGACGAGCTCCACCTTGTCGAACTGGTGCACCCGCAGGAGTCCCCGGGTGTCCTTCCCGGCGGCACCGGCCTCCCGGCGGAAGCACGGCGAATAGGCGGTGAACGCCATGGGGAGCGCGTCGGCCTCCAGGAGCTCGCCGCGGAGGAGGTTCGTGACCGGGACCTCGGCGGTGGGGATCAACCAGAGGTCGTCCCGCTCCGTCTGATAGGACTCCTCGGCGAACTTGGGCAGTTGCCCGGTGCCCCGGAGGGAGTCCCGGTTGACCAGGTACGGCACCCGCACCTCGGTGTAGCCGTGCTCCCGGGTGTGGACGTCCAGGAAGAAGTCGATGAGGCCGCGCTGGAGGCGGGCCCCGGCGCCCCGGAGGACCGGGAAGCCCGAGCCGGTGACGGTGGCCCCGCCGGGGAGGTCGAGGATCCCCAGCTCCTCCCCCAGCTCCCAGTGGGGCCGCGGGGTGAAGCCGTGGTCCCGGGGCTCGCCCCAGGTGGCCAGGACCTCGTTGTCCTCCTCGCCCCCCTCCGGCACCTCGTCCATGGGGGTGTTCGGGATCTGGAGGAGGATCTCCTCCATGGCGGCCTCGCGTGCCCGCACCACCTCGTCGAGCTCGCCGATGCGGTCGCCCACCGCGCGCATGGAGGCGATGAGCTCGTCGGCGTCCTCCCCGGCCCGCTTCAGCTCGCCGATCCGCTTCGACGCCTCGTTCCGCTCCGCCTTGAGCTCGTTGGCCTCGCCGATGGCCTCGCGGCGCTCCTCGTCCAGCTCCGCCACCCGGTCGACCAGGGTCGGGAGCTCGGCGTCCCCGCGGCGGGCCAGCGCCCGCTTCAGGTCCTCGGGTTCGTAGCGGAAGAGGCGGATGTCGAGCATGGCCTGGGTGGTCGGCGGAGAGGAGAGGGGGGATGCCGGCCCGGGGGGCCGGCCGAGCCGTCAGTCCGGCGGGATGAGGCGACGGTCGTTGCAGACCCGGGCGGCGTCGTAGAAGAAGGTGAAGGTGCCGGCCTCCACGTCGGTCTCCAGGGGCTGCATCTTGGCGTAGTAGAAGCACCGCGACCCGAAGGAGCCCACCGTGCGGCGGGTCCGGATCACGTACACCGAGCCCAGGTCCACCGGAACGGGGCTGTCCTGGATGTAGAGGGTCGTGTCGGCGGGGGCCTCGACCAGCTCCTCGTAGGACATGTCCGGGATCGGCACGACCGCCGCCCGGGAATCGACGCCGAGGACGGCGGCGGGCAGGAGGACGATCCGCCCGCCCCGGGTGTCCACGGCCACGTCCCAGCTGCCGGTGCTCCCCGGGGCCTCCACCACCACCGGCTGGCGGTTGCGGAAGTCGAACCCGGACTGGAGGTTCAGCTCCGGTCGGGCCAGCGAGAAGAGGGTCACCGTGTCCGGCTGCTCCGCCCAGCGGATGGCGAAGGGGTCGTCCCCACAGGCGCCGGCCACCACGCCGACGGTCAGCGCGGCCAGCGCGGCCGCCAGCCGGGCGCGACGAGGGAAGCGGGGCTGCGAGCGTGTCATGGAACGGTCTCCGAGGGTGCGGCGGGTGGCCCGTACGGGGCAAAGGAAGGTGCTGGAGAGCCGGGGGGGCGTCAACCCCGGAAAGCCCCGTCGTTCCTTGACTTTACCCCGGGTGCGGGGTAGGTTCCGCGCCGATCTCCGGGCGCGGCCCACCACCACGAGGCACCATGGTCCCCGAAGCGCTTTCCAACTCCGTGCCCGGCCGAATCCTGGTCGCCGACGACGAGCCCCACATCCGTCGGATCCTGATCACCCTCCTCCACAACGCCGGCTTCGAGGTGGACGAGGCGGTGGACGGCCGGGAGGCGCTCGAGCGGGTCGAGTCCGACACCCGCTACGACTTCATCCTCCTGGACCTCATGATGCCCCGGGCCAGCGGGATCGAGGTGCTCCGGGCCATCCGGTCCGACGGGACCCGCTCCGAGACCCCGGTCATCATCCTCACCGCCAAGGGTCAGGACACGGATCGGGACGAGGCCCTGGACGCCGGCGCCGACGACTTCCTGACCAAGCCGTTCAGCCCCAAGAAGCTTCTGGGGCGCATCCAGGAGATCCTCGCTGGACACTGACGCCTCCCTCTGGGTCACCATCCTGGCCGGCGGAATCGGCTCCCGCTTCTGGCCCGTCAGCACCCCGGAGCGTCCCAAGCAGCTTCTTCCGCTGGCCAGCGACGAGCCCCTCATCCGGGACACGGTGGCCCGGGCGCGGGTCCTGACCGAGGCCCCTCGGGTCCGCATCCTCGCCGGGGAGCACCTGGTGGGGCCCTTCCGCCGCGTCCTCCCCGAGCTGGGCGACGACGCCTACCTGGTCGAGCCCATGGCCCGGGGCACCTGCCCCGTCCTGGCCTGGGCCGCCTGGGAGCTGGAGCGCCGGGACCCGGACGCCGTCCTGGTGTCCCTCCACGCCGACCACCTCATCCGGCCCGTGGAGGAGTTCCGCCGCACGGTCGAGGCCGCCGCGGCGCTGGCCGCCCGGGACGGCCTGCTCCTGACCGTGGGCGTGTCCCCGGACCGGGTCGAGACGGGCTACGGACACATCCAGCCCGGCGAGGCCCTGGACGCACCCGGCGGGGTCACGGCTCGCCGGGTGGCGGCGTTCCACGAGAAGCCCGACCGGGAGACGGCCGAGCGGTACACGCGGGAGGGCTACCTCTGGAACACCGGGATCTTCGTGTGGAAGGCCTCGGTCTTCCTGGAGGAGCTGCGGCGTTGGGCCCCGGAGGTCGCGGAGCATCTCCCCCTCCTGGAGGACGAAGGACCCGAGGCCTACTTCCGCGCCGTCCCCACCACCGTCGTGGACCGGGCCGTCATGGAGCGGAGCGACCGGGTGGCGTACGTGGAGGCCACCTTCGCCTGGGACGACGTGGGGAGCTGGGGCTCCCTGCCCCGCTCCCGGGAGCCCGACGAGGCCGGGAACGTGTCCGAGGGGCAGGTCCGGGTGGTCGACGGCGCGGGCAACGTCGCCTGGGCCGACGAGGGCCGCGTGGTGCTCTGGGGCGTCGAGGACCTGGTGGTGGTGCGGACCGGCGAGGTCACGCTGGTCATGCCCCGGGATCGCGCCCCCGCCCTCAAGGACCTCCTGGGGCGCCTGGAGGCGACGTGACACCGGGCCCGAGCCTCGTCCTCTTCGACGACGCCCGGGCCCGCGCCTGGGCGCCCTTCACGCTCACCCGCCCCGCCGGGGAGCTCCTCTTCGGGATCCGTACGCTCCGCGAGCGGGCCGAGGCCGCCCTGGGCCTCGACTGCGCCGGCCACCGGACCCGCGCCGCCCTGTCGGGCTTCGACGAGCCCGGCTCCCCGCCCGTCCTGGAAGGGAACGACGCCCCCGGGGACGCCGGCCGCGTGTACCTCCTCTCCCGGGTGGCGCTGGACGCCGGACAGGCGGTGGACGCCTCGCGCCCCGCCCGCCTGACGCTGGACGGCGTCTGCGTCGGGTGGAGCGTGCCCGCCGGCGCCCCCCCGCCCTCCGAGGCCGCCCTCCTCCATCCGGACGCCCACCCCGGCGACGCCGACGCGGTGCCGCTGGACGGGGAGCTCCTGGAGGGGCCCTGGTCCCTGGTGGCCCGGAACCCGGCGCGCGTCGCCGCCGACGGGGTGGAGGCCGGGTGGACGGACGCCGAGGCCCCCGGGGTCGTCCGCCTGGGCGAGCACCCCCTCTCCCTGGCCCCCGGCGCCGAGGTCGAGCCCGGCGTGGTGGTGGACACCCGGGAGGGTCCGGTCCGCCTGGAGGCGGGCGCCCGCGCCCGAGGACCGGCGCGCCTCACCGGGCCGCTCTGGATCGGCCCGGGCTCCACCGTCCTCGGCGGCGACGTGGGCACCTCCTCCGTGGGTCCGGTCTGCAAGGTCCGGGGCGAGGTGGCGGAGAGCGTGCTGCTGGGCTGGGTCAACAAGGCCCACGACGGGCACCTGGGCCACGCCCTCCTGGGGCGCTGGGTGAACCTGGGCGCCGGCACCACCAACTCGGACCTGAAGAACAACTACGGGACCGTGCGGGTGTGGACCCCCGACGGGGAGGTGGACACGGGGCTGATCAAGGTCGGCTGCTTCCTGGGCGACCACGTGAAGACCGGCATCGGCACCACCCTCAACACCGGAGCGGTGGTGGGGGCCGGGACCAACCTCTTCGGCGGCGTCATGCCCCCCACGGTGGTGCCGCCCTTCTCGTGGGGGCGGGGCTCCGACCTCCAGCCCTTCCGCCTGGACAAGCTCCTGGAGGTGGCCGACCGGGCCATGGCCCGGCGGGACGAGAGCCTGACCCCCGGCGTGCGCGCCGTCCTGGAGCGGGCCTGGCGGGCCACCCACGGATGAGGGTCTCGGTCCTGGGGAGCGGGAGCTCCGGGAACGCGACGCTGGTCTGGGCGGGGCACACCCGCGTCCTGGTGGACGCCGGCTTCTCCGGCCGGGACCTGGCCCGGCGGCTGGAGCGGGTGAAGGTGGACCCCGACGAGGTCGACGCCATCGTGATCACCCACGACCACGGCGACCACACCCGCGGGATGGGGGTCTTCGCCCGGCGCCACGGGACCCCCCTCTACATGACCGAGCTCACACGGGAGGCGTGCGCCAAGCTCCTCCGGGGAGGGGAGGACGTCCGATCCTACCGGGCGGGCCGCCCCTTCACCGTGGGGGACGTCCGGGTGGAGCCCTTCCTGACCGTCCACGACGCCGCGGACCCGGTGGGGGTGGCGGTGGTGGACGAGTGCACCGGCTTCCGGCTCGGCGTGGCCACCGACCTGGGCCGTCCCACGGCCCAGATCCGCCTCGCCCTCACCGACTGCGACCTCCTCATCCTCGAGGCGAACCACGACGAGGTCCTCCTCCACACGAGCCCCTACCCGGTCTCGGTGAAGCGCCGCATCGCCTCGAGCCACGGCCACCTGTCCAACGAGGCGGCGGCCCGCTTCGCGCTGGAGCTCCTCCATCCCCGCCTGGCGGGCGTGATCCTGGCCCACCTCTCCGACCAGTCCAACGACCCGGAGCTGGCGCGGGAGGTGGTGGGCACGGCGCTGCGGAAGGCCGGATGGACCGGCCATCTCTCGGTGGCCCGCCAGGACGAGCCCACGCCGCTCATGGACGTGGAGGAGCTGCGCTCGCGCTGCGGGCCGAACCAGCTCTCCTTCCTCTGACGCCGACGGCGCGCCGGCCGGAGCCGACCGGGGCCGGTCCGCCCTCGCCTACATCCCCAGGAGCCGCAGGAAGTCGTTGGAGAGGGCCCAGAGCATGATGCCGACGATGATGAAGAAGCCCACGTTGCTCCAGCGCAGACGCTGCTCCAGCGAGAGCGCCTGGCCCCGCACCGCCTCGATGCCGAGGAAGAGGAGGTGGCCCCCGTCCAGGACGGGGATGGGCAGCAGGTTCAGGACGGCCAGGTTGATGCTGAAGAGCGCCATGAAGCGCAGGAACTGGTCGAGGCCGGCCTGCGCGGCCTGTCCCGACGCCTCCCCGATGGTGACGATGCTCCCCATGGAGCGCGGCGAGACGCCCCCGGTCACCAGGTCCCGGAGGAAGCCCAGGATCATCCCGGTCACCGCCACCGTCTCCCGGTAGCCGTAGACCGCGGCCTCGGTGAGGGGGATGGTCTCGTACGTCACCGAGCCGGGCGGCTGGTAGATCCCGACCTTCCCCACGGTGCGGCGCGTCCCGTCGAGGCCCTCCTCGGTCTGGGCCTCCACGTTCACGGCCCGCATGAGCTCCCGCCCGTCCCGACGGATGGAGAGCTCGACGCGCTCCCCCGGGCGGCTCTCGATGAGGGCCACGAAGTCCCACCAGCTCGCCACCGGCCGGCCGTCCACCGCCAGCACCTCGTCCCCGGCCTCCAGCCCGGCCTTCTCGGCGGGGGAGCCGGGGTTCACCGCGCCCACGCCGGCCTCGGCCCAGGAGCGGATCGACTGGGCCAGGCGCAGGCGGTCCTCCTCGTCGGCCGGGACCCGGATCTCCACGGTGGAGGACGGATTCCGGGTCTCCACCCGGAGCGGTCCCGGGGGCGCCTCGTAGAGGCCTTCCTGGGCGTCGCTCCAGTTCTCCACCGTGCGATCCCCCACCCGGACCAGCTCGGCGCCCACCGGGATCCCGGCCAGCGCCTCGGTGCCCGGCGGAAGCCACTCCGCCTCGACCCGGCCCACCCGGGTGGTGTCCACGTGCGGCTGGCCCCACCACGCCGCCACGGCGGTGTACGTCGCGAAGGCGAAGAGCATGTTCATGATCACGCCCGCCGAGATGACGAGCGTCCGCGCCCAGATGGGCTTGGCGTCGAAATCCCGGTCGCTGGGCTCCCGGGGCTCCCCGGTCCCGCCGCCCTCGATGGCCTCCATGACCTCGTCGTCCATCCCGCCCATCTTCACGTAGCCGCCCAGAGGGATGGCGGCCAGGATGTACTCGGTCTCGCCGTGCTGGAAGCCCAACACCTTGGGCCCGAGGCCGATGGAGAAGCGCTGGACCTCCACGCCCACGGCCTTGGCCGCGGCGAAGTGGCCGAGCTCGTGCACGAAGATGAGCACTCCGAGCACGATGATGGTGGCGAGGATCGTCATCCGTTCCCGTTCCCTTCCGTTCCGAGTCGTTCCACGGCCCGCGCCGCGGCGGCCCGAGCTTCCTGGTCGGCGGCGAGCACGTCGTCCACCGTGTGCACCTCGTGCTCGCCCACGTCGTCCAGCGTCCGGGCCACGACGTCGGCCATCCCGAGGAAGCCGACCCGTCCTTCCAAGAACGCCGCAACCGCCACTTCGTTCCCCGCGTTGAACACCGCCGGAGCACACCCGCCGGCCCGTCCCGCGCCGACGCCCAGGCCGAAGAGCGGGAAGGCGTCGTGGTCGATGGCCTCGAAGGTCAGCGGCGACGCGGCGACCGGGTCGTAGGTGCGGAGCGAGCCGTCGGCCACGCGCTCCGGATAGCTCAGCGCGTAGAGGATGGGGAGCTCCATGGTGGGGAATCCGAGCTGCGCCAGGACCGACCCGTCCACGAACTCCACGAAGGAGTGCACCACGGACTGGGGATGCACCACGGCGTCGATGCGGTCGTACCCGAAGCCGTAGAGGTAGTGGGCCTCGATGACCTCCAGCGCCTTGTTGGCCAGCGTGGCCGAGTCCACCGTGATCTTGGCGCCCATGTCCCAGGTCGGGTGGTCCAGCGCCTGCTCGGGCCCCACCCCCTCCAGCTCGGCCCGGGTCCGGCCGCGGAAGGGGCCCCCCGAGGCGGTGATGACCAGCCGCTGCACGCCCTGCCCGTCGCACCCCTCCAGGCACTGGAGGATGGCGGAGTGCTCGGAGTCGACGGGGACGATCTCGGCGTCCCCCCGGGCGGCGGCCTCCATGACCAGCTCCCCGCCGGCCACCAGGGACTCCTTGTTGGCCAGGGCCAGGCGATGGCCCGCCTCCAGCGCCACGAGCGTGGGCTCCAGCCCCGCCGCGCCCACCAGGGCGTTCACCACCACGTCGGCCCGCTCCTCCCCGGCCAGCTCCAGGAGCGCCTCGCGCCCGCGCGCCCAGCGGGTGGGCCCGGAGGTGCTCGGGAGGTCCACGGAGGGGTCGGCGAGCACGGCCCGTCGAGGCGCGAACTCCCGCACCTGCTCCGCCAGCTCGTCGGCGCTCCGGTTGGCGGCCAGACCCACCAGGCGGAACCGGTCGGGATGGCGTCGGACCACCTCGAGCGTGCTCCGACCGATGGAGCCGGTGGACCCCAGGAGGACGACCCGGATCACCGCAGGGCCTCGGCCACCGCCAGGAGGGCGTAGGCCACCGGGAGGGAGAACGTCAGGGCGTCCAGCCGGTCCAGCACGCCGCCGTGCCCCGGGAAGAGGCTTCCCGAGTCCTTGATGCCCGCCTCCCGCTTCAGCAGCGACTCCACCAGGTCCCCGACCTGGGCGGCCACGCCGAGGAGCACCCCCACCCCCACCGACGCGATCAGGGAGAGGGGGAAGTGCGGGAGGAACGGCATGGCCAGGAAGTACCAGACGGCGGTGGCGGCCCCCGCGCCGGCGAGCCCTCCCACGGCCCCGGCCCGGCTCTTCCCCGGGCTGATGGACGGGGCCAGCTTGGTCCGGCCGAAGGCCGAGCCCACGAAGTAGGCGGCCGAGTCCCCCACCCAGGTCGCGGCCACGGGGAAGGCCACGGCGAACATGCCGGCCCAGGGGGAGAGGGGCTCCCCGCCCCAGCCGGCCGTGCGGGGGAGGTCGTGGAGGAGGGGGACCACGGCCATGGGAAGGCCGGCGTACAGGGCCCCGCCCACCGTCACGGCGGCGCCCCCCAGCGGCGCCTGGTCGGCGCGGCGCCGCCAGAGCGTGGCCGCCAGGCAGCCCATGAGGAGCACGCCCACGACCCCCAGCGCCCAGGGAGAGAAGGCCGCCCAGGAGGGGAGGAGGGCGGCCAGGAGGACCAGGACCCCCGCCGCCACCATGCCCGGAGGGCCGAAGGGTCGCACGCCCCGGGCCCGGGCCATCCCGAAGAGCTCCCGGGCCCCCAGAGCCGCCAGGGCGGCCACGGGGACGGCGATGAACCAGCCGCCCATGTAGAGCAGGGCCACCACGGCGGGCACGCCGACCGCCGCCACGGCCAGACGCCGTCCCAGCTCCCCGGACGTCATCGGTCCCCCGCGGTCGCGGAGGTCACGGGGTCGGCACCCGCCCGAACCGGCGGTCGCGGCGCTGGTAGTCCACGATGGCCTCGAAGAGCTCCTCGCGCCGGAAGTCGGGCCACAGGACCGGCGAGATGTGCCACTCGGCGTAGGCCAGCTGCCAGAGGAGGAAGTTGCTCAGCCGGCGCTCGCCCGAGGTCCGGATCAGGAGGTCCGGGTCGGGGAGCCCGGCGGTGAAGAGCTCGGCCTCCAGCTCCTCCTCGCCGATGTCCCCGGCGGTCAGCTCCCCCGCGGCCACCTTCCGGGCCAGGGCGCGGGTGGCGCGCACGAGCTCCTCCCGGCCGCCGTAGGAGATCATGAGGTTCACCCGGAGCTCCGTGCCGCCCTCGGTCGCGTGCTGGAGGCCCATCACGGCCTCCCGGGTGCCTTCGTCGAGGCGGTCCAGCTCGCCCAGCACGTGGAGCTCGACCCCCTGACGCCGGAGCTCCCGGCGCTCCTTGCGGGCGTAGAGCTTGAGGAGGCCCATGAGGGCGGTGACCTCCTCGATGGGCCGCGCCCAGTTCTCGGTGGAGAAGGCGTAGAGGGTGAGGATCCCCACCCCGGCGTCCACGCACCCCTCGATGACGTCCCGGACGGACTTCATGCCCTCGCGGTGGCCGAGGTGCCGGGGGAGGCCGCGCTGGCGGGCCCAGCGTCCGTTCCCGTCCATGATGATGGCCACGTGCCGGGGCACGTCGCCGTTCAGCCGGAGCTGCCGGAGGGCGTCGGTGGACATCGCGGGAAGGAGAGGAGGCGGGGGGAAGGACGGCTCAGATGGCCATCACTTCTTCTTCCTTCTTCTTCAGCAGCTCGTCGATCCGCTCCGTGTACTCGTGGGTGAGCCGCTCCAGCTCGTCCTCCCGACGTCGGCCGTCGTCCTCGCCGATCTCGTGGTCCTTCACGAGCTGGTGGATCTCCTCCCGCGTCTCCCGACGGGCGTGGCGGATCGAGATCTTCCCGTCCTCGGCCATCTTGTGGAGGAGCTTCACGTACTCCTTGCGCCGCTCCTCGTTGAGCGAGGGGATGGGCACGCGGATGAGCGTCCCGTCGTTGGCGGGGTTCAGGCCCAGGTCGGCCTGCATGATCGCCCGCTCGACGTCCTCCATGATGGATTTGTCGAAGGGCTGCACCACCAGGAGGCTGGGCTCCGGGGTGCTGACGCTGGCCACCTGGTTCAGCGGCATCTTGGACCCGTAGGCGTCGACGCGAACGGTGTCCAGGAGCGCCGGGGTGGCCTTCCCCGTGCGCACGGTGTTGAACTCGCGGCGCACGGCGTCGAGCGCGTCGTCCATGCGCTTCTTGGCTGCCTCGAGGGGCATGGATCTCTCCTTCGTGAGGGGTTACGAAGCGTGGAGGCTAGGAGCCCGGACTCGAAGGCTTACGATACAAGGGTTCCGACGCGCTCACCACGGATGGCGGCTGCCACGGCTCCCCGCTCCTCGAGGTTGAGGACGATGATCGGGAGGTCGTTCTCCTTGCAGAGGGACACCGCGGGGGCGTCCATCACGCCCAGCTCCCGGGTGACCACCTCGTGGAAGGAGATCTCCGGGATGAACTCGGCGCCGGGGTCCGTCTCCGGATCGGCGGTGAACACGCCGCGGACCTTCGTGGCCTTGATGACCACGTCCGACTCCATCTCGATGGCGCGGAGCACGCCCGCGGTGTCGGTGGAGAAGTAGGGGTTGCCGGTCCCGCCGGCGAAGATGACCACCCGTCCCTTCTCCATGTGACGCATGGCGCGGCGCCGGATGTAGGGCTCGGCGACCTCCTCCATGCGGATGGCGGTCATGACCCGGGTCTCGACGTCCTTGTGCTCCAGGAGGTCCTGGACGGCCAGGGCGTTGATGACCGTGGCCAGCATGCCCATGTAGTCGGCCTGGACCCGGTCCATGCCCTGCCGGGACGCGATGGCCCCGCGGACGATGTTGCCGCCCCCGATCACCACCCCCAGCGAGATGCCCATCTCGGCGATGGAGCGGATCTCGTCGGTCAGGCGATCCACGACCTTGGGCTCGATGCCGAACCCGCGATCGCCGGCCAGGGCCTCCCCGGAGAGCTTGAGGAGGACGCGCTGGTACCTCGTGGAACGGGCCTCGTCGCTCATGGGCGGCCTTCTTCTCCGGAGGGGTCGGTTACTCGCCGATCTTGAAGCGGGCGAAGCGGGCCACCTCGATCTTCTCGCCGGTCTTGGCGGAGACCTCGGTGATGAGCTCCTCGATGGTCTTGTCGGGGTCCTTCACGAACGGCTGCGCCAGGAGGGTGTTCTCCTTGAAGAACTTGTTGAGGCGCCCCTCGACGATCTTCTCGGCGATGTTCTCGGGCTTCCCCTCCTCCTTGGCCTGCTCCATGTAGACCTGACGCTCGCGCTCGATCTCCGCCTCGGGGATCTCGTCCTTGGAGACGCCCAGCGGGTTCGTGGAGGCGATGTGGAGGGCCAGGTCCTTGGCCAGCGCCTTGAACTGGTCCGTGTTGGCCACGAAGTCGGTCTCGCAGTTCAGCTCGACGATGGCCGCGGTCTTGTCGTCGAAGTGGACGTAGCTGCCGATGATGCCCTCGTTGGCCGCCTTGTCCGAGCGCTTGGCCGCCTTGGCGGCGCCCTTGGCCCGGAGGAAGTCGACGGCCTTCTCCATGTCCCCACCGGTCTCCTGGAGGGCCTTCTTGCAGTCCATCATCCCCGCGCCGGTCTTGTCGCGGAGCTCCTTTACTTGCTGGGCGCTGATGCTCATGGCTGGGCTCTGTTGCCTCGTTGATCGAAACAGGCGACGCCCCTTGAGGCGTCCTGCGAATCGCGATTCGTCCTCATGAAAAGAGAGGCGGAGCGGCCCGACGGGGTCGGACGTGGCCACGCCTCTCTCGGCCTCCGGGTCACCCCGGGGGCCCGGCCGGGAGCGAGCTCCCGACCGCGGGAGCCTCTCAGCTCTCCTTGGAGTCCTCGTCCTCCTCGGACTCGTCGTCGGCGGCCTCGGGGGCCTCGGCGACCTCGGCCTCCTGCTCCTCGGCGGCCTCGGCGGACGCCTCGGTCTCCTCGACGTCGGCGACCTCTTCCTGGATCTCCGGCGCTTCCACCTCGGCCTTGGTCTCGGTCTCGACCTCCGCCTCGTCCTGGCCGTCGGCGTTCTCGTCCACCGTGTCGTCGGCGGCGTCTTCCTTCAGCTTCTGGGCGATGACCTCGGGGCGCGGACGGCGCTTCCGGCGCGTGCGCCGGCGCTGCGGCTGCTCCTTCTCCGTGGTCTCGCCGGTCTCGGTCGAGTACGTCGTGGCCTCGGCCTCGGGGGCCCGGCGCTCGTCCTCCGGGACCTCCTGGCGGGTCGACTCGATGGAGGAGGCGATGGCGGCGGCGATGAGGCTCACCGAGCGGATGGCGTCGTCGTTCCCCGGGATGGGGAAGTCGATCATGTCCGGGTCGGCGTTGGTGTCGGTGATGGCCACCACCGGGATGTCCAGGCGGTTGGCCTCACGGACCGCGATGCCCTCGCGCTTGGCGTCGACGACGAAGATGGCGCCGGGGAGGCGGCTCATGTCCTTCACGCCGCCCAGGTACTTCTCCAGCTTGGCGCGCTCGCGCTCCAGGAGGAGGCGCTCCTTCTTGGTGTAGAACTCGAAGGCGTTCTCCTCCTGCCCCCGCTCCAGCTCCTTGAGCCGCCGGATCTGCTTCCGGATGGTCTCGAAGTTGGTGAGCATGCCGCCGAGCCAGCGCTCGGTGACGAAGAAGGCGCCGCACCGCTCCGCCTCCTGCTGGACGATGCCGCGGAGCTGCTTCTTGGTGCAGACGAAGAGGACCCGCTCGCCACGGAGGACGACCTCGCGGACGGCCTGCTGCGCGTTCTGCAGGCGGTCCAGCGTCTTGCGGAGGTCGATGATGTGGATCCCGTTGCGCTCCGTGAAGATGTACGGGCGCATCTTGGGGTTCCAACGACGGGTCTGATGGCCGAAGTGCACGCCGGCCTGGAGGAGCTCGTTGAGTCCGACTTCCATGAATCTCTCGTTGTCAGGTGGGGCCGATATACGCCCCGGTCAGGATTTCGACCCACGCCCGAGGGCGCGGTGCCGTGCTTCGATTACCGCTTGGAGAACTGGAACTTCTTGCGGGCCTTGGGCTGGCCGGGCTTCTTCCGCTCGACCTTCCGGGAGTCACGGGTGAGGAAGCCGCCGGCGCGCATGGCGTCGAGCTTCTCCTCGTCGTACTCCACGATGGCACGGGCGACGCCCATGCGGACCGCGTCGGCCTGGCCGGTGAGGCCGCCGCCGTGGGCCCGGACCTGGATGTCCACCAGGCCGTCGAGCTCGGCGTCCTTCACCGGCTCCTCGATGCGGATCTGGTGGGTTCCCCGGGGGAAGTACTCGGCCAGGGCGCGTCCGTTGACGCTCCACTCGCCCTTTCCGGGACGCAGGATCACGCGGGCCACCGACGTCTTGCGGCGTCCCACGGTCTGAATCGTCTTGTCCTTGTCAGCCATCTCGTCTCGGTCCCTCAGATGTCCAGAGGCTCGGGCTGCTGGCCCTGATGAGGATGCTGGTCGTCGCCGTAGACGCGGAGCTTCTTCCGCATGGCGCGACCGAGCGCGTTCTTGGGGAGCATGCCCTTGACGGCCAGCTCGATCACCCGCTCGGGGTGGGTGGCGATCATCCGCTTGAAGGGGATGATCTTCTCGCCGCCCATGTACCCGGAGTGCCGGAAGTACGTCTTCTGGTCGGCCTTGTTGCCCGTGAGCGCGACCTTGGACGCGTTGATGACCACGACGTGGTCACCCGTGTCCAGGTGCGGGGTGTACATGGGCTTGTGCTTGCCGCGGAGGATGCGAGCGATCTCGGTTGCCAGGCGGCCGAGCGGCTTTTCGGCCGCGTCCACCAGGAACCATTTCCGCTCGATGTCGTCGGCTTTCGGTGTATACGTTCTCATGCCCAACGCCATTGGGAGGCGAATAACGAATAGAGCTTTGAATGGTAGCCCAGCCCCCTGGGGGTGTCAACGGGACGGGGCGCCCCGGGGAAGGCTCGGGACGGGTGGGGCCGCGGCGGAGCGCGGGAGGCCGCGAGGCGGTGTGGCGGAAGGGCTCCGCTACATGAACGTCTCGAGGAACCGGGCCCGGGAGGCGTGGCGCAGGCGCACCAGCGCCTTCTCCTTGATCTGGCGCACCCGCTCCCGGGTGATCCCCAGGATCGAGCCGATCTCCTCGAGGGTCATGGGCTCCTGGTCGTCCAGGCCGAAGTAGAGGCGGAGGATCTTGGCCTCCCGCTCCTTCAGGGAGTCCAGCGCCTCGTCGATGCGGGACTTGAGCGCGTGCTCGTACGCCTCGTCCTCGGGCCCCGGCGAGAGCTGGTCCGGGAGGTAGTCCAGGAGGCGGTTGTCCTCCCCCGGGGTCAGCGGAGCGTCCAGGCTCAGGTGGGACTGGGAGATGGCCAGCGTCTTCTCCACCTCCTCCTGGGAGATGTCGAGCCCCTCGGCGATCTCCTCCACCGTGGGCTCGCGGCCCAGCTCCTGGAGGAGGGACGAGCTCCGTCGGCCGATGCGGTGAAGGGCCCCGGCCCGGTTGAGGGGCACCCGCACGATCCGGCTCTGCTCCGCGAGGGCCTGGAGGATGGCCTGGCGGATCCACCAGACCGCGTAGCTGATGAACTTGATGCCCTTGGTCTCGTCGAACTTGTGGGCGGCGCGGATCAGGCCGAGGTTGCCCTCGTTGATGAGGTCGCCGAGCCCGACGCCCTGGTTCTGGTACTTCTTGGCCACCGAGACCACGAAGCGGAGGTTCGAGCGGACGAGCTTGTCCAGGCACTCCTCGTCGCCCTTCCGGATGCCCTGGGCGAGCCGTACCTCCTCCTCCCGGTCGATCAGCGGATACTGGCTGATCTCCTTGAGGTACTGGTCCAGCGATCCGGAGCGAAAGGAGCCGCTCGAGGCCCGGAAGCTCATTGGAAGCCGCTGTCTGGAGGGTCGAGCCCCCCGTCTTCCCGCATCGTGGGGAATGACGCGAGGACGCCCCTTCCGGCGGGATTGTCCTCCCGTCCGTGTCACGTGGGCGGAGGAATCCTGACTCGCCTCCCCCCAGGGGCGTAGGGGACATGGTGGGATGGAACCACCCCGGTGCGCAACCGAGGTCCAGGGCCCAACCCTCAGCGGATGGCTTCTCCGATGCGGCCCCAGCGGACCTCCCGGAGCCAGGTCAGGGAGCCCCGGGCCCGGGCGTCGAAGGAGTAGTAGACGAACCAGGGCCGGCCGCGGATCGACTCCCTGGGGACGAACCCCCAGTACCGCGAGTCCTCGCTGTTGTCCCGGTTGTCGCCCAGGACGAAGTAGCCGTCGTCGGGCACGACGATGGGGCCCCAGTTGTCCCGGGTGGGATGGTAGTCCCGTCCCGGCCCCGCGATGAGGTGGTTGGACTGCCAGTTCATGTCCGGGTGGACCGCGTCGCCCTGGCCGTCGACGTAGCGTGCGTACGGCTCGGGCAGCGGGAGGCCGTTCACGTGGACGACCTTGTCCCGCATCTCCAGGGTGTCCCCGGGCATGCCCACCACCCGCTTCACGTAGTTCTTCTCGGGGTGGTGCGGCGGGTGGAAGACCACCACGTCCCCGCGCTCCGGCTCGTCGAAGGAGGGCAGGCGGAGGTCGGTGCCCGGGAGCTCAGCCCCGTACACGGCTTTGTTCACCAGAAGGAAGTCCCCGACCAGGAGGGTGTTCTCCATGGAGGAGGTCGGGATCTTGAAGGCCTCGACCAGGAAGGTGCGGATGACCAGGAAGAGGGCGAAGGCCACCAGGATGGAGCGCGTCCAGTCCCAGAGGATGGGCAGGACCGCGCCCACCCTGGAGCGCTCGGACGAGCGTAGCGTCCGCGTCACCACCCCCGGTCTCTCCTCACCTCGATCCACGCCGCTCGACTCCTTCCGTCGTCATGGCTCCCTGCGCGAGCCGTGTCCGCTCGGGACGTTCCCTACACGCCTCGGGCGCGACCCGTTCCCGGCGCCGTTTCCACTCTACGACCGCCGGGCCGGCTCTGGAAAGGGCGCCGCCGGCCGAGAGGCCAGCCACCTGTCCCGGCCTCCCCGCGCAACCTACCTTGGCGCCGACCCTATCCGCGATCCCGTCCTCCCCGCCCCGCCATGCGATCCCGCCGCTCCCCCTTCTCCCCGCTGGCCGTCCTCGGCGTCGTCCTGGTCCTGGTGGGAGCCGTGGGCCTCCTCCGCCGGTCCGGCACCCAGGAGACCGCCGCCGACGAGCCCTGCGCCCCGCTGGTGGATCCCGGGTGTCCCTCGGCCCGCACGGCCGACGGGGGCTACGAGCCGGAGGAGCTGGCGGCGGCCGACGTCTGCCCCGACGCCGGGTACCTCTGCGCCGCCCTGGCGGAGGAGGGGCGGGTGGACGTGCGCCGGTGGGTCGGGTTCGACGGCACCCTGGTGGTCCACGTGCCGGAGCCCCGCCATTCCGACCCCGCCGTGGCGCTGGCGCTCCAGCGCGCGGCCACCGCGGGCATCCTGGCCTGGAACGGCCGCCCCTACCCCATCCTGGTGGACGAGCGGGGCAGGCGGGAGGCGCACATCCAGGTGTCGTGGTCCGGCGGGCTCTCGGGCCGTCAGATCGGGCGCGCCGAGACGTCGTGGACACCCGAGGCGGGGCTCGAGGTGGTGCGCCTGGTCCTGGCCAGCAACATCCGGCCCGAGGCGCTGCGTCTGGTGGCCGCCCACGAGATGGGGCACGGCTTCGGCCTCCCCCACTCCGACGAGCCCCGGGACGTCATGTACCCGACCAACACCGCCGTGGCGCTGACCTCCCGGGACTACCGGACGCTCGAGGCGCTGTACGAGCTTCCCGACGGGGCCGTCGTCCTCCCGTAAGGGGCCCGGAGGACGGGC
This sequence comes from uncultured Gemmatimonadaceae bacterium, assembly GCA_964569085.1. GTDB lineage: Bacteria > Gemmatimonadota > Gemmatimonadetes > Longimicrobiales > Gaopeijiaceae > JAJCZZ01. The sequence goes on along the minus strand of CAZMTA010000009.1, from coordinate 8,976 downwards.
CCGACCCCCGGAAGGAGGGAGCCGGACCCGCCTCCCGGCGGGCGGTCACCGTCCCAGCAGGACCCGCGCCGTGACCTCGAAGTGGCGCCCCGGTGCCGGAAAGCCCAGGACCTCGGCGTACTCCTCGTCCAGGAGGTTGTCGCCCCGGACGCGGAGCCGGAGCCCGGGCGCGCCTCCCCGGGGACGGAGGGCCTCCACGTCCACGCCGACCCCGAGCGTGGTGTAGGCGGGCAGCTCGACCCGCTCCGCCGGGAAGGTGGAGAAGTCCCGGTCGGCCCGCGCGCCCATCCCGCGCAGCTCCGCGTCCACCGTCAGCGCCTCCCCGAGCCGGTGCGCGACCCGCGCGCTCCAGCTCCGGGACGGACGGCGGAGGAGGTCCTCGCCGGGGACGAAGGCCGCGCCCGGCCCCTCGTCGGCGCCGGGATCCAGGACCTCGGTGTCGAGCCACGTCCAGGTGGCGCCGACGGTCGTGCCGTTCCGCTCCACCTCCAGGGCGGCCTCGAGCCCCCGGCTGGCGGCCGAGGCGAGGTTGAAGAAGCTCGGGTCGCCGGGGTTGGGCGGCGTGGAGGTGTACTGGATCAGGTCCTCCATCTCCTGGTCGAACCAGGTGGCCCGCACCCGCGCGCCGGGCAGCGGGAGCTCGGCGTCCACGCCCACCTCCCAGGACCGGGCCCGCTCGGGCTCGAGCTCCGGGTTCCCCCGGGCGAACCCGGTGGCGAAGGTCTCGTAGAAGGTGGGCTCCTTCACCGAGCGGCTCGCCGCGGCCCGGAAGCGGAGGGCGGCCACGGGCCGCCAGGAGGCGCCCGCCTGCCAGGAGCCGAAGCGGCCGTGGCGCTCGTTGTCGTCGATCCGGCCGCCCACGTTGAGGCCCCAGGCCCCGCGCTCCGCGGTGACGTGGGCGTACCCCGCCACGTTGTCCCGCTCGTAACGGCTCCGGTCCGAGAACACCCCGAACTGGCTCAGCGACTCGGTGAAGGAGCGCTGGCGCTGCTCCTCCATCTCCACCCCGACGGTGGCCACGGCGGGCCCCAGGAAGGCGTGGGCCCGGAGGTCCAGGGAGGTCCGACGCATGTGGTCGAGGCTGTTGAAGCCGTAGAAGCCGAGGGAGTCCGCCGGGCCGTCCGGCGCGTCGTCGGTGCCCCCGTCGGTCTGGTGGTGGGCCAGGAGGGCCTCCACCGAGAAGGCGGAGCCCAGCGCCCGGGTGAGGGTGAGGCCCACGGTGCTCTCGTCCCCGTAGGCGAAGGCGTTCCGGTCCACGACCGCCCCGGAGCCGTCCGTGGGGAAGTGGTAGCGGCGGTCGCCCAGGCGCACGGTCAGCCGCGCGGTGGTGGCGTCGTCCGGCCGCACGCGGACCGCGCCGTGGAAGACCGTGTTCTCGTGGGCGTTGTTGAACGCCAGGACGCCGTCGGTGCGGGTCCGCACGAGGGAGAGGCTGTACCCGACGCGCTCTCCGCCCCCCTGGAGGTCGGCGCCCCAGTCCATGCGGCCGTACGAGCCCGCGCGGAGCATCGCCGAGCCCCGCAGGCCTTCGGCGCCGGTCTCGGTGATGATGTTCACCACCCCCGACACCGCGTCGGAGCCGTAGAGGGCGCTGGCGCCCCCCCGGACGACCTCGATGCGCTCGACGCCGTCCAGCGTCAGCGAGGCCAGGTCCACGGCCCCCCCGGGCTGGTTCACCTGCACCCCGTCCACCAGGACGAGGACGAAATCGCTCTCGCCCCCCCGCATGAAGAGGGACGTCGCCGCCCCGAAGGACCCGCCGGCCACCACGCTGAGCCCGGGAACGCCACGGAGGGCCTCGGAGACCCGGGTGAGGCCGGCGTCACGGAGCTCGGCGCCCTCGAGGACCGTGACGGAGTTGGCCACCGCCCGCGCCGGTCGGGGGGTGGGGCTGGCCGTCACGACCAGGCCGTCCAGGAAGAAGGGCTCCTCCTGGGCGGACGCCGGAGCCGGCGCGGCCAGCGCGAGGGCGCAGAGGAGCAGGAGGAGGGAGGCGGACACGTGTGTCCGGGCCAGGCGCCGTGCCCGACCCGCGCGAGCGATGCGTCTCATGAAAAAACCCCGGTTCCGTCCCGGACGGGAGGAACAGGGGCGCGTCCGGCCGAAGCGCCGGACCTGCGACCGCCGACCCCCCCGCGGAGGACATGAAGGCGTCACCGGGTGGGTCAGGTCTCCTGGCTCGAGGCCGCCGGCTCGCCTTCCCAGGGATCCATCCCCAGTGGCGTCGCGTGAGCCGACGTTCCGGACCCGTGGGGGTCCGGACCTCATCACAGTGGCGGGGCCGCGCCGGATTCGCACCGGCTTCCGTTTTGACCCACCCGCCGAATGAATTGTGGGCCAACCATACCCGATGGGCGG
>CAZMTA010000009.1:0-6518 GCA_964569085.1 uncultured Gemmatimonadaceae bacterium | reverse complement strand
GGCCTCAGTCCTCCCGGACCAGGTCGTACTTGTCGATCTTCTTGTACAGGTTCGACCGGGGCATGTCGATGCGGCGGGAGGTCTCGGCCACGTTCCAGTCGTTCTCCCGGAGCTTGTGGAGGATGAAGGCGCGCTCCGCCTCGTCCTTGAAGTCCGAGAAGGTCTCGATCTGGAGGAGGCTGCCCGCGAGCCCGCCCCCGCCCCCCCGCCCCGCCGCCAGCAGCTCGACGTCGTGGGCCGTGACGCGCTCGCCGGAGGCGAGGATCAGCAGCCGCTCCACCGTGTTGCGCAGCTCCCGCACGTTCCCCGGCCACGGCATGGTCGTGAGCTTCTCCAGGGCGTCGTCCTCGAACTCCTTGGGCACCACCCGGTCCGTGCGGGCCATGAGCTCCGCGAAGTGGCGGACCAGCATGGGGATGTCGTCCCGGCGCTCCCGGAGGGGCGGGACGTGCACCGGGACCACGTTGAGGCGGTAGAAGAGGTCCTCGCGGAAGCGCCCCTCCTCGATCTCCTCGGCGAGGTCCTTGTTCGTGGCCGCCACCACCCGGACGTCCACGTCGATGGGCTTCTGGCCCCCGACGCGGGTCACCACTCCCTGCTCCAGGGCCCGGAGCACCTTGGCCTGGGCCGCCAGCGACATGTCGCCGATCTCGTCCAGGAAGAGCGTCCCCCCGTCGGCCTGCTCGAACTTCCCCGCCCGGTCCGCCACCGCGCCGGTGAACGAGCCCTTGATGTGGCCGAAGAGCGCCGACTCGATGAGCTCGGAGGGGATGGCGGCGCAGTTCACCTCCACGAAGGGTCCCTCGGCGCGGTCGCTGAGGCGGTGGATGGCGCGGGCCACCAGCTCCTTCCCCGTGCCGTTCTCGCCGGTGATCAGGACGCGGGCCCCGGTGGGCCCCACCTTCTCGATGCGCTCCAGGACCTGCCGGACCTGGAAGGACGTCCCCACGATCTCGTACCGGCTCTCCACCTCGCTGCGGAGGGCCTCGACGCTCTCCGTGAGCCCGCGGAGCTCGAGGGCGCGCCGGAGCGTGACCAGCAGACGATCCGAGTCCAGGGGCTTCTCGAGGAAGTCGTAGGCGCCCTTGCGGGTGGCCTCCACCGCGGTGTCGATGGTCCCGTGGCCCGAGATCATCACCACCGGCGTGGCGGGGTCCAGCTCCCCGAGCTCCGAGAGGACCTCGAGCCCGTCCATCCCGGGCATCTTCACGTCCAGGAACACCACGTCCGGGCGGAACGCCCGGGCCAGGTCCAGGGCGTCGGGGCCGTCCTCCGCGCCCCGGACCTCGTACCCCTCGTACTCGAAGAGCTGGACCAGCGCGTCCCGGATGGACTTCTCGTCGTCCACCACCAGGAGGCGCGCCACGTCAGCCCTCCTCCGTCTCGGCGAGGAGCACGAGCCGGTCCCCCTCGAAGTAGACCCGGGCCAGCCCGTCGGGCAGCGGTACCCGGAGGCCGTCGTCGGGCAGGCCGGCGATGGTCCGGTCTCCGCGCAGCCCCTCCACGAGGTCGCCCACGAGTCGGTCCGGGATCGGGAAGCGACCCGCCCGCACCCGGTCCACCACCAGCACCAGGTTGCGCTGGTCCAGAGGGGCGAGCGAGCCGCGGATCTCCATGTCCACCGTGTCGGGGAGGAGGCCCACGACCGACTCCAGGTCCGGCAGGTCGGAGAAGGCCTCCAGCGCCACCCGGGCCGAGATGTTCGCCTTGTCCTCGGCCAGCTCGACCCTGGGCTCGGAGACTCCGGGCGGGAGGAGCCCGGGGAGGGAATAGCGGACGACCGCCGTCAGCTCCCGCCCGTCCAGCTCCATGCGCGTGCCGGCCTCGCCGGCCCGGAAGGCCTCGAAGCGATCCAGGACCGAGTCGGCCAGCGCCCGGGTGGGCTCGGGGAGAGCCGCCTCCTCCGCCGTGGGCTCGGAGTCGCCCAGCATGGCCTCCAGCCGCGGGAAGACCGCCGGACCCCAGCGGAAGCCGACGTAGGCGGCCACGAGGAGCACGACGACGAGGAGGAGCCGCCGGAAGGTCTTGATCATGAAGGAGGTCAGGCCGTGGCCAGGGGAGCGTGGAAGAGGACCTCGTAGCGGGGCCCGTCCTTGGAGAGGCGGCTGCGCACGAGGTCGACGGTCCGAACCGGGACCGTACCGTGAAAGTCCATCTCCGCCACCCGCTCGTCCAGCCCCCGGAAGGCTCCGGCCGCCCCGTCCTCGTCCGCGCGCCCCAGGGTGACGTGGGGGTGGAAGGCCCGGGTCTCGGGGTCGAACCCGCAGTCGGCGAGCTTCCACTCCAGGTCGTGCTTGAGGCACCGCAGCTCCGGGCTGGCCTCCACGCCCAGCCAGAGCACGCGGGGCTTCCGGATGGTTGGGAAGGCCCCGAAGCCGGAGAGGTCCGCGTCGAAGGCCCGGGTGGCGCCGGCCACCTGGCTCATGGCCCGCTCGATCCGGGGAACGGCCTCCGGTCGGACCTGGCCCAGGAACTTGAGCGTCACGTGGAGCTTGTCCTCCTCCACCCACCGGACGGGCAGGTCCTGGGCCCGGAGCGGCTCCGCCGCGGCATGGATCCGGGCTCGCTCCTTCTCGGGAAGGTTCAGCGCGATGAAGAGACGGATCGGGGCCTCCGGGTCGGGGTCAGGGGTTCACGGACATGCGGGAGGAGGCGCCCACCACGGCCTCCACGGCCTCGAGGGCCTGGTCCACCTCCCCCTCGGTGGACGCCCAGCCGAGCGAGAAGCGTACCGCTCCCGTCCGGGTGGTGCCCAGGAGGGCGTGGGCGCGGGGCGCGCAGTGGAGACCGGCGCGGACGGCCACGTCCCACTCCCGGTCCAGCCGTTCGGCCAACCGGGCCGGGTCCACCGCGGTGGCGACCGCGGTGACCAGGGGCGCCCCCTCCGGCGCGGGAGGCGAGAGCACCCGGACGCCCGGGATCTCCCCGAGGCCGTCGCGGAGGCGCGCCTTGAGTCGCGCCAGGCGAGCGTGGAGGGCCTCGACGCCCATGTCCTCCACCGCCGCGACGCCGGCGGCGAGGCCGGCCAGCCCCGGAGCGTTGACCGTGCCCGCCTGGAGCCGGTCGGGCATGGCGGAGGGCATCTCCGGGGAGGTGGAGTCGCCGCCGGTGCCGCCGCGCAGCAGCGGCTCGACCTCGACGCCGTCCCCCACCCATAGGCCGCCGACGCCCTGGGGACCCAGCATGCCCTTGTGGCCGGTGAAGGCCACGAGATCGGCCCCGTCGGCCGCGGCGTCCACCGGGAGGTGGCCGGCGGACTGGGCCGTGTCCAGCAGGACCAGGGCCCCGGCGGCGCGGGCCCGCCCGGCGAGCTCGGCCAGGGGGAGCGTGGTGCCCAGCACGTTGGACACGTGGTTCACGACCAGCAGGCGGGCGCCCTCCAGGAGCCGCTGGGCCTCCTCCAGGTCCACCGTGCCCTCCGGCGTGCCGGAGAGGACCCGGACCTCCACCCCCCGGGTCTCCCGGAGGTGCGCCACCGGCCGGAGCACGGCGTTGTGGTCGTAGTCGGAGACGACGACGGCGTCGCCGGGGCGGAGGACCCCCCAGAGCGCCGTGTTGAGCGCGTGGGTGGCGTTCTGGAAGAAGGCGATGCGCCCCGGGTCGCCGGGGAGGCCGAGGAGGGCCTGCACCGCCCGCCGGGCCCGGAGCGCGACCCGCCCCGCCTCCAGGGCCCGCCGGTGCCCCCCTCGTCCCGGCGTGGCGCCGCACTCCCGGAGGAACGCGGCCACGGCGTCGGCCACGCTGGGTGGCCGGAGGGCGGCGGTGGCGGCGTAGTCGAGATAGGGCATGGCGGGGGCGGGGCTGGGGGCCCTCGTCCGGGCCCCGGGAGGGCGGAACTTAGAGCGCGTCCGGTCCGCCGGACAACGGCGGCAGGGGCGCGCGGGCGCCACCCTTCCCCTCCACGGGATTGAAGTAGACCCGGTGGGTGGGGTAGGCGAGATCGACGTCGTCGTGCTCCGCGAAGACGTCCAGGATGCGCTCCCACAGGTCCTGGGCGGTGCCCCGCCGGCGCCGCGGGTTGCAGAGGTAGCGGATGGTCAGCATGACCCCGCTGTCCAGCACCGACGTATACACCGCGGGGGTGAGGTTCTTGTAGTGGATGAAGAACCGCTTCTGGATCCGTCGCAGCGTGCGCTGCGCCTCTTCGTTGACCCCCTGGGTCTCCTCGTCGGCGATCTCCTGGAGGAGCCGCTTGGCCTTCCGCCAGTCGCTCTCGAACGTGATGAGGACCGGAAGCTCGTTCCACAGGAAGGGGAAGCCCGCCGTGTAGTTGGCCAGGGGCTCGCTGAAGACCTTGGCGTTGGGCATGTGGATCATGCGCCCGGTGCTCTGGTCCGCCGAGACCCAGTTCCCGATCTCCATGAGGGTGAACGCGAAGATCCGGACGTCCACCACGTCCCCCGCCTTCCCGTCGAGCTCGATGCGGTCCCCGAGCTCGAAGGGCTTCCGCCACAGGATGAAGAGGAAGCCCGCCAGGTCCGCGACCAGATCCTTCAGGGCGATGGCGAGGCCGGCGGTGAGGAGCCCGAGGAACGTGCCCAGGGACCGGATGGCGGTGAACCAGACCTGCCCCACCGCCAGGACCCCGATCACGAAGGCCACGTAGCCCGAGATCTTGGCCCACCGGTACATGGTGGAGTGGTCCTCCACCCGGCGCTCCGCCACCATGAGGACCAGGCGCCGGAGAAGGACGAGCGAACCGACGATCGCCACCGAGATCAGGAGCTTGATCTCGGTCTCCGGGCCCATGCCCAGGAGGCCCGGCCCGCGGCTGGCGAGGGTGTCCACGACCGCCTGGAAGGCCTGGGGCGGAGTCTGCGCGGAGCTGCTCAGGTAGAACCTCCCGTCGAGTCGTCGGACCTCACCGTGCCGCCGGGCCCATGGGGATGCCCCGACGGACGGCGGCGAGCGCGCTCGGTCGTGATGAGCACCACGGCGCCGATGATGATGGCCGCCGCGGCCAGCGAGCGGAAGGTAAGCGGCTCGTCCGCCAGCGCCCAGCCGAGGAGGAGCGCCACGACCGGATTGACGTAGGCGTAGGTGGCCACCCGGGCGGGCGGGACGACCGACAGGAGCCAGATGTAGGCCGTGTAGGCGACCAGGGAGCCCGCCCCCACCAGGTAGGCCAGCGCCAGCGCCGAGCGGGCCGAGACGGCGCCCAGGTCGAGGCGGGCCGCCTCCCCGGTGGCCAGCCCGGCCAGGAGGAGGAGCGCGCCGCCCGCCATCATCTGGGTCGCCACCCACATGCGGGGGCGGGGGGGCGTCGGCGCGTGGCGGGAGTAGATGGAGCCCATGGCCCAGAGCAGGGCCGCGACGACGACCAGGGCCGCGCCCAGGAGCTCCCGGGGACCGCCGGCACCCGCCCCGGGGGACCCCACGAGGAGGGCGACCCCGGCGAAGCCCACCCCCACGCCGAGCACCACGCGACGGGTCGGGCGCACCCGGGCTCCCCACGCCCAGTCCACCAGGACCATCCAGAGGGGGACGGCGGCCACGAGGAGCGCGACCAGGCCCGACGGGACCCACTGCTCGGCCAGGACCACGCCGCCGTTGCCGCCCAGCAGGAGGAGCCCCCCGGCGACGGCGGCGGCGCGGAGCTGGGGGCGGGTCGGCCGGGGCGCTCCCCGCGCCCGGGTCCAGCCGTAGAGGAGCGTCCCCGCCACCAGGAAGCGCGCGCCGGCCATGAGGAGCGGCGGGAGCGTCTCGATGGCGAAGCGGATGGCCAGGTAGGTGGAGCCCCAGATGAGGTACACCGCCGCGAAGGCCAGGACGACGGAGAGGAGGCGCGGCTCCGGGGAGCCGGCGGGTCCGGAGGGGACCGGGGTCCCGCGGGGGGAGGTCGGCGGCATGGCGGAAGCTAACCCGGGGACCGTCGGGAGCAATCCGGGCCACCTCCCGGCCCCGCCCACCCCGCGGCGCGGAGCCGCCCGCGCGCCCCGCCTAGATCCCCCGGCGCTCCAGGAACCGGTACTGCACCGCCTCGGCGACGTGGTCGCACCGGATCGCCTCCTCCCCCTCCAGGTCCGCCACGGTGCGGGCCACCCGGAGGACCCGGTGGTAGCCCCGCGCCGAGAGGCCGAAGGCGTCCACGGCCCGCTGGAGGAGCCGGACCACGTCCCGCCCCGGGCGGCACCACCGGCGCATGGCCGCCGGCCCCATCTGGGCGTTGGCGTGCACCCCGGCCTCCCCTTCGAACCGCCGGGCCTGGCGCGCCCGGGCCGCGGCCACGCGGGCGGCCACCGCCCCGGTGCCCTCGCCGGCGAGGCTCCCGCCACCCCGGTCCCCGCCCCCGGCGAGACGACGGAAGGGCACCGCCGGCACCTCGACCTGGAGGTCGATCCGGTCCAGGAGCGGGCCCGACACCCGCCCCCGGTACCGGGCCACGCGGCCCCCGTCGCAGAGGCAGCGGTCCGTCCCGTCCCCCAGGAAGCCGCACGGACACGGGTTCATGGCGCCCACCAGGAGGAAGCGGGCCGGGAAGGACACCGCGCCCGCCGCCCGGGCGAGGCGCACGACCC
>CAZMTA010000008.1:127854-131242 GCA_964569085.1 uncultured Gemmatimonadaceae bacterium | reverse complement strand
GCGGTCTCCATCGCCCGGCGGCTCCAGGACCCCCTGGCCGAGCTGGTGAAGATCGACGCCCGCTCCATCGGGGTGGGGCAGTACCAGCACGACGTGAACCAGACCCGCCTGGCCGAGCGGCTGGACCAGGTGGTGGAGGGGTGCGTGAACCGGGTGGGCGTGGAGGTCAACACGGCCTCGCCTCCGCTCCTGGCGTACGTGGCGGGGATCGGGCCGTCGCTGGCCGAGGGGATCGTGGCGCTCCGGGAGGAGCGGGGCGGGCTCGCCACCCGGGAGGAGCTGCTGGAGGTGCACCGCCTGGGGCCGGGGACCTTCGAGCAGGCGGCGGGCTTCCTCCGCATCCGGGACGGCGCCCACCCCCTGGACGCCACCGCGGTCCACCCGGAGCGCTACGACCTGGTGCGGCGCATGGCCCGGGAGCTGGGGGTCGGGGTGGCCGAGCTCGTGGGGGACGAGGTGCTCCTGGACCGGCTGGAGCGGGAGCTCGACCGCTGGGTGGGCGGGGACGTGGGGCGCCCCACCCTGGAGGACATCCTGGCCGAGCTCCGCCGCCCGGGCCGGGACCCCCGGGACGACTTCGAGCCGCCCTCCTTCCGCGAGGACGTGCAGAAGCCCGAGGACCTGGAGGAGGGGATGGTGCTCCAGGGCGTGGTCACCAACGTGGTGGCCTTCGGCGCCTTCGTGGACGTGGGCGTGCACCAGGACGGGCTGGTGCACATCTCCCAGCTCGCCGACCGCTTCGTGAAGGACGCCTCGGAGGTGGTGCGCGTGGGGCAGACGGTGCGGGTCCGGGTGCTGAGCGTGGACCTGGAGCGCGGGCGGATCGGGCTGTCGATGAAGGCGGCGGGGGACTAGCCGCCGGCCGCCCTGGGCTTCGAGCGCCGCCCTCTGGCGGATGAGGTGCGGGGCGCGCTACCGTGGGCCATGCCCCGTCTCCCCGACCGCGCCGTCGTGCCTCGTCCGGGGCACCCGCACGCTCGACGCACGCCCCGGCCGCGTCGGTTCAGGAAGTCCGGGCTCCTCCGGTGCTCGGCCCTGGCGGTGCTCGGCGGCGCGCTCCTGGCTGGACCGCTGAGGGCCCAGGAGCCGGTGGCGTCAACGGCCGAAGGGTCCTCCGTGGCGAACCGCGTCGGCGGCGCGGTGATCGGCGCGACGGTGGGGTTCGGGGTCGGCCTGGGGCTCGGGTACTGGGCGTCGCGCCACAAGCCCGTCGACCAGCGGGAGTTCGCCGGCGTCGCCGAAGGCCTGCTCCTCTCGGCGGCCGCCGCCCCCCTCGCCGCGCACCTCTTCGACCGCTCGAGGGGAGCCCTGTGGCCCGGCGTGCTCCTGTCCACGGGGGTCGCGCTGGTGGCCTACCTCACGGACGCGTACCCCGAGATGTGGGCGGCTCCCCCATTCGGCATCGCCGTCGGCATCGTGGTCCACTGACGCGCCCCCGCCTCCACGGGTCGTGAGGCGGAGGGCGACCCGCCGGGCGCGCACGATCCCCCCGCCGCGCACCACGCCTCCAGCACCGCCCGGGCCGTGGCCGGGTCCCCCAGGTAGCGCTCCATCTCGTGGGCGTCGCCCCGTGCCGGACGCTCGGTGCGGCGGTCCTCGACGGAGCCGGGACGGTCCTCCGCCGGCTCCACGCCCCGGAGCCCGGCCGAGAGGGGGTCGGCGGGGTCGCGCACGTTGACCCAGGAGCCCACGCCGTCGGGGAGCCGGCCGGGCCCGCCGGCCAGCAGGAGCTCCCGCACCTCCGGGTGGCCCACCAGGGACCCCACGGTGATCCAGCGATCCACCACCGGCTCGGGGGCGTCCCGGGTGAGGAGGTGGTCGTAGGCCACCATGCCGCCGAAGCTGTGGGTGACCAGGATCACGGGGCGGCGCTCGGCGTGGGCGCGCGCCAGGGCGTCCGCCAGGCGCTGGCCGGCGGCGCAGCGCCGGCGGTCGTCGCCGAGCCACGAGAGGTCGCGGGCCAGCGTCTCCAGCGCGTCGCCTTCCGCGCCGCCCATCCACGCGCCCACCGTGGCCATCAGCGTGCCGGCGCCGCCCAGCACCGTGCCCACGTTCCCCGCCCAGCCGGTGGGTCGCTCCCGTGCGCCCTCGCGCTCCTCGGCGCACCCCGTCCGGACGGTGTCGGCCAGGGCGTCGGCGTACCACACCAGCCGCACGTCCTCCCGCGCCAGGATGCCGTGGTCGCGCACGGTGCGGATGCCCTCGTCCAGCGCCCGGGCCCATCCGCGGCGGAGCTGGGTGGTGTCCTGGTCCTCCACCCCGGCGCCGTGGACGAGGAGGACGACGGGGCGGCCGGGGGGCTCGGGGGCGGCCTCGCCCAGGGCGGCGCCGGAGCAGGCGCACGCCGCGAGGGCGATCAGGGTGAGGAGGGCTCGGGGCATGGCGGTCGGGGCGGGAGGAGCGTCCCGTGTGGTACACGGGCCGCCGCCTCAGGGTCGCCGGGCCTGCCCCGTCCTCAGCCCTCCGGCCGCAAGCCGTACAGGAAGCTCTCCGTGTCCCACGCCACCTCGTCCATCTCGTTCAGGACGTAGTGGGTCACGAGGAGGTTGGTGCGGAGCTCCACCTCCACGCCCGCCCGGGCCACCGGCTGGTCCATGTCGTCGGTGGGGCGGTGGTAGCGCTCGGCGATCCAGTCGTTCAGCTCCTGCTGGGCGTCGACGCCCGGGTCGGCGCTGGTGCGGCCGCTCTGGACCCAGATGGCCGGGACGCCCTGTCGGACGAAGGCGTACTGGTCGCTGCGGATGAAGAGGTTCTGGTCCAGCGTGGGGTCGGGGCTGATGGGGGTGCCGGTGCGGGCCACGGCGAAGTCCACGGCCTCCGAGAGGTTCGAGTGCTCGTAGCCGAAGGCCAGCATGTCGGTGGCGGTGGCGATCATGCCCATGACGCCGTCCACGTTCTGGTTGGCCACGACCGTCCCGTCCACGGTGGGGAAGCGGGCGAAGTACTCCGAGCCCAGGAGCCCCGACTCCTCGGCGGTCACCCACAGGAAGAGGAGCGAGCGCCGGGGGGCCTCCATGCGGGTGAGCGCCGCGGCCAGCGTCAGGAGCGCCGAGGAGCCCGAGGCGTTGTCCAGCGTCCCGTTGTAGATGGAGTCGCCGTCCTGGGGCGCGCCGACGCCCAGGTGGTCCAGGTGGGCGGTCATGACCAGGTGCTCGTCCGCCCGCGCCGGGTCGGTGCCGGGCAGGAGCGCGGCCACGTTGGCGCTCTCGAAGGCCTCGTGCTCGAAGGTGGCCGTGAGGTGGGCCTCCAGCCCCAGGTCGAACGACCGGGGCTCGCCGGCCTGGAGGGCGGCCCGGACCTCGTCGAGCTCCCGGCCGGCCGCGCGCATCCACGCCTCGGCCACGCGCGGCGGGACCGTGAGCGCCGCGTCCAGCTCCTCCCGGTCCGC
>CAZMTA010000008.1:118577-127754 GCA_964569085.1 uncultured Gemmatimonadaceae bacterium | reverse complement strand
CCTCGGCCACGCGCGGCGGGACCGTGAGCGCCGCGTCCAGCTCCTCCCGGTCCGCGGCCGCGTCGGCCGCCGCGCCGTCCTCCGCCCCCGGGACCCGGTAGCCGGTCCGCGGCCGGGGCGCGGCGCCCTCGGGAAGCTCGCCGGCCTCGACCACCACCACGCCCGCGGCGCCCCGCGCCAGCAGCTCGGCCTCCCGCACCTTCGAGCTGGAGAGCACGGTGCGCTCCAGCGAGCCGAAGCCCTCGGGGGCTCCGGCCAGGGTCACGACGAGCGCCCCCGCCACGTCGAGCCCCTGGAAGTCGTCCCAGCCCAGCTCCGGCGCGTGGATCCCGTAGCCCGCGAAGACCAGCGGGGCCCGGAGGTCGGTCCGGTCCGAGTAGATGCGGGGCGAGAGGGTGAAGTCGGAGCCGAGGGCCAGGGACCGGCCGCCCACGGTGAGGCTCGCGCCGCCGGGGGCCACGCTCGCCCGCCGGAACGTGATGGGCTGGAGGTACGTCCCGTCCACGCCCCCGGGCTCGAGCCCCAGCGCCCGGGCCTCCCGGATCACGTAGGCGGCCGCCGAGTCGTACCCGGGCGTGCCCGGGCGCCGACCCGCCATCCGATCGCTGGACAGCGCCTCCATGTGCTCGGTGAAGGTGGCGTAGGAGACGGCGTCCACGGCCTCCTCCACGGAGAGGGGCTCAGGGCCGGTGCGGGTCCCGGTGCCGGGGTCGCAGGCGAGGGCGGGGAGGGCCAGCACGACGGCCAGCCGCCGGAGGAGCGTGGGGAAGGGGCGGATGGGAGGGCTCCCGGGGTCGAATCGGCGAGGAAGACGGCGAGCCGCCAACCTAGAGCGCGCCCCCGGGGGGGACCAGACGCCCGTGGGCATGCCCCCGTCCGGGGTGGCCGCCCGTCCGCCTCACGGCATGAAGACCGCCTTCACGTTCACGAACTCCTTCATGCCGAAGCCTCCGTGCTCCCGACCGTAGCCCGAGTCCTTCACGCCCCCGAAGGGCATGTTGGGGTCGGCGGTGCCGAAGGAGTTGATCCGGACCATGCCGGTGTCGAACTCGTCGCGGGCCAGGGCCCGGGCGCGCTCCACGTCCTGGCTGAAGATGGCGCCGCCCAGCCCGTAGCGGCTGTCGTTGGCGATGCGCATGGCGTCGTCGGCGTCCCGGGCCCGGATCACCGACGCCACGGGGCCGAAGAGCTCGTCGTCGTAGGCCGGGGTGCCCGGCGCGCAGTCGGTGAGGACGGTGGCGGGGAAGTAGAAGCCGTCTCCCTCCTCCCGGTCCTCGGGGACGCCGCCGCAGCGCAGCGTGGCGCCGCCTTCCAGGCTCGCCCGGACCTGCTCGACGATCGTCTCGTACTGCTCCCGGCTGGCCAGGGGCCCGAGCTCGGTGTCGTCCTCCGTGGGATCGCCCAGGGTGACGGCCTCCATGCGCTCCACGAAGGCGTCCACGAACTCGTCGTAGACGGCGTCGGTGACGATGAAGCGCTTGGCGGAGACGCAGGTCTCGCCGTTGTTGTAGAGGCGCCCCGTCACGCACGTCTTCACCGCCCGCTCGAGGTCCGCGTCCTCCAGCACCAGGTAGGCGTCGTTGGAGCCGAGCTCCAGCACGGTCTTCTTGAGGTGCTTGCCCGCGACCTGGGCGATGTGGCGGCCGGCGTCGTCGCTCCCCGTCAGCGTCACGCCCCGCACCCGCTCGTGGGCGATGAGCTCGTCGGAGACGTCGTGGTCGACGACCACCACGTCGAAGAGCCCCTCGGGGAGCCCCGCGTCCAGGAAGACGTCCCGGAGCAGGAGCCCGCTCCCGGTGCAGATGCTGGCGTGCTTCAGGATGCAGCCGTTGCCCGCCATGAGGTTGGCGGCCAGGACCCGGACCGGCTGGTAGACGGGGAAGTTCCACGGCTGGATGCTGTAGATGACGCCGATGGGGCGGTACGAGACGAGGCCGGGCTTCTTGCCGCCGCGGTACGTGCGCTCCTCGTCGGCCAGCTCCTTCGGCCCCTGCTCGGCGGCGTACTCGAAGAGCTGGGCGCAGAGCTCGACCTCCATGCGGCCGTCCCGGAGGAGCTTGCCGGTCTCCCGGGTCATGAGCTCGGCCAGGTCGTCCGCGTGGTCCCGGAGGGCCTCGGCCAGATCCCGGAGCACGGGCGCCCGCTCCTCGTGGCTCCGCGTCCGCCATTCCAGGAAGGCGGCGTGGCAGGCCTCCACCTTCTCGAACGCCGCGTCCCGGCTCATGAGCTCGTAGGTCTCGATCTCTTCTTCGGTGGCGGGATCGACGGTGGAGAGCGTGGCCATGGGGGGTCCGTGGGGAGGGAGGGGCCGGGTTCGGAGAGGGGGGCGTCCCGGGGTCGGTACGCCCGGGGCCCGTGTGCCCCCCGAGTCGAGCAAGAATGCTGCCGGGGCGGCTCTCCGGGTCGGGGGCGCGGGCGGGGCGGGAGGTCTATACTGGGGGGTCCGTGCCGCACTCCGTCCTCCACCGCCGCCGCCATGAACGACGCCGACCGCACCGCACTCCTGGACACGCTCCGCACACGCTTCGAGGCGAACCCGGAGCGCCATCCGGAGGTGGACTGGGCGTCGGTGGAGGAGCGGCTCGGGGGCCATGCCGCGGCGCTGGCGGTCCTGGCCGCGCTGGAGGCTTCCGGGGGCGAGCCCGACGTCGTGGGGGAGGACCCCGACACCGGGGAGATCGTCTTCTTCGACTGCGCCCAGGAGAGTCCGGCGGGGCGCCGGAGCCTCTGCTACGACGAGGCGGCCCTGGCCTCGCGGAAGAAGAACAAGCCGGAGGGGAGCGCGGTGGGCCGCGCCGAGGCCATGGGGGCACGCCTCCTCACCGAGGACGAGTACCGCGCGCTCCAGGGGCTGGGCGACTTCGACACGAAGACGTCGAGCTGGCTCGCCACGCCGGCGGAGGTGCGGGAGCTGGGGGGCGCCATCTTCGGGGACTTCCGGTTCGGGCGCACCTTCGTGTACCACAACGGCGCCGAGTCCTACTACGCGGCCCGCGGCTTCCGGTGCGTGGTGCGGGTCTGAGGCGGGACCGGGGACGCGCCGGTCAGCTCCGGTGAGCCCCCTCGAACCGCGCCGCCATCGCCTCCACGAAGGCCCGCCACCCCTCCGGGTCCACCCAGGGGGCCACCGGGTCCTCCGCCTCCAGGCTCTCCCGGTACTTCCGGTACCGGCCGAAGGTGCGGGCGTGGGGGGCCAGGAAGACGTCCACCGGGAGGCTCCGCCACGTCTCGAGGCTGCGCGCGTAGTCCGCTTCGTAGCCGGGGTAGCCGCCGAGGCCCAGGACGGGCACCCGGGTGGGGAAGCCCACGCCGCACGCCAGGCCCGCGAGGAGCTCCCGGTCCCCGGCGCGCACCGGGAAGGTCCAGGTGGTGCAGCCCGGGGTGTGGCCGGGGGTCAGGTGGGCGGTGAGCTCGAGGGGGCCCAGGCGGACCGTGTCGCCGTCCTGGAACCGCCGGTCCACCCGGGGGCGGGGGTAGCGGGCCGGGCCGGCCCAGACCAGGGCGCGGAGGGCGCCCATGCCCGGCTCGTCGCCGCCGGTGGCCACCGCGTC
This sequence comes from uncultured Gemmatimonadaceae bacterium, assembly GCA_964569085.1. Taxonomy (GTDB): domain Bacteria; phylum Gemmatimonadota; class Gemmatimonadetes; order Longimicrobiales; family Gaopeijiaceae; genus JAJCZZ01. The sequence goes on along the minus strand of CAZMTA010000008.1, from coordinate 124,203 downwards.
GGCCTCGGGCTCGCTGATGCGGAGCTCGGCCCCGGTCGCCTCCTGGAGCCCCGCCAGCCCCCCGGCGTGGTCCAGGTGGAAGTGGGTGTTCAGGAGGATGCGGACGTCCGCCGGGTCGAACCCCAGCTCCCGGATGCTGGCCTCGATCATGTCGGCGGTGCCGGGATAGCCGCCGTCGAGGAGCACGTGCCCCTCGGGGCCGGTGAGGAGGAACGAGGCGGCGTCGTCGGCGCCGACGTAGTAGAGGTTCCCGGCGATGCGGAACGGCTCGGCGTAGCCCTGGCCGCCGTGGTCGGCCACGTGCTTCCAGAACGCCACCAGCCCCAGGAGGGCCAGGGCGAGGAGCGTGAGGAGGGCGGGGGCCCAGAGGCGGCGGGGCGGCGGGGAGATTGGCATGCGGAGAACTTGGCGACGCAAAGCGCATGCGTCCAGGCCCCCGGGCGCTACCTTCCCTCCCGTCCGCGTCGCCGTCGCCGCCGGAGTCCGTGAGGGAAGCGTCCATGAGCCAGCAGGAGGGTCCGAGCGTGTGGTCCGAGATCCGCCGCCGGCTCCGCCAGAAGTGGGACTACCTGCGCATGCGGCTCCCCCGCCCGCGGGTCGCCGCCAGCCGCGAGGCCGTGGAGGCGCTCCTGCCCACGGCCATCCTCGTCCCGACGCTGGCGCGCCCCGGGCGGATCCGGGAGCTGGTGGCCAACGTCCACGCCGCCACCCCCGAGCCCCACGTGCTCCGCTTCTGTACCTCGGACGCCGAGACGCTCGGGATCCTGGAGGAGCTGGGCGAGTGGTGCCTGGACGACTCCGACGATCCGGACAAGCGCTACGTCACGCGCATGAACAAGCTCGTCCGGTGCCTGGACGACGAGCGCACGATCTTCTTCGGCTCCGACGACGTGCGCCACGAGGCCGGGTGGCTGGGGGAGGCGCTGGCCGTGATGGCCGGGGGGCCCGACGTCGTGGTGGTGAACGACCTCCACAACCCCGAGGGCACCCAGGCCGTGGTCCGGCGCGAGGCGCTGGAGTGGCTCGTGTTCGACGAGCCGGGCAACGCCTTCCACTCCGGCTACCGCCACAACTTCTGCGAGAGCGAGCAGTACGCCGCCGCGGCCCGGCGCGGGGCCCTGGCGAGGGCATACCGCTCCGTCGTGCGTCACCTCCACCCCGCCGTCCTCGGTCGGGACGCCCTGGCGTGGGACGAGACGTACGAGCGGGGCCAGCGGGACTACGCCGAGGACGAGGCCCGCTTCCGGAGGCGCATGGCGCGCCTGGCCGAGGCGTCGAAGGCTGCGTCTAGTCCGAGTCCGGAGAGAGATCCGGGGAACCGGGACTAGCCCCGGAGCCGGCAGCCCCCCCGGCCCCCACCGGCGCGAGCTCGGCGTGGAGCCGGGGGCGGGGGCGGCGGAGCAGGAAGAGGGCCCAGGCCCTCAGCTCCCGGGCGAGGCCCGCCAGCCTCCGCCGGCGCCCCGGCGGCTCGCCGCGGAGGAGCGCCGGCACCTGCCGCTGGACGAGCGTCCACGCCACCCAGCCGCGCATGGAGCGCCCGATGGCCGCGGCGATCTCGTCGTGCTGGAGGAGCCCCTCCACGAGCCAGAGCCGTTCCACCGGGACCCGCCCCGCCCTCTCGAGGCGCCGCGTGGCCGAGGCCGAGTGGACGCGGAAGGTCGCCAGCGGGCGGGGCACGAAGGCCATGTCCCCGAAGAAGGCCAGGCGGAGCCACATCTCCAGGTCGGCGATCTGGGCCAGTCGCTCGTTGAAGAGCCCCGTCCGCTCCAGGGCGGCGCGGCGGATCATGACCACCGAGGGCTCGCCCACCCAGTTGGGCCCGAACTCCTCACGGCGCGCGGCCTCGAAGAAGAGCGAGCCGGGCTCGACGGCCCGCACCGGCCCCAGGTCCTTCTGGAGGTCCGCGTTCCACGCCATCCATTCCTGCGCCCACGGATCCGAGGGGTCCTCCAGCAGGACGTGCCGAGGGGAGAAGGCGAAGGCGGCCTCGGGCGCCGCCTCCAGCGCCGCGGCCAGCGTGGCGATGCAGTCCGGCTCCAGGAGGTCGTCCTGCTGGAGGGGCTTGATGAAGCGGCCCCGGGCCAGGTGGATGCTCCGGTTCCAGTTGCCGGGCATGCCCAGGCGCCGCTCGTTCACCGAGAGGCGGAGGCGGGGGTCGTCGAAGCCGGCCACGATCTCCCTCGTGCCGTCGTCGGAGCCGTCGTCGGACACGACCACCTCGAAGGAGTCGTGCTCCTGGGCCAGCGCCGACTCCAGCGCTTCACGGATCCAGCGGCGCCCCTGCCAGGTGGGGACGCAGATGGAGACCTGGGGCGCCTTCATGGCCCTCGCCGGATTTCGGATGGCACGCGTGCTCCCCTCTGGGTGCGGCGGCGGATTCGGACGTCCGGGAACCTACCAGCCCGGCTTGCCCGCGTGCCACGCCCCTGCGCCCGGCGCCCGGTGGGCGGGCGTCGGGCCCCCCCGCCTCCACGGCCTGCGGCGCGCCCCGGGGCCGACTAGATTGGCGGCGTCCCATCGCCCCTCCTTCCGACCCCGGGGACCCCGCGACCATGCAACGGATTCTCGACCTCCTCCTGATGATGGTGGGCGGCTGGCTCGGCTGGATCGTCGGGGCCTGGGTGTCCCTGTTCGTGGCGTTCCTGGTGAGCGTCGTGGGCACGGGCGTGGGCCTCTACGTCTCCCGGGAGATCGCGCGACGGCTCCTGCCGTGAGGGGCCCGCTCGGGGCCCTCACGGCCTCCACCCTGGCCGTGGCCACCGCCTACGCCCTGGCCTTCCTGCCGGCCGCCCCGCCCCTCGTGGCGCCGGTCCTCCTGGCCGGGGGCACCGGGGGCGTCCTCGCCTCCGTCCTGGCCCTGGCCGTCCAGCGGGACGGGCGCCTGGGCGCCTTCTGGATCCCGGTCCTCACGGTGGGGCTGGTGGTGGGCGCGGGGCTCGCCGCGCTGGTGCTGGCGCCCGCCACGGACCCGGCGGACCCCACGCTCGTGCTGGGCCTGCCGCCCCGGGCCGCCTTCCTGCTGTACGGCGTGGGGCTGGTGCCCGCGCTGATCGTGCCGCTGGCGTACGCCCTCACCTTCGAGCGGTCGACCCTCCGCCCCGAGGACCTGGAGCGGGTGCGCCGGGCGGCGGCGGCGCGGCGCGCGGAGGAGGGCGGGGCGTGAGCGTCCCGCTCCTGGCCGCCCTCCAGGCGACGCCGCTCCCCAGCGTCGCGCGGCCCGAGGTGGTGGCCATCGGCGCGGCCTACTTCGTGGTGGTCACGGCCATCGGGATCTGGGCCACCCGGCGCACCCGCACCCGCGAGGACTTCTTCGTGGCGGGGAAGGGGATCGGGCTCCTGGCGCTCACGCTGGCCGCCATGAGCGCCACCCTCTCGGGCTTCGCCTTCATCGGCGGGCCCGGGCTCGTGTACTCGGTGGGGCTCGGCGCGGTGCTCATCGTGCTGCCCGCCTCGCTCACCAACGCCCTCTCGGCGTGGGTGCTGGCCAAGCGGCTCCGCCTCCTGGCCGAGGTCCGGGACGTGCTGACGCTCCCCGACGCCATCGCCCTGCGCTTCCGCTCCCCGGCGGCCCAGGGGCTGGCGGGGCTCTCGATCCTGGTGGGCGTGGTCGGCTACATGGCCACCAACGTCCTGGCGCTGGGGATCGTGCTGGACGCCCTCTTCGGCATCGGGACGGGGCCCGGGATCTGGCTGGGGACGGCCGTCGTGGTGGGGTACTCGGTCTCCGGCGGCATCCTGGCCGGGATCTACGCCGACGTCTTCCAGGGCTCGCTCATGGGCCTCGCCTCGGTCCTGGTCTTCCTCTTCGTCCTGGACGCCGGGGGCGGCATGGGCGGGATCAGCCGGACCATCCTCGCCGAGGACCCGGGCTTCCTCTCGCCGTGGGGGCACCTGACGCCGCTGGCCGCCATCTCCTTCTTCTTCGTCTTCGGCGTCGGGGCGCTGGGCCAGCCCCACGTGGTGCACAAGTTCTACATGCTCCGCGATCCCACGCGGCTCAAGTGGTATCCCCTCCTGGTGACCGGGGCCATGATCCTGGCCACCCTCCTCTTCTTCGGCGTGGGCGTGGCGGTGAAGGCGCTGGTGGCCGGGGGCGCGGTGGCCCCGCTGGCCAACCCCGACGAGGCCACCCCCCGCTTCCTCCTGGGCTACACGCCCGTGGTGCTGGCCGGCGTGGTCTTCAGCAGCGTGGCGGCGGCCATCATGAGCACGGTGAACTCCTTCCTGAGCATCGGGGCGGCGGCCCTCACCCACGACCTCCCGGTGGCCTTCGGGCGGCGCGTCGACGACGAGCTCCTCTGGGGGCGCCTGGCCACCCTCCTCATCTCGGCGGCGGCGGCGCTCACGGCCCAGCTCTCCGGGGCGCTGGTGGCCTTCCTGGGGATCTTCGGCTTCGGGCTCTTCGCCTCGACGCTGGTGCCCTCCCTGGCCGTGGGCCTCAACTGGCCCGGAGCCACGCGCGCCGGGGCGGTGGCATCCCTGGCCACGGGTCTCGTCCTGACGCTGGCGCTGGAGACCCTCTCCTTCCTGGGCGTGTGGTCCTTCCCGGCGGGCGTGACGGCGTCGGCGGTCTCGCTGGTGCTGTCGCTGGCGGTCTTCCTCGGGGTCTCGGCCGCGACGCGCCGGCCCGGTCAGGAGGAGGAGCTGGACCCCGACGTACGGCTCATCATGGAGGTCTGAGGGGACGCATCTCCCGGCGAGGGCGGGCGGGTCCGCGCGGCCCTCCCGGGCCCGGCCTCCCGTCCTCCCGCCGAGGCGTCTATGTTCCGCCCATGCCCTCCCCGGACGCCCCCGCCTCCCCCCGCCTCCTCCGCTCCCTGGCCCGCCTGGCCAAGGAGTACCCCCTCCAGCGGAAGCTCCTGGTGGCTCCCACCTTCGGGGCCGGCCGCGAGCTCCTCCGGCGCCTGGCGCTGGAAGGCGAGGGCTGGGTGGGCTTCGAGGTCACGACGGTCCGCCCCCTGGCGCTCCGGGTGGCCAGGGGCGCGCTGGAGGGGCAGGGGCTGCGCACCCTCGACCCCTTCGACCGCCAGGCCCTGGCCGACGAGGCGCTGGACGGCGCGCTGTCCCGGGGGTTCTCCCCGGCGCGCCTGCGGGAGCTGGCCGAGGGGGTGGGCTTCCGGGACGCGGTGCACCAGGCGCTGGAGGCCCTCCGCCTGGCGGGGGTGACGCCGGAGCAGGTGGCGCGCTCCGCCATGCGCGACCGGGACAAGCGGCGCTTCCTGGCCCGGGTCCTGGAGCGCTACGAGGCGCTCCTCTCCGAGCGCCGGCGCGCCGACACCGCCACCGTCCTCCGGGAGGCGCGCTCGGTGCTGGAGAGCGACCCGGCGGCGGTGCGGCGCCACCTGGGCGGGACGGTGGTGGCGCTGGTGCCCGGGGTGGGGACCCGGGGTCTGGCCGGCGAGGTCGTGGGGGCCCTCCGGCGCCTGGGCGCGGGGGTGCTGGAGACGGACCCGGTCCTCGGGCTCGAGGCGCCCGGGTCGATCCTCTGGTCCGCCGGCGGAGCGGGCTCGTCGCTGTCGCGGATCTTCGTGCGGGAGGGTGGGGGGGACGGCGCGGCAGCGGGGGCGGACGGCGCGGGCGGGTCCATGGCCGGACCGGCCGACGGCGCCCCGGTCTCCCTCGACCT
>CAZMTA010000008.1:115772-118477 GCA_964569085.1 uncultured Gemmatimonadaceae bacterium | reverse complement strand
GCGCGGGCGGGTCCATGGCCGGACCGGCCGACGGCGCCCCGGTCTCCCTCGACCTATTCCACGCGGCCTCGGTCACCGACGAGCTCCGGGAAGTGCTCCGCCGCGTGAGCGAGCGCGGCCTGGCGTGGGACGAGGTCGAGATCGTCACGCCCGACCCCATGGCCTACGGCTCCGCCCTCCACGCCCTCGCGGGCCGTCTGGGCATTCCCGTGACCTACGCGGTGGGCCTCCCGGTAGAGCGGACCCGGCCGGGGCGGGTGGCCCGGGCCTACCTGGACTGGATCGCCGAGGGCTTCCAGGCCGCGCCCATCCGTCGCCTGCTGGAGGCGGGGGACCTGCGGCCCCACCCGTCCAAGGGGCGCCACGCGCCGGCGGCGCTGGCCCGGCGCTTCCGCTCGCTGCGCGTCGGGTGGGGGCGACTCCGCTACCGGCGCCAGATCCGCGGCGCCCTGGCCGCGGCGGACGCCCTCCGGCCCGGGCGCCACGAGAGCGAGGACCAGTTCCAGCGCCGCGTGGCCCGCACCCGGGACGAGCTCCACGCCCTGCGCAACGTCCTCTTCCCGGCGCTCAAGGCCACGCCCTCGGTGCCCGACCGCCTGGGCGAGGGCGCGCGGCCCGTCTCCCCCTCGGAGCTGGCCACGGGGCTGGTGGCCTTCCTGCGCCGCGTCCCCGCCGGCGACGGCGCGGACCGGGCGGCCCGGGAGCGCATCCTCCAGGTGCTGGAGCGGGTCGAGGCCACGCTGCGGCGCCGCACCGGCTTCGAGGCGGCGCTGGCCATCCTCCGGAGCCACCTGGACCTGAGGGTCCGCGCCCCGGGGCTGCGCGCGGCCGCCCCCGACGACCAGGGGGCGCCGTGGCGCTCCGAGGGCGGCCACCTCCACCTCTCGGACCTGGAGCACGGCGGCTTCACGGGCCGCCGGGCGGTCTTCCTGGTGGGCGTCGACGCGGACCGGGTGCCCGGCGGCGGGAGCCAGGACCCGGTGCTCCTGGACCGGGACCGCCGGGTGTTGCCCGGCGACCTCCCCACCTCCACCGACGTCCTCCGGGAGCGCACCTTCCGCCTGGCGGCCCTCCTGGCCCGCCTCCGGGGCACGCTCACCCTGAGCTACGCCTCGTGGAGCGCGGCGGACGGGCGGCTCATCCAGCCCTCGCCCCTCCTCCTCCAGGCGCTGCGCCTGGCCGAGGGGGACGCCTCCCTCTCCTTCGAGGACCTCCACGTCCGCCTGGGGCCGGCGGCCTGCCCGCTCCCCCGGGGCGGCGCGCCGGCGCTGGACGCCGACGACGTTTGGCTGGCCGCGCTGGACCGGGACGGCGTCCTGGCCGACGGTGAGGACGCGGTCCGCGCGGCCTTCCCCGGCCTCGACCGGGGGCTCGCGGCCCGGGAGGCCCGGCGCCACGGCGAGGCCGGCCCCCACCACGGCGTGGTGGCGCCCCGGCCCGACGAGCTCGACCCCCGGCGCAACCCCGAGGTGGTGCTCTCGGCCAGCCGCCTGGAGAACCTGGGCGCCTGCCCGCTCCGCTACCTCTACCAGACCGTCCTCCGCGTCCGCCCGCCCGACGACCTGGAGCTGGACCCGGACCGCTGGCTCGACCCCCTGGCCCGGGGCTCGCTCCTCCACGAGGTCTTCGAGCGCACGCTCCGCCTGGCGGGGGAGCGGGGCGTGAAGCCCCACGATCCGGCGCTGGAGGAGGTGGCGCTGGAGGTGCTGCGCTCGCGGCTGGCCCGGGCCCGGGCCGAGATCCCCTCGCCCGGCGAGGGCGTGACGCGCCGGGAGAGCACCGGGCTCGAGGAGGACGTGCGCTCCTTCGTGCGCATGGTCCGGGAGACGGGGGCCCCGTGGGTGAAGCTCGAGCTGGGCTTCGGCCTGGCCGGCGAGGAGCCCCTGCCCCTGGAGATCGAGGGCGGCGGGGTGCGCCTCCGGGGCGCCGTGGACCGGGTGGACGAGGACCTGGCCGGCCTCCACGTGGTGGACTACAAGACCGGGCGGCCCCGGCGCTTCAACGCCGAGCACGGAACCTTCGACGGCGGGCGGCGCCTCCAGCACGCGGTCTACCTCCACGCCGTGGACCGGCTGCTGCCCGGCGAGGCCGTGAGCGCGGGCTACCACTACCCCACCCGCCGCGGCGAGAACACCGCCTTCCCCTTCCCGCGCGAGGCCTTCGAGGAGGCGCCCCGCCTCCTGGGGCTCCTCCTGGATGGCGTGGCCGAGGGCCGCTTCGTGCCCACCGACGACGACTCGGACTGCGCCTGGTGCGACTGGGCGGAGGTCTGCCGGGCCCGGCGGAACGACTGGGGGAAGACCGACTCGCCGCTGGCGGCGTGGAGCGCGGAGGCCCTCAACGCGGGCGGGGAGGCCCACGCCCGCCTGCGGGCGGCCCGGCGCTTCGAGGCGGAGGAATAGGGGGGCGCGGAGCTCCGGGGACCGGGGCGGGGAAGGGCCGCGGGGGGGCGAGGATGTCCGCCGCGGGCCGGAGGGTGCCCGCGGAGGGTGCCCGCCGGCCGGTCGGGGCGGGCTCGCTGCTGGGTCCGTGACGTGAACCGTGCACCCGTCCGCTCCCCACGGGACGGGCGTCACGTTGACCGTCATCATCCAGGTCGATGTGGCACGCGTCGGTTCCCGGGTGAACGGGCGTCACGTCGACCGTCATAATCCAGGTCGATGTGGCACGCGTCGGTTCCCGGGCGAACGGTGTCACGTCGACCG
>CAZMTA010000008.1:0-115672 GCA_964569085.1 uncultured Gemmatimonadaceae bacterium | reverse complement strand
GCGCCGCCTACCAGTGGGTGGAGACCCGGCCCTCGTCGTCCACGGAGTAGAAGCCGAGGTCGTCCCCGCTGCGGGCCTTGGTGATCCAGAGGATCTGCCCGGTGTGCATGGAGAAGTGCTCGACCGCGTGGTAGAGGGCGCCGAAGCCGGTGGTCTCGATGCCCTGCACGGTGCAGGGCGCCTCCAGCCGGGCCAGGTCCAGCCCCTCCAGCGCCCGGTCCACCTCGGCCAGGGTACGCTCCAGGACCTCGGTCAGCTCCGCCGCCGTCATGCCCTCCCGGGCGGCGAACTCGGCGGGGCGGTCCCGCGCGTCCTCGCCTCCGGCCACCCCGGCCACGATCCACTGGCGCGCGTTGCCGCACAGGTGGAGGACCAGGTTGCCCACGCTGTTGGACGCCTCGTTGGGGCGCCACCAGACGTCGGCTTCCGCCAGGCGAGCCAGGCACGCCCGGATCTTGGGCCCGTACTGCCCCGAGAGGTACTCCCGGGACGCCCGGACGAACTCCGCGCGGGCGCCCTCGTCGGCGCCGGGGGCGGGGGGCGGGGTCAGGAGCCCGTGTCCCAGACGATCCAGTAGTCGTCGATGTCGTCCTCGGTGGTCCCCATCTCCTCGTCCCCGGCGGGCAGCTCGTTGACGTAGAGGATGTAGGCGAGGGCGTCGGTGACCTGCTGCCGCGAGAGCGACCACGGGTTCCGGTACGGCATGCGGTCGTTGATGTAGTACCAGAGCTGGTACGTGGACTCGCCGGACCAGCGGCCCAGGAAGCCCCGCTCGCGCCAGTCCTCGGGGTCGTGGCACTCCGAGCAGGTGCTCTTCACCAGCTCGGCGCCCCGGGCGGCCTGCTCGAGGGTGAAGACGGCGTCGGCGGTGGTGAGGTCGCCAGCGGGCACGTCGGCCTCGGGCACCATGTCCCGGGGCGGCAGGGCGGACAGGTCCATGAGGTCCCGGCCGTCCTCGAGGATCACCTCGGGGCGGTCGCCGGAGCCCGGCTCGGCCCCCGCGTCGGTGGCGGGCTCGGGCTGGACGGCGGGCTCGGACGCCGGGGTCTCCGGCGTCTCCGCGGGCGCGGGGGCCGGGGCCTCGGAGGCGGCTGGGCCCCCGGAGCAGGCGGCGGTGAGGGCGACGACGAGGGCCGCCCCCAGCGGGAGGACGTTCCTGGGCATATCGGCAGTCCGGAGCTACGGGTCGATGTCTTGGGTCGGGCGTGCGGCAGGCACGGGAGCCCGGGCCGGGATCACACGGCACCGGGGGCAGGTACGCCCGCCGGGCGGACGGGGTTCCCGTCCGGTGCGGGCTCGTCCTTCAAGACACCGGAGGGCCCCGGAGCGCTGAGCGACGGGGGCGGGGCGCGGTCAGTCGCGCAGCCAGCGCTCGAACCAGCCCGCCGTCGCCCGGTAGGCCTCGACCCAGCTCCGGTGCAGGAGGAAGCCGTGGACCTCGTCCGGGAACACGAGGACGTCGTGGGGCACGCCCCGGCGCCGGAGCTCGCTCACCAGCCGCGTCGTCTCGGTGAAGCGGACGTTGCGGTCGTCGTCCCCGTGGATGAAGAGCACCGGGTCCTCCCACTGGTCCACCAGGGCCAGGGGCGAGGACCGGAAGGCCAGCTCCGAGAGGGCGGGATCGTGGGTGGGCTCGTAGTCCGGCACGAAGTTCTGGATGCCCTCGTTCCAGTCGTGCACGCCGTGGAGGTCCACGCCGGCCGCGAAGAGCTCGGGGGCGTGGACGAGTCCCTGGGCGGTCAGGAAGCCCCCGTAGGAGCCGCCCCACAGCCCGATGCGCGCCGGGTCCACGTCGTCCCGCCCCGCCAGCCAGAGGCCGGCGCCCAGGACGTCCCGGACCTCGGTGGCCCCCTCGGCGCCGTAGTTCTCGGCCTCCCGGAAGGCGAGGCCGTAGCCCGTGCCGCTCCGGTAGTTCACGGCCAGCACCACGTAGCCCCGGGAGGCCAGGTACTGGTTGAGGGCGTAGGCGTTGTGGTAGTAGCCGCGGAGGTGGAAGCCCAGGAGCATCTGCCGCCGGCTCCCGCCGTGGAGGAAGATCAGCGCCGGGTGCCGCTCGCCGGCGCGGGCGCCGGGGGGGAGGAAGAGCTGGCCGTGGATGTCCATGCCGTCGGTGGCCGGGAAGACCACCTGCTCGGGCACCACCAGCGCGCCCTCGTCGGGGAAGGAGGCGGGGAGGGCGCCCTGGGGCGCCGTGCGCCCGCCGCCGGCCAGGACCCAGGCCCGCGCGGGCTCCCGGGGCCCCGAGCCCAGGAAGGCCACCGTGCCCTCGCCCGTGGCCACCGGGGCCCACTCCACGCCCTCGCCGGGGGTGAGGAGCTCCGGGGCGCCGCCCGGCCTTACGCGCCAGGCGTGCTTCCGGTCGACGTCGTCCAGGTTCGAGTCGTAGAGGAAGGTCCGGCCGTCGGGCGCCTGGGAGACGTGCTGGATCTCGTGCTCGCCGGGGGTGAGCAGCCGCGGCGCGCCGCCGTCGGCGTCCACCGCCCACAGGCGCCGCCAGCCGTCCTTCTCCCAGGGGAAGACCAGGTCCCCGTCGGGCGTCCACCAGAGGTTCCGCTCGGCTACGACGCCGCTGAAGCGACTCCCCGGACCCGGGTCGGCGCGGAAGACCTCCCGGCCCTCGCCCGAGTCGACGTCCACGACCCGGATCGACCACGGGGTCTCGGCGGTGGGGCGGGCGAAGAAGGGCAGGCCCCGCTCCTCCCACGCCAGGCGCAGGAAGGCCACCCGCTCCCCGTCGGGGCTCCACACGGGGTCGGTGTCCCGGTCCACCCCGGGCTCCAGGTAGCGGTAGCCGCTCCCGTCCACCCGGGCCACGCCCACGAAGGAGTGGCCGCCCCGGGAGGAGACGAAGGCCAGGCGCGTCCCGTCCGGGGACCAGGCGAGCTGGCCCGCGCCGCTCCGGGGCTCGGCCACCCGCCGGGCCTCGCCGCCCTCCAGCGGCGCCACGTGGATGGCGCCGCCCCGGGTGAAGGCCAGGGTGCGGCCGTCGGGGGAGAGGACGGTGCCGGGCACCGTGTCCATGGCGCCGTCGGCCACGTCGATGCGGAAGGTGGTCCGCTCGGCGCCGCCCACGTCCTGGGCCGGGGTGGGCACCCAGCCGCCCCGGTTCGGCGCGCCGCCCCGCCGCACGAGCACGTGGCGGCCGTCGGGCGTCAGCGCGAGGCCCGAGAGCTCCTGGCCGTCGTCGCCGGTCCAGGACGTGAGCTGGCGGCCCTGGAAGTCCGGCCCGGCGGCCACCCACACGTTCCGGCTCCCCTCGTCGTTGCTGATCCACGCCACCACGTCGGCGCGGGCCGCGGCGGTGAGCTGGTCGGGGAAGGGGGCGGAGAGGACGTCCTCGATGCTGAAGTCCTGGGCCGCGGCGGGGGCCGCCGGGAGCGCCAGGAGCGCGAGGGCGAGGAGGACGGGGCGGAGCGGGGCGGCGAGGCGCATGGGCGGGCGGGGCCGGGGGAGACGGGACGAGCGGCAGGAATATGGGGACGCCGGCGCGGCGGCACAGGTGCGGGGGCCCGGGCTCCCGCTCGGCTCCCCCCTACGCCGACGCCCCCGGCGCCGCTCGAGCCGGAGGGCTCGGGGCGCCGGGGGCGTGGTGGAGCGACCTCACCGCGGACGCTCGGGCGTCCGGGTGGGGCCGAGGGTCACTCGTCGTCGCCCTCGTCGTCGTCGCTTCCCAGGTCGTCCAGCGCGGAGTCGCGCAGGGTGTCCCAGATGAAGTCGTAGATGTCCAGGAAGTCCCGGGGCTCGTGCTTCTTCTTCTCCAGGCGCTTCTTCACGACCTGGGCCACCCGGCGGAAGTTCTTGTACGACCGCACCGAGGCCCGCTTGCTGTAGCGTGCCATGGGCGAGATCGCCCCGGCCTGCCGCGTGAACGCGGAGCGCCGCACGCAGACGTGCTCCTCGGGGTACATGAGGGCGGGGAGCGCCGTGGCCAGACGCCAGGACGGCGCGCCGGCGAAGACCTCGGTCAGGAAGTCGAGGTACTTCTCGAAGCGCTCCTCGAAGTCGCCCTCGCCGTGGAGGAGGTCCTGGATCCGCTCGGCGAACTGGACCTTCTCCTCGTCGCTGATCCCCCGGAGCTGCTTCACGTGGGAGATGGCGACCAGGCTCGTGGCGGCGAGGATGTCGAGCGCCGACTCCACCAGGTCCTCGTGGCGGCCGCCCTCGATCAGCTCCTCGCAGCGCTCCTTGGACAGGAGGTCCCGGGTGTCCTCCACCACGGGCTCCCGGTGCCGCTTGAGCGCGCGGCCGGAGGAGCGGCGGTGGTCCTCGATCCACTTCTCGTCCTGGAAGCCCTTGGGGTAGAGCTGGACGAAGAGGTCCACCTGGTCGGAGAAGGGCGCCACCTGGTCCTGGACCTTGGTAGTCGTCTTACCCCGGTTGGTCTTGAGGGCGTTCTTGAGGCTCGAGACGATGGTGTCCCGGGAGCGCTCCACGTCCTCTGCGGGCTCCATGAGGTCGTAGTAGCCCTTCTTGATCCGGCGCAGCCGGCCGTCCTCGAACTGGTAGGCCCGGCGGCTGTCCTTCTCCCAGGCCAGGATCGCCACGCCCCACTGGGGGCGCTTGGTGTGCCGGTAGAGGGTGTTGTCCTCTTCCTGCGCGTCGGTCTCGTTCGTCGCTTCGGTGCTCGTCGCCAAGAATTCGGTCCTGTTTCTGCGATCCCGGGGGCGTCGACCGGCCCGAGGGGATCTGTGACACGAGTGCAGCACCGGCCGACCGCCGCGGACACGTCGTCGCGCACGGTGATCGCCGGATAGCTTTAAGTATAATGCAAGCAATCACTTGTGTCAGGCTGATGCGCGGCCTATGCGCAACCGGCGGCCCGTCGCGGGGGGCCGCGGAGGCGGTCCCGACCGCCGCCTACGGGGCGTCGGGCCCGTCGGTGAGGAGGTTCTCCTCGTCGCTGGCGCGGCGGTCCTCCGCGATCTGGCGGTCCACCGTGTCGTCCCGGGAGACGTCGCCCTGCTTCCGGCTCTCGGCGCTCGGCGGGCGGGGCGGCGCGGGGGTCCCGGCCTCGGCGGCGGGGCCGTCCCCCTGGAGGCGCACCAGGTATTCCGGCGAGGGCAGGGAGATGCCCGCGTTCTCCAGCTCCAGCTTCACGAGGCGCACGGCCTCGCTGCGGACGCGCATGAACTCGGACCGGTCCTGGTCCACCCACCCCAGGAAGCGGAGGCTCACCCACGACTCGCCCAGGTCCAGGACGATGGCCTCCGGCGCCGGCTCGTCCATGACGCCGTCCATGGAGCGCAGGGTCCGCATCCCCACCTCCCGGGCCTCGGCGAGGTCGTCCCCGGTCCCCACGCCCACGTCGAACTGGAAGCGGCGGCGCGGGTTGCGGGTGTAGTTCAGGAGCGGCTTGCCGAAGACGAGGGCGTTGGGGAGCCGGACGTGGTTGCCGTCCAGCGTCATGAGGATCGTCTCCCGGGGGGTGAGGCGCACCACCTTCCCCTCGTAGCTCTCCACCACCACGTGGTCGTTCTGCGCGAAGGGCTGGCGCACGGCCATGAAGAAGCCCGCCAGGTAGTTCTCCACGATGTCCTTGAAGGCGAAGCCCACGGCGAGCCCCGCGAGCCCGGCGGTTCCCACCACCGCGCCCACCAGCGCCGTGGCCTCCACGATCTCCAGCGCCACCAGGATCCCCACCGCCACCACCACGAGCTGGATGAGGCGCGCCACGAGCTGGCGCAGGAAGGGGTTCCGGGACTGGAGGAACGACGGCCCGCCCCAGCGGCCCAGGAGGTGGCCCAGGAGGACGGAGAGGAAGATGACGAGGAGCGCGACCACGGCCAGCGGCAGGAAGGCGACGGCGTCGAGGCCGAAGTCCCGGAGCCGGTCCCAGGTGGGCTCGAGGCGGTCCGCCACCGAGGTGGTGAGGCGGATCTCGTCCTCGACGTAGAGGACGCCGTCCCGGGCCTGGGCCAGCTCCTCCGCGCGCTCGGCGGCCTGGGCCTCGGAGACGGTGCCCCGGAGGCGCACGATGCCCGCCTCCACCTCGACGCGGATTCCGGCGAGGGCCTCGACGCGGTCGAAGAGGGCCTGGAGCTCCTGGCGGATGGCCTCGTCGGTCTCCTCCCGGTCCGAGGTGATCTCCTCGGGCTCCCCGGGGAGGGAGTCGACGTCGAGGGTGTCGGGCCCGAGGCTGTCCGCCGGGAGGGTGTCCGCGGCCCCGGGGGCCTCCTGGAGGGAGGCGCCGTACAGGGAGGCCGCCGGCGTCCCCGCGAGGAGGAGGCCGAGGAGGAGGACGAGGCGGAGGGGGCCGGACGGTCGAGGGCCCGGAGTCGAGGCTTGTCTCGGCTCCGGGCCCCTTGGACTGCCGGGAGGCATCGCGTTCTCCTTCCCGGAGGTGGGCCGGTCTCGTTCGGCGAGATCCGGGCGGCGCCGGCGTGCCGCGGGCCACCCCGGCCTTGCGACCGGAGTGCCGGCTCGCGCTGCCCGGGCCGATGCCGCGCCACGTTCCCGCGTGCCCCGAGGCCGGGGCGGGGGGAGCATCCGTCCGCTCCCGCTTGGTGCGGCGCTCTGCGCGTGCCCACCGGGCGGGCAGCTATCCGTACGTTGCGCACGCACCCTGGGCGCCGCAAGAAGAGCCGGCTGGGGGGGGCGCGGTTACGGGGCCGGTACCCGCACCTCGACGCCGGCGAGCCCGCCCACGCCGCGCTGGCGGTCGTAGCGGGCGTCGGTGAAGCGCACCCGCCAGCCGTCGCCGTCCGGGCGGATCCGCACGTACGGGAGGCGGGCCCACACCAGCCAGTCCCGCGCTCGCGGCTCGGCGCGGGCCGCGGTCAGGATCGCCTCCCGGGCGGCCGCGTCCAGCCCGGCGGGGGCGTCCAGCAGGGGGACCGCGTCGGCGGGGCGGAGGCGGACGCGTGGGCGGGCCAGCCAGTGGAAGGTGCCGGGGACGTACGCCTCGGGGGTGCGGACCTCGACGGTGGAGGTGAAGGGGTCGGCGGGCTCCGGGGCCACCATGACGGCCACGGGCTCGAGCCCGGCGCTCCGGGCGGCTCCGGTCACGAGGCGGGCCTCCCCCAGGTCGGTCAGCGCCAGGGCGCCCACGTAGGCCCCGGCGGCGGCCAGGACGACGCGGGTCGCCCGGGGCCCGCCGGCGCCGCGGACGCGGAGCAGGACGAGCGCCGCCAGCCCGCCGAGCCAGAGCAGGGCGGTGGGGAGCCCCGGCAGCCGGCCCGACCCCAGGACCAGGGCCGTGGTGGCCAGGGCCAGCCCCGCCCACCCCGCCAGCGCCCGGCCCCGGGCGCGCCCCGCCAGGAAGACGGCGCCGCCCAGGCCGAGCCAGAGCCACGGATCCACGATGAAGACCGCGTCCCCGTAGCTCCACGACCCGTCCAGGGGGAGCCACCAGCGCATGCCGTAGTTGTTGAGCCAGTCCAGCGCCGGGTGGGTGGCGGTGCCCAGGTACGCCAGCAGGAGGACCGGCCCCGCCCGGGCCGGCGCCGCGTCGGGGCGGCGTCGCCGGCGCACCAGGCGGTCCCACGCCAGCACCGCCCCGGCCACCAGGAGGGGGAGGAGGAGGAGCGCCGGGACGCCGTGGGTGATGCCCCGGCGGAAGGCGAGGGCCGCGTACTCCCCCCGGGCGTAGGAGAGGACGTCCACGTCGGGGGCGTTGGCCGCCACCACCAGGGTGGCGGTGGCCAGCGGGGTGGCGCGGTCGGCCCCGGCCCGGGCCAGGGCGGCGCCCACCAGGGAGTGGGTGAGGTTGTCCAGGCTCGGCCGTCCGGGTGGGAGGAGGGGAGCGGCCAAGGTAGGAGGGACGGGGCCGGCGCGGGAGGCGGACCCCCTCCCGTGCGGGCGGCCCCGCCGCGGCGCCCCGCGGTCCTCCCGACGCACGCCGCCCCGCCCGGCTCGGGGGCCGGACGGGGCGGGTGGGCCGCGGAGGCGGCCGGGGGTGCGGCCGGGTCAGCTCGCGGGCAGCAGCACCCGGTCGATGACGTGGATGACCCCGTTGGCCGCGGGCACGTCGGTCACGACCAACGCCGCGGAGTTGGTCTCACCCTCCAGGGTGACCGGGTCGTCGAAGCGGACCGTCAGCGTCCCGCCCTCGAGGGTGGGAACCACCTGGCCGTCGGCCAGGTCCCCGGAGCCCACGGTGGCGCCCACGGTGTGGTACAGGAGCACGTCGGCCAGCGCGTCCGGGTCCGAGGGGATCTCGGCCAGCGCCGCGAAGGCGGCCTCGGTGGGGGCGAAGACCGTGAAGCCCTCGCCGTCGTTGTCGGTGCGGAGGGTCTCGGTGAGCCCCGCCGCCTCCACGGCGCCCACCAGGGTGGGGAAGCCGTTCAGGGTGGCCTGGTCCACGATGTCCAGGTTCTCGGTCAGGACGCCGTCCACCAGGTGGACGACGCCGTTGGAGGCCTCGATGTCCGTGGCCACGATGGCGGCCCCGTTCACCGACGCGCCGCCGTCCAGGTCGATGGTGAGGGTGCCGCCCTGGACCGTCTGGACCGTGGCGCCGTCCGTGAGGTCGGCGGCCCGGATGGCGCCGGGCACGACGTGGTACGTCAGCACCTTCTGGAGGAGGGCCTGGTTGGCCGGGTCCAGCAGCACCTCGAGCTTGTCCGTGCCCAGGGCCGCGAAGGCCTGGTCGAGCGGGGCGAAGACGGTGAAGGGCCCGTCGCTCCGGAGCGTGGTGGCGAGGTCGGCGGCCTGCACCGCCGCCGTGAGCGTGCTCAGCTCGGGCGTGGCCTGGGCCAGCTCCACGATGTCCTGCATGGGGGCGGCCACCGGGTCGTCGTCGCCGCACGCGGCGAGGGCGAGGACGAGGGCGGGGACCAGCGCGGCCCGGGCGAGCCCCGTGGGGAGGGTCCTGCGGAGGGATGCGAACATGGATGGCTTCCTCGGTTGGGGAGGGTCGAATCGGAATGCCCGCGGGGGGGACGGGCAGGGAGGTAGACCGAACCGATACAACCGTTCCACAATACCTGTACAAGACGTGAACGGGCCGGCGGACGGGCCGGCCGGCCCGGGCGGACCGAGCGGCCGCGCCTCCCGGGCGCGGCGCCCCGGGGCTGGTGGCCTCCCGGCGCCGCGCCCACCTTTCCGGCCCGCCGAGCGCGCACCCCCACCCCGCCTCCATGTCCGACCCCTCCGTCCGCCCCCTGCCGCTTCCCGACGAGGCGGCCCGCGTCCGGATCCGTACCGACCTCGACACGAGCTTCCTGGTGGAGGCCGGGGCCGGGTCGGGGAAGACCACCGAGCTGGTGGGGCGCATGGTGGCGCTCCTGGCCACGGGCACGGCCACGGTGGACGAGCTGGCGGCCGTGACCTTCACCCGGAAGGCCGCCGGCGAGCTGCGGGAGCGGCTCCAGGCCGAGCTGGAGCGCCGGGTGGCGGCGCCCCCGGCGGCCCGGGGGGAGCCGGAGGAGGCGGAGCGGGCCGAGGCCGAGCGGGCCCGGCTCCGGACCGCGCTGGAGGACATCGACCGCGCCTTCGTGGGGACCATCCACGCCTTCTGCGCCCGCCTCCTCCGGGAGCGGCCCCTGGACGTGGGGCTGGACCCGGCCTTCCGGGAGCTGCCGGTGGAGGAGCGGGCGTCCTTCCACCGCCGCTTCTGGGACGCCTACCTGGAGCGCCTGGTCCGGGAGGCCGACCCGGCGCTGGAGGCGCTGGCCGAGACCGGGCTGCGCCCCGCCCACCTCCTGGGGCTCTTCCAGACGCTGGTGGAGAACCCCGACGTGGACTTCCCCGCCGACCAGGCGGGCTCGCCGTCCCAGGCCGAGGTGGCCCGGATCCGGACCGAGCTCTCCGAGCTGGTGGACCGGGGGATGGAGCTCATGCCCGCCCGGGAGCCGCCCCGGGGCTGGGACTCCCTCCAGGGGAAGATCCGCACGCTGGCCTTCACCCGGGACGTCACCGGGTGGTCCGGCACGGCGGACTTCTTCGAGGCGCTCAAGCCGCTGTGCAAGCGGGGTCCCCGGGGCCACCAGATCACCCAGAAGCGCTGGCGGGACAAGGCGCTGGCCAAGGAGTTCCGGGACCGGGTGGACGCGTTCACCGTGGGCCCCGACGCCCCGGCCAACGCGCTCCTCCAGCGATGGTACGCCCACTGCTACGTGCGGGCCCTGGAGCTGGCCGGCGCCGCGGCCCGGGAGTTCGCGGAGCACCGGCGCCGGGTGGGCGTCCTGGACTTCCAGGACCTCCTCCTCCTCACCGCCCGGCTCCTCCGGGAGCACCCCGACGCCCGACGGGAGCTGGGGGAGCGCTACCGGCGCCTGCTCGTGGACGAGTTCCAGGACACCGACCCCCTCCAGGCCGAGATCATGATGCTCCTGGCCTCGGATCCCGGAGGGCGGGAGGGGACGCGGGACGCGCCGGGCGAGGACGGCGGGGACGACGACGCTCCGGACACCGACGCCCGGGAGGACGACGCGCCCGGCGGGCCGGCCGACTGGCGCCGCGCCGTGCCCCGTCCGGGCGCCCTCTTCGTGGTCGGCGATCCCAAGCAGAGCATCTACCGCTTCCGGCGCGCCGACATCCAGCTCTACGAGATGGTCAAGCGGCGCTTCGAGGCCGTGGGCGACGTCCTGGAGCTCACCGCCAACTTCCGCTCCCGCCCGGGGATCGGGGACCTGGTGAACGGGCTCTTCGACCGGGAGGGCTTCTTCCCCCCCGAGGCCGACGCCGAGCAGGCCCGCTTCGAGCCGCTCCTGACCCGCCCCCCCGAGGAGGACGTGGTGGAGGAGGGGGTCTTCTGGTACGCCGTCCACCCCGACGGGCGCTCCCGGGAGGCGGTGGCCGAGGACGACGCGGCCCGGCTGGCGAGCTGGATCCGGGCCCGCATCGACGCCGGCGAGCGGAGCCCCGGGGACTTCATGATCCTCACCCGGACCACCCACTATCTGGACGTCTACGCCCGGGCGCTGGAAGCCCGGGGCGTGCCCCTCCAGGTGACGGGCGCGGGGGTGGGCGTGGCCCACGAGCTCGCCGAGCTCATGACGGTCCTGGAGTGCATGGTGGACCCGGAGAACCCGGTGAAGGTGCTGTCCGTGCTGGTGGGGCTCTTCTTCGGGCTGGACCTGGAGCGCGTCACCGCCCACCGCCTGGCCGGCGGGGATCTGAGCGCGGTCCGCCCCGGGACCCGCGGGGACCCGGAGGTCCTGGAGGCCCTGGCCACGCTGCACCGGTGGTTCGGGTGGGCCACGGCCCAGCCCGCCGACGTCTTCGTCTCCCGGGTGGCGGTCGAGGTCGGGCTGCTCCCCTACGCGGCGTCCGGGGACCTGGGCTCGATCCGCGCCGGCGAGCTCGCCTTCGCGCTGGACACGGTCCGGGCGGCGGCGCTGGCCGGCGAGGCCTCGCTGCCCGGCGCCCTGGAGGCGCTCCGCAGCGCCCTGGCGCTGAGCGAGGCCGAGGCGCCGCTGGAGCCGGGCCGCCCGGGCGTGGCCCGCCTCATGAACCTCCACCAGGCCAAGGGGCTGGAGGCCCGGGTGGTGGTCCTGGCCGATCCCTCGCGGGAGAGCGAGCACCGGCCGTCGGTCCACGTCGAGCGCGACGCCGAGGGCCGGGCCACCGGGTGGCTGCGGGTCTCGGAGCGCACCGGCGGGTGGGGCGGGGACCAGCCGCTGGCCCGGCCCGCCACCTGGGAGGAGAAGGAGGCGCTCGAGCTCCGCTTCGAGGCCGCCGAGCAGGTCCGCCTCCTGTACGTGGCGGTGACCCGCGCCCGGGAGGAGCTGGTGGTGGCCCGCTGGGTGGAGAAGCCCGAGGGCTCGGTCTGGTCGCCCCTGGACGCCTGGGTCACCGAGCACGCCCGGGAGCTGGAGCTCGAGGTGGTGGAGCCGCCGCCCCGGCCGGTCCTCGAGCTGGGCCCGGAGGAGGCGGGGCGGGCCACCGAGGCCGCCCGCCGCCGCGTCCAGGAGGGACGACGTCCGTCGTACCGTCACGTGTCCGTCACCGAGCTGGCCAAGGGCGGCCCGGCCCCGGAGGAGGAGACCGGCGAGGGTGGGGCGGACCCGGCGGCGGGCGCGGACCCGGGGGCCGCGGGAGGCGCGGCGACGGGGCGGGCCTCCGAGCCCGGCGACTTCCGGGGCTACTCCTGGGGGAGCGCGGTCCACGAGGCGCTGGCCGCCGCGGCGGAGGACCCCTCGGAGACCGCCCTCATGGCGGCCTGCCGCAGCCACCTGGTGGAGCACGAGCGGCCCCTGGACGACCACGGCGAGCCCGTGGAGCTCCAGGAGCTGCTGGACCTGGTCCACGCCGTGCGCGACTCGGAGCTGTGGCGCCGGGCCGAGGCCGCCGAGCGGCTCCTGGCCGAGATCCCCTTCGCGGCCCGGGGGCTCGCGCGGCCTCCCGAGCCGCCGGAGCCCGAGACGGTGGAGGGGCCCGGGGGAGGCGGGCCGGAGCGGCGGCAGCTCGACCTCTTCGGCGAGCCGGTGGAGGCCGGGGCCGAAGGGCCGTCGGCCGGCCGAGCCGGCCCGGACGAGGGAACCGGCGCCGGCGGGGGAGCCGACCCGGAGCTGGCCGAGGTCGCCGGGCCGGACGCCTCCGCCGCCGAGCCCCCCGCGGTGCTGGAGGGCGTCATCGACCTCGCGTTCAAGGAGGAGGACGGATGGATCATCGCCGACTACAAGACCGACGTGGGGACGGACCCCGAGTTCCCGGAGCGGGTGGCGCGGTACCGGCGCCAGGTGGAGCTGTACGCCGAGGCGTGGGCCTCCCTCACCGGCGAGCCGGTGAAGGAGCGGGTCCTCTACTTCACGGCCCAGGACCGGGTGGAGTCGTGGTAGGCCCGAGCGGGCCCGTCCGGCGCGTGGGCCGGGCGCTGGGGGTGGCCGCCCTCTCCGCCGCCCTCACGCTGGGGCTGGGCGCCCCGGAGGCCGCCGGGGCCCAGGAGGACGCACCGGCGCCGCGCACCCGGGTGGTGCTCCTGGGCACCGGCACGCCCAACGCCGATCCGGAGCGCTCGGGCCCGGCCGTGGCGGTGGTGGTGGACGACCACGCCTACCTGGTGGACGCGGGCCCGGGCGTCGTGCGCCGCGCCGCCCGGGCCGCCGGGGAGCTGGACATCCCGGCGCTGGCGCCCGGGGGGCTCCGGCGGGTCTTCCTCACCCACCTCCACTCGGACCACACCGTGGGGCTCCCCGACCTCATGCTGAGCCCCTGGGTGCTGGACCGCCCCGTGCCGCTGGCCGTTCACGGTCCGGCGGGCACCGCGGAGATGGTGGACCACCTGGCCCAGGCCTACCGGGCCGACATCGAGCTCCGCCGGGACGGCCTGGAGCCCCGGGAGCACAACCGGGACGCCTGGCGCCCCGAGGTGCACGCCCTGGAGCCCGGGCTGGTGTGGGAGGACGAGCGGGTGCGGGTCTACGCGATCCCCGTGCGCCACGGCTCGTGGCCCGAGGCGTACGGCTTCCGCTTCGAGGGGCCGGACCGGACCGTGGTCGTCTCCGGCGACGCCGCCCCCACCGAGGCGCTGGTGGAGGCCTGCGACGGCTGCGACGTCCTGGTCCACGAGGTGTACTCGGCGGACCGCTTCCGGACCCGCCCGCCCGAGTGGCAGCGGTACCACCGGGCCTTCCACACCTCCACCACGGAGCTGGCCGAGCTGGCCGGGCGGGCCCGCCCCGGGCTCCTGGTGCTCTACCACCAGCTCTTCTGGGGGACCGACGACGCCGGGCTGGTGGCGGAGATGCGGGCCGCCGGGTACCGGGGGCCGCTGGCGTCGGGGCGGGACGTGGAGGTCTGGTAGGCGCCTCGCCTACCCTCCGATCCGCGCCTCCAGGACCCGCCCCCGGAACTCCTCGGGGTTGATCCGCCCCACCGCCGCGGTGCGCCGCCCGTCCTCGCCCTGGATGAAGATCACCAGGTCCACGGGCTGGAGGCCGGGGATGCCGAAGTGGACGGGGAGGTCGGACTGGGCGTCGTAGCCCGAGCCCGTGTCCATGATCCCCAGCGCCAGCGGGTTCCGGGTGCCGGGCACGAAGATCCCCACCTCGGCGCCGGCGCGGGTGGCCCGCCCCTCCTGGTCCAGGACCCGGACCTTCAGCGAGTGCCCGGCGAACTCGGGGCGCAGGAGGTTCTGGAGGACGTGGTGCATGCCGTCCTCCGCCACCCCGGTGAGCGACAGGTCCAGGTCGCCGTCGCCGTCCACGTCCACCCAGGTGGCGCCGTGGTCGGCGGCCAGCTCGCCCAGCTCCCCGGGCCAGACGTCCACGTAGCTCCCCTCGTCCAGGCGGTAGAGGCGGTCGGGGTACTGGGTCCCGCCGGTCACGGTGCCGTTCACGAAGAGGTCCAGAAGCCCGTTGTTGTCGAAGTCGCCCCAGGCGCAGGTGTCGTCCCGGCTGTCCCCGGCGAGCCCGACGTCCGCGGCCACGTTCGACCAGCGGCCGCCCTGGGGCCCCGGGTTCCGGAAGAGCCCGTTGGGCCCGTAGTTGGCGGTGAAGAGGTCCAGGTCGCCGTCGTGGTCGAAGTCGGCGGCGCACGGGCGCACCGTGCCCTGGCTCTCGTCGCCCAGGGCGCGCCCGCCCGCGTCCAGGCCCAGCTCGGCGGCCACGTCGGTGAAGGTGCCCCCGTCGTTGCGCCACATCCCGTTGGCGTCCCCGTCCATGTTCGCCACGTACGCGTCCAGGTCCCCGTCGGCGTCCATATCGAACCAGACGGCGCCCACGCTCCGCCGCGCGTCGCCGAGCCCGGTGGCCTCGGTGGCGTCGGAGAAGGTCCCGCCCTCGTTCCGCCATAGACGGTTCGGGCCGTCCCGGAGCGCCACGTAGAGGTCCAGGTCCCCGTCGGCGTCCACGTCGACCCACGAAGCCTGCCGCGTCGCGGCGGCGGGGAGGGTCAGCCCGGCCTCGCCGGAGACCTCGGCGAAGGTGGCTCCCTCGTTGCGCCAGAGCTGGAGCGCCCCCTCGCCCTCGCCCGCCAGGCCCAGGAGGAGGTCCGGATCGCCGTCGCCGTCGTAGTCGCCCCAGGCGGCGGTGCGCACGGGCCGGGTCACGTCCAGCCCCATCTGGGGGGCCACGTCGGCGAAGCCCGCCAGCCCGTCGTTCCGGTAGAGGCGCGCCGGCCCGCCGTTGAAGCCCACGAAGCGGTCGGGGTCGCCGTCGGCGTCCACGTCGGCCCAGGCGTCGGTCAGGGAGCCGGCGTCGGCGAAGGCGGCCACCTCCATGGGGGCGAACGAGACCTCCCTGGGCTCGGGGCCGTCGTCCCCGCCGCACGCCGACAGGAGCAGGGTCGCGGCCAGGAGCGCGGCCGGGGCGGGGGAGAGGCTCCGGCGGCCGGGGCGCCGGCGGAGGGGTCGGAGGTGCTTCGGGGCGAAAGTCATGCCCGATGCTCGTGTCCGCCCCCGGGGTTGGCAAGCCTCCCTTGCCCGCTCCCCGCCGGACCACCAGCGTAGGCCGCATGAGCGAGCGCTACGACACCGTCGTCATCGGCGGAGGGATCATGGGATGCGCCACGGCCATGGAGCTGGGGCGCAGGGGGCAGTCGGTCCTGGTGGTCGAGAAGGGGGCCCTGGCCTCCGGCTCCACCGGCCGATCGTCCGCCATCGTGCGGCAGCACTATTCCAACGAGGTCACGGCCCGCATGGCCCGCTACGGCCTCGAGGTCTTCACCGACTTCGAGGAGCGGGTGGGCGGCGAGGCCGGCTTCGTGCGCTCGGGCTTCCTGGTCCTGGTCCCCGGCGAGGACGCCGAGGGCCTCCGGGCCAACGTGGAGCTCCAGAGCTCCGTGGGCATCGATACGCGGATCCTCTCGGCGGAGGAGATCTCCGACGTGCTGCCCGGCGTGGCCTCGGCGGACCTGGTGGCGGCGGCGTACGAGCCCGGCGCCGGCTACGCCGACCCGCACCAGACCACCACGTCGCTGGCCGACGCCGCCAAGCGGGCCGGCGCCCGCTTCCTCCTGAACACCGAGGTGACCAGCATCCGCTTCGAGGGCGGACGGGTCCGCGGCGTGGACACCTCCGCCGGCCCCGTCGACGCCGACGCGGTGGTGAACTGCGCGGGCCCGTGGGGCGCCCGGGTGGCGAAGATGGCGGACCTGGAGGTGCCGGTGGCGTCGTGCCGGGCCCAGGTCTCGGTCTTCAACCGCCCCGAAGGCCACCGGGGGGACCATCCGGTGGTGCTGGACTTCGCCCACGCCTCGTACTTCCGCCCCGAGACCGGCGACCTGATGCTGGTGGGCCTCATCGACCCCTCCGAGGCCGACGACGTGGTGGACCCCGACGCCTACCCGGAGCACGTGGACGACGGCTTCGACCTGGAGGTGGGGCAGCGCTGGATCGCGCGGTGCCCCGACATGGAGGCGGCCGCGCCGCGCCGGGGCTACGCGGGGCTGTACGCCATCACCCCGGACTGGCACCCGGTCATCGACGAGGTGCCCGCCGGGAGCGGGCACTTCCTCTGCACCGGCTTCAGCGGCCACGGCTTCAAGCTGGGGCCCGCGGTGGGCCTCCTCGTGGCCGAGATGGTCACGGGGGAGGAGCCCACCTTCGACCCGCGCATGTTCCGGCTCGCGCGCTGGGACGAGGGCGATCCGGTCCGCGGCCGCTACGAGTACAGCATCACGGGGTAGGCGGCCCCGGCCCGCCCCCCCGCCACCGACGCCTCACACCGCCTCCGCGTCCAGCGCCCTCCCCAGCGCCTCCAGCGCGGCGCGCACCGCCTCGGTGGGGCCCGCCACCGCCAGCCGCAGGTGGTCGGGCAGCCCGAAGAAGCGCCCCGGCACCACCTTCACCCCGTGGTCCCGCAGGGCCCGCTCGGCGAAGGCGTCGGCGTCCTCCTCCCCCACGAGCCGGACCGCGGCCACCGGGCAGCCGTCCGCCGGGGGCGTCCAGGTCAGCTCCGCCCGGCCCTCTACGAAGTCCCGCAGGAGCGCCGTGTTGGCGGCCAGGTGGGCCCGCGCCCGCTCCAGGAGGCGGTCCATCTCCGTCACGGCCAGGGCGCCCAGGCGCTCCATGGGCTCCGAGCCCACGCCGTCCACCACGTCCCGGACCCGCCGCACGGCCTCGGCGGTCTCCGGATCGGCCAGCACCCAGCCCACCCGCGTGCCCGACAGGCCGAACGCCTTGCTGAGGCTGCTCACCGAGACCAGGGCGGGATGGAGGAGCGCGGCGGGGCGCGTATCCACGTCCCGGGCCGTCTCCAGGTAGACCTCGTCCACCACGACCCGGGCGCCCGCCGCCTCCGCCCGCGCCCCCACCTCGGCCAGCGCGTCCGGGTCGGTCCACACCCCCGTGGGGTTGTGGAGGTTGGTGAGGAGGACGACGTCCACGTCGTCGTCCAGCGCGGCGGCCACGGCGTCCGGATCCAGCCGGAAGCCGTCCTCCGTCGGCCGGGGGAAGGTCCGCACCCGGGCCCCCAGGAAGCGCGCCGCGCCGGGGTGGGGGTCGTAGCCCGGGCTCTCCACGAGCACCGTCCCGCCGGGGCGGGTCAGGGCGCCCAGCGCCAGGAACGTCCCGCCGGACGCGCCGCACGAGAGGGCCACCCGGGCCTCGTCCGTCCCGTAGCGGGCGGCCAGCGCCCCCCGGAGCGTCGGGCCCGACCCCCGGGGCCGGCCGAGCCCGAGGAGGACCTCCTCGGCTCCCGGGAGCTCCCCGGGGACCAGGTGGAGGAGGTTCGAGGTGGCCAGGTCGTGGGGCCCCCACGCCGTGGTCTTGGCCCACGCCACGTACGGGGACCAGGGCGGCGGGTCCGGGGGCCGGGCTGGGAGAGGGGCGTCGGGCACGGGGCGGGCACCGGGTCGGAGGCGGAGGGCCGGGACGGCGGCGAGCCCGAAGCTACCGTCGCGAGCGAGGGGCGGGGAGGGTAGCTTGTCCGCCCGCCTTCCCCGAAGCCCGGAGCCTTCCATGCGCCTCCTCCGTCGACTCCTCCCCGCCGCCGCGGCGGCCGTCGTCCTCGTCTCCGCGCGGCCCGCCGCGGCCCAGGAGACCCTGCCGCCCGAGCGGTACATGGAGCTGGCCCGCTCCATCTTCCAGGAGCTGATCGAGATCAACACCACGAACACCGAGCGCGGCGACAACACCGCCGCCGCCCGGGCGATGGCGCGGAGGCTCCTGGACGCCGGCTTCCCCGAGGAGGACGTGCGGGTCGTGGTGCCCGCCGACGCCCCCACCAAGGGCAACCTGGTGGCGCGCTACCGGGGCCGGAGCGCCGACGCCGAGCCCGTCCTCCTCCTGGCCCACATCGACGTGGTGGAGGCGCTCCCCGAGGACTGGAGCCCGGACATCGAGCCCTTCACGTTCATGGAGCGGGACGGCTTCTACTACGGGCGCGGCGTCACCGACGACAAGGACGAGGCGGCCATCCACGTGGCCAACTTCATCCGCTGGCGCGAGGAGGGGTGGGTCCCCGAGCGGGACGTGGTCATGGCCCTCACCGCCGACGAGGAGGGCGGGCCGCGCAACGGCGTGGAGTTCCTCCTGGAGGAGCACCCCGAGCTGGTCCGGGCGGCCTTCGCGCTCAACGAGGGCGGAGGCGGGATGGAGAAGGACGGCCGGAGGATCTCCAACAACGTCCAGGCCTCGGAGAAGAAGTTCCTGAACTTCACCTTCCGGGCCACGAACCCGGGCGGCCACTCCTCCCTCCCGGTGCGGAAGAACGCCATCTACGACCTGGCCCGGGCGCTCCAGGCCGTCCAGGAGCACGCCTTCCCGGTCATGCTCAACGAGGTCACCGAGGCCTTCTTCTCCCGCTCCGCCGAGCTGGTGGGCGGCGAGACCGGAGAGGCCATGCGGCGCATCGTGGCCGACCCCGACGACCGGGGCGCCGCGGAGGTCCTGGCCGTCGAGCCCGGCTACAACGCCCGCCTCCGCACCACCTGCGTCGCCACCCTCCTGGAGGGCGGGCACGCCAGCAACGCGCTGCCCCAGCTCGCCGAGGCCAACGTGAACTGCCGGATCCTCCCGGACCACGATCCCGAGGAGGTCCACGCCTCCCTCCAGGCGCTGGCCGACCCCTTCGACGTGGCGGTCGAGCCCGCGGGGACGGCGCGGCCCAGCCCGCCCTCGCCGCTCACCGACGAGGTGCTGGGTCCCATCGAGCGCGTCACCGAGGAGATGTGGCCCGGCGTGCGGGTGCTCCCCGTCATGAGCACCGGCGCCACCGACGCCCTCTACCTCCGCCGCGCCGGGATCCCGGTCTACGGCGTGAGCGGGCTCTTCCGGGACATGGACGACAACCGGGCCCACGGCCAGGACGAGCGGATCCGGGTGGAGAGCTTCTACGAAGGGATGGAGTTCCTGCACCGGCTGGTGCAGGCTCTGGCCGGGGGGCGGGTCTCGTGAGCCTCCGCCAGAGCCTGTTCCGCCGCTTCCTCGGCCGCCTGCGCTTCCCGCAGCTCTTCGTGCTCGTCCTGGCCCTCTTCGGCCTGGACCTGGCGATCCCGGACGTGATCCCCTTCCTGGACGAGATCCTCCTGGGCGCCGTGACGCTCCTCCTGGGGAGCTGGAAGGACCGCCGGGCGGACCAGAAGAACGAAGCCCTCCCCGACCGGGGGGCCGGGGAGGGCGTGGGGGACGACCCCGAGCTGCCGGGGGCCTCCGGGCGGAACGCGCCCCCGCCGGCCTAGGCGGCCGGGCGGGCGGCGCCGGCTACTGCTGCCCCTGGCTCGACGGCGGCACCATCCCGTTGATGCGCATGTAGGTCACCAGGTTCCCGTAGTGCTCGAAGTCGTGGCCCATGTTGAAGGCCAGGACCGAGAGGCGGGTGTGGTCCTGCCCGAAGAAGGACACGGCCTCGCCCGCCCGGTCCGCGTCCATCCCGTGGGCGCGATCGCAGAACTCGAAGGAGTCCCGCAGCGCCGCCACGATCTCGGCCTTGCTCCCGAGCTGCTCGGCGTTGCCGCGCTGGGGGGGCTCCTCGCCCACCGCGTTGCCGCAGAAGAGGTAGCCGGCGTTGGCCACGTGGCCCAGGATCTCGCCGAAGGACCGGACTTCGTCGGTGGGGCGGTAGTCGTAGAGCTCCTGGCTCGCCTGCTCGGCGGTGGCCATGAGGTAGCCCCGAACCGTCTGGTAGAGACCGGTGATGGCCTCGAGGGAGGCCCCCGCGTGCATGGCGTCGTGGTCCATCTCGTGGTCCATGTCGTGGTCCATCTGCGCCGAGGCCGGCACGGCGGCCAGGCAGAGGGCCGCGGTGAGGATGAGGGCTCGCTTCATGGGTGTCGCTCCTGTGGTGGGGTTCGTGCCCGGTGCACCCCGTCCCTACGACGGGAGACCACCGGACTTTCCCGGAAGCCCAAGATCGGGGAGAAGGGGCGTCTCCACCATGCATGCCTTGACCGACGCCGGGCCGCGGGTTAACATTCAACCATGAAGTTGAATATATCCGAGGCCGAGCTCGACGCCGTCTTCCTCGCCCTGGCGCACCCCGACCGCCGTCGCCTGCTGCGACGCATGGCGGAGGAGGGGGAGGCCCGGGTGACGGAGCTGGCCGAGGGCTTCGACGTCTCCCTGAACCAGGTGTCGAAGCACCTGAAGATCCTGGAGCGGGCGGGCCTCATGCGCCGCCGCCGGGAGGGTCGGGCGCACCTCTGCGCGCCGGACCTGCGGGCCCTCCTTGCCGCTCGCACCTGGATGGAGGCCTATGCCACCTTCTGGTCCGAGTCGCTGGAAGGGCTGGAGGCGTACCTCGACGACACGTCCGACTCCCGGAAGGAGGAGCCATGAGCCCCGACGACGCCCCGTCCCTCGAGGTCCGCCACCGCTACGCCCACCCGCCCGAGCGTCTCTTCGACGCCTGGACCGACGCCCGGGGGATGGAGGCGTGGATGCGCCCCGGCCCCACCACCGACGCCCGGGTCGAGCTGGACGCCCGGGTCGGGGGCACGTTCTCCATCGACATGATCCTGGGAGAGGAGTCGATCCTCCACACCGGCACCTACGAGGTGGTGGACCGGCCCCGGCGGCTGGTCTTCACCTGGGACGCGCCCCACTTCGACGAGCCCACCCGGGTGCGGGTGGACTTCCTCCCCGTGGACGGAGGCACCGAGGTGGTGCTGACCCACGAGGGGCTCCCCTCGGAGGAGTCGGCGGAGAACCACCGGGACGGCTGGGGCGCCATCCTGGCCCTCCTGGACGGCGAGCTCGGCTGAGGGCCGCGCCCGCCGGAGACGGGCCCGCCGCCGGGAGGCGGCGGGCCCGCACCGTCAGCGCTGGGAGCGCTCGCCGAACAGGACGCTCTCGCCCTGCTCGAAGACGATGTCCCGGGGGATGCCCATCCCGTCCAGCCGGTCCAGGTCGGCCTGGAGCTCGGCGGGCACCACGCCCCGCTGCTCCATGAGGGTCCCGACGCCCTCGTAGTCGCCGTCGCCCTGGAGGGTGAGGATCAGCGCGGAGAGGGAGTCCACCGCCTGGTCCATGGCCTCGAAGTCCACGCGGTACGTGCCGGTCTCCGGGTCGCGGGAAAAGGCGCCCTGCTCCTGGAAGTAGTTGAAGCGGACCATGTTGGCGCGGCCGTGGGCGCTGGAGGCGCCGAAGCGCACCGAGCGGAAGATGCCGGCCAGGAAGGTCACGTAGTGGTCCTCGATGGAGCCCTCGGTGAGCTCCCCGTCCTCGAAGAGCCGCTCCACCATGTAGAGCCCCACGACATCCGCCTTCCCCTCCTCCATGGGCGAGGCGTGCTCCCGGAGCGCCTCACGCACCGTGCCCTCGCCGTCCAGGGTGTTCTTGATGCCCAGGCCGTGGGCCACCTCGTGGAACATGGTGTTGCCGAAGAAGGCGTCGAAGGTGACGTGCTGCCGCTGGTCCTCGGCGATGAGCGCCCCGGCGATGGGCACCATGATCTCGTCGAACTTGGCGCGCATGGCGTTCTTGAGCTGGAGCCGCCGGGTCCCCTTGGCGAGCTGGACCTCCTCGTCGTTGGGGAGGTTGATGGCGATGGTCTTGGAGCCCGCGTTGGCGTCGCCGGCGTAGTAGACCACGTCGTAGGCGTTCAGGTCCGAGTCGGTGCCCGGGGTCTCGGCCTTGTACTCGGCCGGGACGGGCAGCCCCTCCTGCAGGGACGGCAGCAGGGACGCAAAGCGCGAGAGCCGCTCGCTCCACTCCATGTCCTTGAGGAGCACGTAGCCCTCGTGGGCCGCCTTGTAGCCGAAGAGCTGGTCCTCGTACGTCTCGATGGGGCCGACGACGAGGTCCAGGGAGTTCTCCTTCATGTCGAGCCACGCCATGTCGCTGGCCTGGTACTCGTCGTCCTCCAGGGCGTCGGCGCGCAGCGAGAGGTAGCGGGCCAGCGCCTCGTCCGAGGTGGTCCCGGCGGCCTCGCGGAGGAGGGCGGCGGAGGCGGCGTGGGCCTCGGCGAAGGCCTCGTGGTAGGGCACGGCCTCGAGGCCTCCCTCGTCGTCCCGGCGCACCAGGGTGTAGAGGCTCTCCAGCTCGGGCCGGTCGGCCGCGGCCTCCTCCAGCTCCGAGGCGGTCATGTCCGTGGGGTAGAAGTTGGCCCCCGCCGGCTTCGGACCCACCCCCTCCACGAAGGGCTGGTCCCCCCGGAGCCGGTCCCACGGCCCGTAGTTGATCTCCAGGTAGCGCCGGGTGGCCGCGTCTCCGTCGGCCAGCGCCATGGCCGAGTCCCGATCTCCCCAGGCCTGCACCCAGAAGACGTCGTCCATGGGCCGCACCGCCTGGATGAGGAGGCGGACCACCTCCCGCTCCTCCTCCGAGAGGTGCGAGACGTCGGCGTCGAGGCGGACCGTGGCGTACTGGTCGACGAGGGCTTGCATGGAGGGCTCGTCCGGGGAAGAGGCGTCGTCGGCGGGGGCGTCGGCGCCGCCGGTGCAGGCGGCGAGGAGCAGCGCGCCGGCGAGGGCGGCGGAGAGCCGGAAGCGGTACGGCATGGCGGGGTCCTCCCTTTGGATCGGTGTGCGGGCAGGATCCCCGAAAGCTAGGAAAGGCCCCGGGCGGGAGGGAGTGGGGGCGGGTGGCCCCGGCCGACTACTCCCGGCTCAACACCTCGCTGGCATCCACCCGGGTGGCCGCCCCCGTGGGGAACCAGGCCGCCGCGGAGGCGCTCACCCCGACCACCACGAGCACCCCCGCCCAGGTGACGGGGTCGGTCCGCGGCACCTCGAAGAGGAGGGCCTCCAGCCACCGGGTGGCGGGCCAGGCCAGGGCGAGGCCGGCCGCGGCGCCCATCCCGGCCAGCGCCAGGCGCTGGCGCACGATCATGCGCCGGATGGCCTCGGGCCGGGCGCCCAGCGAGACCCGGATCCCGATCTCCCGGAAGCGCCGGCGGACATCGAAGGCGGTGAGCCCGTAGACCCCCACCACGGCCATCACCAGCCCCAGCGCCGCGAACACGCCCAGGAGGGCCAGGTTGAAGCGGGGCTCGGCCACGGCCCGGGCCAGGTTCGCCTCCAGCGACCGCATCTCGGGCACCGGAAGGGCGGGGAGCGCCTCGCGGAGGCGGGCGCGGATGCCCTCGGCGGCCAGGAGGGGGTCCCCGTCGACCCGGGCCACCACGGTCATCGCCGCCCACGGGATCTGCTCGTGGGTCCGGTAGACCATGGGGAGGGGATCCTCGTCGAGCGCCACGTCCCGCAGGTTCTCCACGACGCCCACCACCGTGAGGCGGCTCCCCTGGGGGTCGTTCCACACCAGCGTCCGGCCCACCGCGTCCCCCTCCGGCCACAGCCGGTCGGCCAGCGTCTCGTCCACCACCACCGGCGTCCGGCCGCCGTCCCAGCCGTCGCCGTCCCGGAACACCCGTCCGCCGCGCAGCTCCATGCCCATGGCCTGGAAGAAACCGGGCGTGACGACCCGCCAGACGATGGGCGTGAAGCCGTCCTGCCCGTCGGGCAGCGCGTCCTCCCGGGCCACGAAGTTGGCCAGGCTGGTCCCGCTGAAGGGATCCACGGCGGTGGCTCCGGCCGCGGTCACGCCGGGCGCCGACAGGACGGCCTCACGGATCCGCGGCAGCACCTCCCGCCGCTCCTCCCAGGTGAACGCGCCGTCGGGCATGCTGAGCTGGACGGCCAGCGTCCCCTCGGGCTCGAAGCCCGGATCCACCGCCGTCAGCGCCGCGAAGGAGCGGAAGAGGAGCCCGCTCCCCACCAGCAGCACCACGGTGAGCCCCACCTGCGCCGCCACCAGGAGCGAGCGGAGGCCGCGGCCGTCGCCGCTTCCGCCCCGCCCGCCCCGGCGCAGGGCTCCGGCCGGATCCTGGCCCCGGAGCCGCAGCACGGGGGCCGCGCCCGACGCGAGGGTGGCCAGGGCCACCGCCCCGAGGCAGGCCAGGAGGGTGGCCCCGTCCACCGAGGCCGACTCGATCCGGGGGATCCGCCCGCCGCTCAGGGCCCGCACCGCGGGGAGGGCCAGGACGGTGAGGCCCAGCCCGAGGAGCCCACCGGCCACGGCCAGGACGGAGCTCTCGGTGAGGAGCTGGGCCGCGAGGCGGGACGAGCCCGCGCCCAGCGCCTGGCGCAGCCCCATCTCGCCGCCCCGCGCCGTCGCCCGGACCAGGAGGAAGTTGGCCACGTTCACGCACGCCATGAGGAGGAGGAGCCCCGCCGCGCCCAGGAGCACCCACCCCGCCCGGATCGTGGATTCCCCCAGGAGGTAGGCGCGGGCCTCGTGCACGTTGGCGCCCCAGCCCACGTCCACCTGGTGGACGCGCCCGAGCTCGGCCTGGAGCGCGTCGAGGTCGGCGTCGGCCTGGGCCGCGGTGGCGCCGGGGGCCAGGCGGCCCACCAGCGTGACGTGGTGCTCGCCGCGCATCTCCATGGCGCGGGAGGGGTTCATGGGCACCAGGACGTCGGCGTCGGGCGCCACCACCTCCAGCGCGGCGGGGGCCACGCCCACCACCTCCAGCGTGGCGCCGTTCAGCTCCAGGCGGCGGCCCAGCACGTCGGGGTCCGAGCCCCAGTCCCGGACCCACGCGTCGTGGCTGAGCAGGGCCACGGTGCGCGGCCCGTCCTCCCGGTCCTCCTCGGGCCGGATGCCCCGGCCGAGGGCCGGGGAGAGCCCCAGCACCGGAAGGAGGTCGTGGGTGACGCCCATGACCCGGACGCTCCGGGGCCCGGCGGAGGTCCCGAGCGTGCCGGTCCGCCCCCACCACGCCGCCAGCCCGTCGAAGCTCCGCGCCTCGTCGCGCCAGTCCAGGTACTGGGGCTCGGCCACGGAGAAGGGCTCGCCCAGGTGGGTCCGGGCCTCGACGAACACCACCTCGTCGGGGTCGGAGAAGGGGAGGGGGGCCAGCACCACGGCGTCCACGACGCTCACGATGGTGGCGGCGCCCCCCACGCCCAGCGCCAGGGTCAGGAGGGCGGCCGCGGCGTAGCCGGGGCGGCGGGCCAGGTGCCGGACCGCGAAGGCCACGTCCTGGCGCCGCCGGTCCAGCCACCCCATCCAGGCGGGTCGGCGGCGGCGGGGCGGGCGCGCGTCGTCGGCGGCCTCCCGGCTCTCGGACTTGAGGCGGGCGGGGTCGCCGAACTCGGCCCACGCCTGGCGCCGCGCCTCCTCCTCGGGCACGCCCGAGGCCACCAGGTCGTCCACCCGGTGCGCCACGTGGGAGCGGAACTCGGCCTCGACCTGCTGGTCCCGGCGGATCTCCTCGGCCCGGTCCTCGTCGAGGGGGCGCCGGCTCACGAAGCCTCTCCCGCGGCCTCGGTCATCACCCGCTCCATGGCCGCCACGTACCGGGCCCACGTCTCCCGCTCCGCGTCCAGCGCCTCGGCGCCCCGGTCGGTCAGGGCGTAGAACTTGGCCCGGCGCTTGTTCTCCGAGACGCCCCAGCTCGACTCCACCCACCCCTTCGCCTCCAGGCGGTGCAGGGCCGGGTAGAGCGCTCCCTCCTCCACCTGGAAGACCTCGGCGGAGCCGTCCTTGATGGCGCGGGCGATGGCGTAGCCGTGCTTGGGCGCGCCGGCGACGGTGCGCAGGACCAGGAGGTCGAGCGTGCCCTGGAGGATGTCGAGTCGGGTCATGGGGCGGTCCGGCGTCGGGAACGATGGCAGGGGAATCGGGCCTCCCCTAAAGCGTATAGGGGAAGCTCGTCGCGCTCCCCTAAGGTGTCAATGGGAGTCCCCCGGGGCGGCGGCGGACCGGGCCCGGAGCCCCTATCTTCCGGGCATGGACTCTCCCCGCGTGCAGACCGGACTCGAGCGCCTCCTCCTGGAGGACGACCCCGCCCACCTCGACGGCGCCGCCGCCGGCCTCGTCCTCCACCCCGCCTCGGTGACCCCGGGACTGGAGCTGGCCGCCGACGCCCTCCTGGCCCGGGGGGTGCGCCTGCGCACCCTCTTCGGGCCCCAGCACGGCGCCCGGGGGGAGAAGCAGGACAACATGATCGAGAGCGAGCACTACACGGATCCCCGCACCGGGCTTCCCGTCCACTCGCTCTACAGCGAGACCCGGCGGCCCACGCCGGACATGCTGGACGGGCTCGACGTGGTGCTCTTCGACCTCCAGGACGTGGGGGTGCGGGTCTACACCTTCGTCTGGACCATGGCGCTGGCCATGGAGGCGTGCGCCGAGGCCGGCGTGCGCTTCGTCGTCCTCGACCGGCCCAACCCGGTGGGGGGGCTCGTGCGGGAGGGGCCGGTCCTGAAGCCCGGCTTCGAGTCCTTCGTGGGGCTCCACCCCGTGCCGCTCCGCCACGGGCTCACCGTGGGCGAGCTGGCCCGGTGGCTGGTGGGCGAGCGGGGGATCGAGGTCGAGCTGGAGGTGGTGCCCATGCGCGGGTGGGATCGGGGGATGGCCTGGTCGGACACCGGCCTCCCCTGGGTGATGCCCAGCCCCAACCTCCCGACCCCCGGGTCGTGCGAGGTCTACCCGGGCACGGTGCTCCTGGAGGGGACCAACCTGTCCGAGGGGCGCGGGACCACCCGACCCTTCGAGCTGGTGGGCGCGCCCTGGCTGGAGCCCGAGGCGCTGGCGGAGCGCCTCGAAGCCGAGGCGCTGGCGGGCGTGCGGATCCGCCCCTGCTGGTTCGAGCCCACGTTCCAGAAGCACGCCGGGGTCCGCTGCGGCGGGGTCCAGCTCCACCCCACGGACCGGGAGGCCTTCCGCCCCGTGCGGGCCGCCGTGGCCGTCCTGGCCGCGGCCCGCGCCCTGGCCCCCGACGATTTCCGCTGGAACGACCCGCCCTACGAGTACGAGGAGCGGCTGCCCCCCATCGACATCCTCTGGGGCTCCGAGGCCCTCCGGCACCGGGTGGACGCGGGCGAGGGCGCCGACGCCGTCCTGGCCGGGGTGGACGACGAGCTCGCGGCCTTCGAGGCCGAGGTGGCCCCCTACCTCCTGTACTGACGGGAGTCGGGCCGGGGGCCCCCCCCGGATCCAAGCTGGCCCGCCCACCCGGGCGGAGCCATGGCCCGACGGGCCGTCCCGCCTAGCGGCAGCCGCGGGTGTCCAGGAAGGCGGCCTGGATCTGGAGCTGGACCGAGTCCCCGGGGTCCACGGTGAGCTCCTCGGTGGTGCAGCGCGGCCCGGCCACCAGGTCGAGCTCCAGCGCCAGGGGCAGCGAGAAGTCCCAGGGGAGGGTGAAGACCGAGTCGGACTTGCCGCGCACGGTGCCGAGACGGGAGCGGCGGGCGCCCTGGACGACGGCCCAGACCGTGACGTCGCTGAAGTTGTGGTTCTCCACCTCGATGCGGATCTGGTCGGCCTGGGAGCGGTCGTCGAAGGGACCGTCGGCGGTGCCGGCGGAGGCGCACCCGGCCGTGAGGAGGAGCCCGAGGGCCAGGGCGGCGAGGCGTCCGGCGGGACGGGCGGAGCGGAGCGAGGGCACGCGGAACATGGGGCCTCCGGCGGATCGGGGAGTCGGGGTGCCCGTTCTCCTACCGCGGGAGGGACGGTGGTGGTCCCCCGGCCCTACACGCGAAACGGGGCCGACGCGCCCCCCGGAGGAGGCGCGCCGACCCCGTGGGGTCGCGCGAAGAAGGCCCGGCGTCAGAGCGTCGGGTCGTCCTCGACGCGCTCGAGCTCCTTCAGCACCGGCGTGAAGAGCACGCGGCGCACGGTGCCGTCGTTGGCCATCTGGATCACGAAGTTCTGATCCACGTCGGCGTCCACCGTGAGGGCCACGTCGTCACCCGGATCGAGGTCGATCAGGCGGTTCAGGTTGACCTTGATGCCGCTCTGGGCGCCACCCGGGACCTTGAGCACGTCCGAGATGGTGCCGTCCTCGAAGGTGTAGCCCTCCGCCAGGGTCACGCGGGCGCTGTCCACGATGAAGCGGAGCTGCCCGTACCCGGCCGGATCCACCGCGACCTCGCCGGTGAGGTCCGCGGTGACGCCGTCCCGCAGCTCGAGCAGGTCGAAGTACTGGGGGTTGGCGGGGTCGTTGAAGAGGTCGACGCGGCCGCCCGCGGCCCCTTCACCCTCGACCTCCCCCTCGTCCTCGCCACCCTGGAGGTAGACGTGGGAGATCCAGACCTCGGCGGATTCGAGCATGTCCGAGGGAGCGTCGGTGAGGAGCACCTGGAAGGTGGCCATGTCCTCGGGACCCGTGGCGTCGTCGTCGCACGCGCCCAGGAAGGCCACGCCCCCGAGAAGGGCCAGCGCCGTGAGCGTCCGGAATTTTTTTCCGGTGGCGAGATCGTTGGTACCACTCATGTGTGTTCTCCCGTGTGTCGGGTTCTTCGAGACACGGCAGCGTGACACGATTCGTGGAACGAACCCGGTCGCAGCCGTAGGGTTTTCGGCACAGGGGGCAAGCTGCAGGGAGCGTGCCAGGAAGCTTGCCTCCCGCGCACCCGGGGGCGCATGATGGATCACCTTCCCTCCCTCCCGGCGCCCATGAGCTCCTTCAAGCGTTTCGTCGGCGAGCTGCACCGCCGCTCCGTCTGGCAGGTCCTCGGCGTGTTCCTGGCCGCCTCGTGGGGCGTCGTCGAGGTCGTCGACCTCCTCACCGAGCAGGTCGGCCTCCCGGACTGGACGCCCACCATGGCGCTGGTCCTCCTGCTCATCGGGCTCCCGGTGGTGCTGGCCACCGCCATCGTCCAGGAGGGGCTCCCCGGGCAGGACGACGGCTCCGTCGCGGCCGCCGCGGCGGACGCCCCCCAGGTCGAGGAGCCGGCCAACCTCGCCCCCGGGACGGGCTCCCTGGACCGTCCCTCCACCCGTCCGTCCAAGACCCGCCGTCTGCTGACCTGGCGCAACGCCATCCTGGGCGGCGTCGGGGCGTTCACCCTCCTGGGCGTGTCGATCTTCGCCTACTTCGTGATGTGGACGTCGGGCGTGGGGCCCGTGGGCAACCTGGTGGCCCAGGGCGTGTTCGAGGAGGGCGAGACGATCCTCCTGGCCGACTTCGCCGACGAGACCGCCGCCAGCCTGGGCGGGGTGGTCACCGAGGCCATCCGGGTGGACCTCTCCGAATCCCCGGTGCTCCGGGTGCTCCCCCCGGCCTACGTGAGCGCCGGCTTGGCCCGCATGGGCCGTTCCGCCGACGCCCGCTTCGACGCCCGCACCGCCCGGGAGCTGGCGCTGCGCGACGGCATCAAGGCCGTCATCCAGGGCGAGGTGGCCCCGGTGGGATCGGGCTTCCTCCTGACCGCGTCGGTGGTGGCGGCCGAGTCCGGCGAGGTCCTCAAGGCCTTCCGGGTGCCGGTCGCTTCCGAGGACGAGCTCCTGGCCGGCATCGACAAGCTCTCCCAGGACATCCGGGAGCAGTCCGGCGAGTCGCTCCGCTCCATCAAGAGCGGGACTGGGTTGGAAGAGGCCACCACGGCCTCGCTGGATGCGCTGCGCCTGTACACCGAGGCGGAGGCGGCCTTCGACGAGGACCGGCAGCTCGAGGCCGTCCCCCTCCTGGAGGAGGCGTTGGAGCTGGACCCGGAGTTCGCCATGGCGTGGCGGAAGCTCTCGGTGATCTACAACAACCGGGGGCTGGAGCCGGAGCGGATGCACGAGGCCAGCACCCGGGCGTACGAGC
This sequence comes from uncultured Gemmatimonadaceae bacterium, assembly GCA_964569085.1. Lineage (GTDB taxonomy): Bacteria > Gemmatimonadota > Gemmatimonadetes > Longimicrobiales > Gaopeijiaceae > JAJCZZ01. The sequence goes on along the minus strand of CAZMTA010000008.1, from coordinate 85,874 downwards.
TGCGGCGCCGGCTCACGGAGCGGGAGGCCGGCCTGGCCGAGGCGTGGTACCACTCCATCGTCGAGGACAACCCCGAGGCCGCCATCGAGGCGTACCGCCGCGTCCTGGACCGGTACCCGGACGACGGGACGGCGCTGAACAACATCGCGGTGCGCTTCCTGGGGCTCGGGCGCTGGTCCGACGCGGAGGAGCCGCTGCGCCGCATGATGACCGGCGTGGCGACGTCCGCGAACGGCTACGCGAACTTCACGCAGGTCCTCTGGAACGTGGGCAAGCGGGAGGAGGCCTGGGCGTGGCACGACTCCCTGGCCGCCGCCTACCCCGACGCCCTCATCGTCCGGAGCAACCGGCTGTGGCTCCTGGCCGGCGAGCACCGGTGGGAGGAGGCCCACGAGCTGGCCGAGGGCCTGGTCCGTGACGCCCCACGGGGTGGGCTCGACCATCTGTTCGCCCTGGCGGAGATGGCCGGATCCGACCTGGCGAGGGGGCGCTGGGGCGAGGCGGAGGAGCACTGGGACGCGGCCCGCCGCGAGGCCCGGGAGGTCGGAGGGACCACGGTCTTCTACCAGGGGCCCGGCTACCAGGAGGTGCTCGCCGCGCTGGCCCTCCAGGGCCCCGAAGCGGCACGCTCCGTCCTGGCCGAGGTGCGCGCCGAGATTCCTGTGGAGGGACTGGGCGCCCGGAGCGGCATCCGCGCGGGCCTGGCCGGAATGCACGCCCTGGCCGGGGACGAGACGGCCGCCCGGGAGCTCTTCGGTGGCTGGGAGGACGCGTTCGCCGCGGAGGAGCGGGGACAGGGCTTCCGCATCCAGCGCGAGGTCCAGCGCGGCTCCGTGGCGTGGGGAGAGGGAGAGTGGAGCGAGGCCGCCGAGGCCTTCGACCGTCTCCACACCGATCTCCAGCCGTGCCAGTCCATCTGCGTCCTCATGGCCGAGTGGGGCGTGGCCCTCGACGAGGCCGGACGGGACGACGACGCGCTGGAGGTCCTGGACGACGCGGTGCACGACGGGCGCCTCTCCTGGCACCTCTACCGCACCATGTGGCACGCCCCGGCGCTGGAGCGCATCGCCCGCATCCACGAGGCGCGGGGGGAGGCCGCCGAGGCCGTCGCGGCCTGGCAGGAGATCGTCACCCGCTTCGGGGACGGGGACGGGCCCTTCGCCGACTACGCGGCCCGGGCCCGGGCGCGGCTGGCGGCGCTGCAGTAGGGGCGGACGGCGCGCGGACGGGCCCGCTCCCGGGCGGCATCCGGCCCGGGCCTCAGGCCCCCGCGCGCTCCCCGGCCCACACCTCGCGGAGCGCTCCGAGGATGTCCTCGTTGGTGGGGCGGATCTTGTAGTTCTGCTCCACGAACTTCCAGCGCACCACCCCGTCCCGGTCGATCACGAAGACCGTGGGGTGGGGGATGGGGCGGTCCCGGGGGTCGTGCTGGTTCAGGAGCCCGTACCGGTCGATGACCGCGTGGTCCGGGTCGGACAGCAGCGTGTAGTCGATGGGGCGCCCGTCGGTGGCGGCCACCCGCTCCAGCATCGTGCGCTGCTCCTCGGGCCCGTCGATGGAGACCGCGAGGATCTCCACCCGCTCCCGCTCCTCCCCGGACAGGAGGTCTCTCAGCTCCCCGAGCTGACTGGCGCAGTAGGGTCACCAGTGGCCGCGGTAGAAGACCAGGAGCACGTCCCGGGCCCCGCGGAACTGCGAGAGCCGGACCACGGGGCCCTCGTAGGACTCCAGCCGGAAGTCCGGAGCGGTGTCCCCCACGGCCACGCGGCCCGTGTCCACGGGGGCGAGATCCCGACCGTCCAGGGGGCCCAACCGGCCCCCGCCGTCGGGCGCGCAGGCGGCGCCCAGGGCCAGGAGCGCGAGGGTGGCGAGGAAGCGCGCGGCGCGGGGCATGGAGATCCGGGGTGGGAGGGTCAGTCGCCGACGGCGCGGGCGAGCAGCGCCGTCACCCTGGCGTCCGCCGCGTCCTCCGTCAAATGCCCCACCCCCAGGAAGGTGGCGGTGGACAGCGCCACGGCGGGGAAGACCTCGTGGACGATCTCCGAGCCCGGCACCAGGTCCCAGGCCAGGAGCACCGTGATCCCCGCCACGAAGGAGGCGATGACGGACGTGCCGTTCCCGCCCTTCCAGTGGAGCCCCAGGAGGATGGCCGGCACGAAGCAGGCGCCGTAGAGGGACCCGCTGAAGGCGGTGAGCGTCACGATCCCGCCGGGCGGGTCCAGCGCGATCACCGCCGTGATCGCGGCGAAGACGGCCACCCAGAGCTTGGTGGACTTCATGGCCCCGGCCTCGTCCCGGTCGGGCCGCAGCACGCCCACCAGGTCCCGGTCGGTGGTGGAGGCGGTCACCAGGAGCACCGAGTCGAGGCTCGACATGGCCGCGGCCACCATGGCCACCAGGAGGAAGGAGGCGGTGCCCGTGCCGAAGACCTCGGTGAGGAGGGTGGGGACCACCAGGTCCGTGTCCGGCGTCCCGGCCCCCGCGCCGGGCAGCCCGTCGGGGAAGATCCGGCGGGCGTAGATCCCGATGGGGATGAGCAGGCTGTACACGACCAGGAAGGTGAGGGTGGACACCCAGAGCCCGGTGCGCGTGGCGCCCTCGTCCTTCAGGGCGTAGAAGCGGGAGAGCTGCCGGGGCTCCACGGCGAACTTCACCAGCCCCGCGAAGAGAGTGCCCAGGAGCACGGGGACGGCCACGCCGCCGCCCATCTCGAAGAGGGCCGCCCCGCCGGGCTGCTCCCGGATCTCGGCCAGCGTGCCCAGCCCGCCCGCCGCGTCCACCGTCCCGGTGAACATGAGCACCGCCGCCACGAACATGACGCCGCCCTGCACCGCGTCGGTCTTCACCACGCTGATGAAGCCGCCCACCATCGTGTACAGCATGACGATGACGAAGACGATCCCGATGCTGAGGCGGTAGGGGAGGTCCATGAAGACCTCCAGCAGATTCCCGATTCCCTTGAAGACGGCCACCATGTAGAAGAGCGAGGCCACGATCACGATGAGCGCCGCGAAGACGCGGGCCGGGTCGCTCTTGAAGCGGAAGCCGATGAAGTCGGGGATCGTGAGGGAGCCCAGCGCCTCGGTGAAGGCCCGGAGCCGGGGCGCCACGGCCGTCCACGCGAAGACGCAGAAGACCACGGCCGTGGGCACGAAGAGCATCCACGGCAGCCCCCAGGTGTAGGCCTGGCCGCTGAAGCCCACGAAGGAGTTGGTGCTGGAGTAGGTGGCGAAGAAGGAGAGCCCGAGGACGAGCCCGCCCATCCCCCGGCCCCCCACGTAGAAGTCGGTGATGCCCTTGGTGCTCCGGTTCCCGCTCCAGGCGTGGTGCACCAGCATGACGGTGTAGACCGCCAGCAGGGCGTGGACGAGCCAGAACTCCCGGAGGTTGCCCAGCACGGCGTCGATCACGGGGCGGACCTCCCCACGGCGAGGACGGGCGCGCTCATCGGCCGTCCCCGAAGAGCTCCGACACCGCGGGCTTGTCCACCTTGCCCATGGCGTTGCGCGGCAGCGCGTCCATGACCCGGGCCTCCTTGGGCACCTTCCACGGCGCCAGGCGCTCCTTCAGCCAGCCCCGGAGCTCCTCGGGCGCCGGGGGCTCGGCCGCGCCCTCCGCCGGCACCACCGCCGCGCACACCCGCTGCCCCCAGTCGGCGTCGGCCACGCCCACCACGGCGCAGTCGCCCACGGCCGGGTGGCCGCGGAGCGCGTCCTCGATCTCCAGGGCCGAGATCTTCTCCCCGCCGCTCTTGAGGATGTCCACCGACTCCCGGCCCAGGATCCGCCAGGCGCCGTCGTTCACCTCGGCCCGGTCGCCGGTGCGGAACCAGCCGTCGTCGGTGAAGGCCGCCTCCGTCTCCCCGGGCCGCCGCCAGTACTCGCCGAAGACCCCGGGGCCCCGGACCTGGACCTGGCCCGGGCCGGTCTCGCTGACCTTCCCGTCGTCGTCCACCAGCCGGACCTCGATGCGCGGAAAGGGCTGTCCCACGTGCCCCGCCCGGCGCTCGCCGTGGAGGGGGTTGGAGAGGATCATCCCCGCCTCGGTCATGCCGTAGCGCTCCAGCAGGCGATGGCCGGTGAGCTCCTCCCACCGCTCCAGCGTCGGGACCGGCAGCGCGGCCGACCCCGACACCATGAGGCGGAGCCCCCGGGCGCCCTCGCTCCACCGCGCCCGCGTGGCCTCGTCGGCGGTCTCCCACGCCGCGATGAGGCGGCGGTACAGCGTCGGCACGGCGAAGACCAGGGTGAGGTCGCCGGCGGCCATGGCCTCCCAGACCGGGACGGCGTCGAAGGCCGGGATCATGCGGACGCTGGCGCCGGACCAGAGGCTCGTGCCGATGACGTTCACGATCCCGTGCACGTGGTGCAGGGGGAGGTGGGAGAGGATCCGGTCGTCCTGGCTCCATCCCCACGCCTCCACCTGGGCCTCGATCTGCTCCTCGATGTTGGCGTGGGTGCTCACCACCCCCTTGGGCCGCCCCGTGGTGCCCGAGGTGTAGAGCATCATGGCCCGCCGCCCCGCGTCGAGCTCGGGCAGGGGCGCCGTGGGGCCGTCCCGGAAGAGGGCGGGGGTCATGAGCACCGGAATGCGTCGCTCCCGGGCCGGCTCGGCCACGTCCCCTGCGAGGTCGGGGTGCACCACCACCGCCTCCGGCTCGGCGTCGTCCAGGATGCGGGCGTGCTCCGCCGGGGGCTGGTGCAGCGGCAACGGCACCGCGATCCCGCCGGCCCGCCAGACGGCCCACTCGGTGGCCACCCAGTCCGGGCTCGGCGGGACCAGGAAGCAGATCCGGGCCTCCTCCAGGTCGTCGCGGCCGGCCAGGAGCCGGGTGGCGCCCCGGGCGGAGCGCTCCAGGAGCTGGCCATAGGTGAGGGTGCCCTCGTCGGCGAGGAGGGCGGTGCGGTCGGCCGCGCGCGCGGCGCGGCGGAAGAGGGAGGCGGTGGACATCGGCGGGAAGCTGCGGGGGGAGGAAGGAGGGGGCAAGCCGGGTCGCCGCCGGCGTGTCCGAAAATCTCCCACACGAGGAGGCGAGCCTTCCCCGACGTACGCCGGCCGCCGCATCCGCCACCTTCAGGGTGCGGTCGAGAAGACAAGGCCCGGAGGGCCCCGGCTCCCGGGATGAAGCCATAGATAAAGGAGATCTGCCCATGACGATCATCGAGCAGAGCTGGATGCTGGTGGCGGAGATGTTCGAGGCCATCGGCCCCGGCTTCGTCCTTGCCCTCGCGCTGCCGGTGTTCCTGGCGGCGCTGGTGCTTCTGGTGCGGGCCGGCGCCAAGCGCGCCGCGGAGTAGAGCGAGAGCGCCCGAGGGCGCTCCGGGTCGACGCTCCGCGCTTGCCCCGGCGGACGGGACCGGGCCATCCTGGCCTCCCTGTCCCCGAACGAGGCGAGCCCCATGAGCGACCCGGCCTACACCGCCCGCATCCGCATCGAGCGGATCGCGGGCCCGCACCGACACGCCTGGCTCCCCGGCCACGACGGCCCGGTGGAGTTCGGCGTGCACGGCGCCATCGCGGAGCACTACGGCGTCGAGCCCGACACCGAGCGCACCACCACCCTGGACTACATCATGGCCGCCACCGGCGGCTGACTGGCCGGGACCTTCGGAGGCGCGCTGGAGGCGCGCGAGATCCCCGCCACGAAGGATCGGCTCCAGGCCGACGTGACCGGCGAGGTGGAGAAGGAGGACGGCGTGCTCGTCATCAAGCGCGTCCACGTCGTCTACACGCTGAAGCTGGACCCGGCCCAGCGGGAGACCGCGGAGCGGGTCCACGCGATGCACGCGGACCGATGCCCGGTCTACAAGACGGTGTCGGGCTGCATCGACGTCACCACCGAGCTCCGGATGGAGGACGCCTGAGGGGGGCGCCGGGCCCGGCATCCACACACGAAGAAGGGGCGGATCCCGGGATGGGAGCCGCCCCTTTCGTCGTTTCTGCGTGCGCCCTCACGGGGCGGTGGGGGTCACGCTGCTCAGGTGAAGCCCGAGGGTGCCCGGCAGCAGGCGTCGGCGGAGGCGCGCCCCGCGCCGGTGCCGACGTTCACCGGCGTGAAGACCCGCTCCACCTCGTCGCGGGCGTCGCACTCGGGGCACGCGCGTCCCTCGCCCGCCTCGTAGGCGGACATGGAGAGGCGGCGCTCGAAGGAGGCGCCGCAGGACCGGCAGCGGAAGTCGTAGAAGGGCATGGGGAGAAGATATAGAGGAAACTCTATGTCGTGAAGGCCCCCGGAGACCTTCCCCCCACCCGGTCGGGGCGTTCCGCTACCGCTTGATCCGGAAGAGCACGATGGCGGCCAGCAGGCCGAAGCCCACCGCGGTCTTCACCAGCGTGTCGACGTCCCAGTCCATGGGGTCGGCGCTGCGGCCCGGCGGGCCCTGCTCGGCGTGGATGGAGCAGTAGCTCGAGCCGGGGCGGGCCTCCCGGCGGCACTGGTCGCCCTTGAGCGTGGTTCCCTCGCACCTGGCCACGTCCTACCTCCTGCGCTGGGGTCTCCTCGGGGCCGGGCGCGCCGGGTCTCCCCGGGGGCGCGGGCCCTCCTGGAAGATACTACGGGAGGGGGGCGACTTCGATTCAGGCGAGGGCGGGCGGGCCGTCCGGCGGGGGCGGGGACCGCCGGACGTCCGACCGGTCCTGATGCCCGCCGGCGCACCCTGACTTCGCAGCCAGCGAGAGCTCCCGGCCCACGTTCGGCTGCGAACACGGCGCCATACGCCGTGTTCGCAGCCAAGAGCGTCGCCGTCCTCCGGAGCTGGCTGCGAAGTCGGCGTCCTACGCCGTGTTCGCAGCCAACAGGGTACGCGCCTGAACTCCCGGCTGCGAAGTCAGGCGGGCGGCGGCCGTGACCCGCTGCCTACCGGTACGGGTCGTCCGTGGCCAGGTGGCTCTCCACGTAGTCGGCCACGCCTTCCTCGACGGTGCGGAAGGGGCGGTCGTAGCCCGCCTGGCGGAGCTTGGCCATGTCCGCCTGGGTGAAGTACTGGTAGCGGTCCCGGATCTCCTCCGGGGTGTCCACCCAGTCCACCCGCATCCCGGTGCCGGCGGCGTCGTAGAGCGCGCCCATGAGCTCGAGCCACGTCTGGGCGCGCCCGGTGCCCAGGTTGAAGATCCCGTTCACGTGCCGGTGCTCCATGAGCCAGAGCATGACGTCCACGCAGTCCTTCACGTAGACGAAGTCCCGCTTCTGGCCCCCGTCCTCGTAGTCCGGACGGTGGGACCGGAAGAGCCTCACCGGCTCCCCGTCCCGGGCCGCGGGCCAGGAACGGGTGACGTGGCTCATCATCCCGCCTTTGTGATACTCGTTGGGCCCGTAGACGTTGAAGAACTTGAGCCCCACCCACTGGGGCGGCGTGGGCCGGTCCGACCTCGCCTGACGCACGGCCCACCGATCGAAGGCGTGCTTGCTCCACCCGTACGCGTTCATGGGCACCAGCCGGGCCAGCGCCTCGGGCGACTCGTCGTCGGAGAAGCCCGCCTCGCCGTCTCCGTACGTGGCCGCCGAGGAGGCGTAGAGGAAGGGCACCTCGTTCCAGGTGCACCAGTCCCAGAGCGCCTGGGGAAGCCGGATGTTCGTCTCGGCGATGAGGTCCGCGTCGGTCTCGGTGGTGGCGCTGATGGCGCCCATGTGGACCAGGTACTCGATCTCCGCCTTCCGCTGGTCCAGGAAGTCGAAGGTGTCCGCCGGGTCCACGATCTCGTCGAGCTCGTGACGGCGCAGGTTCTTCCACTTGTCGTCGTGGCCCAGGCGGTCGACGACGCTGACGGGCCCGTGGCCCGCCTCGTCGAGGGCGGCCACGAGGTTCGAGCCGATGAAGCCTGCGCCTCCGGTGACGACGATCATGGGACGGCGGGGTGGGGAGGGGACGTGGGAGCGGGACGTCCCAATCTAAGGGCGTGCCGGATGGACGGGATGCCCGCGGGGCCCGGGGACCCGCGCGGCGGACGCAGGCCCCGCCCTCGGCGCCGCCTTCTACTAAGAAAATAGTTGACAGCCCGGCTCGGCCGTCCCAGGTTGCTACTACACTTCTAGTAGGAGCCGCCGATGGACGTGCAGTTCACCGATCGAGAGTTGGACGTGATGACGGTCCTGTGGGACCGGGGACCGTCCACCGTGGCCGAGGTCCAGGAGACGCTCGCCGACGACCTGGCCTACACCACCGTGCTCACCGTCCTCCGGGTGCTGGAGGAGAAGGGGCACGTGACCCACCGCGCCGAAGGCCGCGCGCACCGCTACCGCCCGCTGGTGGAGCGGAGCGACGCCGGCTCCAGCGCCCTGAAGCGCCTGACCCGGAACCTCTTCCGCGGCTCCCCGGAGCTCCTCCTCACCCGTCTGGTGGAGGACGAGCAGGTCTCCCGGGACGAGCTGGAGCGCATGCGGGACCTCCTGGCCGAGCGCCTCGGCGAGGACGACACCGGTGCCGGCCCCGACCGGGGCGGGGAGGACGGATGACGGCCGACGTGATGGTCTTCCTGACCGCGGTCTCGGTGCTGGCCGGCGCCGCCGCGTGGACCGCCGACGCCGGGCTGCGGCGCCTGGGCCGCCCCTCCCGCTGGGTGTGGCTGACCGCGCTCCTGGCTCCCGGCGTGCTCCTCGCCCTTGGGATGGCGGGGATGCTGGCCCCGTCGGGGGCGGGCTCGGCGGGCGCGCTGGGCGCGCTGGGCGCGGTGCCGGTGGTGGAGATCCCCGGCCTCCGGGTCGGGGCCGCCGTCTCCTCCTGGGCGGGCCTCCTGGGGACGGCCCTCGGCGGGCTCTGGGCCGCGGGCACGCTGGGGGTGCTGGTCGCGCTGGTCCGTGCCCACCGGACGCTGGCCGCGGATCGCGGAGGGTGGGCGGAGGTCGGCCTCATGGGCCACGACGTCCTCGTCTCCGAGAACCGGGGCCCGGCGGTGGCCGGCCTGCTCCGGGGCTGGGTCGTGCTGCCCCGGTGGGTCCTGACCCTCCCCGAGGCGGAGCTCCGCATGGTGCTGGAGCACGAGGCGGAGCACCTCCGGGCCCGGGATCCCCTCCTCCTGGCCGCGGGGCTGGGCGCCGTCCTCCTGACCCCGTGGAACCCGGTGACCTGGTGGCAGCTCCGCCGCCTGCGCACCGCCATGGAGGTGGACTGCGACCGCCGCGTCCTCGCCCGACACCCGGATCCGCGGACCTACGGCTCCAGCCTCCTCACCGTGGCCGAGCGCGCCTCGGGTCCGACCCTGGCGCTGGCCGCCTTCAGCGAACGCTCGACGTCCCTCGAAGAAAGGATCGTGACCATGACCCGCCCGACCTCCTCCCGATCGAAGCTCCTGGGCGCCGCCCTCCTCGTCCTCGCCGTCGTGGTCGGGGTGCAGGCGTGCGGTGTGGAGAGCCCCGTGTCCCCCGGGGACGTGGCGCCGCCCTCCGGCGTCCAGCTCATCGAGCCCGAGGGAATGCCCGACGATCCCCCGGAGCCGCAGCCCAGGTCGCCGGAGGAGATGGCGGCCGAGCCCACCTTCACCCCGTTCACCGTGGCCCCGTCCATCACGAACCGCATGGAGGTCATCGCGGCCATGGCGGAGAACTACCCGCCGCTCCTCCGGGAGGCCGGGATCGGCGGCGCCGTGCGCGTCTACTTCTTCATCGGCGCGGACGGCGTGGTCCGGGACGTCCGGATCGACCGGAGCTCGGGCCACGAGGCGCTGGACCAGGCCGCGCTCCGGGTGGCCGACGTCTACGAGTTCTCGCCGGCGCGGAACGGGGACGAGCCGGTGCCGGTGTGGGTGTCCTTCCCCATCACCTTCCAGATCCGGTAGCCGGCCGCGGGGTCGGTCCGGACGCGGGAGCCGGGGCGGGGCCGGACCCTCGACGGTCCGGCCCCGTCGCTCGTGGCGGGGGTGGGCCGTCCCCCGTATCGTGAGCCCATGCGACCTTCCCGATTCGTCCACGCGGGGGCCCTCCTCTGGCTGGCGGCGTGCACCGCCGCGCCCCCGCCCGCGGACGACACGGGCGACCTGCCCGACCTCGCCGGTGTGGAGCGGACGCTCCAGGACCTGACCACCGCCTGGAACACCCGGGACGCGGACCGCTGGGTCCGGGCCTTCGCCGAGGAGAGCGGCTTCACCAACATCCTGGGCATGCACTTCCCCGACCGGGAGGCCAACCGGGCGCGCCACGCCGAGCTCTTCGGCACCATCTTCGCCCGGTCCACCCTGGAGGCGGAGGTCCTGGGCGTGCGGCGGGTGGGGGAGCGGGGCGCCCTGGCGGAGCTGGAGTTCCGCCTGGTCGGCTACGAGCGCCTCCCCCCGGGGGTGGAGGAGACGGAGCCGGGGCTGCTGCGCACGCGGCTCATCACGGTCTTCGAGCACCGGGACGGGCGGTGGGTGGCGCTGGCGGCGCAGAACACGGCCATCCATCCGGTGGCGGTGGAGGCGGCCCGCATCGCCGCGGGCGGCGGGTAGGTGGGGACACGGGCCGCCCGCATCGTCAACTGAGGGGCGCCCTCAGGCCCCGTCCACCACCCGCTCCCCCCGCAGCCGCACCGGCCCGTCCACCACCTCGAGCGCCGAGGTACGCCCGCCCTCGACCACGAAGCGCAGGCGCACGGCCGGCGCCCCGGCCGGGTGGAAGACGTCGGCCTCCACCTCGACCAGTGGGCTGACCAGCCGGCCCGGGCCCACCAGGAGCGCGGGCGGGCGTCCACCCACCCCGACCACCAGCGTCAGCGCCGGCTCGGTCCCGAAGCGGTAGCTCCCGCCGTACCGGGCGTCCGTGTCGTCCCCGGCGGGGAAGCGGTGGACCCGGTCGTCCTCGCCGAACCGCTCCAGCATCCAGGCCACGACGGGTTCGGCTGCCTCGCCTCCGGCCCGGGCGTGGCTCAGGAGCGGGATCCCGTGGGGTCCGTGGAGGCGGTAGAGGCCGGGGTCGGCCTCGAGGAAGGCGCGGACGGTACCCAGGTCACCCAGCATGGCGGCGGAGAACAGCGTCGGCCGCGCCCCGTGGGCCAGCAGGAGCTCGGCGATCTCCCGGCGCCCGGTGTGGGCTGCCGCGCCCAGGGCCGTCTCCCAGTCCCCGAAGCCCCAGTCCCACGAGGCCTTGGCCAGGGCGGGCTGCTCCAGGACCAGCTCCCGGACCACGGCCAGGTTGCCGTGGGAGGCGGCGACCACGGTCTGGACGCGCTCCGGGTCGTGGTAGGGGAAGGAGGGCACGGGGGCCGGCGAGTCGGACGCCCCTCCCTCCGAGGCCAGGAGGGTGTCGGCCCGGAGGCCCGCGGCGACGCCCAGAGCGCCGGCCCGGAAGAGGAAGGAGCGGCGGAGCAGCGGCGTGCGTGACATGGTCGCCTCCCATGGCGAAGGGTGCGCCGGGCAAGGGTACGGCCCGGGGCTCCCGACGGCCAGAGACGGGCGCGGAAGGCCACGGGGGCCGGGGCGGCCCCTCGCGGGCGGGCGGCGCCGAGGGTACGATCGGACAGGGAACGACCCGAAGCGGGAGGCAGGATGGAGGGGAGACGGATGGGGTTCGCCGGGGCCGCGGCGTGAGCCGCCGGGTGGCGTTCTTCCGGGGGATCAACCTCGGCAAGCGCCGGGTGAAGATGGCCGACCTCCGGGCCCGGCTGGAGGCGATGGGTCTGGAGGAGGTGGAGACCTTCCTGGCCAGCGGGAACGCGGCCTTCTCCGGGGGCGCCTCGGATCCGGCGGAGCTGGAGCGGGCCGTCGAGGCCCACCTGGCCGACGCCCTGGGCTTCGAGGTCGACACCTTCGTGCGCACCCCCGCGGAGCTGGAGGCCCTCCTGGGGCGGGACGACGTCGCGGCCGCCGAGGCCGACGGGTCCACCCCCTACGTGACGTTCCTGAAGGAGCCGGCGGGCGACGGCGTCCGGGCCGCCCTCGACGAGCTGGAGACGCCCGACGACCGCTTCGTGGTGGACGGCCGGGAGGTCTTCTGGCTCCGGCGGGGTCGCCTCACCGACTCGGCGATCAAGACCCGCCACCTGGAAAAGGCGTTCGGCGGGCCCAACACCCGCCGGAAGCTGGATACGGTGGCGCGCATCGTGGAGGCGGTCGGGTAGCCGGCGTCGGAGCCCGGACGACCCGCCGCGGTTTGCCTCCCGGTCGACGCCGGGCCACTCTGCACGGGCTTCCTCCGTCCCGTCCTCGAGCCCGGTCCGCCATGAGCCTCCGAACTCTCCGCCTCGCCCCCGTCCTCCTCCTCTGCGCCCTCGTCGCCTGCGGCGGGGACGGCGCGAACGACGGAAGCGGGTCCTCCGCCGCCGGCCCCGCCGACCTGGCCATCGCCAACGTCACCGTGGTGGACGCCGAGCAGGGAGCCACCCCGAACCGGACCGTCCTCGTGCGCGGGGACCGCATCGTGGGCGTGGTGGAGGCCGGGGACGAGGCGCCCGACGCCGCCGAGGTCGTGGACGGGACGGGACGCTACCTGATCCCCGGGCTCTGGGACTTCCACGTCCACCTCACGTACGACGACCGCTTCACCGAGGCCATGCCGGGGCTCTTCCTGCGCCACGGCATCACCAGCATCCGGGACACGGGCGGGATGCTCGAGAAGGTGCTGCCGGTGGTGGAGCGCATGGAGGCCGAGGGGGCGACGGCGCCCCGGGTCTTCTTCGCCGGCCCGCTCCTCGACGGCGAGCACGTGGTCTACGACGGCGAGAACCGGCCCGCGCTGGGGATCGCGAACCCGGATCCCGAGGCCGCCCGGGCCAACGTGGCCCGCCTGGCCGAGGCCGGGGTGGACTTCGTCAAGATCTACGAGATGGTCACGCCGGAGGTCTTCGAGGCGCTGGTGCAGGCGGCGGACGAGCGGGGCCTCCCCAAGGACGGCCACGTCCCCCTCTCCATGACGGCGCTGGAGGTGGGCCCCCGGATGAGCTCGCTGGAGCACCTGCGCAACATCGAGATGGCGTGCGCGGAGAACGCCGACGAGCTCCTGGCCGCCCGCCGGGACATCCTCGGGTCCCACACCGCGGCCGACGGCCCCGGGGCGGACCTCCGCTCCCGGCTCCACTCCCTCCAGCGCCTCCCGGCGGTCGAGGCCTACGACGAGGCGCGGTGCAACGAGGTGCTCGAGGCGCTCTCCTCCACGATCCAGGTGCCGACGCTGCGCCTGAACGCCATGGGGATCGCGTCGCCCTTCGATCGGGACGACTTCGACGCGGCGCTGGCCGCCGCGCCGGCCGACGCCCGGGCGGAGTGGGCCGTGGCCGCCTCGGAGCACCGCGCCGGGGGCGAGCCGGCCCGGGACACGACCTTCGGTGCCTGGAGCCTCTTCCTGGTGGCGGAGATGCACGACGCCGACGTGCCCCTGGGCGCGGGGACCGACACGCCCATCGGCTACGCGCTGCCCGGCTACAGCCTCCACTCCGAGCTGGCCATGCTGGTCCGCGCCGGCCTCTCCCCCCGGGCCGCGCTGCGCGCCGCCACGATCCGGCCCGCCGAGTTCTTCGGCCTGGAGGGTGAGATGGGCACCGTGGCCGAAGGGAACCGGGCGGACCTGGTCCTCCTGTCGGCCAACCCCCTGGACGACATCGAGAACACGCGCTCCGTGGAGGCCGTGGTCACCAAGGGCGACTTCCTGAGCCGTGCCGAGCTGGATGCGCTGGGCGATGGCGGGGACGGCGGCGGAGGCGGCGAGGGATGACGGACCCGGCGGCCTCCCTCCGGTGACGGGCCCGCCTGTTCCGGGGCCGGCCGTCCCCCCGCCCCCGTCGGAGATCCGCATCGACCGGGGTCCGGTGTGGAGCGCGCTCATCCGCCTCCTGAGCACCCGACCCCTGACCTTCGAGGAGGAGCGCCGCCGCCTCCTGTTCGGCTCCGTGGCCGGGGTCGGCGGGGTGATGCTCGTGGTGTTCGGCGTCTACCACCTGGTGACCGGTCCCCGGGTCGAAGGCGTCGTGAACATCGCCATGGCCGGGATCCTGACGGCGTGCGTCCTCATCCTGCGCCGGACCGACGACGGCCGCTGGCTCTACCGGGCCGCCATCGTGCTCTTCGGCTGCCTCTTCGTCTTCTTCGGGACGCTGGGCGACCACGGGCACCGGGCGCTCTGGGCGCTCACCTATCCGGCCTTCGCGCTCTTCGTGGCGGGGCGGCGCATCGGCGGCGCGCTGTCCCTCCTCCTCCTGGTGGCCTGGGTGCTGATCTTCACCGTGGCGGGTCCCTGGATCGGCGCGGTGTCGTACCCCGACGGGTTCGCCTACCGCTTCGTGGCCGCCTACCTCACCATCCTGAGCCTGGCCTTCTTCACCGAGCAGGTCGTGCGGAAGTACTCCGAGGCCCAGGAGCGCCATCGCCTGCGGCTCCGCGAGGTCAACCGGGAGCTGGCCGCCTCCGAGGCCCGCATGCGGGACATGGCGCTGGCCGACGCGCTGACCGGCATCCAGAACCGCCGGGGCATCCACGCCTACGCGGAGCAGCTCGCCGAGCGGAGCCGGCGGGGAGACGGGGAGCTCTCGGTGGCCCTGCTGGACATCGACCGGTTCAAGTCCATCAACGACCGCTTCGGCCACGCCGCGGGGGACCACGTGCTGCGGGAGTGCGTGGCCCGGGTGCAGGCCTGCCTCCGGCCCTACGACCAGGTCGGGCGCTGGGGAGGCGAGGAGTTCCTCCTGGTCTTCCACGACGCGGACCCGGTCCGCGTGGGCGCGGTGGTGGAGCGGGTCCGCCGCGCCGTCTCGGCCCGCCCCGTGGTGTACCAGGACCGGGCCATCGACGTCACCGTGAGCGTCGGCGTCGCCGGCTCCCGGGGCCAGGACGTGGCGCTGGAGGCGCTGGTGGGCGCGGCGGACGAGGCGCTGTACCGGGCCAAGCGGGGTGGCCGGGACCGGGTCGAGGTGGCGGCGCGGGCCTGAGGGTCCGGGCGCTCCGCCGGCCTCCCCCTCCTCAGCTCACCGGCCGGCCCGCCTCCTTCAGCTCCGCGATCCACAGCCCCGAGTTGAGGTCCGAGGTGTAGATCCGTCCCTTGTGGATCTGGGCGCCCCAGGTCATGGACCAGTTGGGCACCATGGCGTCGGGGGCGCCGGTCTTGAGCACGGCCAGCTCGCGGCCCTGGGCGTACAGGTCGCCCCGGAGCTCGCCGGAGATGTCCAGCACCCGCAGCCCGCCCTGGTAGTAGCCGACGTACAGGCGATCGCCTTCGGCCCACACGTTGTGCGCTCCGGCCTCGGGCACCTCGTAGCGCGCCACCTCCACCGGGTTGTCCATGTCGCTCATGTCCAGGACGTGGATGTAGCCCCGGGCCTCGATGGGCTCCTCGGGGTTCCAGTCCCCGGGGAAGATCTCGTCGCCCACGAAGAGGTACTTCCCGTGGCGCCACGCCACGTGGGTGTTGCCGATGGGGTAGGCGTAGCGGCTCACCATCACCGGCTCGGTGGGCGTGCCGCCGTGGGTGCCGGCGCCGACGTCCAGCGTCACCGCCCCGTCGTCCCAGTAGCTGACGTAGGCGTAGCCGTCCTGGACGATGACGTCGTGGAGGGAGCGCTGCTCGTTGTCGATGCCCCAGCGCCCCACCTCCTCCACCGCCGAGGGGTCGGAGATGTCCAGGACGTGCACCGCGCGGGTGCCGTTGTGGACGGCGTAGACCAGGTCCAGGTCCCCCTCGATCCAGACGTTGTGCACCCCGCCCGTCAGCGTCTCGGTGTACTCGGAGATGACGGTGGGGTGGGCGGGCTCGGTCAGGTCGAGCATGACGATCCCGTTCCGCCTGCTGGACGCGCCCTCGCGGGTCAGGATCCCCACGGGCTTCGTGGGATGGATCTTCACGTCGTTGATCCGCCGGGCGTCGAGCTGGATGGAGTCGGTCAGGACCGGGCCCGTCGGGTCCGTGACGTCCCAGACCTTCATCCAGTCGTGGAAGAAGGTCCCGATGTACGCGTAGTCCCGGCCGTCCACGCCTTCGAAGACCCAGACGTCGCCGGAGTGGTGGTCGGCGATGGCGCCGCGGCCCACCCGCACCAGCTCGGCCTCGAGCCCCCTCGGCTCGACGCGGATCACCGAGCTCACGGCGGCCTCTTCGCCCAGGAGGGCGGTGACCCGGTACGTGCCCGGCTCCTCGGCCACGAACACGCCCTCCCCGTCCTCGTCCTCCACCTGGGCGCCCGCCCCGGAGACGGACCACGCGGGGTGGGCGGCGATCTCCCGACCGTCGGCCAGCGCGGCGGTGGCGGAGAGGCGCACCACGTCGCCGGTGCGGACCCGGGTCTGGCGGGGCGTCACGTCGAAGCGGAGATCGGCGGCCGGCCGGACGTCCAGCTCCACGCGTGCCGAAGCGGCCCCGTCGGCGGTGGTGGCCGTGAGCGTCGTGCGCCCGGCGGCCCGGGCGAACACGAGCCCGCCGGGGTCCACGGCGGCCACCGACTCGTCCGCGCTCCCGTAGACCAGCTCCGCGTCGTCCACCACGACGCCCAGGCGATTCCGGGCGGTCACCCGGAGCGGGACGGCCTGCCCGGCGTACGGCACGGCCGGGACGCCCGCCTCGAGGGTGGCGGCGGGGAGGGCCCGGATCAGGACCGTGGCCTCCACCGGCGTGCTGCCCACCACCGCGGTGATCCGCGCCGTCCCGGGGTTCAGCGCGACCACGCGCCCCCGCTGGTCCACGCTGGCCAGCTCGGGCGTGGAGGAGATCCAGCGCACGTCGGCCTCCCCGGCGCGCTGGACGGCCAGGGTCACCGTGTCGGCCACGAAGGCCTCGGCGCGCTCCGGGACCACCTGGGGGTCCGACGGGGCCATCTGGAGGACGGCGGCGACGACGAGGGCGCCGGTGAGGTGGGCCATGGGGGTCTCCGGGACGGGGCAGGGCCCGGCCCCCGGGTGGAGGCCACGGCCGGCGCCACCGTAGAGCGGACGGGCCCCGGGGGCAAGGCGTGTCGGGGGTGGGGCGACGCCCCGGGGCTTCCCCGCCGGTTGACCCACGCCGCCGCCCCGGCATCTTGAGCGACGCCACGGGGCCCGCCGGTCCCCGCCGCACGGCTCCCGGGCCGTCCTCTCCCCTCGACCCCGCCCCTCATGGACACCAAGCGCCCCACCGTACCCGCCGCCGAGGAGATCCTGGGCGGCTACTTCCCGGTCCTGGACCACGGCTTCGTGGCGCTGGTGGACTACATGGGCTCGGACGGGGACGTGGAGCGGGCGGCCCGGGTGAGCTACGGCTACGGCACCCGGAAGGTCTCGGCCACCCGGGGGCTGGTTCGGTACCTCCGACGCCATCGCCACACCACCCCCAGCGAGATGGTGGAGCTCAAGTTCCACTGTGCCATGCCCATGTTCGTGGCGCGGCAGTGGATCCGGCACCGCACGGCCTCGGTCAACGAGCTGAGCGCCCGCTACAGCCTCATGCCCCTCCTCTTCTACACCCCCGAGGCGGAGCACTTCTCCCTGCAGTCCACGACCAACAAGCAGGGGCGGGAAGGCGGGACGTCCAGCGAGGTCTACCGGGAGGCGGTGGAGCGGTGGGAGCGGCTCCGGAAGGACGCCGGCGGCACGTACGGCTGGCTCCTGGAGGAGGACGTGGCCCGGGAGATCGCCCGCATCGACCTCCCGGTCTCCACGTATACCCAGTGGTACTGGAAGATCGACCTCCACAACCTGCTCCACTTCCTGTCGCTCCGGGTGGATCCCCGCGCCCAGTGGGAGATCCAGCAGTTCGCCCGGGTCATCGCCGGCATGGTGAAGCGCGTGGCGCCCCTCTCCTACGAGGCGTGGGTGGACTACGACCTGGAGAGCCGGCCCCTCACGCGGGTGGAGCGCGAGGTCCTGTCCCGCCTCCTCACCGCCGACGACGAGGGGGTCCGGGCCCGGGACGGGGCGGCGGTGGCCTCCGACGAGCTCAAGGAGCTGGGGCTGTCGAACCGCGAGGTCACCGAGCTCGTGGAGAAGCTGGCCGCGCCCGAGCGCCCCGACTTCGAGCTGGACCTCTCCCGCATGGAGAGCTCGGACGAGATGGCGGAGAAGATGTTCGAGGCGGTGCCGGGCAGCTTCGAGTAGGGGGCAGGGGGGCGCCCCGGGCGCCCGACCCGGTGGCCGGACCGCCTCAACGGCCCAGGACGTATCCCGGCGTGAGGCAGGAGGTGAAGGAGGACCCGCACACCCGACGCGCCCCCTCCGGCTGGGCCCCGAAGAGGACGTTCAGCCCCGACCGGTTCGAGAAGTGGGCCGCGAAGATCTCGCCTTCGGTGACGTAGGCGGTGGGCGCCGAGGGGTCCATGAGCCCCGGGGTCCGGTGGGCCAGGGCGAAGGTGTGCCCGATCTCGTGGCCCAGGAGGTACGGGTACCGCTCGCTGGCCTCGGCCGCCATGAAGACCTGGCCCGGGGCGCACGCCACGCCGGCCATCGAGCTCCCGTTGACGACGTGGACGTAGGCGATCTCGATCCGGTCCGCCGCCGGGGCGGCGCAGACGTCCCCGGAGACGCCCACGCTCCGCCCGGCCTCCACCCGG
This sequence comes from uncultured Gemmatimonadaceae bacterium, assembly GCA_964569085.1. Lineage (GTDB taxonomy): Bacteria > Gemmatimonadota > Gemmatimonadetes > Longimicrobiales > Gaopeijiaceae > JAJCZZ01. The sequence goes on along the minus strand of CAZMTA010000008.1, from coordinate 67,470 downwards.
TCCTCCCAGACGACGTCGCCCAGGCGGATCCCGAAGCCCTGCTTCCGCCACATCTCCTCGGTCCGGGCCAGGTCGGCCTCCGCCTGGGCCCGCCTCGCCTCGAAGGGCGGCACGTGGATCCGCACCCGCACGTCCACCGCCACCGGCTCCCGGAGCTCCACCACCACGGTGTCCGGGCCGTCGGTCCAGGCCACGTCCCGCCACTCCAGGGGATTGCCGGTGGGGAAGACCACCAGGCCGGTCCCGTCGGAGCGGGGCTGGAGGCGGATCACGGTGTCGGGGGTGGGCACCTCTAGGGCCAGGTCGGCCCCCCGCAGGTCGTCGTGCAGAAGGACGATCCCTTTCAGGGGGCCGTCGGCGCCCCGCACGAGGACCAGGTCGCCCTCCTCCTCGGGGAGCGCCCGGGCGCGGAGGGTGGCCCGGCCGCCGCCGGGGGTCTCGAGACGAAGCGCCTGGTCGGGGGCGGAGGCGGGCCCCAGCGTCCACGCCAGGCGGATGCGGCCCGTGGGACCGGAGACCGGCGAAGGCGGACCGACCCGCCCTCCGTCGGAGGCTTCGGCCTCGACGCGCACGCCGGGAAGCCCCCGGCCCGCGGCGTCCACGACGCGCAGGATCACCGAGTCGGGGAGCGCCATCCCTTCGAGGCCCGCCTGGTCCGCGCCGGCCAGGACCTCGACGGCGTCGTGGGGGACGGGCGCGGCGGGTCCGTCCCCGCAGGCGGAGGCGTAGGCGAGGCACGCCAGGACGGCGGCCCGCTGGATTCCACTCGTCGCCCGCATCGCCTTCCTCCCGCGGCCGGTGCGGTGATGGCCCGGGCGGCGCCCCCTGGCCCCGCCCCCTTCCCGCAGCCTACGCGAGGGGGCGGGCCGGGTCAACGATTCCAGCGCCTCAGCGCACCCAGACCGTCTTGACGTTGGTGAACTCCCGGATGCCCAGGGGCGAGAGCTCCCGGCCGTAGCCGCTCTCCTTGATGCCGCCGAAGGGGAGGCGGGGGTCGGACTTCACGATCCCGTTCACGAAGCAGTTCCCCGCCTCCAGCACGTCCCGGGCGATCCGCTCCCCCTTCTCGGCGTCGGAGGTGTACACGGCGGCGCCCAGCCCGAAGTCGGTCTCGTTGGCGATGCGCAGCGCGTCGTCCTCGTCCTCGGCCTCGATGAGGACGGCCACGGGGCCGAAGAGCTCCTCCACCCGGGCGGGGGTGTCCGCCGGCGGGTCGGTGAGGAGCGTGGCCGGATACCACCACCCGTCCCGGTCGGGGACCTGGCCGCCCAGCGCCAGGGTGGCCCCCGCCTCCACCGAGCGCTCCACCTGGTCGTGGAGGTCGTCGCGGATGCCCTCGGTGGCCAGGGGCCCCAGGCGGGTGTCCTCGTCCCGGGGATCCCCCATGCGGGCGTTGGCCTGCTTGAGGCGCCCCAGGATCTTCTTCTGGAAGGCCTCCCGGATCTCGGGGACCACGATGAAGCGCTTGGCCGCGATGCAGCTCTGGCCGTTGTTGATGAGCCGGCCCTTCACGCACGAGTCGGCGGCCTCGTCCAGGTCCGCGTCGGCCAGGACCACGCTGGGGTCGCTCCCCCCCAGCTCCAGGACGCACTTCTTCAGGTTCTTCCCGGCGCGCTCCGCCACGGCCCGCCCGGCGCCCACGCTCCCGGTCAGGCTCACCGCCTTCACCCGGGGGTCGTCGATGAGCTCGCCCACCCGGTCCGAGTCCATGAGGAGGTTCCGGAAGAGGGCGGGGGGGAAGCCGGCGTCCCTGAACGCGGCCTCCAGGGCCTCGCCGCACCCGGGCACGCTGGAGGCGTGCTTGAGGAGCCCGGCGTTGCCCGCGGCCAGGGTCGGGACGGCGAAGCGCATGGCCTGCCAGAAGGGGAAGTTCCACGGCATGATGGCCAGCACCACGCCCAGGGGCCGGTAGGTCCAGTAGCTGGTGGACGCGTCGGTCTCCACCGGGACCGGGGCCAGCGCCTCCTCGGCGTGCTCGGCGTACCAGTCGGCCACCCAGGCGCACTTCTCGGCCTCGCTCCGGGCCTCCTCGATGGGCTTTCCCATCTCGTCGGTCATGAGTTCCGCGTACTCCTCGGTCCGCTCCCGGATGACCTCGGCCAGGGAGGTGAGGAGTCGGCTCCGCTCGTCGAAGCCCGTCTCCCGCCACGCCTCCTGGGCCTCCACGGCTCCGGCCACCGCCTTCTCCACCTCGTCGGGGGTGGTGTCGGGATAGCGCTTCAGCTCCTGGCCGGTGGCGGGGTTCACGGAAACGAAGGTCATGGCTCCTCCATGGGGGTCGGGGGCGGGGCTCGGGTCACGCTACCCGGGCATGCAGCCTCCGTGCCGGCACCCCCCCGGCCCGGGCGTTTCGGCGGTGGGGCTTTTCCCCACGCAAGGATCATCGTCTCGACTACAGGCAAGGGCTTAATACGACATTAACATCCGAATAACTGAAAACAGCGAGGACCATGCTTTCCCAGACCGGCATCTACGCGTTGCAAGCCCTCCTCCACCTGGCGGAGCGGGACGACCGCGTCCCCGCCTCCCGCGTGGCGGAGGAGCTGGGAATCCCCTCGAACTACCTGGCCAAGGTGCTGCAGCGGCTGGGGCAGGAGGGGCTGGTGGACGCCACCCGCGGCCGCACCGGCGGCTACCGCCTGGCGGTGGAGCCGGGCCGGCTCTCCGTGGCCGACATCATCGCGCCGTTCCAGGAGCTCGCCACGCCCCGGACCTGCCTCATGGGCGGTTCGTGCGACCCGGCGCGGCCCTGCTCGGCCCACCGGCACCGCGTGGAGTGGAACGACGCCATCCAGGACCTCCTGAAGAGCACTTCCCTGGCCGACCTCCTGGGCAGGAACGGGGACTCCCTCCTGTCCGCCGTCGGCACACCCAACCCCGAGGACGACCGATGACACGCTCCGTACGCACCACCCTGACCCTCGCGGCCCTCGCGGCCTTCGTCGCCTGTGGCGGCGAGGCCCCCGGGGAGGGCGCCCCTTCCGCCTCCGCCGACAGCCCCGCGGCCTCGGCCGCCTCGGGCTCCGGCCTCTCCGAGACGGAGCTGGAGCAGGGCATCGGCCCCATCCGGGACCTGGAGCTGGCCGCCGTCGACCCGGCGCTGGCCGAGGAGGGGGAGGCCGCCTTCAAGACCAAGTGCTCGGCCTGCCACAAGCTCGGCGAGCGCTACGTGGGCCCGGAGCTGGGCGACGTGCTGGACCGCCGCCGGCCCGAGTTCGTCATGAACATGATCCTGAACGCCAACGAGATGGTGCAGAAGCACCCCGAGGTCAAAGCCCTCCTGGCCCAGTTCTACACGCCCATGCCCGTCCAGGTGACCGACCTCGACGAGGCCCGGGCCATCCTCGAATACCTCCGCGCGCAGCAGAGCGCGGACACCGCGCAGTGACCGATCACACCCCCCGGCGGAGACGGCGGCCGAGCCCGAGCGGGCCGGCCCCCTCCGCCACGACCCTCCATGGAGAGGAATCCATCATGAGTCGACATCGCTTCCGCCCCATCCGCCTGCTCGGAGCCATGGCGCTCCTTGCGTCCGCGGCCGCCTGGGCCTGCCAGGACGGCGGGTCCGGTGGAGTGGCTGCGGGCGACCTCGCCGACGCCGCGCAGCAGGTCTACGTGGCGCCCGGAGACTACGACGAGTTCTACGCCTTCATGTCCGGCGGCTTCAGCGGCAACCTCACCGTCATGGGGCTGCCCTCCGGCCGTCTCCTCAAGACCGTCCCGGTCTTCAGCCAGTTCCCCGAGAACGGCTGGGGCTACTCCGAGGAGACCAAGGAGATGCTGAACACCTCCCACGGCTTCGTGCCCTGGGACGACGCCCACCATCCCGAGCTCTCCATGACGGACGGGGTGCCGGACGGGCGCTGGATCTTCATCAACGGGAACAACACCCCCCGGGTGGCCCGGATCGACCTGAACTCCTTCGAGACCACGGAGATCCTCGAGATCCCCAACTCGGCGGGGAACCACGGATCGCCCTTCATCACGCCCGACTCCCGCTACCTGGTGGCCTCCACGCGCTTCAGCGTGCCCATCCCCAACCGGGACATGTCCATCGAGGAGTACCGGGGCAACTTCAAGGGCACCCTCTCCTTCATCCGGGCCGACGAGCCCGGTGAGATGGACGTGGAGTTCCAGATCCTGGTGCCGGGCTACGACTACGACCTGGCCCACGCCGGGAAGGGCCCGTCCATGGGCTGGATGTTCTTCACGTCGTACAACTCCGAGGAGGAGCACACCCTCCTCGAGATCAACGCCTCCCGGCGGGACAAGGACTTCGTGGCCGCCGTGAACTACCGGCGGGCCGAGGAGTGCATCGCCGAGGGCGCCGGTGAGACCATGCCGGCCCGGTACGCCCACAACCACATCTCCGAGACCGACCACATCGCCCGGTCCGAGATGCGCGAGGGCGTCCACGTCATCGAGCCGTCGGACTGCTCCGACATGATCTACTTCCTGCCCACGCCCAAGTCGCCCCACGGCGTGGACGTCGATCCCTCCGGCGAGTACATCGTGGCCGGCGGAAAGCTGGCGACGGTGATCCCCGTCCACTCCTTCAGCAAGATGCAGGACGCCATCGCCGCCGAGGACTTCGAGGAGGTCGTGGACGGCATCCCGGTCCTCCGCTACGAGTCCGTCATCGCGGGCGAGGTGGAGAACGCGGGCCTCGGGCCGCTCCACACCGAGTTCGACGGCGAGGGCTACGCCTACACCACCGCCTTCATCTCCTCCGAGATCGTGAAGTGGGAGCTGGGCACCTGGCAGGTCGTGGACCGGATCCCGGTCTACTACTCGGTGGGCCACCTCATGATTCCGGGCGGCGACTCCCAGGATCCCGAGGGCAAGTACCTGGTGGCGCTGAACAAGATCACCAAGGACCGCTACCTGCCCACCGGTCCGGAGCTGGCCCACTCGGCGCAGCTCATCGACATCAGCGGCGACAAGATGCGCCTGCTGCTCGACTTCCCGACCCAGGGCGAGCCCCACTACGCCCAGGGCATCCGGGCCGAGACCCTCATGGAGGGGCAGGTCCAGTACTACTCGCTCTCGGACAACCAGAACCCCTACGCCGTGAGCTCTGAGGCCGAGACCGGCGTCGAGCGCGAGGGGAACAAGGTCCACGTCTACATGACCTCGATCCGGAGCCACTTCACGCCGGACAACATCGAGGGCATCCAGGTCGGCGACTCGGTCTACATCCACCTGACCAACCTGGAGCAGGACTGGGACGTGCCCCACGGCTTCGCGGCCATGGGCGCCAACACCTCGGAGCTCCTGGTCATGCCGGGGCAGACCCGGACGCTGGTCTGGGTGCCCGAGGAGCCGGGCATCTATCCGTTCTACTGCACCGACTTCTGCTCGGCGCTCCACCAGGAGATGCAGGGCTACGCCCGGGTCTCCGAGCGCGGCTCGAACGTGCCGCTGCGGTGGAAGACCGGACCCGACTGGCAGACCGCGCGCAGCGCGCAGCAGCAGTGACGACCCCGGAGGGGGCGGCCCCCGGCCGCCCCCTCCACCATTCCCGAGGAGCGCGATCATGATGACGAAGGCGAGCAGGATCCTGGTTCTGGTGGCCGGTCTGGCCCTGGGGCTGGTGTACGTGCTCCCGGTGTGGACCATCGACCTGGAGGCGCCCCAGTATCCCGAGGGCATCGGGATGGTGATCCAGATCAACACCATCGAGGGGCAGAAGCCCCACGACCTGGACAACATCAACAACCTGAACCACTACATCGGCATGAAGCGCATCGAGCCCGAGAGCATCCCGGAGCTCGACCTCATGCCCTGGATCGTGGCGCTCCTCATGCTGGGCGCCGTGACCACCGCCGCCCTGGGGCGGAAGAAGGTCCTGTACGGCTGGGTCTTCCTCTTCGTCGGGATCTCCCTGGTGGGGATGGCCGACTTCTGGAAGTGGGAGTACGACTACGGCCACGACCTGGACCAGGAGACGGCGATCATCAAGATCCCGGGGATGAGCTATCAGCCGCCGCTCATCGGGTCGAAGCAGATCCTGAACTTCACCGCCCACTCCTGGCCCGGCGCCGGCGGTTGGATCGCCATCCTGGCGGCCCTGACCGCGGTGGGCGTGGCCGGGTACGAGTGGCGGCGCGGCCGGGGGGACACGGAAGACGACGGCGAGCCCGCCCTGCCCCCGCTGGACGACGGCGACCCCGTGTGGCTGGAGCCGTCCGGGACCGCGACCCGGGGGCCGGCCGCCCACACGGGCGGGCGGGTCGGCGCCGTGGCGCTGGCGGCGCTCCTGATGGGCGCCGCGGCGTGCGCCGACCCCCAGCCCCGGGACCTGGCGTACGGCACCGACGCCTGCGAGCACTGCCTCATGGGCGTCTCCGACGACGCCCACGGCGCCGAGGCCGTCACCCGCACCGGGAAGGTCCACACCTTCGACTCGGTGGAGTGCCTGGTGGCCTGGCTCCAGGCCGATCCCGGGGCCGAGCGGCTCCACTCCGCCTGGGTGACCGACTTCGCCGACGGCCGCGAGCTGGTCCGCGCCGACGAGGCCGCCTACCTGGTGAGCGACTTCCTCGCCTCGCCCATGGGGCTGGGCATCACGGCCTTCCGCCGGGCCCAGGACCGGGACGGGGCGGTGCACACCTTCGGGGGCACGCCCATGGGCTGGGACGAGGTCCAGGCGCTGGTGGCCGAGTCCTGGCCCGACGGACGCCCCCCCATGGGGGCGCACGGCGGGCACCAGACCACCATGGTGCCGGCGGGGGCGGGAGGCGCGTCGTGACCACCCGGCTCCTGGCCGCGCTGGCCTTCCTGGCGGCGTCCGCCGCCCCCGTCCAGGGACAGGCCACCACCCGGGTCGTCTCCCCCGACGGGCCCTACCGGAGCGTGGGCGCCGCGGTGGCCGCCTCGGCGCCCCACGACACGGTGCGCGTCCGCGCCGGCGTCTACCGGGAGCCCACCGTGGTCCTGGACCGCCCCCTCACCCTCCTGGGCGAGCCCGGCGCGATCCTGGACGGCGAGGGCGAGCGGGGGCTCCTGGACGTCACGGCGGACTCGGTGACGGTGCGGGGCCTCACGCTCCGCGACACCGGCGTCACCTTCGCCGAGGACCGGGCCGCGCTGAAGGTGGAGAAGGCCCGCTTCTGCCGCGTGGAGGACAACGTCCTGGAGGACGCCTTCTTCGGGATCTACCTGGCCAACGCCGGGGACTGCGTCGTGCGGGGCAACACCCTGGTCACCCACGGCGACCGGGAGACCCGCCTGGGCAACGGCATCCACCTCTGGTACTCGGTCCGCATCACCGTCGCCGACAACGAGATCCGGGGCCACCGGGACGGGATCTACTTCGAGTTCGTCGAGGACTCGCGCATCGAGGGCAACGTGAGCCGGGGCAACCTCCGCTACGGCCTCCACTTCATGTTCTCCGACGGCTGCACCTACCGCCGCAACGTCTTCACCGGCAACGGCGCCGGCGTGGCCGTGATGTACACCGAGGACGTGGTCATGGAGGACAACGACTTCGACGCCAACCGGGGGAGCGCCGCCTTCGGGCTCCTCCTGAAGGACATCACCGACTCCCGCATCGCCGGCAACCGGTTCCGCGACAACAGCGTGGCCCTCCACGCCGAGGGCGCGAACCGCGTCGAGGTGGTGGGCAACGAGTTCGTGGAGAACGGCTGGGCCGTGCAGCTCCTGGCCAACTCGGAGGGGAGCGAGTTCCGCGGCAACAACTTCGTGGGCAACTCCTTCGACGTCTCCACCAACAGCCGCCGGGCCTACTCCTCCTTCGCGGGCAACTTCTGGGACCGCTACCGCGGCTTCGACCGGGACGCCGACGGGTGGGGCGACCTGCCCTTCCGCCCGGTGCGCCTCTTCAGCCTGATCGTGGAGCGCAACGAGCCCGCCCTGGTCCTCCAGCGGAGCCTCCTGGTCCAGGTCCTGGATCTGGCCGAGGAGGTCTTCCCCATCCTCACCCCCGACGAGCTGGCGGACGAGCGCCCGGCGCTCGCCCCCCTCCCCACCCCCTGGAGAGCCTCATGAGCTCCGTGAATCCCTCCCCCCTCCGCGTGCGGGGCGTCCGCAAGCGGTTCGGCGCCCTCCAGGTCCTGGACGGCGTGGACCTGGATTTCCGCCCCGGTCGCGTGACCGCGGTGCTGGGCCCCAACGGGGCCGGCAAGACGACCCTCATCAAGATGATCCTCGGCCTGGTGAGGCCGGACGAGGGACGGGTGACCTTCCGGGGCGAGCCGGTGAACGGCGACGCCGACTACCGCGCCGACGTGGGGTACATGCCCCAGCTCCCGCGCTTCCCCGGGAACCTCACCGGGCGCGAGCTGGTGGCCATGCTCGACGACGTGCGGGGCTTTTCCGACGAGCCCGACGAGACGCTCGTGGAGGCCTTCGGGCTCGAGGCCGAGCTCGACAAGCCCTTCCGGACGCTCTCGGGCGGGACGCGCCAGAAGCTGAACGCCTCGCTGGCCTTCCGCTACGGGGCGTCGGTCCTGGTCCTGGACGAGCCCACCGCCGGGCTCGACCCGGTGGCCGCCCGGGTCCTGAAGCGCCGCGTGGCCCGGGCCCGGGGCGAGGGGTGCACGGTGCTCCTCACCTCCCACGACCTGGGGCAGCTCCAGGCCCTGGCCGACGACGTGGTCTTCCTGGTGGAGGGCACGGTGCGCTTCGCCGGCCCGGTGGACCGGCTCCTGACCGAGACCGGCGCCCGGGAGCTCGAGGGCGCGCTGGCGGCGCTCATGGGCGCCCCGATCTCCCCCGTCGAGGACGGTCCCGACGAGGAGGGCCCCCGGGCCCGGGAGGCGGCGTGATGGGCGCGGCGGGGAAGGTCTTCCGGTACGAGCTGCGCAACGTGGCCCGGGGGAAGGCGGTCGCGGGGTACGCGGCCTTCTTCGTCCTGGTCACGGTCGGCCTCGTGGCCCTGGGCGGAGGGGTGCAGCGCGCCCTCCCCTCGCTGGTGAGCGTGGTCCTCCTGGTGGCGCCCCTGGTGAGCCTCCTGGTCACCGTGGTGGCGCTCTACGACGGGCGGGACTTCACCGAGCTCCTCCTGAGCCACCCGGTGGCCCGGGGCCCCCTCCTGGCGGGGCGCTTCCTGGGGCTCGTGGTGCCCCTGGCCGCCGCGCTGGTGGTGGGCGTCGGCGTCCCGCTGGCCGTGGCGGGGGTCCCGGCCGGGCACCTGGGCGCGGTCCTCCTGGTCCTGGGCGCCGGGGTGCTCCTGACCGCCGTCTTCACGGCGCTGGGGTTCGGCGTGGGCGTGCTCGTCTCCGAGCCCGCCCGGGGGCTGGGGGCGGCGCTGGTGCTCTGGCTGGGCCTCACGCTGCTGTACGACGGCGCCGTCCTGGCCGCGGCCCACGCCTTCTCGGCCTGGCCCCTGGAGCGCGCCATGCTGGTGGCCATGGTCCTGAACCCGGTTGACCTGGCCCGCATGGTCATGCTGGTGGCGGTGGACGCGCCCGTCCTGGCCGGATACACCGGGGCGGTGTTCGCCGACGCGTTCGGCGGCCTCCGGGGTCCGCTCCTCGCCGCCGGGGCCCTGGGGCTCTGGGTGGCGGGGCCGTGGGCGTGGGCCCTCCGGCGCTTCCGGCGCATGGACCTCTAGGGCAGGCGCAGCACCTGGCCCGGGTAGATCTTGTCGGGATCGTCGAGCATGGGGGTGTTGGCCTCGTAGATCTCGCGCCACTTCGAGGCGTCCCCGAGATGTTCCTCGGCGATCTCCGAGAGCGTGTCCCCCTTCTGGACCGTGTAGGTGTTCCCGTCCAGCGTCCGGCCCAGCCCCGGCCCGCCCGGAGGGGTGAGGCGGTCGTCCACCCGGCGCACGCCGGGCGTGTTGCCGGCGGTCAGCACCATGAGCTCCCGGGTCCGCTGGTCGGCGGCCTGGCCCCGGAGGGTCGCCACGCCGTCGTCGAAGTCCACCTCGACGCCGTCCATGGAGAGGCCCAGGCCCCGGATCTTCCGGATGATGGTGTTGCCGGTGCGGAGCTCCTGCATCTGCTCGCCGTCGGAGTCGATGCCCCGGGTGTCCCCGGAGTCCTTCAAGAAGTCGAAGATGCCCATGGAGGGTGCGGCTCCCGGTGGGAGGTGAGGGAAGGGTCACCCCCCGGGGGAGCAAGGGCCGTGCCGCCCACCCCCCCCTCCGGCCTCAGGTCAGCGCGGCGTCCGACGGGGTGCGGAAGGAGGTCATGAGGTCGGCCACCGTGTGCTCCTCGAAGAAGCGGAAGGCGGGGTCGCTGGCCTGCTTCCACTCCCGATGGGCGGGGCACGAGCGGACCTCGGAGCAGGCGCGGCTCCGCAGCAGGCACTGCCGTGCCTCGCCGATGTCGTCGAAGTGGCGCACCACGTCCAGGAGGGAGATCTCCGGGGCCGGCCGTGCGAGCCGGAAGCCGCCGGTGCGGCCCCGCTCGGAGACCAGGATCCCTTCGTGGGCCAGCGTGTTGAGGATCTTGGCCAGGTAGTTGGACGGGATGTCCAGCGCCTCGGCCACGCTGGCCGCCGGCACCGCGCGGTCGGCGCTGGCGCGGGCGGCGATGTGGAGCGTGGCGTGTATGGCGTAGCCGCTGGTGCGGGAGAGCACGGGTGGGTCTCCGAAGGGGTGGGAGCGTCACGCCAACCCTCTCCGTCCCGGGCCTCCCGCGCAAGACGTGGTGCAGGCCAACGGCCGCCCGCGTCGGGCCCACTGGGACCTCGCCGGCGTTGACGGGGTGCGGTACCATGCGGCCCCGTTCCCTTCCACCCCGTCCTCCGTGTCCGACCCGCTCCCCGTCCTCCGGGACGCCCCGGCTCCGCCCGCCGACGCGCCGGCCGTTCCGCTCACGGCCCTGGACGAGCTCTGGTTCCAGGTCTCGGGCACGGTGTGCAACCTCCGCTGCGCCCACTGCTTCATCTCGTGCTCGCCGGAGAACCACTCCTTCTGGTTCCTCTCCCGGGATCAGGTCCGCCGGGCGCTGGAGGCCTCGGTGGAGCACGGCGTGAAGGAGTACTACTTCACCGGCGGCGAGCCCTTCATGAACCGGGAGATGGTGGGGATCCTGGAGGACACGCTGGCGCTGGGGCCCGCCACCGTCCTCACCAACGCCACGGTCCTCCCGGAGCGCACGGTGGATCGGCTGGCGGCGCTGGCCGCCGGCTCGCCGTACACGCTGGAGCTCCGGGTCAGCCTCGACGGGGTGACCGAGGAGTCCAACGACCGCATCCGGGGTGAGGGCTCGTTCCGGCGGGCCATGGAGGGCGTCGAGCGCCTGGTGGCCGCGGGCTTCCTCCCCATCGTCACCTGCATGCGGAGCTGGGAGGAGGAGGACACGGAGGAGGTCCTGGGCGCCTTCCGGGCGCTCCTGGCCGGGGTGGGCTACGACCGGGCGCGGCTCAAGATCCTCCCGCCCCTCCAGATGGGCGCCGAGGCCGAGCGGAGCGGAGGCTACCGCCCCTACGAACGGGTCACCCGGGAGATGATGGAGGGCTACGACGCCGACCTCCTCCTCTGCTCCCGGGCCCGGCTGGTCACGGCGCGGGGCGTGTGGGTCTGCCCCATCCTCCTGGACGCCGAGTCCGGCCGGCTCGGGGACACGCTGGACGAGGCCGCGGCGGCGCCGGCGCGCCTCTCCGAGCAGGCGTGCTGGACGTGCTACCGGAGCGGGGCGCTCTGCTCCAACATGCCCGCCTCGGGCTCCACCGGCCGATGAGGACCCACCGCCGCGTGGCCGTCTTCGGCGGGGTCTACTCCAACTGGCTGGCGCTGGAGGCCGCGCTGGAGGACATGGAGCGGCGGGGCGTGGACGCCGTCTACTGCCTGGGGGACCTGGGCGCCTTCGGACCCCACCCGGACCGCTCGGTGGAGCTCCTCCGGGCGCGGGACGTCCCGGTCCTCCGGGGCAACTACGACGACTCCCTGGCCCGGGGCCTGGACGACTGCCAGTGCGGCTACACCGACCCCCGGGACAACCACTACGCGCGGCTCTCGTACCGCTACACCTTCGCCCGGACCAGCCCCGAGCACCGGGCGTGGATGGGCACGCTGCCCGAGGAGCTCCGCTTCCGCCTGGGCGAGGCCGAGGTGCTCTGCTGCCACGGGAGCCCCCGCCGCACCAACGAGTTCCTCTGGGAGTCCACGACCCCCACCCACTTCCTGGCCAAGCTGGGTCGGGAGCACGGAGCCGACGTCATCCTGGGCACCCACACCGGGATCCACTGGGCCCGGCGCTGGGGGGCGGACCCGACCGCCGGGTCCGGGGCCTCGGGCGAGGGCGGGCGGGCCGGGGGGCTGTACGTCAACGTCGGCGCGCTGGGCCGCCCGGCCAACGACGGCCGCACCGAGGTGTGGTACGCGCTCCTCGAGGCCGGCGAGGGCGGGCCGGACGTGACGTTCGTCCCGGTGGCGTACGACCACGAGCGCCTGGCCGCCGAGATGCGGGCCGAGGCGCTCCCCGAGGAGTTCGTGGAGACCGTCCTCACCGGGTGGTGGACCACCTGCCTGGAGATCCTCCCGGGGAAGGAGCGGGCCCGGGGCCGGCACTGACGGTCCCGGCGCACACGCCCCCCCCACGCCGGCCCCGGCCGGCGCTCCCCCCGGGCCGGCGCCTTGATGAGGATCGCTCCAGCCGGGATCTTCGAGAGCCCGACGCCCGGGCCCCCGCTTCCCGCTCCCGGAGACCCGCCACCGTGTCCGAGCCCATCCGCCTCTTCGTCACCGGAGGCACGTTCGACAAGGAGTACGACGAGATCCACGGCACCCTGGAGTTCGCCGACACCCACCTCCCGGAGATGCTGGAGATGGGGCGCTGCCGGCTGGACGTCCACGTCCGCACCCTCATGATGGTGGACTCCCTGGAGATGACCGACGGGGACCGGGAGATGATCGCGCGCCACTGCCGGGACGTGCCCGAGCCCCACGTGGTCATCACGCACGGGACGGACACCATGGTCGAGACGGCCCGGGCCCTGGCCGAGGCCGGCCTGGACAAGACCATCGTCCTTACCGGCGCCATGATCCCCATCGCCTTCGGGTCCTCGGACGGGCTGTTCAACCTGGGCGGGGCGCTCACCGCCGTGCAGGCCCTGCCGCCGGGGGTGTGGATCACCATGAACGGCCGCGTCTTCCCCTGGGACAACGTGCGGAAGAACACCTCCACCGGGGTCTTCGAAGCCCTGGACGAGGGGCGCGGGGTGCGCCCGTGAGGGGCGCGCCCGCCGCCCTGGCCCTCCTCCAGACCGGCCCGTACGAGCTGCACGCCGTCGGCCTGGGCACCGCCGCCGTCCTCGTCCTCATGGCGGTGGCCCTCCTGGCCATCCCCTTCGGCCTCCCCGGGCTCTGGGTGATGGTGGCGGGGGTGGCGGCGCTGGTCATGCTCGGGCACACGGCGTGGACGACCCTCCTGGTGGCCTTCCTCCTCGTGGCGGCGGTGGAGGTGGCCGAGCTCCTCATCCTCCGGAGCTTCGGCGCCGCGTACGGGGGCTCGCGAAGGGCCTTCTGGGGCGCCGTGGCCGGCGGCTTCCTGGGGCTCTTCGCGGGGCTGCCGGTGCCCCTGGTCGGCCCGGTCCTCACCGGGTTCCTCGGGACCTTCCTCGGGGCCCTGGCGGTGACGTGGCTCGAGACCCGCTCGCTCCCGGACTCGACCCGGGTGGGGTGGGGCATGCTCCTGGCCCGGGCCACCTCCGTGGGGCTCAAGCTCGGAGCCGGCGTGGCGCTCCTGATCTGGGGCGTGCTGGTGGTGGCCTTCCGCTAGGGGCGCCGCCGCGCCGACCCCGGGGCCCGCCCGCCCTCGCCTGGGCTCAGAAGGCCTTGAGGTACGTGAGCTTCACGATCCCCGTGCGCTTCCGCCACCGGCTCTCCCGGGGGTCCAGGAGGTCGCCGGTCAGGTAGCCGGTGTCCAGCACCAGGAAGAGGTCGCTCCCCGGGGTGTGGATCCAGTTCACCCGCACGTTGGCCTGGAAGGTCTCGGAGATGTCGTCCCACTGCACGAGGGCGTTGGCGAAGAGGGAGCGGCTCACCGCGGTGCCCACGTCCAGGCTCACGACGTTGGTGGTGAAGTCCCCGTCCTCCACGGGCAGGGAGATGTCGTTGTGGGCGAAGGAGGCGCCCAGGTCCAGGTGCTCGCTGGGTCGCCAGGTGACGCCTCCCCGCACCCCGCGCCGGGTCCCGGACCAGAAGTCGCCCACGTCGACGGTCCCGTTGAAGGCCACCGACCGGCTCTCGTTGGTGCGGAAGCCCACGTCGGCGGAGCGGAAGGTGAAGTCGCCGGCGGGGAGGAGGCGCCCCTGGATGGCGGCCGGCTCCAGCAGGCGCTCGAAGCGCTCCGTGGCGTTGAACATGAGCCAGTCGCCGCTCTGGAGCGTGAGCATGCTGTGGAGCTGGGCCCGGTGGGATTCCTTCACGCCCTGGAGGTTCTCGATCCGGTTGCCCAGGAGGACCGCCACGAGCCGCCGCGCCCACGGGCTCCCCTCGAAGCGCGGCGTCCAGCCCGCCGAGCCGCCCCAGCGCACCTGGTTCCGCCGGGGCACGAACCCCAGCGCCGGGTCGAAGGCGGACCCGATGCGCGTGTGGGACACCTCCATGGTGTAGCGGTCGTTGCGGAGGTTGAGCTCCGCCTGGAGGGCCCCGGCGCTCCCGGTGGAGTCGGGCCGCTGGGAGTCCCAGACCTCCGCGGCCCAGAAGGAGAAGGTGCTGCTTCCCCAGAAGCGGGCCGCGGCGTCCACGCCGGCCACGCGGTTGTGGCCGTCGGGGCGTTCCAGCGACGTGACGATGGCGCCCACGGTGGTGCGGGGGAGGACGTCGGCGCGCACCCGGGCCACCGAGTTCCAGGCGCCGGGGACGGTCGCCCCGGCCACCTCGGCGTCGGCGGTGCGGAGGCTCAGGACGCCCAGAGAGACCGGCCCGACCTGCCCGGTCAGGCGCCCGCCGCCCTGGATCTCGTTGGTGATGCCCACGCGGCGGCTGAAGAAGACCTCGGTCTCCCGGGGCGCGCCGAAGGTGAAGAGCCCGGCCCGCTCCAGGAAGAACTCGCGCTTCTCCGGGAAGAAGAGGCTGAAGCGGGTGAGGTTCACCTGGACGTTGTCGGCCTCCACCTGGGCGAAGTCCGTGTTCAGGGTGGCGTCCACGGTCAGGTTCGAGGTGAGCGCGTACTTGAGGTCGACGCCCACGTCCTCCAGGAGGTCCGTGTCCTCCTGGCCCGCCACCTTCTGGGCGCCGCCGACGGCGAAGGGCTTCACCTCCAGGGAGCGGCCCCGGCGGATGCCGGAGAGCCCGGTGAGGGTCGCGTAGCGCGAGACCTGGAAGATCCCCCCGGAGTAGCGCTGGCCGATGTGGGGCCAGGTCACCTCCTCGTTCTTCCGTCGGATGGAGCGGTAGAAGGCGATCCCCATCTCCGGCTCCGCCACGTCGGCGAAGCGGAGGGTGGTGAAGGGGATGGCCACCTCCAGCACCCATCCCTCGTCGGTCACCCGGCCCTCGCTCCGGTAGACGCCCTCCCAGTTCCAGTCCGACAGGGACATGGACTCGTCGGTGATGAGCGCGTCCCCCTGGGTGCCGAAGGGGTTCAGCTCGAAGATGTAGGCGTTGCGCCGGTCCAGGTACGTGTCCAGCGCGATGATGACCCGGTCGTCCTTGTCGATCCGGCCCTCGCGCTTGAGGATGCTCCGGCGGATGGCCTCGGGGTCCGAGTCCCGGAGGAGGAGGCCGAAGTAGAGGTGGTCCTCGTCGTAGGCCACCCGCACCTCCGTGTCCTCCGTGGCCTCGGCGCCGTCCACGGGCTCCCGTTGCCGGAAGCCGGTGACGGGCTCCACCAGCGCCCAGATCGGGTCGTCCAGCACTCCGTCGATGGCCGGGGCCACCGGGGCCCGCACCGCCCGGATCGTCTGGGCGTCCGCCTCTCCCGCGCCGAGGGCGCCCAGCGCGACCGCGCAGGCCAGCCCCGCCCCCACGCCCCACCGTCTCCTCCTCGTCCCCATCCCCTCTCCCTCGTCGTGTCGTTGGTCGCGGCCCGGGATCGGACCGTCGGGTTCCCGCGGTGGATCAGCCCTCGCCGCCGCCCCGTCGGCGGAGCACCGCCTTCACGCGCATGAGGAAGCGGGGCGGATCCACCGGCTTCACCACGTAGTCGTCGGCGCCGGACTCGAAGAGCTGGATCTCCACCTCCGGGTCGTCCATGCCCGTGGCCACGATGACCGGCAGGTCCCGGGTGGCCGGGGCCTCCCGGATGGCCTCCAGCGTGGACAGCCCGTCGACCCCGGGCATGGCCAGGTCCAGGGTCACCAGGTGGACCGGATCCTCGGCTCCTGCCGCGCCCAGCACCTCCAGCGCCTGGCCCCCGTCGGTGGCCTCCACGACGCGGAAGCCCTCGTCCTCGAGGGCGCTCCGCAGGAGGAGGCGCATGTCGTCGGCGTCGTCCACCACCAGGATGCGGGGACCACCCCGGCCCGTCACGTCCAGGGGCGGGAGGGTGTGGACCGGCTCGGCGTCGGGGTAGGTGGCCTCCACCGCCGGCTCCAGGTGGGAGGGGGGCGCCACCGCGAACTGCACGCTCCGCCCACTCACCGCCCCCACGGCGCGCTCCGCCTCGAGGCTGACCGGGTCCGCCGTCGCCACCAGGAGCTGGCGGTCCGAGTAGCCCAGGGGGAGGACGGTCCAGCGGCGGGCCACCCGGGCGGGCAGCAGCCGGTAGGCGTGGGGCTCCACCGCGTCCAGGTCGGCCACGGGAAGCCCGTAGTGCTCCGCGACCCGCTCGGCCAGCTCCTCGGGCGAGATGCCGAGCCGGAGGGTCACGACGTCCCACGCGGCCCCCGGTGCCGCGTCCGAGGGCACGTCCAGCTCGTCGGCTCCGTCGAGCCCCGCGTTCCGGGCCACCGCCACCAGCCAGTGCTGGATCACCACGTCCATGCCTCGACCTCGACTCCTGTTTCGGGGGGGTGCCCGGGTGGAGGTCCCGCGGGCCACGCTGAACCTGCGTCTGGCGCCGTCGCCTCGCCAGCCTATCCTTATGGACCATGCAGATCCAGTATCTGGACGGACCCCGCCTCCGCCGATCCCTCCTCGCGGCCTGTGAGTACGCCCAGGGCCAGCGCGGGGAGCTGAACCGCATCAACGTCTTCCCCGTCCCCGACGGCGACACCGGCACCAACCTGGCGCTCACCGTGCGCGCCATCGCCGATCGTCTCGAGGGGACCGCGGCCCGGGAGGCCGGGATCGTGGCCCAGGAGGCCGCCCAGGCGGCGGTCCTGGGGGCCCGCGGGAACTGCGGGATGATGCTCTCCCACTTCCTCCTGGGCTTCGCCGAGCAGGTGGGGGACCGGGAGCGCATCTCCGCCGAGGAGTTCGGAGGCGCGCTGGGGGCCGGCGTGCAGAACCTCCACGCCGCGCTGGAGAAGCCCCAGGAGGGGACGATCCTCACGGTCATGCGGGACACGGCCCAGGCGGCCCGCCAGGCGGCCCACAGGGACTTCGTGCCGCTGGTCCAGCATCTGGTCGAGGAGGCCCGGGACTCGCTGGCCCGGACCCCCGAGCTGCTCCCGGTCCTCAAGAGCGCCGGGGTGGTGGACGCCGGGGCCAAGGGCTTCGTGAGCCTCCTGGAGGGCGTGCTCCACCTGATCCACGGCGATCCCCTGGTGGCGCGCTCCCGGAACGGCGCCGGCGCGCCGGCGGGGCCCTCGGCGGTGGCCGAGATGGAGTACGGGGAGGAGCGCTACCGCTTCTGCACCGAGGCGCTGGTGCGCGGCGAGGGCCTTCCGGACCAGGCGGCCGTGCGGGACGTCCTGCGGGAGCGGGGCGACTCCCTCATCGTCATCCGGTCCCGGGACGTGCTGAAGGTCCACGTGCACACCGACGAGCCCGAGGCCGTCTTCTCCTACCTCCGCGGGCTGGGCGAGCTGGTGACCCACAAGGCGGAGGACATGGAGGCCCAGCACGCCACGGTGGAGCGGTCGGCGGGCGGCTCCCACGTCTCCCTGGCCCGGCGGCCCGTGACGGTCGTGACGGACAGCGCGGCGGACCTGCCCGACGAGGTGGTCCGGGCCCACGGCATCCACGTCACGCCCCTCCTCCTGGTGGACGGGGACGAGACGCTGCGGGACGGGCGGGACGTGACCGCCGAGGCGTTCCACCGCCTCCTGGCGGACAAGGCCCCGACGCCCACCACGAGCCAGCCGGCGCCGGCGGACTTCCTGGAGACGTTCGGCCGGGCGGCCGAGGACGGCGAGGCGGTCCTCGGCGTGCTGCTGGCCTCGACGCTCTCGGGGACGCTGGCATCGGCCCGGGCGGCCGCCGGGCGCTTCCACGGGGCCCCGGTCCACCTGGTCGACTCGCTGGGCCTGTCGCTCCTCGAGGGGCTCCTGGTCCTGAAGGCCTCGGAGCTCGCCGAGCTCGCGTGGGAGCCCGAGGACATCGCCGCCGAGCTGACGCGGATCCGGGCCCAGTCCGGCATCCTCTTCACCGTGGACACCTTCGACCGGCTGCTGAAGTCCGGGCGGGTGGGGCGGGGCAGGGCCCTCCTGGGCTCCATGCTCTCGGTCAAGCCGGTCCTGGAGCTCACCCCCGAGGGGGAGGTCGAGCCGGTGACCACGGCGCTGGGACGGAAGCGGGCCCGGGCGGCGCTCCTGGAGGCCGTCGCGGAGCGGATTCCCGACGGCGCGGAGAAGGTCCGCTTCGGCGTGGTCCACGTGGGCGCGCCCGACGTGCCGCCCCAGGTGGCGGCGGAGCTGCGGGCGCGCTGGGGCCGGGACGTCGAGGTCCTGATCGCCCCGGCCACGCCGGTCATCGCGACCCACCTGGGGATCGGCGCCTGGGGCGTGGCCTTCGTCGTGGAGGACTGAGGCTCCCCCCTCTGGAAGCCTCCGCGGTACCCCCGTATCTTCGCTCCTTCCGCGCGCCGATCCTCCCGCCGTCGGTGAGCCCACCACCACGCCCCGCGCGCCGGGGTCGCGTCCGCCCCCTGGAAGGTTCCATGCGAGCTCCGCTGTCGTTCCTCGTCGTCCTCGTCCTGTCCTCGCTCGCCGCCCCCGCCGCCGGTCAGGAGGGCCCGCCGGCGGCCCAGGCCGTGATCGTGGAGACGCCGCCCACCGTGGACGGCGTGCTGGACGACGACGCCTGGGACCAGGTCGCGCCCCTGGACGGCTTCATCCAGCGCGAGCCCATGGACGGCGACCCCGCCTCGGAGCCCACCGAGGTGCGGATCCTCCAGGACGCCGACGCCCTCTACGTGGGGGTGTGGCTCCACGACTCGGACGCGGCGGGCATCACCACCGGCGAGAGCATCCGGGACTACGACCTGGAGCAGAGCGACGCGGTCCTCCTGGTCCTGGACACCTTCCGGGACGCCCAGAACGCCTTCGTCTTCGGGACGAACCCCGCCGGCATCGAGTACGACGGCCAGGTGGCGGACGCGGGGCAGGGAGGCGGTCGGTTCTTCGGCGGGGGCGGCACCAACAACCGTCGCCAGCAGTCGGGCTCGGGCGGCGGGTTCAACCTGAACTGGGACGGGAGCTGGAGCGTGGCCACCTCCCGGGACGCCCGGGGCTGGTACGCCGAGTTCCGGATCCCCTTCTCGACGCTCCGCTACGGCGGGGGCGAGAGCCAGACCTGGGGGCTGAACGTGGCCCGGCGCATCCGGCGCCTCAACGAGCAGTCCTTCTGGTCCCCGGTGCCCCGTCAGTTCGACCAGTTCCGCCTGAACTACGCGGGTTCCCTGGAGGGCGTGCGGGCCCCGGCCCAGCGCCTGGTCACGGTCACGCCCTACGTCCTGGGCCAGGCCGTGCGGGACTGGCAGGCCGGCGACGCCGAGTACCGGTATCCCGGGGACGTCGGCGGAGACGCCAAGGCCCAGGTCACCCAGAGCCTCACCCTGGACGCCACCTGGAACACGGACTTCGCCCAGGTGGAGGTCGACGAGGCCCAGACCAACCTGACCCGGTTCTCGATCCAGTTCCCGGAGAAGCGGCCCTTCTTCCTGGAGAACGCCGGCTTCTTCCAGGTGGGCGGGGGCGGCGCCGAGCTCTTCTTCAGCCGGCGGATCGGGATCGCACGGGGCGGCTCGGTGCCCATCGTGGGCGGCGGCCGGTTGTCCGGGAAGGCGGCGGGCTTCAACGTCGGGCTCCTCCACATCCGCACCGACGGGGTGGACGGTCTGGCTCCGGCCACCGACTACCAGGTGGCGCGGGTCGCCCGGGAGCTCCCCAACCGCTCCCGGGTGGGCGGGGCCTTCCTGCGCCGTGCCTCGGACGTCACCAACGACTGGAACCACACCATGGCCGTGGACGGCCAGCTGGGCGTGGGAGAGGCGTGGACCTTCAGCGGCTTCCTGGCCCGCACCGAGACCCCGGGCCTCGACGGCCGGGACCACGCCTGGAACGTGGAAGGGGGCTACACCGACCGGCGGCTCCGGACGACGCTGACCGTCCGTGAGATCGGAGGGGACTTCAACCCCGAGCTGGGCTTCCTGCCCCGGAACGACCACCGGTACTACCAGGGCTTCGCCATGGTGTACTTCCGCCCGGATCGCATGGGCATCCGGGAGATCCGGCCCCACGCCTCGTACTTCACCTACCGGGACATCGACACCGGCTTCCAGCGCACCTCCCGTCTCCACGTGGACTCCCACGTCGAGTGGGACAACGGCATGGAGCTGCACCCCGCCTTCAACTGGGTGCGGGAGGGGTTGGAGCAGCCCTTCGAGATCTCCGAGGGCGTGGTGGTCCCGGCGGGCACCTACGAGGGGTGGGAGTCGGGGCTGGTCTTCTGGACCGACGAGAGCGCGCCCATCTCGTTCAACGGCGGGATGAACGCCGGGAGCTTCCTCTCCGGGGAGCGCATCAACCCCTACGGGACCGTCACGGTGCGCCGCGGCTCCTCCCTCAGCGCCTCGGTCCGCCTCGACTACAACGACGTCGATCTGCCCCAGGGCCAGTTCCAGGCGACCCTCGCCGGCCTCCGCCTGGCGTACTTCGTCACGCCCAACGTCTACGTGCAGTCGCTGACCCAGTACTCGGACCGCCTGGACGCCTGGTCCACCAACGTCCGCTTCGGCTGGCTGGACACGGCGGGGACGGGGCTGTTCATCGTGTTCAACCAGGCCAACGGCTTCGACACCCTGGCCCGGGAGACGCCGCTGAACCGCTCCCTGACGATCAAGTACACGAAGCTCTTCGACGTGCTGCGCTGGTAGGGGGGGACGGGAAGGCCCGTCCGGCCGCTACGGGTCCCGCGGCTTCTGCTTCCCCGAGACCAGGACGTCGTAGGTGGCGCGCTGGGCGTCGGAGAGCTCCGGCGGGAGCCCCACCAGGATGGCCCGGGTCCCCGCGTCGTCGGGAAGGTGCAGGATCAGGTGGTCCGCCGGGGGCGGATCGGACCAGGGCTGGGCCTTGCCCGAGGGGTCCACGGCCACGGTCCGGCCCGGCTCCGACGCCTCCGCCAGCCGGCGCCCGTAGCGCGTCCACGCCACCAGGGGGTCCGTCGTGCCGGCCGCCACCTCCGGAATGAGGGTGTCCCGGTAGTAGGCCACGGCCTCGGCGTACCCCTCCGGGCTCCGCTCCTTCAGCTCCCGGAGCCGCTGGCGGTAGAACTCACGGGGATCCCGTGCGCCCCGCTCCTCCAGGGCGGCTTCCAGGCGGCGGTCGGCTTCGGCTGCGGTGTCGTCGGTCATGGTGGCGACAAGGTTCGTGGAGCGTCCGTTCCGGGTCAAACCCCGGGCCCGGATTCGTTGCTGTGGCCCCCGGCCTCCGGTAGCTTCGAAGCATGGACGCCTTCCGAAGCTCCCAGACCGAGGCCGGGATGACCCAGCCCAACGAGTTCCTCGACGTGTCGTGGGAGATGTTCGGCGAGCTCAGCCGGGCGCTCGCGCTCCGCGTCGCCCGGGAGTACGAGCCCGAGATCGTGGTGGGCATCGCCCGGGCCGGGGTGATCCCGGCGGCGGTGGTCGCCTCCATCCTGCGCCTGGACTTCTACTCCATGCGCATCTCGCGGAAGGAGGGGGACGAGCAGGTCCGCGACCGTCCCGCCATCATGTCCGCGGCGCCCTCCCAGGCCGCCGGCAAGCGGGTCCTGGTGGTGGACGAGATCGCCACCTCGGGAGACACCCTCCGGCTGGCCCTGGCCGCCGTCCGGGACGTCCGTCCCGCGGAGGTCCGCACCGCCACCAGCTTCGTGCGCCCCCGGGGCTACAAGCCCGACTACTTCGCCCTGGAGACCGACTCCACGGTCATCTTCCCGTGGGACCGGAAGATCTTCCAGGGGAGCGAGCTCGTGGTGAACCCGCTCTACGAGGGCGTGATCGAAGGGTAGGGGGCCGCCGGAGCGCGGGCGGCGTCCGGCCCCCCCCACCCACCCGCCTGCCGAAGCGAGCCCTCCCTGCCTACATCCCCTGCGCCATCGTGGCCAGGAAGTCCTCGTTCGTCTCGGTGCGCTCCATGCGCTCGAGGAGGAACTCGATGGCCTCGAAGGACGGCATGTCCGCCAGGAAGTTGCGGAGCAGGTAGACCCGGTTCAGCTCCTTCTCGGACAGGAGGAGCTCCTCCCGCCGGGTCCCGGACTTGTTGAGGTCGATGGCGGGGAAGATCCGCCGGTCGGAGATCTGGCGGTCCAGGACGAGCTCCATGTTCCCGGTGCCCTTGAACTCCTCGAAGATGACCTCGTCCATGCGGCTGCCGGTGTCCACCAGCGCCGTGGCGATGATGGTGAGGGACCCGCCGTCCTCGATGTTGCGGGCCGAGCCGAAGAAGCGCTTGGGCTGGTGCAGCGCGTTGATGTCCACGCCGCCGGAGAGGATCCGCCCGGAGTGGGGGACCACCACGTTGTAGGCCCGGGCCAGGCGGGTGATGGAGTCCAGGAGGATCACCACGTCCTGGCCGTGCTCCACCAGGCGCTTGGCCTTGTCCAGGACGATCTCGGCCACCTGGGTGTGGCGCGCGGCCGGCTCGTCGAAGGTCGAGGAGATGACCTCGGCGTCGACGTGCTCCTCCATGTCCGTGACCTCCTCGGGGCGCTCGTCGATGAGGAGGACGATGAGGTACACGTCCGGGTGGTTCGTGGCGATGGAGTTGGCGATCTGCTGCAGGATCGTGGTCTTCCCGGCCTTGGGCGGGGAGACGATGAGCCCGCGCTGCCCCTTCCCGATGGGGGCGATGAGGTCCACCACCCGGGGGGTCAGGTCCATGTCCCGGGGGGACTCCAGGCGGAGCCGCGCCTCGGGGTAGCGCGGACGCAGCTCCTCGAAGGAGGTCCGCTCCCGGGCGTCGCCCGGCGGGAGGCCGTTGATGCTCTCCACACGGAGGAGGGCCAGGTAGCGCTCCCCGTCCTTGGGAGGGCGTACCCGCCCCACCACCGTGTCCCCGGTGCGCAGGTCGAACCGCTTGATCTGCGAGGGGCTCACGTAGATGTCGTCGGGGCCGTACAGGTAGTTCCAGTCCGCGGAGCGCATGAACCCGTATCCCTCGGGCAGGATCTCGAGGACGCCCTCGGCCCGGAGCGCCACGTCGGACTCCAGCAGGCTCTGCTCGATCTGGAAGATCAGCTCTTGCTTGCGGAGGTCTCCGTAGTCGGAGATGTTGAACTCCTCCGCCAGCTCGTGGAGCTCCCCCACGCTCTTGCTCTTCAGATCTTGGATGTCCACGGGATGTGGCTCCGGCGGGATGGGTGCCGCGACGAGGGAGGTGTCGCGGGGAGGGAGGGGGGGAGGAGGACGCGAGCCCCGGGCCCTGACGGGGGAGCGTGCAGCGTCGTCCGGAGGAGCCCCGCAGGTCCGACAACGACCTTCGGGCCGAAGATGAGCGCATAGTAACGAGGGCCCAAATGGCGGTCAAGCAGAATCCCCTGGGGCCCTGGCTCCCCCTTCTCGAGGGCTACGAGCTCACGTCCCTGCCCCACGACCTGATTCTCCGGGGCACCCTCCGGGACGGGCTCGACGCGGCCTCGCCCGAGGTCCGCGACCTCCTGGGATCGTGGGACGGGACGGCCCACCTGCACCGCGAGGACGGCGGCACGGAGGTGGTCCTGGTCGTCCCCGGCGAGGACCAGGCCGGGGGGCTCTGGCTCCACCTGGCGCTCTTCGCGGCCACGGTCCTCACCACGCTGGCCGCGGGGGCGCTGCTGGCGGGCTTCGATCCCTTCGGCACGAAGGTCGCGCGGGTGGGGACGGTGGCTCTCCCGTACCCCACCGGGCTCCGGCTGGAGGCTCTCCTCACGGGCATCCCCTTCGCCCTGCCTTTCATGACCGTGCTCCTGGGCCACGAGATGGGGCACTGGGCCGCGGCCCGCCGGCACCGCATCCGCGCCACGCTGCCCTATTTCATCCCCTTCCCGCCGTACTTCTCGGTCATCGGAACGCTGGGGGCCTTCATCCGGCTCAAGGGGGCCACCATCCGACGCTCCCAGCTCTTCGACGTGGGCGCGGCGGGCCCGGTGGTGAGCTTCCTGCTCTCCATCCCCCTCCTCGTGGTGGGGCTCCGCCTCTCCGAAGCGGTCCCCGGCTGGGCCAGCGTGGGCTCGCCCTTCGCGGTGGAGTTCGCGGGCCAGCCCATCTGGCTCGGAAACGGCCCCCTGCTGCACCTGGCCGCGCTGGCAGCGGGGCTGGGCCCCCTCGGGGAGACGCCCGTCCTCCTGCATCCCGTGGCCTTCGCGGGATGGCTGGGGCTCTTCGTCACCGCGCTGAACCTCCTCCCCCTGGGGCAGCTCGACGGGGGCCACGTCCTCTACGCGCTCTTCGGGGAGGGGCAGGGGAGGGTGGCCCGTCTCTTCCTCCTCGCCCTCCTCCCGCTGGGGTTCCTGTGGTGGGGGTGGTGGGCCTGGGCGGGGCTCGTCTTCTTCCTCCACCGGGGCCGCATGAGCCATCCCCGGGTGGTTCAGCCCCAGGTGCCCATGGACCCGAGACGGCGGCGCCTCGGGTGGGCGCTCGTGGTGGTCTTTTTGCTCACATTCGTCCCGATTCCCATCAGCCTGTAGTCGGAAAATCCTTCGGCGTGGGGCTCGTGATAGGCATTGGGAGGGAACGGGTGTGAGCCCGCCGGCGGGAGGAAATTCTTGACAAAGTGCCCTCCGTACGGAAACATTCGTTTACCAAAAAACCACCTGCGTCCACAACATCCCTCGGAGGGTGCCCCTTGGCGCGTCACAATCGGGAAGGCTCGGGCGCCGACCAGCGCGGGTACGAGTACGAGGTGAGCTACCAGCCGGACTGGCTGAAGCAGGTGAAGGTCACGCGCCAGCTCGAGACGGGGCGCCAGTCCACCAAGACCCTCTTCCGGAATCCGGCCCGGAGGGCGGAGGCCGAGCCCGGGGACAAGGTGCGCACCCGCATCACCTCCCCGGACCAGGCGCTGGAGTTCGAGCTCGCCCTCGTGGATCCCAGCGCGTCGGTGACCCGGATCCGGATCGCCTACCAGGTCCCGGTGGAGGGGGGGCTGCGCGAGGAGGAGGTGGAGTTCACCTTGGAGGGAGACCTCCCCGAGCCGCGGGACGGATAGCGGGCGACGCGCGTCGCCGCTGAACGCCCGGGGCCTCGTGGTGTAGCCCCTCCCCAATCCCTCCACCTCCATCCCATCGATCATGTCCTCCTTCTCCATCCGAGCCCCCATCGAAGGCCTCGGCCGGAGGGCCGTCACGGGCGTGAAGGCCGTGGGCAGCGCCGGCTACCTCAGCACCGACGCCTTCCGCGCGCTGCGGAAGGTGGAGATGTGGGGGCCCCACCTCATCCCCCAGATGGCCGCCGTGGGCGTGGCCTCGGTGCCCATCGCGCTCTTCATCGCGACCTTCACCGGCATCGTGCTGGCCCTCCAGGCCTCCTACACCTTCACGGGTACCGTGCCCCTGTACTTCGTGGGCGCCCTGGTGGGGAAGACCATGATCATGGAGCTGGGGCCGGTCCTCACCGGCCTCGCCCTCTCGGGCCGGGTCGGGGCGAACATCGCCGCCGAGCTCGGCACCATGCGGGTCACGGAGCAGATCGACGCCCTGGAGACGCTGGCGTACGATCCCGTGGCGTACCTGGTGGTCCCGCGCGTCCTGGCGGGCCTCGTCATGTTCCCCATGGTGGTGATGCTGGCCAACCTCATCGGGATCGTGGCCGGGTGGGGCACGTCCCTGGCCCTTCTGGACATGTCCACCCACGACTTCGTGAAGGGGCTCCGCCTCTTCTTCGAGCCGTGGGACGTCCAGTTCGCCGCCATCAAGGCCGCGAGCTTCGGCACCACGGTCACGGCGGTGGGCTGCTTCTTCGGCTTCACCACCCGGGGCGGCGCCGCGGGCGTCGGGCACGCCACGACCCGCGCCGTGGTGGTGTCCAGCATGATCATCCTGGTGCTGGACGCCTTCTGGGCGGCGGTCCTCCTGTGAGCATCCGCCTCTCCGACCTCCACAAGTCCTTCGGCTCCAAGGAGGTGCTGAAGGGCTTCAGCCTGGACATCGACAAGGGGCAGACCCTGTCGATCATCGGCCGCTCCGGCGCCGGCAAGTCGGTGACGCTCAAGCACGTCGTCGGCCTCATCCGGCCGGACTCCGGGGACGTCTGGGTGGACGACTCGGCCGTCTCCCGCCTGGACCAGGAATCGCTGTACGAGCTCCGCCGCAGGGTGGGATACGTCTTCCAGTTCGCCGCCCTCTTCGACTCGATGACCATCGAGGAGAACGTGGGGATGGGGCTCCGTCGCGTCGGGGAGCTGAGCGAGGCCGGCATCGCCGACCGGGTCCGGGAGTGCCTGGACCTGGTCGAGCTGGACGGCTACCAGGACCGCTTCCCCTCGGAGCTCTCGGGCGGACAGCAGAAGCGGGTGGGGATCGCCCGCGCCATCGCCACGGAGCCGACCTACCTCCTGTACGACGAGCCCACGACGGGGCTGGACCCCATCACCGTGGCCCAGACGGACGAGCTCGTGATCCGGATGCGGCAGGAGCTCGGGGTGACCGGCGTCGTCATCACCCACGACATGGAGAGCGCCTACCGGATTTCGGATCGCATCGCCATGCTCTACGATGGGCGGGTCCGGTGGGAGGGAACCCCGGACGAGCTCAAGGCGTGCCAGGATCCCGTGGTCCGTGGATTCATCGAGGGGAAGCCAGAACTGATGGAGGAGACGACGTGAATCGGCGCCGAGAGTTCATGGTGGGTCTGGTCATCATCCTGGCCCTGGTCGTGGGCGTCGTGGGAACCCTCTACCTCGAGGGCACCAACTGGGGGCGCCCGTCGGTGGTGGTGGAGGTCCTCCTCCGGGACGTCTCGCAGCTCACCGAGGGCAACTCGGTGAAGTTCCGCGGCGTGAAAGTCGGGCAGGTGGACGGCATCCAGGTCGAGCCCGGCGGCGACGCCGTGCGCGTCCGCCTCCTCCTGGAGAACGCGCTCCCCTACGCCGAGGTCGCGGGCGTGGTCCTGGCTCCCGAGTCGTTCTTCGGCGCGTGGCAGGCGGAGATCGTGGGGCCCGAGCGGTACCCGAACGTGGACTTCTACGACGTCCCCCCCTCCGAGCTCGCCCGGGACACCCTGGTCCTGGGGGGCTACGCGCTCCCCGAGCTCTCCCGCCTGACGGCTTCGGCGGAGCAGATCTCGGACAACGTGGCCGAGCTCTCCAGCCGGCTCGAGGTGGCCTTCAACGAGGAGACGGCCACGAACATGGCTTCGGCCGTGGCCAACGTGGAGGCGCTCACCGCCGACCTGGCCTCCTTCGTGGAGCGGGAGTCCGCCAGCACGTCCCAGCTCACCGCCAAGGCCGACAGCGCCCTCCGGGAGATCCAGGAGGCGTCCCGCGCCGCCCGGTCCTCCTTCGCCGAGGTCGAGGCGATCCTCGGGGGCGGACAGGTGGACTCCATCCTCTCCAACATCGCGGGCACCACCCGCAACGTGGAGGAGATCGCGGCGAACCTCCGGGAGCCGAGCCAGGACCTGGGCTCCGCGCTGGAACGGGCGGACTCGGCCTTCGCGCGCCTCGACCGCCTCACGGCCCAGGTCGCCGCCGGCGAGGGCACCATCGGCCGGCTCTTCGCGGACTCGACGCTGGCTCTCCGCGCCGAGGGCGTCCTGCAGCAGCTCGACCTGCTCCTGCAGGACCTCCGCGAGAATCCGCGGCGCTATGTCCGACTCTCCATCTTCTAGGCCGAAGAGAGTCGATCGGGGCGGCCGCCGGCGCCGGCGGGCCGTCGAGGAGCGGAGCGCCGGAGGCGTGGTCCTGCGCCCCGGCGAGGGTGGGGCCCGCGTCCTCCTGATCCGGGACCCCTACCAGAACTGGGGGCTCCCCAAGGGCCACGTGGAGGAAGGGGAGAGCCCCGGGGAGGCCGCGGTCCGCGAGGTCGCGGAGGAGACGGGGCTGAGGGATCTGGCGCTGGGAGAGGAGCTGGGCACCATCGACTGGTTCTTCCGCAGCGGGCCCCGACTCATCCACAAGTACTGCACCTTCTTCACCATGGAGTCCCGGGAGGGCGAGCCCGTGCCGGAGGCCGACGAAGGCATCACCGAGTGCGCCTGGGTCCCGCTGGACGAGGCGGAGGCCCGGATCACCTACGACAACGCGCGGGCCGTGGTCGCGGAGGCCCGCCGCCGCCTCCAGGCCTCCCCGGAGACGACGGATGGTTGAGCGGGCGCCGGGGCTCTGGCGCATCGTGGAAGCGGTGGCCGTCGTCCTGGTGCTCGGCCTCTTCCTCCTGGGGCTCCGGGATCTGCTGAACCCCTTCCTCCTCTTCTTCGTCCTCTGGGCCGTCCTGTATCCGTTCCGGGGACAGCCGGGGCACGGCGCCCTCCTGGCGACGGCGGGCGTGCTCGCCTTCCTCTGGGTGCTCTCGACCACCGGGACGCTCCTGGCCCCCTTCGTCCTGGCCTTCGTCCTGGCCTACATCCTGGACCCGCCCACGGACTGGCTGTGCGACCGGGGCATTCCCCGGGTGTGGTCCATCGTCCTGCTCACCCTCCCGGTGGTGGGGCTCCTGGCGCTCCTCCTCTTCGTGGCCATCCCGGCGGCGGTGGAGCAGCTCGGGGAGCTCACGAGCCGGGCCCCGGTCTTCTTCGAGCGGGTGGCGGGGTGGCTCGAGTCGGGACGCTCGAGCCTCCTGCGCATGGACCTGCCCTTCGTGGACGAGGACGCGATCCTGGAGCGTCTCCGCAGCGTGGACTCGGAGACCGTGGTGGCCTTCCTCCAGGAGCGGAGCGAGGCGCTGGGGCTCTGGGTCTGGGAGGGCGTGACGGGGGTGGGGCGGGGCCTGGGCGTGCTGGTCGGCATCCTGGGCTACGTGGTCCTGACGCCCGTGCTGACCTTCTACCTCCTCCGGGACTGGGACGGGATGACCGCCGCCGCCACGGAGCTCCTGCCCCCGGATCGGCGGGAGGGGTGGGTGGCCTTCGCCCGGGAGTACGACGAGCTCCTCGGCCGGTACCTCCGGGGACAGCTCACCGTGGCCCTGGCCATCGGCGCCATCACCGGGATCGGGCTCTGGATCGCGCAGTTCCCCTACGCGGGCACCCTGGGGCTGATCGTGGCGGTGTTCAGCGTGGTCCCCTACCTGGGGCTCGTGCTGAGCCTGATCCCGGCCGTCTTCATCGCCCTGGTGAGCGGGAGCGTGGGGCTCTCGTTGCTCAAGGTGGCGGTGGTCTACGGGGTGGCCCAGGGGCTGGAGGGCGCGGTGGTCAGCCCCCGCATCGTCGGCGATTCCGTGGGGCTCCACCCGGTCCTGGTGGTGCTGGCGCTGGCCGTGGGCGGCTACTTCTTCGGGTTCGTCGGCCTTCTGCTGGCCGTGCCCGGAGCCGTCGGCGTGAAGCTCCTGGTCGAGCGGGGCCACGCCCGTTACCGCGCCTCGGACTTCTACCGGGGCGCCGGGGCGGGGGAGCCGCCCGCCTCCCGGGTCTGAGGGTCGTCGTTCCCGCTCCGGCGAGGGCGGGGGGGCAGGCGGGACGCGGCGTTTTCACCTCCCCCGCTTGGGGTTAGACTACGAGGCTCCGGCGGATCCGCCGGGACCTCCGTCCGTCTCTCCCGCAGCGACCTCCAGTCAGCATGACCGACGACTCCATAAAGGACATCACCATCATCGGCGGCGGGCCCACCGGCCTGTTCGCCGCCTTCTACGCCGGGATGCGCGGCGCCTCCTGCCGCATCGTGGACTCCCTCCCGGAGCTCGGGGGCCAGCTCATGGCCCTCTACCCGGAGAAGGACATCTTCGACGTGGGGGGCTTCCCCCGGATCCTCGCCAAGGACCTGGCCAAGAACCTCATCCGCCAGGCCCGCCAGTTCGACCCGGAGGAGATCCTGGACGAGCCGGTGAAGATGGTGAGCTGGGAGGGCGGTCACTTCAAGCTGGAGTGCCGGGGCGGGACGTACCTGTCGAAGTCGGTGGTGGTGGCCGGGGGAAAGGGCGCGTTCGACCCCAACAAGCTCGACGTGCCGGGCTACGACACCTTCCTCCATCACGGCGTCGAGTACGCCGTGAAGGATCCCGAGACCTACCGGGACAAGAAGGTGGTGATCGTGGGCGGCGGCGACTCGGCGCTGGACTGGGTGCTGATCCTGAAGGACATCGCGTCGGAGCTGACGCTGGTGCACCGGCGCGACGGCTGGCGGGCCCACGCCAACACCGTGACCCAGACCATGGAGGCGGTGGAGAAGGGCGAGGTCCGGCTCCGCACCTTCCACGAGGTCCGGGAGATCCACGGCGCCGACGACGTGGAGGGCGTGACGATCTTCGACAACCGCACCGACGAGGACGTGGACCTCGAGTGCGACGCGATCCTCACCTTCCTCGGGTTCAAGCCGGACCTCGGGCCCATCAAGAACTGGGGCCTGGACATCGAGAAGAACCGGATCCGGGTCAACGCCCTCATGGAGACGACCATCCCGGGCATCTACGCCGCCGGGGACGTGGTGGACTACGAGGGGAAGCTGGACCTCATCGCCACGGGCTTCTCCGAGGCGGCGGTGGCGGTCAACAACGCCGTGCACTTCGTGGATCCCGAGGCCCGGGTGAACCCGGGGCACTCCACGAACATGAAGGTCTTCAAGGACGCGTGACGCACCGTCCGGGACGGGACGCCCCCGGAGGCGCCGTCCCGGGATCAACGCACAGCAGACGAGGGTGACGGACATGAGCGACGCGGGAGCCAGGGAGCGCGAGCAGGTGGTGATCATCGGGTCCGGCCCGGCGGGCTGGACGGCGGCCATCTACGCCGCCCGGGCCGAGCTCGAGCCCCTCGTCTTCGAGGGGGCGGGGAGCCGGACCATGATCCCCGGCGGGCAGCTCATGTTCACCACCGAGGTGGAGAACTACCCGGGCTTCCGCGACGGCGTCACGGGCCAGGAGCTCATGATGGAGATGCGGGCCCAGGCCGAGCGCTTCGGGACGCGCATCCTCACCGAGGACGTGGTGGAGGTGGACTTCGACCAGCGCCCCTTCCTCCTCAAGTCGAGCCGCGGGACGGAGGTCCGGGCCGACGCGGTCATCGTGGCCACCGGCGCCAACGCCCGCTGGCTCGGCCTGGACAACGAGGAGCGGCTGGCCCAGAGCGGCGGCGGGGTGAGCGCCTGCGCCGTGTGCGACGGCGCGCTGCCCCACTTCCGCGGCCAGCGGCTGGCGGTGATCGGCGGGGGGGACTCGGCCATGGAGGACGCCCTCTACCTCACGAAGTTCGCCGAGGAGGTGGTGGTCATCCACCGCCGCGAGGAGCTGCGGGCGTCGAAGATCATGCAGGAGCGGGCCTTCGCCAACGAGAAGATCCGCTTCGAGTGGAACAGCGTCGTGACCGAGGTCCTGGGCGACGACGTCATCACCGGCGTCCGCCTCCAGGACACCGAGAGCGGCGAGGAGCGGGAGATCGAGGTGGGCGGGATGTTCGTGGCCATCGGCCACGACCCCAACACCGGCTTCCTCGACGGGCAGGTGAAGCTCAAGGAGAACGGCTACATCGACTGCCCGGTGAACTTCCGGACCAACACGTCGGTGCCCGGGGTGTTCGCCGCCGGCGACGTCATGGACGACTACTACCGCCAGGCGGTGAGCGCCGCGGGCACGGGGTGCATGGCCGCCCTGGACGCCGAGCGCTGGCTGGCCCACGGCGGCGCCGAAGCGCTCTCCCAGGAGACGGTGGAGGCGGCGGGCGACTGACGTCCCCGCTCCTTCCAGCACGGCCACGGGGCCGGCGGCCCGCCCGGCCGTCGGCCCCGTCGTCGTCTCAGGCGGGCGGGCCGGAGGGACCCAGAAGCCGGCCGCCGTCGACCACGGTGATCTCGCCGGTCACGAAGGGCGCCCGCACCAGGTAGAGCACCGCCCGCACCACGTCCTCCGGGGTGCCGAGCCGGCCCAGGGGGGTCCGCTCCTCCAGCTTCCGCCAGCGGGCCTCGTCGTAGTCCTCCGGGGGGAGCACCGCCCCGGGCGCCACGCCGTTCACCCGGATCTCCGGCGCCAGCGCCCGGGCCTGCACCCGGGTGAGGTGGGCCAGCGCCGCCTTGGAGACGGCGTGGACCGGGTGCGCCGACCACGCCTGGAAGGCCGAGAGGTCGGTGATGTTCACCACACACCCCCGGGGCTCCCGGAGCAGGGGGGCGGCGGCCCGCACCACCAGGTGGGCCGCCCGCACGTTCACGGCCATGATCCGGTCCCACGTCCCGGCGTCCACCTCCAGGAGCGGGGTCTCGTCGAACCCGGCGGCGCTGTTCACGACCACGTCGAGGCGCCCGGGGCCCTCCCGGGCCGCCTGGACGACCTCCTCGGCGGCCCCGGGCTCGGCCAGGTCGGCCCGGACCAGCGTGCAGCTCCGCCCCAGCGCCTCCACCTCGTCGGCCAGCGCCCGGGCCGCGTCGCCCGACGAGCGGTAGGTCACCACCAGGTCGTACCCGGCGTCCACCAGCCCCAGCGCCACGGCGCGGCCCACCCGGACGGCCCCTCCGGTGACCAGCGCCGCGCCTCGCTCCGGTCGGTCGGTCAAAACGATTCCCCTGGTTCGGAGTACACGTGCATCCCGGCCCGAAAGCTATCCGGCCCGGGCACCCCCACCCAGACACCACGCCACACAGCAGCGGGAGCGTCATGATGGATCTAAGCGGGAAGGTCGCCATCGTCACCGGAAGCACCAAGGGAATCGGCTACGCCATCGCCGAGGAGCTCGTGGACGCGGGCGCCTCCGTGGCGATCTGCGCCCGGACCGAAGAGGAGGTGGCCCAGGCCGCCGAGACGCTGGCGGGCCGGGGCGGGGGCGAGGTCGTGGGGATCCCCACCGACGTCTCGGATCCGGAGTCGTGCGCGCGCCTCGTGAGCGAGACCGTCGAGCGGCTCGGCGGCCTGGACATCCTGGTCAACAACGCCGGCCTCGGGATCTTCAAGTCCATCGAGGAGATGAGCGTCGAGGAGTGGCGCCTCCAGATCGACGTGAACCTGGGCGGCGTCTTCTACTGCTCCAAGGCGGCCATCCCCCACCTCAAGGGGTCCGACGACGCCTGGATCATCAACATCGGATCGCTGGCGAGCCGGAACACCTTCGCCGGGGGCGCGGGCTACAACGCCAGCAAGTTCGGCCTCCTGGGGATGACCGAGGCCACCATGCTCGACGTCCGCCACGAGGGCATCCGGGTGAGCATCGTCATGCCCGGGAGCGTGAACACGTACTTCGGCGGCCGCGAGGAGCAGGAGGAGCGGGACTGGCGCCTCCAGGGCGAGGACTGCGCCCGCACGGTCATGCAGCTCCTCTCCTACCCCAAGGGTGCCCACGTCAGCCGGGTGGAGATGCGGCCGGCCCAGCCCCCGAAGAGCTAGGGGAGCGGGCACGCCGGGGGACTTCCCCGGCGCGTCCTGGCGAGGGCCGGGGGCCGCGTCTACGTTGCTCCCGGTCCTGTCCGTCCCGCCGTCCAGGAGTCGCCATGCGCCCCGTCCTCCGCTCCGTCCTCGTTCTCCTCGGCGTGGCGGCCGTGGCCGCCTGCGCCTCGGGCCCCGACGTGCCGGTGGGGGCCGCCCGGGACCGCACGACCCGGGTCGACAGCCGGGGCGGGGCGTCCGAGGTCCGCGCCATCGCCGAGGAGCGGAGGGTGGACGGGCTCATCCTGGCGCCGCCGGACAGCGTGTGGGTCCGCCTCCCGGGCGTGTTCGAGACGCTGGGCGTCGAGGTCACCTACTCCGATCCCCGGGCCCGCATCATGGGCAACCGGGGCTTCCGGGTCCGGCGCATCGAGGGGAAGCGGCCCGCCGAGTGGGTCGACTGCGGCTCGGGGCCCACGGCCCGCCCCTACGCCAACGAGTACGAGGTGACCATGGGCCTCACCGTGCAGCTCGTCCCGGTGGAGGAGGGCACCCAGGCCCGCGTCCGGGTCGAGGCGTCGGCCAAGCCCCGGGAGTTCAGCGGCCAGGCGGTGGCGTGCACCTCCGACGGCTCGCTGGAGCGCCGGATCCTGACGCTGGCCCAGCCCTGACCGACGGGCGGCGCGGCCTTCCCCCGTCGAGGCCGGGGGCGCCTTTACCCGCCTCGCCGGCTCGGTAGATTCCGGGTGCCCCGATCCGGGACCGGCGCCGCGAGTGGACGCGGCTCCCCGCCCGGATCCTTCCGGAACCGGAGAAACGCCGCGTCATGGCCGACGGATATCGCATCGAGAAGGACTCCCTCGGAGAGATGAAGGTCCCCGAGGACGCGCTCTACGGCGCCCAGACCCAGCGCGCGCTGGAGAACTTCCCCATCAGCGGGCAGCGCTTCGGGCGCCGCTTCATCGAGGCGCTGGGGATCATCAAGCGCTCCGCCGCCCTGGCCAACAAGGAGCTGGGCACGCTGGACGGAGGGATCGCCGACGCCGTGGCGGAGGCCGCCGCCGAGGTCGCCCGGGGCGACTGGGACGACGAGTTCGTGCTGGACATCTACCAGACGGGCTCCGGCACCTCGACGAACATGAACACCAACGAGGTCGTGGCCCACCGGGCCAGCGGGATCCTGGGCTCCGACGTCCACCCCAACGACCACGTCAACTTCGGCCAGTCCTCCAACGACGTGATCCCCACCGCCATCCACGTCGCGGCGCGGGTGGCCATGGAGAAGGAGCTGGTCCCGGCGCTCCAGCACCTCCACGACGCCCTCGCCGCCAAGGCGGAGGCCTTCGACGACGTGCTCAAGTCGGGGCGCACGCACCTGATGGACGCCACCCCGGTCCGCCTGGGCCAGGAGTTCGGCGGCTACGCCACCCAGGTCCGGAAGGGCATCGAGCGGGTGCGCCGCGCCTCGGAGGAGCTGGAGGAGGTGGCGCTGGGCGGGACCGCCACCGGGACCGGGATCAACACCCACCCCGACTTCGCCGGGAAGGCCATCGCCCGGATCTCCCAGGAGGCCGGCGTCTCCTTCCGCGAGGCCGACGACCACTTCGAGGCCCAGGGCGCCAAGGACGCGGCGGTGAACGCCTCGGGCGCGCTGAACACCGTGGCCACCAGCCTCATGAAGATCGCCGACGACATCCGGTGGCTGGGGAGCGGCCCGTCGTCGGGGCTCCACGAGATCCGCCTCCCCGCCATCCAGCCCGGCTCCTCCATCATGCCCGGGAAGGTGAACCCGGTCATGTCCGAGGCGCTCATGATGGTGGCCGCCCGGGTCATGGGGAACCACACGACCGTCACCGTGGCCGGGAGCCGGGGCAACTTCGAGCTCAACGTCATGATGCCGGTCCTGGCCCAGGCGCTCCTGGAGTCGATCCGGATCCTGTCGGGCGCCGCCCGCGCCTTCACGGACAACTGCGTGGCGGGCATCGAGGTCAACGAGGAGCGCTGCCGCGAGCTCCTGGAGCGGAACCCCTCCGTGGCCACGGCGCTGAACCCCTACATCGGGTACGACAAGGCGTCGGAGATCGCCAAGGCCAGCGCCAAGGAGAAGAAGAGCGTCCGGGAGATCGTGCAGCGGGAAGGCGTGCTGCCCGACGGCGTCGACCTCGACGAGGCCCTGGACGTGCGGGGCATGACCGAGCCCGGCCTGCCGGAGTAGCGGTCGGGCGCGGCCGCCGCCCCGGCCCCGGGACCCTCCTACCGGAAGAACGCGACCGGCTGGAGCCGGATCCGGGCCGCCCGGGCCATGAAGTTCTGGGTGTACACGCGGATGTGCGTGCCCCGGCCGTAGATCTCCACCCGGTTGAGCTCGTGGGGCTCCATCACCGCCAGGTACTCCATCCCCGCGAACACCGGCGCCTCGTCCACGTAGACGGTGGGCGCCACGGCCCGGCCCCGGGACCACACGCAGGTGGTGGCGTGGGAGGCGAAGCGGCCTCGGCACGCCGTGGTGAAGATCCCGCCCCGCGCCTCCACGAAGTCCCGGGCGGTGCTGTACGGCGAGGTGGCGAGATCCTCCCGCTCGTAGGCCCGGGAGGAGACGGCCAGGGCCCGGCGGCGGGTCTCGAACCGATCGGTGACCACCCGGAGCCCCTCCAGCATGACGGCCCGGGGCTCGAGGCGGATGATCAGCGCGTCGGAGCCCGGGCCCACCACGCCGGCCCAGGAGCCGTCGGCGTACCCGAGCTGCTCCACGTGCAGCTCCACCCGGCCCGGGAGCACGTCGGGGAGGCGGAAGCGTCCCGCCTCGTCGGTCAGGGAGCCCCAGTCCGCTCCGGCGAAGGAGACGAAGGCCCCCACCAGCGGCCGGCCGCCCTCGCCCACGACCCGCCCGGCGAGGTCGAACTCCTCGTCCAGGTCCTGGGCCCAGGCTCCCTGGGCCGCCAGCGCCACCGCGGCCACGCACAGGGCGAGGACCGCCAGCCAGCGGAGCAGCCCCCCCGCGTCGTCCCGCCGCGCACGCGCCCTCGTCCTCCCCGTCGTCCCTCCGTCGCTCCGTCGCATCGTTCCCCGCCTCCTCCGAGATGAGCCCTGATGCCGCCGGGGTCCTCGGGGTGCAAGCGACGTGCCCCGGGGCCCGCGGGAGGCGCGGAGCCCATGGAAGCGCTTGAAGCTCAAGGGAATGCGCGGTGCCGGCGACCCCGGACCTCCCCGGGAGGGACGGCGCGGGGCGACCTCCCGGGTGCACGCTGGGGAGGTGGATGTGTCCCCTGGGGAGGACGGACACGGCGTGCCCCTCCGGGCCGACCACCCCACAAACAAAGGAGTGACGGCAAGCCGAAGCTCACCGCCACCCTTGTACACGCCCCCCCCAGGGCGTGAGGCCTCGCCCACCGTGGGCAGAGGCACTTCCTGCCGACCGGATTGCCCCGAAGGCGCCCGGCCGGGCTCGATGTCTGGTCGCGTCTAGGCCGACCTGGCCTCCAGGTGGAGGATCTTCTCGTTGGCCACCGCCTTGAGGGGCACCCCGCCGTCGGGGATCACCCGGGTGCAGCGGCCGTCCAGGTAGAGGGGGTAGGCCCACCCGGCGAGCTCCACCACCTGCACGAGCTCCGGCGTGGCCGGATCCCGCGGAGGGAGGACCGGCTCGGTCACGCAGCGCCAGATCCGGTCCACGAGCGTCATGCGCTCGGCCACCGAGTCCGCCCACATGGCCAGCCGGATCCGACGGCGCTCGCCCTCGGTCATCCCGCGCACCATGCGGCGGTGTCCGGGAAAGCTGTGGCTGAGCAGGAAGCGCAGCGCCTCGGTCTCGGAGACCGGTTCGACGGTGTCCTGGTGCACCCCGGGGGTGCGGACCCTGCGTCCGTCCCGCGTGTCGATGAACCCGTCGGCCGCGATCCTCATCGGCGTCCTCTGCGAATTGGGGGGGCTCGGCACTTCGGCCGGGCACGGCATCTCGTATCTTCAAGCCCTGTGCCGCGTGGGGGGTGCCCGGTGCCAGGGCGTGTGCCAGGCGCCCGAACGCGTTGGCGCACAATGTCTTATGGTCCTGGGCGCCCCTCCGTGGCCACCGTCCGCGCTTCCGCTCCGGACCCCGTCCGGCACGAACATTCTTCCGACCCCGGCAAAAGATTTCCGCCATGACCACCCCTTCCTCCGACGAGCTCGGCGCCCACGTGTCCACCGCCGGCGGCGTCCAGAACGCCCCCGGTCGCGCCGCCGAGATCGAGTCCGCCTGCCTCCAGCTCTTCACCAAGCAGCCGAACCGGTGGGCCGAGCGTCCCGTGGACCAGGCGACGGCCGAGGCCTTCCGGGCCGCACGGGAGGAGCACGGGATCCGGGTGGCCGGGGCCCACGACTCCTACCTCATCAACCTCTCCACCCCGGACCCGAAGCTGTGGGAGCGCTCGGTGGGCAGCTTCACGGCCGAGCTGGAGCGGTGCACCGTCCTGGGCCTCGACTTCCTCGTGACCCATCCGGGCAACGCCACGGACGGGCTGGAGGAGGAGGGGCTGCGGCGGAACGCGCGCGGCGTCACCCGGGCGTTGGAGGAGGTGGGGGAGGGCCCCACCCGGATCCTCCTGGAGCTCACCGCGGGGAGCGGCACGAGCGTCGGGGCCTCCTTCGAGAACCTGGCGGGGATCCTGGACGAGATCCCCGCGTCGGTCCGGGACCGGGTCGGCGTGTGCGTGGACACCTGCCACGCCTTCGCCGCCGGCTACGACCTGGTCGAGCGGTACGACGACGTCTGGGACGACTTCGAGCGGATCCTGGGGTGGGAGCGGCTGGGCCTCCTCCACCTCAACGACTCCAAGCACCCCCTGGGCTCCAACAAGGACCGCCACGAGACGCTGGGCGAGGGCACGCTGGGGCCGGAGCCCTTCCGGCGCGTCATGCTCCACGAGGAGCTCCGCGACGTGCCCAAGATCCTGGAGACGCCCAAGGGGGACGACCCGGTGGCCCAGGACCTGGCGAACCTGGGCTTCCTCCGGGCCTTCCGCGACGACGCCTGAGCCTCAGCCCGTGGCGCCGGCCTCCTCCTGCTCGAAGAGCGCGACCCGGAGCCCCCGGTCCGAAGGATCGGTGACGGTGACGCCGAAGCGCCGGCGGAACGCCAGGGCCACCAGGAGGACGACCCCGAACATCACGACCAGGACCGGGCCGGTGGTCACGTCCAGGGTGAACGACATCCCCAGGCCGGCCACCACCGCGACGGTCCCGGCGCCCCAGGCGAGGAAGAGCGCGCGGGTGAAGCTCCGGGTGTAGAAGAAGGCCACCACCGCCGGGATCACCAGGACGCTGAACACCATGAGCACGCCGGCCACGTGCACGGACGACGTGATGATGACGCCGAAGGTGGCGTAGAAGACGAAGTCCCACAGCCGCAGCCGACCGACGCGCTCCGGGGCCCACGTGATGGCCAGGAAGGTCCGTCGGAAGAGGAAGTGGAAGAGACCGATGGCGCCGTACGACGCCGCGATCTTGGCCACGGTGGGCCAGGTCACCCAGAGGAGGGACCCGGTGAGGGTCTCCCGGACGTACTCGGTGCCCTCGGAGGCGAACGACGCCGTGAGGATGACCGCCGCCGACGCCACCACGAAGGTGATTCCGATGATGGCCTCCTGGGGCACCGGCGAGTCCTCCATGCGCGTGACGGAGAAGATCAGCGCGCCCAGGAGCGTGGCCCCGAAGGAGAAGGCCCAGGCCAGGTCCGAGCCGTGGGCCGCGCCCATGACGAAGGCGACCGTGCTCCCCAGCGCGGCGATCTGGGCCAGCGCCAGATCCACGAAGATCACCTCCCGCTGGATGACGTGGAGCCCGAAGTAGCTGTGGGTCAGCAGGATGATCATGGCGGCCACGAAGGGCGGCAGCAGGAGCTCGATCACGGCGTCTCCTCGGGTGGGGTGCGGGTGGGGCGGTCGGGGATCAACGGGCGGCCTGGAGGAGCTGCACGATCCAGTGGTCCACCAGGTCGAAGTAGGTGTCCAGCCCCGGCTGGGCCCCGTTGTACATGGGCACGATGACCGGGGTGGCCCCGCCGCGCTGCGCGACCGTCTCGACCTTCCCGCGGTCGAAGTAGCTCGCGGCCAGGAGCGTGCCGATGCCCTGGTCGCGCATGAGCTGGATGAGGCGCGCCGCGTGCCGCGGCGTCGGGGGGATGCCGGGCTTGGCCTCGACGTACGCCGCGCACGTCACGCCGAAGCGGTCCTCGAAGTACGCCCAGTTCTTGTGGTAGCAGATGATGGAGCTGCCCCGGAGCGACGCGGCGGCCTGCAGCCATCCGCCGAGCCGGGCCCGGAGGGGCACGCCCTCGTACTCGTTGTCCTCGAGGAAGGAGAAGAGGGTGCCCCCGAGGGCCATGCGCTCCAGCGCCTCGCCCCCGAGCATCTCCACGAGCTCGGCGCCGAACGTGGCCTCGTGGATGCGGGCCTCCAGCTCGGCGAGGCCGCGCCGGAAGTGGTCCGCGCGGTCCGGCGCCACACGGACGAGCCCGGTGGTGATGTTGCGGGCCACCTGGAGCGCCCGCAGGGGGTCGGTGTGGAGGTGCGGGTTGCCGTAGACGTGCACGTCGCCGGAGCCCCGGTCGGCCGCGGCCGGGATGTCCAGGAGCTCGATCCCCGTGTAGGCGGTGACGTAGCCGGGGCTGCCCTCCATCACGTCCGGGTTCTTGGCCTTGTCCAGGAGGGCGGGCACCCAGAGCTCCAGGTCCAGCCCGGTGGTGATGAACAGGTCGGCCCGCTTCAGCTTCAGGGCGAAGCTGGGCTTGGGCCGGACGAAGTGGGAGTCCTCGTTGGGGTCGGCGATCCACTCGGCCTCCACCTCGGCCCCGCCGATGGCCTCGGCGAGGGCCGCGTAGACCGGAAGGGTGGCCACGACCTGCACGGGGGCGACGGCGGGAGGGTCGGGGGCCTCGGGCCCGGGGGCCGGGGCGCGCTCGGCGGCGGACCCCGCGAGGGGCGCCGCCAGGAGGGCGGCGAGGGTGAGCGTCAGGGTAGCGGTCTTCATGGTATGTCTCCGGTGCGCGCGCATCAGTACGTCGAGTGCTTGTGGGGGCCCATGGCGAAGGTCACCTGCAGCAGGAACCGGCCTTCGCGGTCGTCGGTGAAGCTCCGTCCGATCAGGTCGTACTCGGCCCGGACCCGCACGTACTCGCTCTGCCACCACGTCAGCGTGGGGGAGAGGAGCCAGGCGGTGTCCTCGGGGTGCTCGGGGTTCTCGGCCCAGTCGAAGCGGGCGCCGACCAGCCAGCTCTGGGAGAGGCGGAGCTCGCCCAGCGACCAGAGGCCGAGGGCCCGGTCGGGAAGCTCCTCGTCGTGCCCCTCCTCCCCGACCGGCTCCCCGCCTTCCTCTTCGTGGTCGTCGTGGGCCACCAGACCGTCGAGGGCCATCACGCCACCGCGGAGCTGGAGCCCCTGGTACCGGGCCCGGCCGGGCGGGCGCCAGGTGAAGGCCATCTCGGCGCCGTAGAGGTCCCGGTCCAGGAAGCTCTCCTCGTCCTCGTACGACCCGTTGAGCCAGCTCAGGCTCAGGTCCAGGTCCGTCGAGCGGGACAGCTGCCAGAAGGCGTTCACGTTCCCCAGCACCGAGACCCGGCCCGACTCCCCGAAGAGGCGCTCGTTGGAGCTGGTCGTGACCTCGAGGGTGGCCTCGTACGTCCCCGCGTCGCCGCCCACGGGCGCGAGCCAGTGCACCGAGGCGCCGGTCTGGGCCAGCGACTCCTCGCCGATGAAGGCCAGGTGGGGGAGGGAGCGGGTCTGGAAGGGGAGGGCATGGGCGTGCCAGCGGTTGAGCTGGCCGAACTGCTGGAAGAACTTCCCCAGCTTCAGGCCGAGCCCCGCGGGAAGGCCCACCCACTCCACGTAGCCCTCCTCCACGTTGAAGCCGCCCCCCTCCTCCGCGTGCCCGTGCTCGTCGTGGCCCTCCTCGAAGGGGGAGAACTCCCCGCCCTCGAAGTGCCGGGAGAGGAAGACCTTGGCCCGGGAGAAGGGATCCAGGTTCGAGATGATGGAGATCTCGAACTCCCGGGCGAAGAAGTTGTCCTCGTCCACGTCGTCCTGGTTGACGTGGGCGAAGACGTCCGCGTTCACGCTGATCTCGGGGTTGAGGGCCTGGAGCGAGCGCTGCCGGCCCACGAACTCCCGGTCCTCGTCCTCGGTCTCCTCCTGGGGCGCGGCGGCGTCGGCGGCGGCCTGGGCGGCCGCGCGGAGCTCGGCCAGGGCGTCTTCGGCCTCCTCCTCCTCGCCGGCGGCGTGGAGGCTGTCCACCTCCGCCCGGAGGGAGTCGACGAGGGCCCGGAGGCGCTCGAGCTCGGCCCGGACGGAGTCGGCCGGCATGGGCTGCTGGGCCGACGCCGGGGCGGCGGCCAGGGCCAGGGCCAGCGCCGCCAGGGCCACGCCCGGACGCCCGATCCTGTAGATCCGTCGGATCATCGGTGTGCTCTTCCTGTCTGATGGTCTGAAGGGAGGGCGCGGCGGGCGGCCGATGGGGCCGCCGGTACGCACGCGCACGGGTCACCGGGCGGAGCCCGGCGTCTCTTCAGGCCCGAGGAGGAGCGCGGGAGCGGGGTCCCGAGAGGGACGAGGAGGTCGCCCCGGAGAGCGGCGGGCGGGGCACGATCCGGCCCCGCAGGAAGGGCACGAAGCCGTCGGGGGCGAGGGCCGGCGCCGCGAGGTTGGCGCCGGTCTGGGTGCAGATCGTGTGGTCGTGCGACGGGGTGCAGCGTCCCGGATCGTGCTGGCTCTCCACCACCGTCTCGTGGCGGAGCTCCGGACCGTCCAGCATGGGCACGGCCACGCTCAGCGCCACCAGCAGCGCCGAGAGCGGCGCCGCCAGCCGACCGTGCCACAGCTTGATCCGTGAGAGCATGAAGAGCCCGTCGAGGGGGTGATCGGGGCGGCCCGTGGGCCGACCGGGTGCTTCCGTACCACCCGTGTACACGGGGAGGATGCCCGAGGTTGCACGCGGCGGCCGCGACGGGCAAGGGGCGGACTGGTCCCGTCCTCCCCCCGGGTCTATATTCTTCACCGCGTTCCGAAGGCTTCGTTATTGAGCCAACACATGTGAAGCCGGGACTGACTCCTGCGCCGGACGCCACGCCCCCTCGGGGGAAGGCGGAAGGAGCGGGGAGGTCACCATCGATTCTTCCCGGGCTTCAATAATCCCCCTTCGGGGCGTCACGGGGGCCGCCGTCCACATGGACGTGCGGCCCCCGTCTTGCATGGGGGGATGCCCGGTCCGAGTCCCGTTCTCCCGCGCTCCCCCCCGGCCCCATGCAGCCCTCCGCCTCCGCCTCCGAGTCCCGGGTCGTCCTGGTGGGGGCGGGACCGTGGGCCGTGTACGCGGCGGAGCGCCTGGCGGACGGCGCGGTGCGCCGGGGCGTGGCGCTCGAGGTCGTGCTCGTGGACGTCCGACCCCACGGGTTCGGACCCAACTTCTCCCGGGACCTGCCCGACTACGAGCTCCTCAACTATCCCCTGGCGGCCGTCGATCCGTGGGAGGACGGACGGTCCCGGGTGCTTCCCCCCGAGCTCCACACCCTCGAGGCGTGGCTGGCGCGTCGCGGATCCGGCGCGGCCCCGGAGCGGACCGAGCCCGTCCCCCGGGGCGAGGTGGGCGCGTACTTCGC
Organism: uncultured Gemmatimonadaceae bacterium; assembly: GCA_964569085.1. Classification (GTDB taxonomy): domain Bacteria; phylum Gemmatimonadota; class Gemmatimonadetes; order Longimicrobiales; family Gaopeijiaceae; genus JAJCZZ01. Next base: position 24,208 of record CAZMTA010000008.1, on the reverse strand, counting down.
CGCGGTGCTGGCGCACCTGGTGGCCGCGGACCCCGCTCCCGCGCGGGTGCGGACCAGCTCCGGCTGGGTCACGGACCTGGAGCGGGTGGCGCGGGGCTGGCGGGTGCGGTGCCGTGGCGGGCCCGACCTCGAGGCCGCCCACGTCCTTCTGGCCACCGGCGTCCCCTTCGACGCGCCCCCCGACGCCGAGGCCCAGGAGCTGGGGGACCACGCGGCCCGGCACGGGCTGGCGTACGCCCACCGGTGGACCCGTCCGCGGGACCTGTCCCGGATCCCTCCCGGCGAGCCCGCCGCGGTCCTCGGCCTGGGGATCACCTTCGTGGACGTGGCCCTCTCCCTCACCGAGGGGCGCGGAGGGCGCTTCGAGGAGGCACGCGACGGGCGGCTCCGGTACCGGCCTTCCGGACGCGAGCCCCGGCCCCTGCTCGGCTTCTCCCGGAGCGGCCGGATCCCCGCGCCCAAGAGCGTGGGCGCCTGGCCCCACCGGGAAGGCCATCCCCTCGAGGTCCTGGTCCCGGCCGAGGTGGAGCGCCTCCGGGCCCGCGGGGGGGCGTGGTCGTTCGAGGAGGACCTGTGGCCGCTGGTGCGGGAGGAGATGGACCGGGAGCTGGCCCGTCTGGGGGCGGCGCCGCTCCGCGCCGACGTGGGCTCGGTGGAGCTGGCCGAGGCGCTCTCCGAGCTCCCCGGCGGCCCGGACGACGACCATCACGACCGCGTCCTCCGGCGGCTGCGGACCGACCTGGAGCTGGCCCTGCGTGGGGCGGAGGGCTCGCGGGAGCAGGCCCTGGCCGACGTGTGGAGCCGCGCCTTCGGGCGGGTGGCGTACCTGGCGTCGTGCGGGGGGCTCACCGCCGGCAGCCAGGAGCGCTTCGAGGCCGAGGTCCGCCCGCGCTGGGGGCGGCTCGCGTTCGGCCCGCCCCCGGTGAACGCCCGGAAGGTCGAGGCGCTCCTGGCGGACCGGGTCGTGGACCTGAGCCTGGCCCGGGACGGCTCCATCGAGGCCGACGCCGACGCGTACCGCCTCGTGAGCGCCGACGGCTCGGCGCGGGTCCGGTCGCTGGTGGACGCCCGCATCCCGGGGTTCGACCTGGGGCGCCCGCCGCCCCTCTACGGCAGGTTGGCGGAGCGCGGATGGATCCGGGCCTTCGTGAACCGCACCGGCGGACGGCACCGCACGGGGGGCGTGGAGGTGGGGCTGGACGGCTTCGTCGTGGGTGACGCCGAGGCCCCGGGGCTGGGCGTGGTGGGCGCGCCCACCGAGGGATGCGTGCTGGGGACGGACGCCCTGCCGTCCAGCCGCGTGGAGTGGCCGGGCCGGTGGGCCCGGGCCGTCCTGGACCGGCTCGCCTGATGCGGGTCCCGTCCCCGGGGGGCCGGACTCCTCAGACGTCCTTCCAGATCCGCCACACCAGCGCCGCGCCGACGAGCGCCGCGGCCAGGAAGAAGACCATGGCCAGCCCCGGGTAGCCGAGGATCTCGAAGTCGGTGGGCACGCTCATGAGGAGCGCCGATCCCACCACCAGGGACGCGATCACCAGGCCGGCCGTGATGCGGTTGGCCATCTTCTGGGCCGCCTTCATGACCGGGGAGTCCTCCGGGAGGTGCATCCGGATCTCGAACCGGTCCCGCCCGAAGCGGTCCAGGGCGTCGCCCAGCCGCTTGGGGAGCTCCATGACGAACTCCCGGGTCTCCAGCGCGCCCTTGAGGAGCTGGCTGGGGGAGAGGGACTCGATGCCCCGCTCCCGGACCATCTCCATGGTGGCTTCGCGCACGACCCGGTCGGGACGGAACTCGGGATCCAGGAGGCGGGCGGTCTCGTCCAGGTTCAGGAGGGTCTTCCCGAACTTGGTCGCCTCCCGCGGGACCTTGAGCCCCTGGTCCACCGCCAGCCGGGTGAGCTCGAGGACGAGCCGTCCCAGCGCGCCTTGCTCCGCCCCCTCGACGTGGTGGCGGGTCACGAGGCGGGCCGCCTGGGCCTCGAACTCCTCGGGCTCGTAGTCGTCGGAGCGGAGGCAGAGGTCCTCCATGAGCCGGGCGGCTTCGGAGCCGTTCCCCTCGGCCATGGCCACCAGGAGGCGGAGGAGGAGGTCCCGGTTGTGCTCGGGGACGGTCACCGTCATCCCGGCGTCCACCAGGAAGAGGCGGTCGTCCGGGGTGAGGATGAGGTTGCCCGGATGGGGGTCGGCGTGGACGAGGCCGTCCACGAGGGCCATGTCCAGGTAGCCCCGGATCAGGTCCTCCAGCGCGGGGACCGGGTCCCGCTCCATGCGGGCCAGGGGCCCCAGCGAGGCGACGGTGGTGCCGGGCACCCGTTCCATGGTGAGCACGCGCCGCCCGCTGTAGTCGGCCACCAGTCCCGGGGCGGAGACCCGCTCCCGGTCCTCCAGGGCCGCGCCGATGGCCCGCAGGCTCCGGGCCTCGGCCCGGAAGTCGAGCTCCTGGTGGAGCGAGTCGCGCATCTCCTCGAAGAGACGCCGCGCCCCGATGCGCCGCCCCGTGTCGGTGCGGTCCTCCAGCAGGTCGGCGAGCTGCTCCAGCACCCCGAGGTCGCGCTCGATGGCCTCTTCGGCGTCGGGGCGGCGGACCTTCACGACCACCTCCCGACCGTCGTGCATCCGCGCCGGATGGACCTGGGCCAGGGAGCCGGCGGCCAGGGGCGTCTCCGAGAACTCCGCGAAGGCCTTGTCGACCCCCACGCCGATCTCCTCCTCCACGATCCGGCGAGCCACCTCCCCGGAGAAGGGCTCCACCCGCTCCTGGAGCCGGGCCAGCGCCGTGGCGTAGACCGGGGGGATCAGGTCGGGCCGGGTGGACAGGAGCTGACCGAGCTTCACCCAGGTGGGGCCCAGCGCCTCCAGGTCCGCGGCGAGCTCCTCGGGCCGGGCCGACCCCCCGGGCACCTCGGCGTCCACGCCGTCGAACAGGCCCGCGCGGCCGTGGCGGACGAGGAGGCGGGTCAGCGCCCCGAGGGTGGTGAGGCTTCCGGGCTCCAGGAGGCTGCTCATGGACGGGGCTTCTCCGGTTCGCGAGGTGGGAGGGCAGGGTGCTCGGTGCACCCGCGGTGCAAGGCGCGTGCCCCCCGCTCCGGGCGCCGCTCCTGGGACCGCGAAGGCCCCCCGGGCGGGTCGGGAAGGCTCCAGGCGGGTGGCACGATGGTTGCCTCCCTTGATCGACCGAGCACCGAGCCCTTCTCCCGCACCGGAGTCCGATCATGTCCACCAAGAAGATCCTGGCGTCCACCGCAGGCGCCGCCGCCGCCGCCGGCCTGACCGTGGCCGCGCTGAAGAAGCTGCGCGGCTCCGGCGACGACGCGGCCGTCGTCTACCACGTGAAGCCCGACGGGTCCTCCGAGGGCTGGCGCGTGGCCGTGGAGGGCCAGTCCCAGCCGGGCAGCCTCCACGAGACCAAGACCGCCGCCGTGGAGCGGGCCCGGGAGCTCGCCCACGAGCACACGCCGAGCCGGCTCGTCATCCACCGTGCCGACGGCACGATCCAGCGCCAGCACGCCTACGCCGCCTCCTGACCTCCACCGAGTGAGCACCATGTCCGCCGACCAGGGGTCCGCCCCCGATCGCACGGTACGCTTCAGCCGCGACCCCGAGGCCGTGGCCGCGGCGGCCGACCTCGTCTACGTGGACGCGGACATGCCCGGCATCACCCGCCTGCGGTGGGGGCGGGGCTTCACCTACCGTCTCCCCGACGGGAGCACCCTCCGGGACCAGAAGGAGCGGAGCCGGATCGAAGCGCTGGCCATCCCGCCGGCGTGGACGGACGTCTGGGTCTGCCCCGATCCCCGGGGCCACATCCTGGCCACCGGCCGGGACACCCAGGGCCGCAAGCAGTACCGGTACCACCCCCGCTGGCGGGCCATCCGGGACCGGAGGAAGTTCCTCCGCATCCTCGGCTTCGCCCACAGCCTTCCCACGGCCCGGCGGAACGTGGGGCGCGACCTCTCCCACCGGGGCTTCCCTCCCCAGCGCGCCTTCGCCGCCGCCTTCCGCTTCCTCGACCTCACCGCCATCCGGGTCGGCAATCCCCAGTACGCGCAGGCCAACGGCAGCTACGGGCTCACCACGCTGCGGAACCAGCACGTGCGGGCGCTCCGGGGGGACCTCCTCCACGTGGAGTTCGAGGGGAAGGGCGGACGGCTGATCGAGATGGAGGTCCGGGACGGCGCGCTGGCCGACGCCCTGCGCGGGATGAGCACGCTGTCCGGCGAGTGCGTGCTGAAGTACGAGGGGGTTCGCGGCGAGGGCTGCGTGGTGCTTCCCGAGCAGGTGAACGGGTACCTCCAGGACGTGGCCGAGGGGGCGTTCTCGGCCAAGGACTTCCGCTCGTGGATGGCCACGGTCACCACGGTCGAGAAGCTCGCCTCGGGGCCGCGCCCCGACGACCCCGACGAGCGGCTGGAGCTGTGGCTCGAGGCGGTGGACGCCGCCGCGGAGCGGCTCCACAACACCCGCGCCGTGACCCGGTCCAGCTACCTCCCGCCCGGCCTCGAGGAGCTCTGGCGGGAAGGCTCCTTCGAGGAGCGCCTGGAGAGCGCCCGACGGCGGGCCGAGGAGCTCGACGAGCCGGGACGGCGGAGCGGCGAGGCGCTGGCGCTGGCTCTCCTGGAGGAGTGGCTCGAGGCGGCCGAGGCGCTGCCCCCCGCCGAGGCGGCCTAGGAGCCTGTCCGGACAGGCTCCTGGCTCCTCCCTCCCCGGCCCCGTCCACGGAGCCGGACCCGCCCGGGGGGCCCGGGGTAGCCTTGCCTCCGTCCCCCTGAGAACCCGCGGGAGGTCCCCCTTCGTGCCCACCGTGCTCGCCACGCGCCGTGTCCATTTCAGCGCGGCCCACCGTCTGCACCGCCACGACTGGTCCGACGAGCGGAACCGGGAGGTCTTCGGTGACTGCTCGAACCCCAACTGGCACGGCCACAACTACGAGCTGTACGTGACCGTGGAGGGCCCGATCGACCCGGAGACGGGCTACGTCATGGATCTGAAGATCCTGAAGGAGACGCTCCAGGAGCGCGTGGTGGCCGACGTCGACCACCGGAACCTCAACCTCGAGGTTCCCTGGATGGAGGGTCGAAACCCCACGACGGAGAACTTCGCCGTGGCCATCTGGGACCGCCTGGAGGGGCACATGCCCGCCGGCGTCCGCCTGGCCCGGGTGCGCCTGGAGGAGACGCCGCGCAACGCGGTGGAATACACCGGAACCAAGGAGGGCGCGTGAGCGCCGACGACGAGCGGAAGGACTGGCCGGACCTCTCCGGCGTGCCCTACGAGGCCATGGTGGCGGAGATGATCCGCCGGGACGGGGACGACCCGGAGCGGGAAGGGATGTACAAGACCCCGGAGCGGGTGCGGAAGGCCATGGAGTTCCTCACCCAGGGCTACCGCATGACCCCCGAGGACGCCATCGGCGATGCCCTCTTCACCGAGTCCCACCACAACATGGTGATGGTGAAGGACATCGAGCTCTACTCCCTCTGCGAGCACCACCTGCTGCCCTTCTTCGGGAAGGCCCACGTGGCCTACATCCCCGACGGGCAGATCATGGGGCTCTCCAAGGCGGCCCGCCTGGTGGAGGTCTTCGCCCGTCGCTTCCAGGTGCAGGAGCGCCTCACCGAGCAGATCGCCCAGGCCATCTGGGACACGATCCTCCCCCAGGGCGTGGCGGTCGTGGTGGAGGCCTACCACCTGTGCATGATGATGCGGGGCGTGCAGAAGCAGAACTCCAAGACCGTCACCTCGGCCATGCGGGGGAGCTTCCTGGAGGACCACCGCACCCGGGACGAGTTCCTCCGCCTGACCACCAGCGACCACCGGCCCCTGTCGTGACCGTGTCGGACTCCCTGCGGGGGCGCACGGTGCTGGTCACCGGCGCCAGCCGCGGCATCGGCCGGCGCACCGCCGAGCGTCTGGCCGAGGCCGGGGCCGACGTGTGGGTGTCGGCCCGCTCCCGGGAGGCGCTGGAGGAGCTGGCCGCCGAGACCGGCGCCCGGCCCCTCCCCCTGGACGTCACCGACGACACCGACGTGTGGACGGCCCTGGACTCGCTCCTGGAGCGCCTCGGCGGGCCGCCCCACGTGGTGGTGAACGCGGCGGGGGTGTTCGGTGTGGCCCCCCTGACCGAGGAGACGGTGAAGGGCTTCGACCGGAATCTGGACGTGAACCTCCGGGGCACCTTCCTGGTGGTGCGGGCCCTCCTGCCCGCCATGCTGGAGCGGGGCGACGGACTGATCGTCAACGTGAGCTCGGTGGCGGGGCGGCAGGCCTTCCCGGGCAACGCCGCCTATTCAGCATCCAAGTTCGGGCTCCGGGGGTTCCACGAGGTCCTGGTGGAGGAGCTCCGCGGCACCGGCGTCCGCGCGACCCTCCTGGAGCCCGCCGCCACCGACACCTCCATCTGGGATCCGCTCGACCCCGACGCGGACCCGAACCTGCCGGACCGGGCGCAGATGCTCTCCCCGGACGACGTGGCCGAGGTGGTCCTCTTCCTCGCCACGCGCCCCGCCCGCGTCCACGTCCCGCTCCTCTCCGTCCAGCACGCGTGACCTCCTCCCGACCCGCCAGCCCATGAGCGACTTCGCCTACACCGTCAGCGCCCAGGCCCACTACGACGCGGCCCATTTCCTCGAGAACTACGAGGGCAAGTGCGCCAAGCTCCACGGCCACCGGTACGTGGTGGAGGTCGCCGTCCAGGCGGCCGAGCTCGACGACTCGGGCATCGCCTTCGACTTCGTGGACCTCAAGCGGGAGCTGCGGGAGCTGGCCGAGCGCCTCGACCACGAGCACCTGAACGAGCTTCCCGAGTTCGAGGGCCGCTCCACCAGCGCCGAGGACCAGGCCCGCTGGTTCTACGAGGAGCTGCGGGACCGGCTCCCCGCCGAGCTCGCAGGAGGGCTCCTCTACGCCCGCATCTGGGAGACGCCGAACCAGTGGGCGCAGTACGGGCCGGTGGGCCAGCCGCTCCCCGCGCCCCGTGCCCCGGGGCTCTGAGCGGTCCGCGCCGTGCACCTCCTCGTCACCGACCGCCTGACCTGCCCGCGCTGCGGGCCCGCCTTCGGGCTCATCCTCCTCGCGCACCGCACCACCGGAGACCGCCGTGTGCTGGACGGCGAGCTCGGCTGCTCCAACTGCCGGGACCGCTTCCCGGTGCGGGGCGGCTTCGGGGATCTGCGGGCTCCTCCGCGACGGGCGCTCCCCGAGGGGCGGGCGGCGGGGCCGCCGCCGGAGGCGGAGGCGAGCGAACGGCTCCAGGCGCTCCTGGGGATCCCCGGCGGGCCCGGCATGGTGGCCCTGGTGGGCGCGCCCGCGGCCCACGCCACCGCGCTCGCGCGCCTCATGGAGGGGGTCGAGATCCTGGCCGTGGACCCGGCGGCCGCGTCCTGGGAGGAGGCGTCCGGCGTGACCCGCTTCGCCGCCCGGCCCGGCCTGCCCGTCTTCTCCGGGACCCTCCGGGGCGTGGTGGTGGACGGGGGCCTCGGGCGCCGCTGGATCGGCGAGGGCGCGCGCGTGCTGGCTCCCCGGACCCGCCTGGTCCTCGTGGAGGCCGGGGAGGGGGGCGAGGACGCGGTGCGGGAGGCGGGCCTCCAGGTCCTGGCCTCGGAGGCCGGAACCGTCGTGGCCGCAAGGTCTTGAGGGGCTCGTCGACGTTGCGTGCCGCCCCGTTTTCCGTCTACCTTCCGGCGTCCGGGCCGGGGCCGCGGCTCCGCACCGTTCCCGGGCACACTCCCCCTCCATCCTCCCGCGCATGACGATCTGGAACAAGCTCTTCGGAGGCGACGATGCCGGCGGGGTGGACTACTACCGCGAGGGCGTGGGACTCCTGCAGGACGGGAAGTTCCACGAGGCGCTGACGTCCTTCCGCCTCGCGCTGAAGGAGTCGCCGGGGGACGCCGTCGTGCTCCAGCAGATCGCCATCTGCTACACGCGCATCGGCATGACCGACGAGGCGGCCAAGACCTACAAGCACGTCCTCCAGAAGGACCCCTCCGCGTCCGGCGCCCACTACGGCCTCGCCTTCATCCTGCTGCGCTCCGGGGAGGTCGAGGAAGGCATGGAGCACCTCGAGGCGTTCCTGGCCAACGCCCCCCGGAACGCCGACGCCGAGGAGCACATCCACCACGCCCGGGCCACCCTGGCCGAGCTGCGCGGCGAGGTCCACGACCGTGCCCCCGAACCACCCCCCAATGAGCTCTTCTGAAGCCGTCCTCCGCTGGACCGGGAAGGACCTCGTCTTCCGCGGCGCGTCGGAGGCGAGCCCCGAGCTCGTCGTCGACGGCGACAACCTCGCGGGCACGTCCCCCATGCGGATGCTCCTCCTCTCGGTGGCGGGCTGCATGGCCATCGACGTCCTCATGATCCTGGAGAAGTCCCGGGTCCCCGTGGAGGCGCTGGAAGTGGCCATCTCCGGGGACCGGGCCGAGACGCCGCCGCGCTTCTTCGAGTCCATCCGGCTGGTGTACCGGGTCACCGGGCCGTCGGAGGAGGACGAGGCCAAGCTCCAGCGCGCCGTGGCGCTCTCCCGGGACACCTACTGCAGCGTGCTGCACACCCTGCGGCCGGACGTCGACCTGGACATCGTGATCCAGCGAGGCTGACGGTCCGCCCCGCCCGCCAGGAGCCCTCCATGTCCACCCGAGACTACGCCGCCAACGACGCCGAGGTGCCCACCGGCACCCTCGCCCAGCTCTTCCTCGACGCCGTGGAGCGCTTCGGGCCGGAGCCCGCCTTCGGGTTCTTCCCCGAGAAGGGCCGCCTGGAGCACATCTCCCACGACGAGGCGCTGGAGCGCGTCCGGCGCGTGGGTGGCGGGCTGGAGGAGGCGGGGCTGGTCCGGGGCGACCGGGCCGCCCTGTTCGCCGACAACTGTCCCGAGTGGGCGCTGGTCGACTACGGCTGCCTGTGCGCCGGGATCGTGGACGTGCCGGTGTACTCGACCCTCACGGCCGAGCAGGTCGCCTACATCCTGGAGGACTCGGGCGCGAAGCTCCTCTTCTGCGGGGCCGAGCAGCTCGGGACCGCACGGGAGGCCGTCTCGGCGTGCGAGCACGACGTCGGGATCGTGGTGTTCTCCGGCGAGGCGCCCGAGGGCGTCCGCTCCTGGGACGCCTTCCTCGAGAGCGGGAGCGGGCGGGAGGTCGCGCGGGACGAGGCGCTCTTCCGGGCCCGGGCCGCCGAGGCCGACCCCGGGGACGTGGCCACGATCCTCTACACGTCGGGGACGACGGGCCCGCCCAAGGGCGTCATGCTCACCCACGACAACGTCTTCTCCAACGTCATGGCCTGCTCCGACGTGCTGGCCATCGGCCACGAGGACCGCACCGCGTCGTTCCTGCCGCTGTCCCACATCCTCCAGCGGATGGTGGACTACCTCTTCATGCACGTGGGCTGCCCCATCGCCTACCCGCGCTCGATCCAGACCGTGGTGGAGGACTTCGCCGTCATCCGGCCCACGGTGGCGGTGTCGGTGCCTCGGCTCTACGAGAAGATCTACAACGGCGTCATGGAGGCCCGGGGGGTCAAGAAGAAGCTCATCGACTGGGCCGTGGGGGTGGCGGACCGCGCCGCCGACGTCCGTCTGGCCGGCGAGGAGCCCGGCGGGTGGCTCGGGCTCCAGTACGCCCTGGCCGACCGCCTCGTCTTCTCCAAGGTGAAGGACGCGGTGGGGGGCGAGCTCGGCATCTTCGTGAGCGGAGGCGGCCCGCTGGCGCCCGCCCTGAACCGGTTCTTCTACTCCATCGGCCTCACGATCCTCGAGGGGTACGGGCTGACCGAGACGAGCCCGGTGACCAACGTGAACACCCTGGAGGACTTCCGCATCGGCACGGTGGGCAAGCCCGTCCCGGGCACGGAGATCCGCATCGCCGAGGACGGCGAGATCCTGGTCCGCGGCCGGCAGGTCATGAAGGGCTACTACAACCGCCCCGACGCCACGGCGGCCGCCATCGACGACGAGGGGTGGTTCAAGACCGGGGACGTGGGCGAGCTCGACGACGAGGGCTTCCTGACCATCACCGACCGGAAGAAGGACATCATCGTGACGGCCGGGGGGAAGAACGTGGCCCCCCAGCCCATCGAGAACCGGCTCAAGTCCAACCCCTACGTGGAGCAGGCGGTGATGGTGGGGGACCGGCGGAAGTACGTCTCCCTCCTGGTGGTGCCGGCCTTCGAGAGCCTGGAGGCGTGGGCCCGGGAGAACGGGATCGACTGGGGGAGCCGCCGGGACCTGCTGGACGAGCCGCGGGTGCGGAGCTTCATGGAGGACCAGGTGCGGGAGAAGCTGGCGGGGCTGGCCTCCTACGAGCAGCCCAAGAAGATCGCGCTCCTGGAGGAGGCCTTCTCCATCGAGAACGGGACCATGACGCCCACCATGAAGGTGAAGCGGGGCGTGGTCCAGGACCGCTTCGACGACCTCATCGACCGGCTCTACGAGGCCGAGGCCGCCGACGTGATCCATGACCGCTGACGCCCGGACCGACGTCCGCACCGCCCTGGTCACCGCCCCCGATCAGGAGACGGCCGAGCGCCTGGGCCGGACGCTGGTGGAGGAAGGGCTCGTGGCCTGCGCCAACGTGGTGCCGGGGGTCGTGTCCCTCTACCGCTGGGACGGCGAGCTGCAGCGGGACGAGGAGGTCCTTCTCGTCCTGAAGACCACCGCGGGGCGCGCCGAGGCCATGCGGGCCCGGGTGGTGGAGGAGCATCCGTACGACGTGCCGGAGGTGTTGGTCCTGCCGGTGGTGGCGGGCCACGCGGCGTATCTGGAATGGGTCCGGGACGAGGTGGACGGCTGATCATGGCACGCAGGCGGAAGCAGAAGAAGAGCGAGGAGCTGGCCGAGGAGGCCCAGGACGCCGAGCAGGAGGAGGAGCAGGGAGACCTCCTGGCCGGCATCGACGACGGGCTCCCGGAGCAGGTGGCCTCGGAGGACGACCCCCTCGCCGACGCCGGGGACGCGCTGGAGGGACCGGCCGCCGAGCCCGGCGAGGATCCGGAGGAGGCCGAGCCAGAAGGCGAAGAGCCCGAGCCGGAGTCCGAGCCGGAGGCCCACGACGACGACGCCGAGCCGGCCGCTGCCGAGGAAGACGAGCCCGCGGCCGAGGAAGACGAGCCCGCGCCGGAAGAGGACGAGCCCGAGGAGGATCGCCCCCCCCAGCCGGTCCACTTCGAGATGGTGGCGGAGACCGGGGCCGAGGCCCCCCTCCCGCCGCCCGCCGGAGAGCGCCTCGCCCGGGCCCGCGAGCTGGTGGAGGACGGCCGGCCCGAGGAGGCGGTCCAGCTCTACCGGGACATCCTCCGCGAGAACCCCGTGAGCCTCCGGGCCCGCAACAACCTGGGAGCCCTCCACGAGGCCATGGGGCACCACGAGCAGGCGCTGGAGCAGTTCGAGGCGGCGCTCAAGGTGGACCCCGAGAGCATCGAGGTCCTGAACAACCTGGGCTCGGTCCTGGGGGCGCTGGCCCGCTACGGCGAGGCCGAGCAGTTCCTGCGCCGGGCGCTCCGCCTCGATCCCGGGAACACCTCGGTGCGGGCCACCATGGGCATCCTCAGCTTCCGCCGGGGCCTCTACCCCCAGGCCGAGGCGGAGCTGCGCGGCGTGTGCGAGGAGGACCCCGAGAACGCGCCCGCCTTCTTCTACCGGGGCGAGGCGCTGAACCGGATGGGGCGCTACGACGAGTCGCTGGAGGCCCTGGAGCGCGCCGCCGCCCTGGAGCCCGGCAACGCCAAGGCCTACTACACCATGGGCATCCTCTACGACCGCAAGCACCTCCCCGAGGAAGCGGCGGCCATGTACCGGAAGGCCCGGGCGGCGCAGGCGGGATGATCCGGGTGCGGGTGGGGGACCTGGCCGCGTTCGACGGAGAGGCCGTGCTGCGCCCGGTGCGCTCGGACCTCGATCCGGTGAACGCCCTCTCCAGGGCGCTCTTCGAGGGGCTGGGCGACACGGTGCGGCAGCGCCTGGAGACGGCCGGCGAGATCCCTGTGGGCGGCGCGGTCCTGACCCCCGGGGGCGAGCTGCCGGCCGACTTCGTCATCCACGTCGCCACGTGCAGCCGGGACGAGCCCGAGTCGTCCCACGTGGTCCAGCGGGCGCTGCGCAACGGCCTGCGCCGGGCCGCCGACCTGGGCATCGGGTCCCTGGCCCTCCCGCCCCTGGGGACGGGGGTGGGCGTCCTGTCCCTGGAGGACGCGGCCCGGGTCCAGGTGGAGATCCTGGTCAACCACCTCAACGAGGGGCTCCCCCCCCTGGACGTCACCGTCGTGGTTGCGAGCGAGTACGAGGAGGACGTCTTTTCCCGCATGGTGGCCGCGCTCCACGACCCCGTCGAGGAGCCCGGGAACCACGAGGACGGCTCCGCCGTACCCTAGGCCGGGTCGCCACCGCCCCCACCCCGCCATCCCCACCCACCCGAGGGCGCCTCGCGCCCGCCGCCGGAGATCCCCGTGGGACGACGAATCCTGGGAAGCGCCATCCTCCTGGTCTGGCTGGGCATGGTGGGATGGCAGGCCCGCCAGGAGTACTTCCAGCCGGAGCTGGCCCGCCTGGCCGAGGCGGCCCTCTCCCTGGCGCCGGGGGTGAGCTTCTACACCCTCTCCATGGGCGGCCGCACCGTGGGCCAGGCCACGTCCCGCCTGGACACCCTCCCCGACGGCTTCGAGCTCGAGGACCTCATGCAGCTCGAGCTCCCGGCGCTGGGCCAGACCGGGACCGCCGTCGCCCGGACCCGGGTGAAGATGAGCCCGTCCCTGGTCATGGAGGACTTCACCTTCTCCCTGGACAGCGAGGTGGGCCGCTTCGAGGCCACGGGCACCCTGGGGCCCGACACCACCCTCCACGTCCGCATCAACTCGGCGGGAAGCGTGCAGGAGCTGGACTTCCGGCTGCCCCAGCCCCCGGTCTTCAGCGCGGTGCTCCCCATCCGGGTGGCCCTGGGCGAGGGCCTCGAGGTCGGCGAGACGCACCGCTATCCGGTCTTCGACCCCACCAGCATGGGCACCCGGACCGTGGAGGTCCGGATCATGGAGCACGACACGCTGATCATCACCGATTCCGCGTCCTACGATCCGGCGACGGCCCGCTGGTCCCCCGCCCGGGAGGACACGGTCCCGGCGTGGCGCATCGCGGAGGCGTTCGGCGGAGTCCAGGTCGAGAGCTGGATCGACGAGGACGGGCGCATCCTCCGGGCGTCCAGCCCGCTGGGCTTCACCATGGAGAAGACCGAGTACGAGCTGGCCCGCCAGGCCCAGGAGCAGGCCCGCCTCGCGGGGAACTCGGGTCGGGTGGACGAGGACGTCATCCTCTCCACCGCCGTCCAGAGCGACGTGGACCTCTCCGACGTGGCCCGCTACCGGGAGGTGCGCTTCCGGCTCAGCGGCGTGGACCTGGAGGGCTTCCAGCTCGACGGGGGGCGGCAGGAGCTCCGGGGCGACACGTTGATCGTGCGCCAGGAGGACTGGGGGGCGCTGGACGCCGGCTACGAGCTTCCCTACCCGCGCATGGACCTCTCCGAGGCGCTGGAGCCCGAGCCCCTCATCCAGAGCGACGACCCCCGCATCATCGCCCGGGCCCAGCAGCTCACGGCCCGCCGGACCCAGTGGCGGCAGGACCCCAAGCAGGTGGCGCGGCAGCTCACCCGCTCGGTGTACGACATGCTGGACAAGAGCATCACCTTCAGCGTACCCAACGCGGTCCAGGTCCTGGAGACCCTCCAGGGCGACTGCAACGAGCACACCGTCCTGTACGTGGCCATGGCCCGGGCGCTGGGCCTTCCCGCCCGGACGGCCGTGGGGCTCGTGTTCGTGAACGGCGCGTTCTTCTACCACGCCTGGCCCGAGGTCTGGCTCGGCGAGTGGGTGGCGGTGGACCCGACCTTCGGCCAGTATCCCGCCGACGCCTCCCACATCCGCTTCGTGGTGGGCGGCCTGGCCCAGCAGGTCGAGATCGTCCGCCTCATCGGCAACCTGGACATCGAGGTCCTGGACCGGGTGCCGGTGGAGCCGACCGCCCAGGACTGACCGCTCCTCCCGGCCCGCTCCCGCCCGCCCCACCCTCCCGACCCGAGGACGCTCCGTGACCGAACCCCACGCCCCTCCCCCCGCCGACCGCGAGATGCTCCGGCTGCGGGGGGTGGTGAAGCGCTACGGATCCTTCACCGCGGTGAAGGGCCTCGACCTCGACGTCCACCGCGGCGAGATCTTCGGGTTCCTGGGACCCAACGGGGCGGGGAAGACCACGACGATCCGCATGGTGGCCGGGGTCCTCCGCCCCTCCGACGGGACCATCCACCTGGGCGGGGACGACCTGGTGGCCGAGCCCGCCAAGGCCAAGCAGCGGCTGGGCTACATCCCCGACCGGCCGTACCTGTACGAGAAGCTCTCCGGCGGGGAGTTCCTCCGCTTCGTGGCCGGCCTCTGGGGGAAGGACACCCCCGAGACCATGGCCCGGGCCGACCGCCTCCTGGAGCTCTTCCACCTCACCGAGTGGAAGAACGAGCTCATCGAGAGCTACTCCCACGGCATGCGCCAGAAGCTCCTCATCAGCTCGGCGCTCATCCACCAGCCCGACATGATCCTGGTGGACGAGCCCATGGTGGGGCTGGACCCGCGCTCGGCGCGCCTCCTCAAGGACCTCATGCGCACCTTCGTGGAGGAGGGCGGGACGGTCTTCCTCTCCACCCACACCCTGGAGGTGGCCGAGGCGCTCTGCGACCGCATCGCCATCATCAGCGAGGGGGAGATCATCGCCCTGGGCAGCATGGACGACCTCCGGTCCCAGGCCGAGGCCAGCGGCGGGGCCCACCTGGAGGACATCTTCCTGAAGGTCACCGGGGACGAAGCCATGCAGGACGTCATCCAGAGCCTCCGCGAGGCGCTCCACTCGTGAGCCGGGGCGCCCCGACCCAGGCCGGGATCCTCTGGCTCCTGCGCCCCAAGCTCCGCACCAAGATCAACCGGGCCCGCACCGACGAGGGCCGCGTCTTCAAGGCCTTCCTCCTGGGCTTCGTCGGGCTGTTCTTCTGGGGGCTGATCTTCGCGGTCATCTTCCGGATGCTCCTCTACTTCCGGGGCACCCAGGGGATCGGGAACCTGCTCTCGGCCAAGCTCCTCGGCCTGGCGTTCCTGACCTTCCTCATGATCCTGGTCCTCTCCAACGTCATCACCTCCCTCTCCACCTTCTTCCTGTCGGAGGACCTGGAGCTGGTGGTGGCCTCGCCGGTGGATCCCCTCAAGGTGTACGGGGCGCGGTTGCTGGAGACGATCGTGGACTCCTCCTGGATGGTGGCGCTCCTCGCCGTCCCCCTCCTGGCGGCCTACGGCGTGGTCTACGGCGCGGGGTGGGCGTACTACCTCCTGGCGGTGGGGGTGCTCGTCCCCTTCCTGGTGATCCCGGCGGTGGTGGGGACGGGGGCCACCCTCCTCCTGGTGAACGTCTTCCCGGCCCGGCGCACCCGGGACCTCCTGGCGCTGGTGGGGCTCTTCGCCGCGGCGGGGGTGGTGGCCCTCTTCCGCTTCCTGCGGCCGGAGCGCCTCATGCGCCCCGAGGAGTTCCGGGACCTGGTGGACTTCATGGCGGTGCTGCGCACCCCGACCTCGCCGTGGCTCCCCTCGGAGTGGGCGGCCGACGCCCTCATGAGCCAGCTCAACGGCTTCTTCCAGCCCTTCCCCTTCCTCTTCCTCCTCACCACCGCCGCCGCGGCCTTCGTGGTGGGGTCCTGGCTCCACGGGCGCTTCTTCGACGCCGGCTTCACCCGGGCCCAGGAAGGCGCGGAGCGGCGCGAGGGGCGGGTGCGGGGGATGGTGGTGGAGGGCTTCCTGAAGAACGCCCGCCCGGCCACCCGGGGGCTCGTGTCCAAGGAGATCCGGGTGTTCTTCCGGGACACCACCCAGTGGTCCCAGCTCATCCTCCTGGGCGTGCTGGTGGCGGTGTACGTCTACAACATCACGGTGCTGCCCCTCTACACCGGGGAGCAGATCTCCTTCTTCCTCATCAACGTCGTCTCCTTCCTGAACCTCGGGCTGGCGGGCTTCGTCGTGGCGGCCATCGCGGCGCGCTTCGTCTTCCCGGCCATGTCGCTGGAGGGACGCATGATGTGGCTGCTGCGGTCGTCTCCCCTGGACGTGCGCACCCTCTTCTGGGCGAAGTACTGGGTGGGGACGGTGCCGCTCCTGCTGGTGGCGCTCCCCCTCATCGTGGTCACCAACGTGGTCCTGGACGCGAGCCTCTTCGTCCTCGTGCTCACGACCGTGACCATGGTCGGGGTGACCTTCGCCCTCACGGCGATGGCACTGGGCTTCGGCGCGCTCTACCCGAACTACGACACGGAGAACGTGGCGGAGATTCCCACCTCCTTCGGCGGGCTCCTCTTCATGATGGCGGCCACGACCTACCTGGCCGGGGTGGTGGTGCTGGAGGCCTGGCCCGTCTACCTCTTCCTGGCGGCGGGCTTCCGGGAAGGCGAGCCCGGGGTGGGCGTCGGGCCGCTGGCCCTCGGGCTGTCCGGCGCCGCGCTCCTCACGGCGCTGGCCATCTGGCTCCCCCTCCGCGCCGGGGTGCGCAAGGTGCGCTCGCAGGAATTCTAGACCGGGAAACGGGAGGTTCCATGCTCGACTCCATCAAGAGCTTCTTCCGGAGCTCCATGACCCCTCCGGACGACCACGGCGCGCCGGCCCGGAAGCGCCGCGCCGAGGAGGCCCGTCACCTCCGCCTGGCCGCGTGCGCCCTCCTCCTGGAGCTGGCCCACGCCGACGACGACTTCACCGAGGACGAGGAGGCCCACCTGGAGTCGGCCGTCCGCCGACAGTTCGGCCTGGACGCCCGGGAGGCCGAGCGCCTCCTGGAGCTGGCCGAGGAGGAGCGCCGGGGCGCCGTGGACCTCTGGCAGTTCACCAACCTGGTGGCCGAGCACTACTCCCTGGCCCAGAAGATGGTGCTGGCCGAGGTCATGTGGGGGCTGGTCTACTCCGACGGGGAGCTGGGCGCCAAGGAGGACTGGCTCATGCGGAAGATCAGCAACCTCCTGGGCCTGGAGGCGGGGTATCTCCACGAGGCCCGGAGGAGGGCCGGCGCGGACGTGGACGGGGCCGGCGGCTGAGCCCTCGGCCGCGTCCCCGGGGCGGCCCGCGCCCGGGGGTGACACCCGGCCGGCCTTGCACCATATTCCCTGGCGTCGGCGCCCAGACCCCCTCACCCGGACCCTCATCCATGCGCGACCTGGTTCCCGGCGGTTACCTCTTCACGCACCTCATCTTCTGGACGGTGATCGCCATGGTGGCGGTGGGCACCAACGCGGTGGCCATCATCCTCTCCGTGGGGCTGGTCCTCCTGGCGCTGGAGTCCCTGGGCAAGGCCTGAGCCGACCCCGCGCACGCCGCCCCTCCGGGCGGCCCGGGCGCCTCCCTGGGGAGGCGCCTTTTTCGTGCCCGCCCGCCCCGGCGACCCGGACGCCGGGGAACGCCCCGGCCGGGGGACCTGTATCTTCCCCCACGATTCCCACTCCCGGAGGCTTCCCACCCATGCTGGTCCTCAAGATCCTCGGCGCCGTCGCCGCCCTCGCCCTGGGCATCTGGCTGGGGATGCCCGGTCGCTACGACCGGCGCTACGACGAGATCGAACGCGCCCTGGAGACGCCCGGCGACCGGCCCCGGAAGGTGAAGCGTCACTTCACCCCCCTCGCCTGGGTCCAGCGCAAGATCGACGTGGGCACCGGGGGCGGGCGGAGCCGGTCCCGGGGAGGCGGAGGCCGGAGCGGATTCAAGCTCGACCGGCCCGGCCAGGAGCGCCCCCGGAGCGGAGGCGGTGGGGCGTTCAAGCTCCAGCCGCCGGACCGGGAGCGGTCGGAAGAGCCCTCCACCGACGGCCCCGCGGGTGGGGGCTCGGGGCGGTTCAAGCTGAGGCGGCCCGGCGAGGAGTGAGGCGGCCCGGCGAGGAGTGAGGCGGCCGGGGCCTACCCGCCCAGCACCGCGTCCACCACGACCAGGACCGTCCCGATGACGGCGCCCAGGACGTAGCCGAGCCGGACGATCAGCTTCAGCTCCCGGTCCGTGACCCGTCGCACCAGCTCCTCGAGCTTGGGCGTCGGGAACTCCCGGACCTTCACCTCCACCCGGCCGGCCACGTCCACCCGCTCCACCACGGCCGGCACCTGGGTCTGGAGCCAGCCCCAGAGGGGGTCGCCCAGGGAGCCTTCGATGCGCTCCGGCGCCTCGGGGGGCAGCCACCGGGCCGGCGTCCCGATGGGCCGGTCCAGGAGCCCGGAGAGCGCCCGCCGGGCGCCCTGCCGGTACGCCTTCGCCGCGGGCTCGCTCCGGGCGGCCGCCACGACCCAGCCCACCAGCCGCTCGGGGGGGACGCGCTCCAGGACCTCGCCCCACGTCCGGTCCCCGGCCTTCTCCAGGGCGGTGTGGAGCTTCTCCACCAGGAACTCCCGGGTGCCGGGATCCCGGGCCATGTCCACCACCCATCCGGCCAGCGTCTCCCGGGCCTCCACCACGCTCGGGTCGTCGGGGCGCCCCAGGACCTCCGCCACGGGCCGGCGCAGGAAGTCCACGATGGCTTCGTTGACGCCCCGGGCCATGGCATCCTGCACGGCGGGGTCGGTCAGGAGCTCGCTCAGCCGCTCGGCGCCCTCCCGCTCGATGGTGTCCAGGACCCGGTCCACCGTCTCCTCGGTCATCACCAGCCGCGCCACCACGCGCTGGTGGAACTTGAGGTCGGTCATGAAGCGGTGGAGGAGGTCGTGGATCGTGCTCTCGAACTTCGCCCGGGCCTCCGGGTCCTCCAGGAGCCGGCCCAGGCGCTCGATGGCCAGGGGGAGGTAGCCGGCGATGGCCTTCTCGACCGAGCCCACCAGACCGAGGGGGAGCGTGGCCTCGAAGGTCCGGTCCGGGGCCAGGAGCTTTCGGGACGCCCGCTCCACGTAGTCCTCCACCGCCCGCCGGAAGTCCTCGCTCCGCACCGCGTCGGCGAGCCAGTCCTCCACGGCCGCCTCCACCGCCGCGCCCCGGGCCGGCGTGAGGAGGTCGCCGATGGGCTCGTCGGCCACCGACGCCACCAGGGCGTCGGCCCGGCCGTCCACGTAGTCGTGGAAGGCGTCGGAGCGGAGCCACGCCTCCAGGCGATCGACGCCGTGGTCCACGGCGTCCTCGAGGACCGGCTCCAGCTCCTCCATGAGGGCCGGCGACACCAGGTCCCGGAGCGACGGACGCTCCTTCAGGAGCACCTCCTCGAGGAACGCCCGGAGGCGCTCGTCGAAGGCCGCCCGGAACTCGGTGTTGGTGAAGGCGCGGGTCAGATCCTCCTCGGTGAGGAGGCGGGTCCCCACGGTGCGGCCGATGGCCGACGCCAGCCGTTCCTGGTTCTTGGGCACGGCGCCCTGGAGGAGCTTCAGCCTCCGCCCGAAGAGCCGGGGCGGCTCGTACGGGTGGAAGAGCATCCAGATGGCGATGGTGTTGGTGAGGCCGCCGGCCAGCGCGCCGAAGGCGATGGTGACCAGGATCCGGACCAGCTCGTCGCTCACGGCGCCCTCCTCACGGGCGGGTGTGGCGCACGATGCCCCGGACGGGGTAGTCGCCGCCTTCCAGGGTGAGGGTTCCGCTCACGCCGAAGAGGGCGTCGACCGGGAGGAGCGGGCCCGGGCCCTCCCGCGCCTCGGCCTGGGTGCTGGTGACCTCCAGCACGCCCTGGAGGTCCGGGGACGTGAGGGTCCACGAGGCCGGGATCTCCCGGCGGGCCGGGGGGAAGGACCGGACCTCGGCCCAGTCGACCGTGATCTCCGGGAGGCGCAGGTCCCGGAAGTCCAGGCGGGCCCATCCCCGGTACTCGCCGCTCTCCTCCACGGCGGCCGGGCTCTCGGCTTCCAGGACCACCTGGAGGGAGTCCCCGGAGACCAGGAAGGCCCAGTCGCCGGGCAGCCCGGCGTCCGCCGACGCGGTCCGGGCCATGTCGAGGATCAGCCCCGGGACCCGCTCCTCCCCCAGGAGGAGGGTGCCGTCCACCAGGCGGTAGACCTCCTCGCCGCCCCGCGTCCACTCCATCAGGAGCTCGCCCAGCTCCAGCTCGAGGGCCCGGGGCCCTTCGTGGAAGACGAGGGCCTCCACGGCATCGCCTTCCCCCACCACCAGGCCGAGGCTCTCGTGGGGGAGGATCCGCCACGGGGCCCGGGTGGGCTCCGTCTGCCAGGCCCGGGTGTAGACCGCCTCCCACGCCGTCCCCCGGGCCAGCCATCCCCGGACGCCGCGCTCCACCGTCCCGGGCAGGGTGCGGGTGCGGAAGAACCACGGGACCACGAAGGCCGTGTCCCGGCCCACCGTGGTGAACACGAAGTTCCGCTCGTAGAGCCGTCCGCGGAAGCTGCGCTCGCCCGTGGTGTCGGCGGGGAGCGGGGACGCCTGGCGGGGTGGGGGCTCCGCCTCCTCGCACGCCGTGAGGGAGGCGACGAGGAGCGCGGCCAGGAGGGGGCGGATCATGCAGCCAAAGGTAGCGGGAGTCCCCTCGGGCGGGAGGGCGTCCGGGGCCTCACGCCGACCAGGTGGGCTCGCGGGTCGCGTCGAGGATCTGGCCCGGCCCGGCGTCCAGCGCCTGGTCGAGGCGCTTCAGGAAGGTCCCGATGGTGCGGGGATTCCGCCCCAGGTCCGCCTTGCCCACCCGGGAGGCCGAGCGCACGTCCACCCGGGTCTGGCCGTTCTCGTCCAGCCCGATCTCCACGTGGACGTCGTCCACGAAGCGGAAGACGAGGGTCTTGGACTCGGCGTGGATGGTGCCCTCCTCGTCGTCGGCCTCCACCAGCGTCCACCGGGTCAGGCCTCCGTCGACCAGGGCGAGCGCCGCCCGCCACACCCGCTCGAAGGGGATGGCGTAGGTGCGCCCCCGGAGCCGGGGATCCCGGGCGTGGGGGTCGGTCTCCGCGGTGTTCCGCGTGAGCGCGCGGACGAGTCGGTTCAACGCCCCTCCGCGGGCCCGAGTCGGAAGGTGATCGACACCTGCGCCGACACGGTCTGGTCCCCGGTCTCGATGGGGGTCGGCGCGCGGGCCATCTGCATCTCCTCGTAGGCCATGTCCCCCATGGGCTGGGGCCGGGGACGCTGCGCGCCGCCCTGGACCTCCAGGGGCGCGCCCAGGGTGCGGCCCAGCGCCCCGGCCATGACCCGGGCCTCCCGGGTGGCGGCCTCCACCGCCCGGCGGAGCGCCTCCTCCCGCGCGGCGCGGGTGTCGGAGGCGTAGAAGGAAAGCCCGGCGATGCGGTTGGCGCCGGCCTCGATGGCGGCGTCGATGACCCCGCCCACGGCGTCGGGGTCGTGGATCACGGCGGCCACGTTGTTCACGGCCCGGTAGCCCTCGATGCGCTGCACCCGGCGCCCGTCCTCGGCCACGCTGGAGTACACCGGCCGGAGGGAGTAGCCGAAGGTCTCGAGCTCGAGGCCGGGGAAGCCGCCGCCGCGCACCGCGTCCAGGACGGCCTGCATGGTGGCGGCGTTGGCGTCCGAGGCCTCGCCGGCGGTGGACGCCTCGCTCTCCACCGCGAAGCTCACCCGGGCCCGGTCCGGGGACACGGTCACCTCGGCCGCCCCGCTCACCCGCACGACCCCGCTGTCCGCGGATTCCTGCGCGGCGGCGGTCCTGCGCGGGGCGGGGACGGCCTCCGCGGCGGGGGCGGGCTGGGCGCCGGCCGGGGCTCCGGCGCAGGCGACCAGGAGGGCGGAGAGGGCGAGGACGATCCGTCGTAGCGGGGTCATGTCGAGGCTCTTGGCAGAGGTTGGGGGAGGGTTGGACCGACCTTCCGGTGCACCTATCGTACGAGGTCGGACCCACCTCCGTTCATCACGCTCCCGAGGGACATGAAAGCCATCATCCCCCTGGCCGGGAAGGGCACCCGCCTCCGGCCGCACACGCTGAATACCCCCAAGCCGCTCCTGAAGGTCGCCGGCAAGCCCGTCCTGAGCTACATCCTGGACGACATCAAGGAGATCGGGGTCGAGGAGGTGGTCTTCATCGTGGGGTACCTCCGGGACCACATCCAGGCGTGGATCGAGGAGGAGTACCCCGAGATCCAGGGGCACTACGTGGTGCAGGAGGTCCAGGACGGGACCGCCGGGGCGGTGGCCCTGGCCGAGCCGTACGTGGACGACGAGGTCCTCATCATCTTCGCCGACGCGGTCCTGGAGGTGGACTACTCCCTGGCGCGCACCCTGGACGAGGAGTACGCCGGGGTGATCTGGGCCAAGGAGGTCGAGGACTACCAGCGCTTCGGAGTCATCGTCACGGCGGACGACGGGACCATGGAGCGGATCGTCGAGAAGCCCAAGGAGCCCATCTCGAAGCTGGCCAACATCGGGCTCTACCACATCCGGGACCACGAGCTGCTCTTCGAGGGCATCCACCACGTCCTCGATTCCAAGCCCGGTCCGGACGGCGAGTTCTTCCTCACCGACGCCTTCCAGTACATGGTGGACCAGGGAGCCCGGATCCTCACCGCGCCCGTGGAGGGGTGGTGGGACGCCGGGAAGCCCGGGACGCTCCTGGAGACCAACGGGCATCTCGTGTCCGGCGCCCGGGGCGGCGTGGACGGGGACGCCGAGGTCGAGGGCGCGGAGATCGTCGAGCCCGTCCGCATCGAGGCCGGCGTGCGGGTGTCCGGCGGGCGCATCGGCCCCAACGTCACCCTGGAGCGCGGAGCGCAGGTCGTGGCCAGCGAGCTCCGGGACAGCGTGGTGGGCGCCGGGGCGCGCATCGAGTCGAGCCGGCTCCACGACAGCATCGTGGGCGGCGAGAGCGAGATCCGGGACGTGGTCGGCTCCCTCTCCGTCACCGACCACTCGGTGGTCGAGGGGAGCTGAGGAGCCCCGGTCCGGGGGGCTAGGCCGAGGAGCGGGTCTCCGCCTCCAGCCAGTCCACCAGGAGGAGGGTCAGGAGGGCGCGCACCAGGCCGTCCACGCCCCCCTCGTTGTCGTACCACTCGCCCAGGGTGTGGGCTCCGCCCGCGCCCCCGCCTCCGCCCACGGTCACGGCGGGCACGCCCAGCGACATGGGGATGTTGGCGTCGGTGGAGGAGGCGGCCAGCTCGGCCCGCAGCCCCAGGGCGCGGGTGGCGGCCACGGCGGCCCGCACCAGCGCCGAGTCCGGATCGGTCCGGCCGGCCGGTCGGTCGCCCGTCCGCTCCACCTCCAGCGCCAGGGGCGGGGTGCCCGGCCGGCGGGCTCCGCTCACGTCCTCCACCGCGGCGTGGACCGCCTCCTCCACGGCCCCGGCCGCCTCCTCGAGCCCGCCGGGGTCCAGGCCCCGGACCTCCAGCTCCATCACGGCCTTCTCGGGGATGGCGTTGACGCTGGTGCCCCCCTCGAGGCGGCCCACCGAGAAGGTGATCCCGTCCTCCCGCCGGAGGCGGCCCGCCCGGGCCGCGGCGTCGGCCAGGGCGTGGAGGGGGTTCGGCGCCCCCCAGTCCACCCAGGAGTGGCCTCCGGGACCCCGGACCGTGACGCGCCAGCGCACGGCGCCCACGGCCCGGTTCACGATGTTCCGGCTGCCGGCGCCGTCCACCGACACGAAGGCGGCGGTGTCCCGGAACCCGCCGTCCCGGCGGAAGAGGTGGCGCACCCCGCGGAGGTCCCCCGCCGCCTCCTCCCCCACCGTGGCCACCACCAGGAGGGGCCGCCCGAGCCGGATGCGCGCCGCCTCCAGAGCCCGGGAGACGGCCAGGATGGCGGCCAGGCCCCGGCCGTCGTCGCCGATGCCGGGCGCCATGAGGCGACCGCCCTCCCGCCGCACCCGCACGTCGGTCCCTTCCGGGAAGACGGTGTCCAGGTGTGCCGCCAGCACCAGGGGGGCGGGTCCCGGGCGCCCATACCAGCCCAGGACGTTCCCCACCTCGTCCGTCTCCACCCGTAGGAGCCCCGAGCGCTCCATGAGCCCGGCCATGGCGCGGCCGCGGGCGTCCTCGCCGAAGGGCGGCGCGGGGATCTCGGTGAGGAGGACCTGCTCGTCCAGGGTCCTCCGGTCCTGACCGGCCAGGTAGGCCCGAGCCACGTCCAGGGCCTCGGTCTCCAGAAGGAGGCGGGCTCGTGCCGTGACGTCCTGGTCCCGCCGGGGGGCGGCCGCCGAAGGGGGGCCGGGGCGGGACAGCTCTTGATCCATGGGTCGGTCCGGAATGGGGCGACGCGTCCCCGAAGGTGTCGGCGAGGCGGGGGCGATGCCAGGTCCGGCGCCGCCCGGGCCGGGCGGC
>CAZMTA010000007.1:133026-139389 GCA_964569085.1 uncultured Gemmatimonadaceae bacterium | reverse complement strand
GTGGTGGTGCGCGGGCCCAACGAGGCCGGGAAGTCCACCCTCTTCCACCTCCTCTCCAGCCTCCTCTACGGCTTCTACCCCGCCTCCCGGGACCGCCACGACTACGCGCCCTGGGACGGGCGGGACGCGTCGGGCTCCGCCCTGATCCGCCTCGAGGCGGGAGACCGGGTCGAGGTCGAGCGGCGGCTCCTCTCCTCGCCCTGGGCGCGGCTGCGCCGGGACGGGACCGAGGAGGACCTGCGCAACCGCTCCCTCCCCTGGGTGGAGCACGTGCCCCGCCGGGTCTTCGACCAGCTCTTCGCCCTGACCCTCACCGAGCTGGCCGGCCTCGAGGAGGAGACGTGGGCCAAGGTCCAGGACCGCCTCATGGGCGCCATGGGCGCCACGGACCTCCGGGCCGCCCGGGAGGTGGCCGCGGAGCTCGAGGAGGAGGCCGGCTCCCTGTGGCGCCCCAGCCGCCGGGGCAACCAGCGCATCCGGGACCTCCAGGCCGAGATCCGGGACCTCCGGGGCCGGCGCCGCGACGCCGCCGAGCGGGACGTCGAGCTCCGGCGCACCCTCCGGACCCGGGACGAGGCCCGGGAGGCGCTGGAGACCGCCCGCCGGAGCCGGGAGGAGGAGCGGGTGGCGGTGGAGCGGGTCCAGAGCCTCGCGCCGGTGCGGACGCGGCTCCGCCGCATCGGAGAGCTCCGGCGGGAAGCGGGCGCGCCCGGCCCGCTGGAGGGCCTCCCCCCGGAGCCCGCGGCCGCCCTCCGGGAGGAGGAGGAACGGGTGGCCACGCTGGAGCGTCGCCTCCGGGAGCTGGAGGACGAGGCCGCCGAGCCCCGGGAGACCGCCGACGCGGTGGACCCCGCCCAGGAGGCGGTCCTCGAGCGCCGGGACGAGGTGGCGGCCTTCGTGGCGCGGGCGTCGTCGTGGGCCACCGACCGGGGCCGCCTGGCCACCCTGCGCCAGGAGCTGGGCGAGACCGAGCGCCGCCTGGAGGCGGCCGCGGGAGAGGTCCTGGCCACCTCGTGGACGGAAGCCCCCCGGGGCCCGCTCCTGGCCCTCTCGGTGCCAGCCCTGCGCGAGCGGGTGCGCCGGGCCGTCCGGACCCGGGAGGAGCTGCGGGCCCGGGAGGCGGCGGTCCGCGAGCGGGCGCGCCTCGACGTGGGCGGACCCGACCCCGTGCTGCTGACGACGGGCGTGGCCGTGGCCGCCGTGGGCGCGGTGCTGGTGGTCGTGGGGCTCGTGGCGGGCCCGGCGTGGGTGGCCGCCGCGGGCGCCGCGGCCCTGGTGGCCGGCGTCGTGGTCGCGCTCCGGGCCCGGACGGACGCGGCTTCCGGGGCGGATGGGGCCGAGGATCCCGAGCTGGCCCGCTGCCGGAGCGCCGAGGAGGAGGCGCGGGGCGGGGTGGCCGAGCTCCTCCGGGACCTCCCGGTGGCGGCGCCCCGGCTCCAGGAGCCCGACGAGGCCCTGGCCTCCGGGCTCGAGCGGCTCCAGGAGCGCGCCCGGGACCACCAGGAGCGGAGCGGCCTGCTCCGGGAGCTGGAGGAGCGGGTCGCGGCCGCGGACCGGGAGGCCGCCGCCCTTGCCCGGGCCCTGGAGCGGGAGCACGCACTGGAGGCGGAGGCGCTGGCCCGCCTGCTGGAGGACGAGCTCCGTCGGGCGGAGCGAGCGGCCGCCGAGGCCCGCGCCGCCGCCCGGGAGGTGGCCCGCATCGACCGGGAGGCCGAGCGCCTCCGCGACGAGGCCCGCGCCGCCCGCGCCAACGCCGACGCGCTCCGCGCCCGTCTGGAGGCGCTGGGAGACGGCGACGCCGGCCGGGGGGCCGAGGAGGCCGAGCGCCGTCTCCGCGCCGCCGCCCGGGCCGACCAGCTCCTCGACGAGCTCGAGCGCGCCCACCCGGATCTGGCCGAGCTCCGGAGCCGCATCGAGCGGGCCGAGGCGGCCGGGGAGGAGTGGACGTCGGACCCCGACGACCTGGCCCGACGCCGGGCCCGCATCGACGCCCTCACCGACGAGGTCGAGGCGCGCACCGCCGAGGCCGAGCGGCTGGACCAGGAGCTCCGCCGCATGCGCGACGAGGAGACCGTGGACGCCGTGGACGGCGAGATCGCGACCCTGGAGGAGGAGGAGGGCCGCCTCCTGGAGCGGCGGGACCGGCTCTGGATCCTGGCCACCCTCGTGCGCGAGGCCGACCGGCGGTTCCGGGAGGAGCACCAGCCGGACGTACTCCGCCGCGCCGGCGCCCACCTCTCCGCCCTCACCGGGGGACGGTACGACCGCATCGTCGCCGACGACGGCGCCGGGGAGCACCGCTTCCACCTGGCCGGGCCGGGCCATCCCGGGCTGGTGCCCCTGGCACCGCCCCTCTCCACCGGGACGCTGGAGCAGGCCTGGCTGGCGCTCCGGCTGGCCATCGTGGACCACCTGGACGACGGGCAGGAGCGCCTCCCCCTCTTCGTGGACGAGGTCCTCGTGAACTGGGACGAGGAGCGTCGGAGCCGGGGGCTGGAGGCGCTGATGGCGCTGGCCCGCACCCGCCAGGTGTTCTTCTTCACGTGCCACGACCCGGTGGCCGACCGCCTCGAGGCCATGGGGGGCCGCGGGGTGCGGCTGGGACCGGCGTGACCTCGCTCCCGCTGGGCGTGGTGCGCTCCGGGCTTCCCCCGGGACCGGAGACCGACACGTTCCTCTTCCTCCACGGGTTCGCCGCGTCCAGCTTCACCTGGCGCCACTGGACCGACGCCCTGGGCGAGCGCGGGCACCTGGTCCTGGTGGACCTCAAGGGGCACGGCCTGGCGCCGCCTCCGCCCGACCTGGAGTTCGGGCCCGAGGTCCAGGCGGAGCTGGTCCACGACCTGGTCCGGGAGCTGGGGCTGCACCGCCTCACGGTCCTCGGACACTCCCTCGGGGGCGGGGTCGCCCTCCTGGCCGCCCTCCGCCTCCTGGACGGACCCGACCGGGGGACCGAGCCCCTGGCCCGGCTGGTCCTGGTCTCCGCGGCGGCGTACCGCCAGCCCCTCCCCCCCTTCGCCTACCTGGCCCAGTGGCCCCGGCTGAGCCGGCTCTTCCTGAAGGGGGTGGGGATCTCCAACGTGGTGCGGCTGGCGCTCCGCATGGCGGTCCACGACCCGGACACCATCACGCCGGGGATGGTGGCCGGGTACTCGGGCCCCCTGGACGACGACCAGGCCCGCCGCGCCATCCTCAAGGCCGGGGGACAGATCGTGCCCGACGACCTCGAGGCCCTGGCCGCCCGCTACGCCGAGATCGACGTCCCGACTCTGCTGCTCTGGGGACGAGAGGACCGGGTGACCCCCCTCTGGGTCGCCGAGCGGCTGGCCGAGGAGCTCCCCCGGGCGGAGCTGGAGCTCCTGGACGAGTGCGGCCACGCCGCCCCGGAGGAGATGCCCGCCGAGGCCCTGGCGCGGGTGACGGCCTTCCTGGACCGGCACCCCCTGGAGTAGGAGGGCGCCGCGCGGGGGGCGGCCGATCCGGCCATTCCCCCGCCCAGCGGGCCGCCCCGCCCCCGGCCGCCCTCAGCGGCGCAGGCGCTCCCGGGCCAGCGTCCAGAACATCTTGAGCCCGACCCGCACCGAGGCGGAGAGCGAGCCGGAGATCTTGGAGCGCCCGTGCACGCGCCGCCGGTGGGGCATCTCGACCTCGACCACCCGCAGCCCCCGGCGGTGGGCCCGGATCTGCATCTGCAGCGTCCACCCCCAGTTCCGGTCGTCCATCTCCAGGGAACGGAGCGCCGGGAAGGACACGGCCCGGAAGGGAGGCATGTCCTGGTAGCGGCGGCCGAAGAGCAGGGCCAGCAGGCCCAGGACCAGGCGGTTCCCGAAGCGGGCGTGGGGAAGGATGGTCCCCACGTCGCCCTGGCGCCCGCGGCGCACGCCCAGCACCATGTCCGCCTCGCCCGCCGCCACCGGCGCCACGAGCTCGGGGATCCGCTCCGGGTCGTCGCTCCCGTCGGCGTCCAGGAAGACCACCACGTCCGGAGGATGCCCGTGCTCGGCCAGATGACGCAGCCCCCGGAGGCAGGCGGCCCCGTACCCCCGCTCCGGCTCCCGCACCACCTCGGCGCCCGCGGCCCGCGCCACCTCGGCGGTGGCGTCGGTGGAGCCGTTGTCCGCCACCACGATCCGGTCCACGCCCGCCGGGATCCGGCGGAGCTGGGGCGGCAGGGCCTCCTCCTCGTCCAGCGCGGGGATCAGGACCGCGACCCGGACCTCCTCCGGTGATCCGTCCCGGACGGGGCCTTCCCGGCGGCTCATCGGAGGAACCCGGCCCCGAGCGGGCCGCCGCGCCACCGTCGGCTCCCCGGGCGTCCATGGAGCCGCCTCCGCCCGAGGGCGCCCCGGCGTGGCGCGTCCTCGTTCCCCTGGCCGTGGCCGAGCTCGCGCTCCTGGCGGCGCTGGGGTGGGGCGGCGCCCGCTTCCCCCTCCCGGGGCTGCTCCTCTTCCTGGGCGCGTTCGGCGCCTACCTGGTGGCGGCGCTCCGGGTCCGCGACCTGGCCGGGGGCCACGTCCTGGTGTGGGTCGTGGCCGTGGCGCTCCGTCTCGTCTTCCTGCCCCTGGAGCCGGTCCTCTCCGACGACGTCTGGCGCTACCTGTGGGACGGCCACGTGCAGCTCTCCGGCGTGAACCCCTACCGGTACGCGCCCTCGGCGCCGGAGCTGATGGAGCTGCGCACGGCCTGGCACGGCCTGATCAACAACCCGGACGTGCCCACCATCTACCCGCCCTTCGCCCAGCTCGCCTTCCTGGCGGTGGCGCTGGCCGGGAGCACGGTGCTCCAGGCCAAGCTCCTCTTCCTGGGCTTCGACCTGGCCACGGGATGGCTCCTGGGCCGGGTGGCCCGCCTGACCGGCCGGAGCCGGCGCCTGGTGCAGCTGCTCTATCTCTGGTCTCCCCTGATGGTGGTGGAGGTGGCGTGGAGCGCCCACCTCGAGCCGCTGGGGCTCTTCGGCCTGGTCCTGCTCCTCCTCCTGGCCCGGGCGCCCGCCGGAGCCGGGGTGGCCGGCGCGCTCTCGGCGCTGGTGAAGGTGGCGCCGGTGGCGGCCCTCCCGCCCCTCGCCCGGCGTCTGGGCTGGCGCTTCGCGGCGGCCTTCGGGGCCACCGCGCTCCTCCTCTACCTGCCGTACGCCGGGGCCGGGAGCGCGCTCTTCGCCGGCCTGCGGACCTACGCCGAGCACTGGCGCTTCATGGAGGGGCCCTTCGCCCTCCTGGAGGCGGTGCTCCCCGGGCCCCGGGCGCCGAGGTGGGCGGCGGCGGTGGCCGTGGCGGGAGTCGTGGCCTGGGCGACCTGGCGGAACGTCCACCCCGAGCGGGCGCTCCTCTGGATCCTGGGCGCCGGGCTCCTGCTCACGCCCACGCTCCATCCCTGGTACGTCCTCTGGATCCTCCCGCTGGCCGCCCTCCGGGCGAGCGCGCCGTGGATCCTCCTAAGCGGCCTCGCATTCCTCGGCTACTTCGGCCTGGACGCGTTCCAGGCCACCGGGGTCTGGCCCCAGCCCGGCTGGCTGCGGCTCCTGATGTGGGGTCCGGTGCTGGCCCTCCTGGCGTGGGAGGGCGTCCGGGGCACGCGCCGGGACCTCGCCCCGCCCCGCCCCGGCTGACGCCCACGAGCCCAGCCCCTCCAGCCCCAGCGCGCCGAAGCCCGCCAGGAAGAGGAGCACGAACGGCACCGACGCCCAGTAGCCCAGCGCCACCGCCGCCCCCAGGTAGGCGGCCATGAGCGCGGCCAGGAGGAGCCGGAGCGCGGTGTCGACCGGCACGGCCGGACCGGCGTAGCGCGATCGGGCCGCCGCGCCCCGCTTGGGCGTCCGCTGGAAGGGATCGCGGGCGCGTCCCAGGCCCCGGAGCACCGCCCGGGTCACCGGCACCGAGAGCCCGATCCCCAGCACCAGGGTCCGCGCCACCCCGCCGGCCAGCCCCGACCACGGGCGCCCGCGCGCCCTCCCCGCCATCGCGTAGAAGGCCAGGAAGGGCACGGTGGCCAGGGCGAAGACCGCCAGATCCAGGACGAGGAGGTGCTCCAGCCCCAGGGCGCGCCGCGCCACCGCCGAGGGGAAGAGGAGCACGCCCAGGAGCACGGTGAGGGGGTGGGCCAGGTGCCCGCACAGGTGGACCACCGCCTCGGCCTTCACCGCCCGGGGCCACGGCCCGCGGAGGAGGCGGGGCAGGATCTTCCGGGCGGTCTGGATGCCCCCCTGGGCCCAGCGCCGCTGCTGGATCTCCAGGGCGGCGGCGGTGGACGGGATCTCGGCGGGCACGCCCACGTCGTCCAGGTACACGAACCGCCACCCCGCCATCTGGGCCCGGTACGAGAGGTCCAGGTCCTCGGTGAGGGTGTCGGCCTCCCACCCTCCGGCCT
>CAZMTA010000007.1:90396-132926 GCA_964569085.1 uncultured Gemmatimonadaceae bacterium | reverse complement strand
CGCGCCCGCCAGAACGCGCACCGCGCCGCCGCCAGCCGGCTGGTGGCGTCGTCGGAGTCGTCCAGGACCTGGATCTCCAGCAGCTCCGCCGGATAGTCCAGCGCGCACGCCGCGTCCACGAGGCGCTCCACCACGTGGGCCTCGTCGTAGACCGGGAGCTGCACCGTCACCCGGGGCAGCCGCTCCTCGGGCCAGGGAGCCCGCCGCTCTCCCCGCTCCCGCCCCGCCAGGAGCAGGAGCCAGCTCCGGTGCAGGGCGAAGGGGAGCAGGAAGAGCAGCACGGCCCCGGTGAGGGCCAGGACGGGGACGGCGACGGAAGGGCTCATGGGGTGCCCGGCGAATCCTCCCGCCGGGGGCGGGGTTCCTCCGGGCTCAGCCCTCCCCCTCGAACTCGGCGCTCCACGTCACCTCCACCGCGCCCTTCAGGCTGACCGCGGTGGGGCACTTGTCCACGTGGGTCGACAGCGCCCGGTCCACCTTGTCCCGCGGCGCGTCCTCCGGCAGCCGCAGCGTGTAGCGCACGTGGATCCCCGTGAGGGTCGGGATGCGATCCACGATCTCGTTCACGCCCTCGGCCGAAGCCTCGATGGCGCCCTCGTCCAGCTTGATCCCGCGCACCTCCAGTGCGCCGATGAGCGTACCGAGTAGTCACCCGGCGGCCGCCGCCACGAGGTAATCCACGGGCAGCGGGAGGTTGGGCTGGGACTCGAGGCCGTACATGCGCTTCACGGGGCCGTGGACCCCGAACTCCAGGGTGGTGCCGTCCTCCAGCCGGGCGCGGCGGTGCACGCCCTCCACCCGGGTGACGCCGGCCTTGGCCACGTAGAACGGGTCGCTCATCCGAACTCCTTCTCGTAGGGATCCTCCCCGCCCGGCTCGTATCCGGCGCACCGGAGGACCGGGAGGGGCGGGTATTTGGGGAAGCGAGGGTCCGTGGTGGACCGCTCACAGAGATAGAAACGGGAACCCCGCCGGTTCGCCACCACCCGGTGGTGGAGGCAGGTGCGGCAGAGCCCCGGGTCGGGGCCGCGCGGGCCCGGGCTCACGGACGGATGCCCAGATAGCCCACCTGACGGTGGCCGTCGCCGCCCCGGTGGGAGAAGTGCTCCCCGAGGTCGCACAGGGTGCACCGCCCGGAGATCGTGATCCGCTCCGGGTCCACGCCCGTCCTCCGGGCCCGGTCCGCCAGGGCGGCGCGGAGGTCCACCGGGGTGTTGGTGTCGGGGACCGGGAGCCCCAGGGCCTCGAAGACCTCGGGCCCCACCTCGTAGCAGTCCCCGCAGATGGAGGGGCCGAGGTGGACGTGGAGATCGCCGGGCCGGGAGCCGGCCCGCTCCCCCAGGACCGCGATCCCCCGCTCGAGGATCCCCGCCGCGGCGCCGCGCCACCCGGCGTGCACCACCGCCACGGCCCGCCGCTCGGGGTCCACCACGAAGGCCGGCACGCAGTCCGCCACCGAGACCGTCAGGAGGATCCCCGGCCGGTCCGTGGCGTGCCCGTCGCACGGCTCCGCCACCTGGAGCCCCGGGGGGCCGTCGTCGTGCCAGCGCACCGCGGCGCCGTGCACCTGGGGGGCGTGGACGACCCGGGAAAGCCCCGCGGCCCGGCGGAGGCGGGCCCACCCGTCCTGGACGGCGCGGGAGGGCGACGCGTCGGAGAAGAGTCCCAGGTCCAGCGGGGCGCCCTCGTGGGCGCGGCCGGTGGTCCCCTGGACGAGCCAGGGGAAGGCTTCCCGCCATCCGGGGTGCACGAACCCCGGCGCCGGAGGCGACGCCCCCTCGGACACGACTCGGAAATCCATGGCCTCCACGCCTCCAATCCTCCGGTGGAATCGCATAGTTTAGGGGTTGTCCCATCCCTCCGGGCACCGTACCCGAGCCGCCTCCCATGGACGAACCCCTCTTCGACAGCCAGAACGCCGCGTACGCTCAGGAGATGTTCGAGCAGTACGCCCGTGACCCCGAGTCGGTCCCCGAGGCCTGGCGACGGTACTTCGCCGACGGTGGCGCCCGCGCCACCGGCGACGGCCTCTTCGTACCCGAGCAGCTCAACGGGTACCGGGGAGCGCCCGCCCAGGTCGTCCAGGCCCGGCCCGCCGCTCCGGCCGCCCAGGAGGCGCCCGCCCAGGCCGCGACGGGGGTGCGCCACCACACCGCGCCCGACCGGGACCTGCGCGACGCCCTCCCGGTCATCTCCCGGGCGGCGGCGCTGATCCAGGCGTTCCGGGATCACGGCCACCAGCTCGCCCACATCGACCCGCTGGGCTCCACCCCGCCGGGCCACCCGCAGCTGACCCCGGCCTTCTTCGGGACGTCCATGGACGAGCTGGCCGAGCTCCCGGCCTCCCTCATCCAGGACGACGCCGGCGACAAGTCCGTCGCCGACGCCCTGAACGAGCTCCGGGACATCTACGCCGGCTCCATCGGCTACGAGTTCGAGCACCTGGACGACCACCTGAAGGTCGACTGGCTCTGGGACCACGTGGAGTCGGGCGGGCACCTCCCCGAGCTCTCGGGGGAGGACCGGAAGAAGATCCTCCAGCGCCTCACCGAGGTGGAGGGGCTCGAGCAGTTCCTGCACCGGGCCTACCTGGGGCAGAAGCGCTTCAGCGTGGAAGGGGACGA
The DNA here is from genome assembly GCA_964569085.1 of uncultured Gemmatimonadaceae bacterium. Taxonomy (GTDB): domain Bacteria; phylum Gemmatimonadota; class Gemmatimonadetes; order Longimicrobiales; family Gaopeijiaceae; genus JAJCZZ01. The sequence continues at coordinate 130,302 of CAZMTA010000007.1, read as the reverse complement.
CATGCTCGTCCCCATGCTCGACCTGGCGCTGGAGGAGGCCCGACGCGACGGCGCCGACCAGGCCGTCCTGGGCATGGCGCACCGGGGCCGCCTCAACGTGCTGACCCACACCCTCGGCGTCTCCTACGGGGAGCTCCTGGCGGAGTTCGAGGGTCCGAGCCTCCAGGGCGGCGCCCTGGACGTGGCCGGCACCGGCGACGTGAAGTACCACCACGGCGCCCACACCGTGCGGGACCTGGGCGACCTGGGCGAGATCGACGTCACGCTCATGCCCAACCCCAGCCACCTGGAGTTCGTGAACCCGGTGGTGGACGGCTTCGCCCGGGTGCGCCAGTACCCCGGCCGCGGCGCCGACCAGGCCCCGGACCGGAGCTCGGTCGTCCCCATCCTCATGCACGGGGACGCCGCCTTCGCCGCCGAGGGCGTGGTGGCGGAGACGCTCAACATGGCTCGCCTCCAGGGCTACGACGTGGGCGGCACGATCCACATCATCGTGAACAACCAGGTCGGCTTCACCACCGACCCGGGCGAGGGCCGCTCCACCACCTACGCCAGCGACCTGGCCAAGGGGTACGGGATCCCCATCGTGCACGTGAACGCCGACGACCCCGAGGCCTGCCTGGCCGCGGTCCGTCTGGCGATGGCGTGGCGCTCCGAGTTCCACGACGACTTCGTCATCGACCTCGTCGGGTACCGGCGCCACGGCCACAACGAGGGGGACGAGCCGAGCTACACCCAGCCCCTCCTGTACGCCAAGATCGAGAAGCACCCCACCGTCCGGACGCTCTACGCCCGGCGGCTGGTGGAGGAGGGCGTCCTCAGCGAGGAGGAGGCCCAGGCCATGGAGGACCGGCAGGCCGAGGTCCTCCGCGAGGCCCAGGAGAACGTCCGGGAGTACGAGCCCGTGGAGGACGAGGGGCCGGACCCCGAGTACGAGACCCCCGTCGTGCCCGACAGCACCGGCGTGGAGATGGAGCGCCTCGAGGCCATCAACGAGGCGCTCTTCACGGTCCCGGAGGGCTTCGAGCCCCACCCCAAGCTGTGGAAGCAGGTGGAGCGCCGCACCGGGGACTTCGGCCCGGACAAGCAGCTCGACTGGGGGCACGCCGAGGCGCTGGCCTTCGGCTCGCTCCTCCAGGACGGCATCCCCATCCGCCTCACCGGCCAGGACGCCGAGCGGGGCACGTTCAGCCACCGCCACATGGTGGTCCACGACGTGAACGACGGGCGGGAGTTCGTGCCCCTCCAGCAGGTGGCCGACACCCGCCTCGAGGTCTTCAACTCGCCGCTCACCGAGACGGCGGTCATGGGCTTCGAGTACGGCTACTCGGTGGGCGCCGACACGGACGTGGTGCTCTGGGAGGCCCAGTTCGGCGACTTCGTGAACGTCGCCCAGGTCATCATCGACCAGTTCCTCTCCTCGGGCTTCACCAAGTGGGGCCAGTACTCCCGCCTCACGCTCCTCCTCCCCCACGGCTACGAGGGCCAGGGGCCGGAGCACTCCAGCGCGCGCCTGGAGCGGTTCCTCCAGCTCTGCGCCGAGGGGAACATGCGGGTGACGTACCCCACGACCCCGGGCCAGTACTTCCACCTCCTGCGCCGCCAGGCGCTGCGCCGCCCCGAGCGGCCCATGGTGGTCATGTCGCCCAAGAGCCTCCTGCGCCTCCCCATGGCCACCTCGCCGGTGTCGGAGGTGACCGAGGGCAACTTCAAGCACGTCCTCGCCGATCCCACCGTGGAGGACCCCGCGGCCATCACGCGCCTCGTGCTCTGCGCCGGGAAGGTCTACTACGACATGCAGGGCCACGCCCGCCGGGAGGAGGCCTCCCACACGGCGCTCTGCCGCCTGGAGCTCTTCTACCCCTTCCCCGAGGACGCCCTCTCGGTGCTCATGCAGGCGTACCCGAACCTGGAGGAGGTCGTCTGGACCCAGGAGGAGCCGCGCAACATGGGCGGGCTGACCTTCGTGGGGCCGCGGCTCCGGGCGGTGGTGCCCCGGAAGGTGAAGATGTCGTACGTGGCACGGCCCGAGCGGGCGAGCCCCGCCGAGGGGAAGGCCAAGGACCACAAGGAGGAGCAGGAGCGCATCGTCCTGGAGGCCCTGGGTCTCCAGGAGAGCGCGGAGTAGCCGGGCACGTGGCGCTCCGAGCCTCCCGTCCCTCCGCCGTCCGGGCCTCCGTGGCGGCGGCCCTGGTCGCGGCCGTCTTCGCCGCGTGCGGAGGCGAGGTCGAGGAGGACTGGGTCTCCCCCATCGCCTTCGACACCGCCCGGGTGGTGGTGCTCTCCGGCGGGGACTCCCTTCCCCTGCTGGTGGAGGTGGCCGAGAGCGACGAGGAGCGGGCCTTCGGCCTCTCCCGGCGGCCGAGCCTGGACCCGCAGTCGGGGATGATCTTCCTCTTCGACCAGATCCGCGCCCCCGAGGAGGGCTTCTGGATGTGGCGCACGCGCGTCCCCCTGGACATCGCGTACGTGGACACCGCGGGCGTCATCGTGAGCGTCACGTCCATGGACCCCTGCGACGACGCCCTCTACGCCGAGGCCTGCCCCACCTACGCCGCCGAGGGCGAGTACGTCTGGGCCCTGGAGACGAACCAGGGGTGGTACGAGGAGCACGGCGTGGGCCCCGGGGACACGGTCCTCTTCCAGCCGTAGGCCTCCCCGGCCCGCTCCTCCGCGAGCCGCCTCCCCGCCGCCCGGCGTCCGCCCGCCGGGCGCGTCCTCCTTGTCGGATCCCCGGGCCTCCCCCGATGTTCAGCGGTCCCACGACCCACCCGGAAGGAGCTCCGCGCACCATGGCACCCAGAATCCCCGCCTTCGCCCTCGTCCTCGCCGTCGTCGGCGCCCTCGCCGCCCCCCGGGCGACCGCGGCCCAGACCGCGCCCCCGGCGGTGGACCTCCGCCTCTACGACATCGCCGGCGCCCCCTCGGCGGAGCGCATCGAGTCCGACATCCGGACGCTGGCGGGCTTCGGAACGCGCAACACCCTCTCCGACACCGTCTCGGCCACCCGGGGCATCGGCGCGGCCCGGCGCTGGATCAAGGACGAGATGGACCGCATCTCGGCGGACTGCGGCGGGTGCATGGACGTCTACTACCAGGAGTCCGTGGTCACGCCGGAGATGAGCGGCCGGATCCCCGAGCCCGTCAACGTGGTGAACGTCATCGGCGTCATCCGGGGGACCGTCCACCCCGACCGCTACGTCATCATGAGCGGGGACATCGACTCCCGGGCCTCCAACGGCACCGACGGCGAGACCGACGCCCCCGGCGCCAACGACAACGCCTCGGGCATGGCCGGCGTCATCGAGGCGGCGCGCGTGCTCACCCGGTACGAGTTCCCCACCAGCGTCATCCTGGTCGGCCTCTCCGGCGAGGAGCAGGGGCTGTGGGGCGGCCAGCACATGGCCCGGGTGGCTCGCGAGGAGGGCTGGGACATCGTGGGGGTGCTGAACAACGACATGATCGGCAACATCTCCGGCATCGACGGCGTGACGGAGAACAACACCTTCCGCGTCTTCAGCCAGCCCTTCCCGGTCACGGCCACCGAGGACGAGATCCGGCGCTACCGCTTCTACGGCGGCGAGGTGGACGGCCCCTCCCGGCAGCTCGCCCGCTACATCGACCGGATCACCGAGACGTACTTCACGAACCTCGACGCCATGATGATCTACCGCCTGGACCGCTTCGGCCGGGGCGGCCACCACCGGCCCTTCAACGACGAGGGCTTCCCGGCGGTGCGCATCATGGAGACCCACGAGCACTACGACCGGCAGCACCAGAACATCCGGGTGGAGAACGGCCGGGAGTACGGCGACGTCGTCGAGGGCGTGGACTTCCATCACGCCGCCAACCTGACCGCGGTGAACGCCGCGGTGCTGGCCTCCCTGGCCTGGGCGCCGCCCGAGCCCGACGAGGTCCTCATCGGCGGGGCGGTGCGTCCGTCCACCACCCTCCAGTGGTCCGCCGTGGACCACCCGGACCTGGCGGGCTACAAGATCTACTGGCGCCGGACCGACGAGCCCCAGTGGCAGCACTCCCGCTTCGTGGGCCCCGACGTTACCGAGTACACGCTGGAGGGCATGGTCATCGACAACTGGCTCTACGGCGTGGCCGCCGTGGGAGCCGACGGAAACGAGAGCCTGGTGGTGTTCCCCACGGGGCTCATCGGGCGGTAGCGCACCGGACGCCCGCGGGGCCGGTGCCGTCGGCGCCGGCCCCCGACGAGCCCTTCCAGAGGAGCGACCCGTGATCCTGCAGATCGTGAAGCTGCGCTCGGCGCTGGACGACGACGAGCTCCAGCGCGTGGCCCGGGAGCGGGCGCCCGAGTTCCGGGCCCTCCCCGGCCTGGCCCAGAAGTACTACGTGCGCCGGGAGGGGCCGGGGGAGTACGCCGGCGTCTACCTCTGGGACTCCCTGGAGGCCATGCAGGACTTCAAGGAATCGGAGCTGGCCGGGACCATCGCCGAGGCCTACCAGGTGGTCGAGCCCCCGGAGATCGAGGTCTTCGAGGTGCTCTTCCCGCTGCGGAGCTAGGGGCGCGGCGGGGGCCGCGGCCCCCGCCCCCTCACCACTCCAGCAGCACCTTCCCGAACGTCCGGTTCTCGGCCATGTAGTCGTGGGCCTTCCCCACCTCCTCCGGCGGGAAGACCCGGTCCACCACCGGGCGGACCTCGCCGGTGGCCAGGAGGGGGAGGACCTCCTCCTCGAAGGCCCGCGCCAGCGCCGCCTTCTCCTCCTCGGGACGGGCCCGCAGCACCGTGCCGCGGATGGAGCCCCGGGCGCCCATGAGGGCCCGCAGGTCGACCTCGGCCTTCGGCCCGGAGGGCACGCCCACGACGATGTGGCGCCCCCGCTCGGCCAGGACGCGCTGGTTCCCCGCCAGGTACGCGCCGCCCACCAGGTCCAGGATCACGTCCACGCCCCGCCCGTCCGTGCGCTCCAGGACCTCGGCGGCCCAATCCCGGTCGGCGCCGCCCAGGACGGCCTCCTCCAGCCCCAGCCCGGCGGCCCGCTCGAGCTTCTCCGGCGTTCGGGACGTCCCGATGACGCGCACGCCCCACGCCCGGGCCATCTGGAGGGCGGCGGTGCCCACCCCGCTTCCCACGGCGTGGACGAGGAGCGTCTCTCCCCGGGCGAGCTTCTCCTGGAGGCGCACCGCGTCGAAGGCGGTGAGGAAGACCTCCGGGACGGCGCCGGCCTCGGCCAGCCCCAGGTTCTCCGGAACGGGGATCAGCGAGGAGGCCGGGACGCACACGGCCTCGGCGCAGCCGCCGCCCCCGACGATGGCCATGACGCGGTCGCCCTCCCGGGCGTCGGCCACGCCCTTCCCCACCGCCTCGACCACGCCGGAGAACTCGAGACCGGGGATGTCCTCGGGGTAGCCGTCGGGCACCGGGTAGGACCCGCGCCGCTGGAGGAGGTCGGCCCGGTTGATCCCCGAGGTGGCCACCCGGACCCGGACCCATCCCTGCGGCGGCTCGGGCCGGGGGACCTCGCGCACCTCGAGGACGTCCGTCCCGCCGGGCTCCGTGATCACCACCGCGCGCATCGTGTCCGACATGGCTCCTCCCTGGAGAACGTCTCTGTCCGGGGCCGCCCGCCGCGTCCCGGGACGGATGCACACCCCGCGGGCATCGGGTATGTTTCGGCCCACCGACACGCCGCCGCCCAGGAGCCCATGCAGCTGCCCTTCGACCTCGAGCGCCCCCTGGTCTTCTTCGACCTGGAGACCACGGGGCTCGACATGCGGAACGACCGCATCGTCGAGCTCGCCCTCATCAAGATGACGCCCCAGGGCGACGTCATGGAGCGGGTCCGCCGCTTCAACCCGGGCATCCCGATCCCGGCCGAGGCCACCGCGGTCCACGGGATCACCGACGAGGACGTGGCCGACAAGGCGCCCTTCTGCGCCCGGGCCAGGGCCCTCCTCCAGCTCCTGGACGACTGCGACCTGGGCGGCTTCAACGTGCGGCGCTTCGACCTGCGCATGCTCCAGGAGGAGTTCAAGCGGTGCGGGCTCGAGCTGGTCCTGGAGGGCCGGCGCGTGGTGGACATGCAGAACATCTTCCACCGCGAGGAGCCCCGGGACCTCTCCGCCGCCGCCCGCTTCTACCTGGGGCGCGAGCACGAGGAGGCCCACACGGCCCTCGGCGACATCCGCACCTCGGCGGCGGTCCTGGGCGCCCAGCTCGACCGCTACCCCCACCTCCCGCGGACGCTGGAGGGGCTCCACGCGTACTGCGACGAGTACGCCCCCATCCTCTCCGAGGTGGACCGCTGGTTCGAGTCCACCGACGACGACGACCGGCTCTTCCGCCGGGGCAAGCACCGCGGCCGCTCCCTGGCCGAGGTGGCCCGGGAGGAGCCCGACTACCTCCGCTGGATGCTGGGCGTCGACGACATGGACGACGGCGTCCTGGAGGTGGTGCGCGCCGCGCTCTCCGGCGACGGCGACGAAGAAGAGGACGACGCACCACCCCCGCCGACCCCGGGCGCCTGACGTGCCCCACCCCGCCCCGACTTCCGACGCGATCCCCGAGACCCCGGACGCACCGATGACCCGATTCTCCCGACTCCGCTCTCCGCGCCCCTCCACCCTCGCCCTGGCGACGGCGCTCCTGGCCGCGGCCGCGGCGCCCGCCACGGCGCAGCAGCCCCTGACCACCGAGGCCATGGAGGCCTTCCAGCCCCGGAGCATCGGCCCCGCCGTGACCGGCGGACGGGTCCACGACGTGACCGCCGAGCCCGGGAACCCCTCGGTCCTCTGGGTGGCGTCGGCATCGGGCGGGCTCTGGAAGTCGGAGAACCGCGGCCAGACCTGGACCAACGTCTTCGACGACCAGGCCGTGAGCACCGGCGGCGACGTGGCGCTGGCGCCCTCGAACCCGGACATCGTCTACTACGGCACCGGGGAGCAGAACAACCGCCAGAGCACGTCGTACGGGAACGGCGTCTACCGCTCCGACGACGGCGGCGAGAGCTGGCGCCACCTGGGCCTCGAGGAGACCCGCCACATCGGGAAGGTGGAGATCCACCCGAGCGACCCCGACGTGGCCTACGTGGCCGCGCTCGGCAACCTCTGGGCGCCCAGCCAGGAGCGGGGCGTCTTCCGCACCACCGACGGAGGGGAGACCTGGGAGAAGGTCCTCTTCGTGGACGAGCACACCGGCGCCGTGGACCTGGTCATGGATCCCTCGGATCCCGACGTCCTCTACGCCGCCACCTACCAGCGGCTTCGCCGGGCCTGGGGCTTCAACGGCGGGGGCCCGGGGAGCGGCATCCACAAGACCACCGACGGCGGGGAGACGTGGACCGAGCTCACCGGCGGGATCCCCGGCGAGGACAAGGGGCGCATCGGCCTCGCCATCGCCGAGTCGAACCCCCGGGTGCTGAACGCGCTCATCGAGTACGCCGACGACGACCTGACGGGCACGTACCGGTCCGAGGACGGCGGAGCGAGCTGGGAGCGGGTGAGCGACATGAACATCCGGCCCATGTACTACTCGGAGATCTTCATCGACCCCACCGACGAGGACGTGGTCTACACCATGGCCACCTCCTCCTTCCGGAGCGAGGACGGCGGGCGGACCTGGACCGAGATCGCCCGGCGCCCGACGTACGACGTGGGCGTCCACGCCGACCAGCACGCCCTCTGGATCGACCCCAACGACCCGGACCACCTCTACATGGGCGGGGACGCGGGGCTGCACGAGAGCTACAACCGGGGCCACGACTTCCGGAAGATCAACAACTTCGTGATCTCCCAGATGTACGCCATGACGGTGGACATGCAGGACCCCTACTGGGTCTACACGGGGCTCCAGGACAACCACTCCTTCATGGGCCCCTCGGAGACGCGGCGCTGGATCGGCATCGTCAACGACGACTGGATGCAGAACGGCTTCGGTGACGGCATGTACTGGCAGGCCGACCCGCGCCCGGGCTCGCGCTACCGGTACGGCAGCTCCAACGGCGGCAACTACTTCCGCTACGACTTCGAGACCGGGGACATGCTGGACATCAGCCCCGAGCCGGCCATGGGCGAGGAGGAGTACCGCTTCGACTGGACCTCGCCCATGCTCCTCTCGGAGCACGACCCGGATCGCCTGTACGTGGCGGGGAACCGGCTCTTCGTCTCGCCGGACAACGGGGAGAGCTGGACGCGGAGCCGGGACCTGAGCAAGGGCATCGACCGGGACACGGTGGAGCTCATGGGCGTCGAGGGCGCCGACATCACGATCTCCCGGAACGACGGGACGGGCAGCTTCGGCGAGGCGGTCACGCTGGACGAGTCGCCGCTGGACGCCCAGGTCTTCTGGGTCGGGTTCGACGACGGCAACCTCCAGGTGACCCGGGACGGCGGTGCCACCTGGACCGAGGTCTCCGGCAACGTCCGGGGGATCCCCTCGGGCACCTACGTGAGCCGGATCACCGCCTCGGCCCGCGCCCCCGGCGTGGCCTACGCCGCCTTCGACGCCCACCGTCGGGGTGACTTCAGGCCGTACCTGTTCCGCACCGACGACTTCGGGCGGACGTGGACCCGGCTGGACGCGGACCTGCCCTCCCTGGGCGTGGTCAACGACGTCGTCGAGCACCCCGACGACCTGGACGTCCTCTTCGTGGGGACCGAGCACCACATGTTCGCCAGCGTCGACGGCGGGGGGAGCTGGGCCCGCATGCCCAACCTCCCCACCACCCACTACGACGACATCCTGATCCACCCCCGTGAGAAGGACCTGGTCATGGGGACCCACGGCCGGGGCGTCTGGATCCTGGACGACACCCGCCCCTTCGCGGCGTGGGACGACGCCCGCGGCCCGGTCCACGTCTTCCCCGTGGGGCCGGCCACCATCAAGAACTACCGGAAGGACACCTCCTACCGCGGCCAGGCCGAGTGGCACGGGGAGAACCCCGACGACGGCGCCGAGATCACGTACCGCCTGGGCTCCGGCGGCGGCCCCGCCACGCTGGTGGTGGCCCGGGAGGACGGTGAGGTCATCCGCCGGATGCAGGTCCCCGGCGAGGCCGGCACGCACCGGGTGAACTGGGATCTGCGTCATCCGCTCGACATGGACGACGACGAGTGGGAGCGGTGGGACCACCCCGAGCTCCCCCGTCCCACCACCAACCGGGGCCCCTGGGTGAGCCCGGGGACGTACACGCTCACCGTGGAGGCCCGGGGCGGCTCCTCGACCACCACGCTGGAGGTCCGCGGCGATCCCTCCCTCCCGCTCACGCTGGCCCAGTACCAGAGCCGGGAGCGCTTCATGCTCGAGCTCATGGACCTCCAGGACCGCTTCCGGGCCCTCATGGAGGACCGGGGCATGCAGGGCGGCGGCTTCTTCGGGGGCGGCGACGCGGAGCCCGGCTCCGAGGAAGCCCTCATCCGCGACGGCTTCCGCGCCGTGTCGGGCGTGTACCGGGGGCTGAGCGGAGGAGGCGGAGTCCGCAGCGGCACGCTCCATCCGCCCACGGCGGCCATGTACGAGCGGGTGGCCGCGGCCCGTCGGATCCTGGACGAGCTGGGCGGCTGAGGGGGCGGGCACCATGATCTTCCAGGCCCACTCGGGGCTGCGCTACCTCGCGCTCCTGGCCGGCGTCTCGGTCCTCCTCTGGGGGGGCCGGGCGCTGGTCACGAAGCGCGGCCACGACGACACGCTCTACAACCTGGCCGGCACGTACCGGCTGCTCATGGACCTGACCCTCTTCCTGGGGGTCGCGCTCCTCTTCACCGGGCGCTTCTACCCGGCGGTGGGCACGCACCTGGTGGTCATGATCTTCGCCACGGTGATCGCCCACGTGGTGCCCCTGGTCATGCGGAAGCGGGAGCCCGAGGAGCGAACGGTCGTGCCCTACCTGGTGGCCACCGCCATCTCCCTGGCGATGGTGATCGTGGGCACGGTCATGCTGGGGAGGTCCCCGCTGGGGTGAGCCGCCCGGCTCCGGGGCCCGTGCGGGTCCCGGACCCCCCGGGTCGCCGCTAGTTTTCGGGACGACCCTCCCACCAAGGACGGCCCGTGACGGCTCGACTCCCCCTCCCCGGCGCCGAAGCGCGCTTCCTCGTGACCGCGGCGGCGCTCGTGGCCGCCGTCCTGGCCGTGCCTGCCCTGCCCGGATACTGGGCGCGCCCCGGGCTCCTCTCCCAGGCGCTGACCGTGGACCTGGCGCTGGGACTCCCCGCGCTGGCGTGGCTCTTCCTGGTGCGGAAGGGGGCGGCGCCCGCCACCCTCCTCCCTCCGCTCTTCGTGGCCGGTCTCCTCCTGGCGCGCTGGCTGGTGCCGGGCCGGGAGCTGGGCGACGGCAGGCTGGTGGAGCTCCTGGTGGTGGCGGTGGAAGGCACGATCCTGGTGTACGTCGGCCTCCGCGCGCGGACGGTGACGCGGGTCTTCCGGGCGCGCCGCGCCGCCGGAGAACCCGTCCCCGAGGCGCTGCGGGCGGGGCTGGCCGGGATCCTGAACGAGCGGGTGGCGGCGGCCGCGGCCACCGAGGCGTCCGTCCTCTGGTACGCCACCGCGGGGTGGCGCCGTCCGGGGCCGGCCCCCGAGGGGGTGCGGACCTTCCCACTGCACGGCCGGAACGGCTACCCCGCCGTGCTGGGGGCCCTCCTCTTGGCCGTGGCCGCGGAGACGGCCATCCTGCACCTCCTCCTCCACGCGTGGACGCCGGTGGCCGCCTGGATCGCCACGGCGCTGAGCGCCTGGTCGGCCGCGTGGCTCGTGGCCGACTTCCATGCCGCGCGCCACCACCCCCCCACCGCCGACGAGGGCGGGCTGAGCCTCCGGGTCGGCCTGCGCTGGAGCGTCCGGGTGGCGTGGGAGGACGTGGCCGGCGTGTCCCGGTCCACCGCGCCCGTCGAGGACGGCCTCGACCTGACGCTCCTCGGCCCCCCGGACCTGCACCTGGAGCTGCGGCGCGCCGTGGAGGTCCAGGGTCCGTTCGGCATCCGGAAGAGCGTCTCCCTGCTCGGGCTGGGCGCGGAGGATTCGGCGGCGCTCCAGGCCGCCATCGAGGCGCGCCTCACCACGACCGCCGCCTGAGAGCCGCCTCGCCCGGCGCCGCCGGGCGCCCGCGTCCACGTACCGCGGAAGACTCCCCAGGCCGAGAGCAACGCGCCCCCCCGGGGCGCTCGTCTCAGCCCCCCCGCGCCACTGCGAGGACCTGGGCCAGCCGGACCAGCGTCCGCGCCGGCTCCTTCACGAGCTGGCGCCACGTCACCCGGACGACCCGGAGCCCCATGGCCGCCAGCCGGGCGTCCCGGATTCGATCGCCCTCGAAGGATCGGCGGGACCGGTGGTGGGCGAAGCCGTCCACCTCCACCACCACGCCTGTTCCCCGCCAGAGGAAATCCACCTCGATGGCGCCAATGCGGGCGTTGGCGCTCGGCGCCGGCAGACCGCCCGACCGGACGAGGGCCAGGAGGCGCTCCTCCGCCTCGGAGCGCGTGAAGGCGGGGGCGTCGGCCGATGCCAGCAGCTCCCGTAACGCGGCGGCTCCCTTCGCCCGGTAGCGACGGCTCAGAGCGGCGGCCACGTCGGCACGGCCGGCGAGGCCCTTCCGGTCGGCCCGGGCCAATGCCTGCTCCAGCTCGCGCATGGCCAGCGTTCCCGCCAGGTCCACCAGCGTCCGGGCAGCCGTCGTGACCGGAATCCCCTCCCGGATCGTCACGTCCTCCCTGGAGAGGTCGACCACCCGTCGGGCCCGCAGCCCCCGGTGCCGGCTCCGGTCCCGCCCAGGGATCAGGACGTCCACAGGAGCGCGGCCCGGAGGTGGCGGGAGGAGGCCCCACAGGCCCGCCGCGCTCCGGTGGCTCACCACCGCGTCTCGGCCGCAGGCCAGGAGGGCGGCCATCTCCGGGGCCCGGGGCGGCTCGAGCGGGCCCGCCAGCGCCCCGAGGAGATACACCCCCCGGTGGACGGGCCGCAGGCGGCTCCTCCGCACCAGCGCGTCGATGGCGCCTCCCGCCAGGCCCGCGCCCAGAAGCTGAGCCCGGGAGACCACGCCGTGTTGGCGCCGGGCCCACTCCGTCGCCACCGCCTCGGGGGAGGCCCCGCTGGCCCCCTCCCGCCGACGTGAAGTGACCGAAGTTCCCCCACCGACCCCGATTCTTCCGCGTTCTCGTGCCCCAGGCACGTCAACTCCCTCCGATACCGGACCCGGCCTCCGACCCTTCCGCGTTGACCGCTCTGGACGACGTGAACTCCCTCCCCTACCGCCGCCCCGCCTAGATCGGGCACTTCACGTCGTCCGCCACACCGAATCCTGCACCCCCGCGGGGGCGGATCCATGTGGCGGTGGGACGGGGGCGGGAGCGCCCGGCGTGGGTCCCCACCACGCCCGCCCACGCCACCACGACCAGGAAGCCCCGCACGACCCCCGCGCTTCCCCCACCATTCCCGGCCGCCCCACCACCCACCCGAAGCGCTCCCCCCACCCACCAGCGCGAGGAAGCGAGTCCGAAGACGCCCACGATCCTCCGGACGTCCTCCACCATGGTGGAAGGGGACCGGGGCGGCCCCTCCCTCGCAGCGGCGTCGGCGGGAGGATCCGGTCGGCCTCCCGCCGCAGAGCGAGCGCCGTATCACCGCGGCGGAGTGCCCCCCCACGGAAGGCGCGAGCGTCCGCACGGGAGGGAGGGGCCGCCCCGGTCCCCGCCCCGAAGAAACCCTAGAACGTCAGGAGCTTCGTCGCCTTCAGGGTGAGCGCCCGTTCCAGGACTCCGCCGCCGTCGCCGAGCTGCCGTCGCTCGGTCAGCACCAGGAAGAGGTCCGACAGCGGCCCGTGGATCACGTTGAAGCGCCCGTACGTGACGAGCTGGTCCAGCGCGTCGTTGTACTGGACGTTGAGCGCCGCGAAGGCCCGGGTGGAGAAGCCGACCTTCACCCGGCCGGCGTACACCGACGAGTTGAACACCCCCTCGGGGAGCTCGATGCGGTTGTAGTCCGCCGAGCCCTGCACCGCCAGGCGATGGCTCACCAGCCAGCGGAACGCGCCGCCGACGGAGCGTCGGTCGCCGTGGAAGTACCCGCCCCCGGACATCTCCAGGGAGGCGGACAAGGGGCGCCCCGCCGAGGACTGGACCGAGACCCGCCCCTCGTCGAAGTCGTACGCCCCGCGGGGCACCGTGCCCCCGCTGACCGCGAACGCCTCCTCCACCCGCTCGAACCGGCGCGCGGCCGAAGCCTGGAGGACGGCGCCCGACGACAGGTCCACCTGGAGCCCGCCCGCCACCTCGCGGCTCACCAGCGTGTCCCCCAGGTCCGTGTAGTGGTGGACCTCCACGTAGGGCGCCACCTCCGTGAGGAAGGAGACGCCGGGCTGGTGGTGGGTCCCCACGGTGGCGTAGAGGTGCTCCACGTCGGTGCGGCGCACGAAGCCCACGCCGGGGTCGAAGTCGTCCCCGATGCGGCGCCAGAGCGCGGAGACGTTCCAGCGGCGGTCCCGGAAGGCCGCGCCGAGCCGGGTCGCGGTCTGGTCGCCGTCGGCGCCCGGGGTGTCGGTCCCGGCCAGGTACCCGCTGAGGATCAGCCCGCCCAGGACCCAGTTGCCGTCCACTCCCCAGCTCCGGTTCTCCCCGGCGTCGGAGCCCATGACCGAGCGGTCGATGAACATGGCCCCCACGTCCGCCCCCTCGCCCACCTTACGCTTGAGGCGGAGCACGGCGAAGTTCTCGCCGGCCAGCCCGTCCACGGCGTCGGTGCGCATGTCCAGCACCCCCACCTCCCACGGCCCCACCGTCCCGCTCACCCGCCCGCCGGCCAGGATGGGCACGGGACGCCCTCCGGCCAGACCGATCCGCCGGGAGTGGAAGAGGGTGAAGTCCCGCAGCGAGGCCCCCTGCCGGTAGTTGCGCTCGGTCTGGTCCCCGAAGGTGAACGCCCCGGAGTTCTCCACGAAGAAGTCCCGCTGCTCCGGAAAGAAGAGGGGGAAGCGGGTCAGGTTCACCCGCTCCTGGTCCACCTCCACCTGGCTGAAGTCGGTGTTCACGGTGGCGTCCAGCGTGAGCCCCGGGGTGAGCCCGTACTTCAGGTCCAGCCCGGCGTCCCAGCCGAAGCCGGCGCCGTCGGCCGCCTCGAGCCCCCGCCCCGACTGGTCGTCGCCCAGGAGGTAGGGCTTGGCGCTCAGCGCGCTCCGGTCGGGGAGGTCCACCAGCCCCCGGAGGGTGCCCGCCTTGGACATGCGGTGCACCGGGTCGCGGCGCTGGAGGGGCGCCCAGTAGGAGTCCTCGTTCTTCCGCCGCACCCGGCGCAGGACGTTGATGCCGAAGGCCTGCTCGCCTCCCTCCGCCTCGTACCGGATCCCGCTCCAGGGGATGCGCATCTCCACGCTCCACCCGTCCTCCAGGTGGGCGGTGCGGACCTCGGCGGGGATGTCGAAGCCGAAGTCGGTGTTGCGGCTGTCGTTGAAGGTCTGGCCGTCGCGCACCGCCCCGTACGGGTTCACCAGCCAGATGAAGGAGCCCCGCCGGTCCAGGAAGGTGTCCAGCGTGACGCCGAAGATGTCGGCGTCCCGGGTGGAGAGGGACGGGAAGTCCCGCTCCAGGCTCTGGATGACGTACACCCCGGGCTCGGACTGCCAGAGCATGGCCCCGATGTAGAGGGCGTCGTCGTCGTAGACCACCCGCACCTCCGTGCGCTCGGTGGCCAGGGCCCCGGGATCGGGCTGGGACTGGACGAAGTCGGCCAGGGGCTCGGCCCGGCGCCAGAGGGCCTCGTCGAGCCGACCGTCCAGGCGGGGGGCCTCGTCCACCCGGGTCGCCCGGCCCACGGGGCGCGGGTAGGCCTCCGGGTCCGAGAGGCTCCCCCGCGGCGGAGCCTCGGCGGGCGGGGACTCCTGGGCGGCGACGACGGCCGGTCCGGAGAGGGTGGAGAGGAGGGCGGAGAGGACGAGGACGTAATTCAGACGTGCCAGGGACAAGGAGCGGGTCCGACGGAGGGGCGGTGGTTCGAGGGAGACGCGATGGCGGGGAGGGTGCGCCATCCTCCCTCGACACGCCACCCCGACGCTCCGTTGGCTGGTCCGCCCCCGAGCCCTCGACGCCCCGGCGCGCCCGGCCGGCCCGGCTGGAAGCCGCCTGCGCGCCCGGGTATGTTGTCGCCTCCCCCGCCCCCACCCACCGCGCCGACGTGACCCCACCCCCCTCCTCCGACGTCCCCTCCCCCGCGCCGTCCCTCCGCGCCCGCCTGACGCGCGGTCCGGTCGGATGGGCCCTGGGGGTGGGCGGGTGCCTCCTGGCGGCGTGGCTGGGCCAGCGCTCCCTGAGCGGGATCGTGGCCGACCTCGACTCGTTCTACCACCTGGCCCACGCCGCCGAGTACCGGACGGGCTCGGTCCTGGACACCTCCCTCCCGTGGGCCTCCTGGTCCGTCATCGGGGACTGGGGCGGCGACCTCTGGTGGGGCTACCACCTCCTCCTGGTCCCCTTCTCCCTCCTGGGCGTGACCTCCGGCATCGCCGCCGCGGGCTTCGCGGGCACGGCCGTCCTGCTGGTCACCTTCTGGGCGGTGCTCCGGAGCCGCGGGGCCACGGCGCTCCCCTGGACCCTCTTCGTCCTCCTGGCGGTGCCGAACGTGCTCTACCGGCTCCTCATGACCCGGCCGCACGTGCTCTCCCTGGCCGTCGTCCTGGGGCTGGCCGCCGCCCTGGCCACCCGGCGCTGGCGGTGGGCCGCGACCGCCGCCTGGGCCCTGGCGTGGCTCCACGCGTCCCTCTTCTGGGTGGCCATCGCGGTCGCGGGAAGCTGGGCGGCGGCCCGGCTCCTGGAGCCCGAGGGCCGGAAGGAGCTGCTTCCCGACCTCGGCCCGGCCGCGCTCGCGGTCGGGGGCGGGATCCTCGCCGGCCTGCTCCTCCGACCGGCCCCCCTGGCCACGCTCCGGCTGGTCCGGGTCCAGCTCCTGGACGTGCTGGTGGCCAAGGAGGCCGAGCTCGCGCAGCTGGGGGGAGACCTGGCTCCGCTCCCCCTGGAGGCCGTCCTTCCCGTGGCCTGGCTTTTCCTGCTGGCCTGGGTCCCCGTGGTCGTGGGGTACGGCATCGCCCGGGCCCGCCGCGCCGAGGCCTGGGCCGCGCTCCCGCCGCAACGCCGGGTGCTGGGGACGCTCTGCGCCCTCCTCGGCCTGGCGTTCCTGGGCCTGTCCCTTGGCGTGGCGAACCGCGCCCTCACCGAAGGGATCGTCTTCAGCACCGCCGGCGTCGCCCTCCTGGCGCCCGCGGCGCTCCCCCGCTGGGTCCGCCGCCCCGCCGCCTGGGGCGTCGCGGCGGTGACGGTGGCCGCCCTCCCCTGGATGGGCGGATGGCACGCGGCCAACGTCCGCTTGAACGCCGTCCCCGACGACCGGCTCCGGGAGGCCGCCGCGTGGCTCGCGGAGCGGAGCGAGCCCGGGGAGCTGGTCTTCCACGCCCACTGGGACAGCTTCGGCCCCCTCCTCGCCTGGAACCGGGTGAACCACTACCTGGGCGGCATGGACCCGGTCTTCCTCCAGGCCCACGATCCGGCGGCGTGGCGCCCCGTGGCGGGCCTCACCGGCCCGGGTCCGCTGGCCTCGGACCCCTCCGCCGTGATCCGCCCCTTCGCGCCCCGCTGGGTCCTGGTGGAGCCGCGCAGGGATCCGGCGCTCTACGAGGCCCTCCGGGCCGATCCGGCGTGGCGGGCCGCCCGCCACACCCGGGACGCCGCCCTCTTCGAGCCGGCGGGGGCAGGGGAGCGTTGACGGGGCGGGGCGGCCTCCAGAGCTTCCAGCGCGTTCCCACCGCACCCCCTGCGCCATGACCGTTCCCCCACTCGTCCCCCTCGAGCCCTTTCCCGACGCCCCGTCGTCCCCGGGACCCGGGGACCTGGGCCTGGTCATGGGCGGGGGCGGCGCCCGGGCCGCCTACCAGGTGGGCTTCCTCCGCCACCTGGCGCGCACCCACCCGCATCTTCGGATCCCGTACATCACCGGGGTCTCCGCCGGGGCCATCAACGCGGCCCACCTCGCCTCCCACCACGGCTCCTTCCTCCAGGCGGTCTCCGAGCTCACCCACCTCTGGGGCGACCTGAGGGTGGAGGATGTCTTCCGGGTGGACTCCCGGTCCCTCGTCTGGAACCTGGCGCGCTGGGCCGGCCAGCTCATCTCCGGCGGCATGGGCGGGGCCCCCCGGGTGCGGGGCCTCGTGGACACCAGCCCGCTGCGGCGGTACCTGAGCGAGGCCATGCACTGCGTGGACGGGGAGCTCACGGGCATCCGCTACAACCTGGACGCCGGCCGACTCCGGGCCGTGGCGCTCTCCACCTCCAACTACACCACCGGCCAGTCGGTCACCTGGGTGCAGGGTCGGGACATCGGCGAGTGGGAGCGGCCCATGCGACGCTCGCGGCGGACCACCCTCACGGTGGAGCACGTCATGGCCTCGGCGGCCCTCCCCCTGTTCTTCCCGGCCGTGAGCCTGGAGGGGGGATGGTACGGAGACGGCGGCATCCGGCTCACCGCCCCCATGTCCCCGGCCCTCCACCTGGGGGCGCGCCGCCTCATCGCCATCTCCACCCGGCACCGGAAGAGCGTGCTGGAGGCCGAGGAGCCGGTGGTCCGGGGCTACCCGCCCCCGGCCCAGGTCGTGGGCGTCCTCATGAACTCCATCTTCCTGGACCTCCTCGACCACGACGCCCTCCGCCTGGAGCGGCTGAACAAGCTCCTGGCCGAGCTCCCGGAGGAGAAGCGCCACGGCCTCCGCCCGGTCCGGCTCTTCATCCAGCGGCCGTCCGAGGACCTGGGCCGCCTGGCGGACCGCTACGAGCCCCGCCTGCCCGGCGCGTTCCGCTTCCTCACCCGGGGCCTCGGCACCCGGGAGACCCGCAGCCCCGACTTCCTCAGCCTGGTCATGTTCCAGCCCGACTACCTCCGGGCCCTCATGGAGATCGGGGAGCGGGACGCGGAGGCCCAGGCCGACGAGCTGGCGCGGTTCCTGGAGGGCGATGCCGAGGAGACCGGGGACCCCGAGGCCGACGGCGACGGGACGCTGGAAGCCCCGACCCCGGGCACCCCCGACCTGTTAGCTTGAAGGGTGCCGCCGGCCTCCGGGCCGGGCGGCGAGACACCGAGACCAGGAGAACGTCGGCCATGTCGGAGCCACCCCAGAAGCGTCACGCCAGCGAGACCGAGGCCCGGGAGGTCGCCGAGGCCGCACGAGAGAAGGACTGGGAGAAGCGCAGCTTCGGCCGCGCCATCTTCGAGGGCCGCTTCGACCTGGACCTCCTCCACCCCTATCCGGACCCGGACCCCGAGGAGCAGGAGCGGGCGCTCCCCTTCCTGGAGGAGCTCCACGCGTACGCCCGGGACCACATCGACGGCGACGCCATCGACCGCGAGGGCCACGTGCCCCAGAAGGTCCTGGACGACCTGGCCGAGATGGGCGTCTTCGGCATGAAGATCCCCCGGGAGTACGGCGGCATCGAGCTCTCGCAGCGCTCCTACATGAAGGCGCTGGAGATCATCGCCTCCCGGGACGGCTCCCTGGGCGCGTACGTGTCGGCCCACCAGTCCATCGGCGTCCCCGGTCCGCTCATCAAGTTCGGGACCGAGGAGCAGAAGAAGCGCTACCTCCCCCGCCTGGCCCGGGGCGAGCTCTCGGCCTTCGCCCTGACGGAGCCCGACGTGGGCTCGGACCCCGCCAATCTGAGCACCTTCGCCGAGCTCTCCGAGGACGGCGAGCACTGGGTCCTCAACGGCGAGAAGCTCTGGTGCACCAACGGGCCCCGCGCCGACATCATCATCGTCATGGCGCGCACCCCCGCCCCCGAGGGACGCTCCCGCAAGCCCATCACGGCCTTCGTCGTGGAGACGGCGTGGGAGGGCGTGGAGACGGTCTACGAGAGCGACTTCATGGGGCTGCGCGGCCTCTCCAACGGGGTGCTCCGCTTCACCGACGTGAAGGTCCCCAGGGAGAACCTGGTCTGGGGCGAGGGGAAGGGGCTCAAGCTGGCCCTCATCACCCTGAACACGGGCCGGCTCGCGCTTCCCGCCTTCTGCTCCGCCACGGCCAAGGGCTCGCTGGAGCTCTGCCGCGAGTGGGCCGGGGATCGGGTCCAGTGGGGCCGCCCCGTGGGCAAGCACGACGCCGTGGCCCAGATGCTGGGCAAGATGGCCGCCGACGCCTTCGCCCTGGAGTCGGTGGTGGACGTCACCGGCGCCATGGCCGACTCCGGCGACTTCGACATCCGTCTCGAGGCCGCCATCGCCAAGATGTGGGGCACCGAGACGGGATGGACGCTGGTCAACGACGCCATGCAGGTGCGCGGCGGACGGGGCTACGAGACCCACGATTCCCTCCTCCGCCGCGGCGAGGCTCCCTACCCCATCGAGCGGTGGGTCCGGGACATGCGCATCAACACGATCTTCGAGGGCTCCTCGGAGATCATGCGCCTCTTCATCGCCCGGGAGGCGGTGGACCAGCATCTCTCGGTGGCCGGGGATCTCATCGACCCCAAGGCCTCCCTGGGCGCCAAGGCCAAGGCGCTGGTGCGCACCGGCCTCTTCTACGCCTGGTGGTACCCGTCCCGCTTCCTCGGCTTCAGCGCCTTCAAGTACGGCGAGTTCGGGGCGCTGGCCCGACACCTGCGCTTCGTGGACCGGACGTCGCGGAAGCTCGCCCGGGCCACCTTCCACGCCATGGTGCGCTTCGGCCCCAAGCTGGAGCAGCGCCAGGCCGTCCTGGGTCGGGTGGTCGACGTGGGCGCCGAGCTCTTCGTCATGACCGCGGCCTGCCTGCGGGCGAAGAAGCTGGAGGGCGGAGCCGAGGGGGAGAGCGCCGCGACGCTGGCCGACCTCTACTGCCGCCAGGCGCGGCGCCGGATCGAGGCCAGCTTCGACCGGCTCTTCGACAACGACGACGTCGCCACCTACCAGGTCGCCCAGGAGATGCTCTCCGGGCGCTTCGCCTGGCTGGAGGACGGCGTGGTCTCCCTGGAGCTCTACCGCCGCAAGCTCGAGGAGTCGCTGGCCGGACGGGAGAAGGAGCCGGCCAACCGCCGGGACGACGCCTCCACCGGGGAGCCGGTCCCCGCGGGTTGAGCCGCGGCTACAGCCAGCCCTTCCGCCGGAACCAGAGGACCATCCCCAGCCCCACGGCCAGCATGGCGCCGAGCAGGGCCGGGTAGCCCCACGGCCAGGACAGCTCCGGCATGTTCTCGAAGTTCATGCCGTAGATCCCCGCCATGAACGTCAGCGGGATGAAGATGCTGGCCATGATGGTCAGGACCTTCATCACCTCGTTGGTGCGGAAGCCCACCATGGACAGGTAGAGGTCCACCAGGCCGGAGACGACGTCCCGGAGCGACTCCACCGCGTCCAGGACCTGCACGGCGTTGTCGTAGACGTCCCGCAGGAAGACCCGGGTGCGCTCGGTGACGAGGGGGTTCTCGGTCCGCTGGAGGGAGCCGATGGTCTCCCGGAGGGGCCAGATGGCGCGGCGCACCACCAGGAGCTCGCGCTTCAGGTGGTGGAGCTCCCGCATGGTGTCCTCGTGGGGGTCCATCATGACCTTCTCCTCCAGGGCCTCCGTGGCGTCGCCCACGGCCTCCAGGACCTGGTAGTAGTGGTCCACCGCCGCGTCCATGAGCGCGTACGCCAGGTAGTCCGGGCCCCGCTGCCGAAGCCGGGAGCCGTCGGTGCGGATCCGCTCGCGCACCCCGGCGAAGACGTCGCCGTACCGCTCCTGGAAGGTCAGGACGTAGTTCCGCCCCAGCACCAGCGAGAGCTGCTCCTCCACCACCTCGTGACGCTCCGCGTCCCACGCCAGCATGGGGATCACGACGTACACGTAGTGCTCGTGCTCCTCCACCTTGGCCCGCTGCCCCGGGGTGGTGATGTCCTCCTGGACCAGGAGGTGGAGGTTGAAGAACTCCCCCATCTTCCCCACCAGCTCCACGTCGTGGAGCCCGTCCACGTTGATCCAGCTCACGGTGGGGAGGTCCTTGAGGACGAAGCAGTCCTCGATGGTGGCCTTCTCGTTCTCCTCCCACCGGCCCTCGTCGTAGTCGAAGAACCGGAGGCGGATCTTCTCCACCTTCGGGGGGGGCGCCACCAGGGTGCCCGGGGCGGCGCCCGGCTTCCGCACGGACCGGCGCACGAGGCGGCCCATGACCTTCACCTGGTGGAGGGGGTTCAGGGCGTCGGGAAGGATGTCCCGGGCGCGCTCGCGCCTGGGGCTCTCCGTTCCCTCCCTCTTCTTCATCCTCAACAGCTCTCGTCGCGTGGGGCTCATGCTGCGGAGCCTACGACTCCGACCGGGTGGAGGCCAGGGCGTCGTCGAACTGTCGCTGGTAGAGACGGCGGTAGAGGGCGCTCCGCTCGAGGAGCTCGGCGTGGGTGCCCCGGTCGGAGATCCGCCCCTCCTCCAGCACCAGGATCCGGTCCGCCCGGATCACCGTCGAGAGCCGGTGGGCGATGACGAGCGTGGTCCGGTCCGCCACCAGCCGGTCCAGCGCGTCCTGCACCAGGCGCTCCGACTCGGCGTCCAGCGAGCTGGAGGCCTCGTCCAGGATCAGGATCCGGGGCCGCTCCAGCATGACCCGGGCGATGGCCAGGCGCTGGCGCTGCCCCGCCGAGAGCGTCACCCCTCGTTCCCCGACCCGCTCGTCCAGGCCCCGGGGGAGGTCCCGGATGAAGACGTCGGCGTGGGCGGCCTCGGCGGCGGCCAGGAGCTCGTCCTCGTCGGCGTCCAGCCGCCCGTACAGGAGGTTCTCCCGCACCGTCCCGGCGAACAGCATGGGCTCCTGGGGGACGATGCCGATGGCGCTCCGGAGCTCCGCCAGCGCCACGTCCCGGACGTCCACGCCGTCCACGGTCACCGCGCCCTCCTCCACGTCCCAGAAGCGGGGCAGGAGCGAGGCCAGGGTGCTCTTCCCCGCCCCCGAGCTCCCGACCAGCGCCACCGTCTCCCCCGGCTCCAGCGCCAGGTCGATGCCGTGGAGGACCCGGGGAAGGTCCGGTCCGTACCGGAAGGTCACCCCCCGGTAGGCGACGGCGCCCCGGAGCGGGCGCGGCAGGGCCCGCGGCGCCGGCGGGTCCACCAGCTCGGGCGCCCGGCCCAGCAGCTCGAAGATCCGCTGCGCCGCGCCCGCCGCCTCCTGGAGGTTGCCGTAGAACCCGGCCAGCGAGCTGATGGCGCCGGCGATGGTGACGGCGTAGAGGAGGAAGGCCACCAGCGTGCCCGGGGTCAGCTCGCCGGCCAGCACCAGGCGGCCCCCCTGCCAGAGGACGACCACGATGGCCCCGAACGCCGCGAAGGTGACGGCGCCCGTCAGGCTGGCGCGGGCGATCCCGCGGCGCAGCCCCTCGTCCCGGGTCCGCTCGATGGCCGACTGGAAGAGGTCCCGCTCCCACGTCTCCCGGGTGAACGCCTGGACGGTGCGGATCTGGGTGAAGACCTGCTCCGCCCGGGCCACCGCGTCGGCCAGGAGGTCCTGGATGGAGGTGCTCATCCGGCGCACCCGGCGCCCGAAGAACCATCCCACCGCCGCCGCCACCGGGATGGCCGTGAGGGTGACGAGGGTCAGACGGGGGTTGGTGGCCGTGACCAGGGCCAGGGCCCCCACCAGGAAGAGGCCCTGGCGCACCAGCTCCGGGATCCCGAAGCGGAGCACGTTCTGGATCAGGGAGGAATCCGACGCCAGCCGGGACGAGAGCTCCCCCACCCGGCGCTCCGCGAAGAATCCCGGGGGCTGCCGCACCAGGTGGCCGAAGAGGTCGGTGCGCAGGTCCGCCACGACGCGCTCCGACACCGAGGCCGCCAGGTAGCTCTGGGTGAAGTTCAGGACCGCCTGCACGGCGAAGAGCGCCAGGAGCCCCAGGGCGATGGCGTCGAGCATCCCCCCGTCCCCTTCGAGGAAGGCGGCGTCCAGGAGCTCCCGGACGACCAGGGGGAAGACGAGGCCGATGGCGGTGCTGAGGAGCAGGCAGAGCAGGCCGGCCCAGAGGCGCCCGCGGTACGGGCCCACACGGGGGGCCATGGAGCGCAGGAAGGTCGCGGGCCGGGCCCGGGGGGACGGGGTGTCGGTCATGGTCGGGAAGATAACCCACCCCCCGGGCGAGGGCCGTCCAGCGGCCCGAACCCAGGGAGGGGTGGGGGGTACCGCCCGACCCGTCGATCCACCGTCCCACCCGGAGTCCGCCGTGCTCCACCGACGTGCCTTCACCGTCTCGGTCTTCTGGACCCTCGCCCTCCTCTGGCTGGGCAGCGTCGTCCACGCCACCGAGTCCTCCCTGGCCTGCCCCGACTGGCCCACCTGCTACGGCACCATGGTCCCCGAGATGTCCGGGGGGATCTTCTGGGAGCACCTCCACCGCCTCTGGGCCGGCGGCCTCCTCCTGATCTGGGGCGTCGGCACGTGGATGGCCCGGAAGGAGGGCGCGAGCCCCGCGGTGTTCCGGGCGAGCCTCGCCGGCATGGCTCTCCTCCTGGTCCAGTCGGTCTTCGGAGGCCTCACGGTCATCTTCCGGCTCCCCGACCTGGTCTCCACGACCCACTTCGGGCTGGCCTTCGCCTTCCTGGCGCTGGCGGCCTGGCTGGCGTCCGTCACGACGTGGTCGAAGGACCACCGCATGGACCCCGCCGCGGCGGCCACCACCCGTCGGTGGGCCTGGGCCGCCGCGGGCCTGGTGTACCTCCAGTCGCTGGTGGGGGCGCTGGTGCGCCACACCGACTCGGGCATGGCCTGCCCCGACGCCCCCCTCTGCCTGGGCCGGGTCGTGCCCCCGCTGGGGAACGGCATGGTGGCCCTCCACTTCGGCCACCGGGTGCTGGGGATCACCGTGGCGCTGGTCGTGCTGGCCTTCGCGCTCCAGTCCGGGCGTCGGCGGCTCCCCGGGGCGGTGCGGAGCTGGGCGTCGTGGGCCGCCGTGCTGGTGCTGATCCAGGTCGGGCTGGGCTTCCTCTCGGTGCTGGAGGGGCTGGCCGTGGTGCCGGTCTCCCTCCACACCCTGGTGGCCGCGGGCCTCCTCGTGGTCCTCGTCCACGTCGCGGCCATGGCCCGGCGCGGAGCGGTGGGCGAGGAAGCCGCGGCGCCGCCCCGGGCCGCCCCCGCCCGGACGCCCTGAGCGCATGGACCGGACCCAGCTCGGGGACCTCCTGGCGCTCGTCAACGCCTGCCTCAACGCCACCAGCGCGGTGGCGCTGGGGGTGGGCTGGCTCATGATCCGCGCCCGGAAGGTGAAGGCCCACCGCAACGCCATGCTCACGGCGCTGGCCGCCTCGGCGCTCTTCCTGGCGTTCTACCTCACCCGGGTGGCCCTCACCGGCACACACGAGTTCGCCGGCGAGGGCGGAGCCCGCACGCTGTACCTCGGGATCCTCTTCTCCCACATGGTGCTGGCGGTGGCGGTGGTGCCCCTGGTCCTCCGCCTCCTCTGGCTCGCCTGGAAGCGACGCTTCCGGGCCCACGCCCGCCTGGCCCGCTGGACCTTCCCCATCTGGGCGTACGTCTCGGTGACCGGGCTGGTGGTCTACCTCCTCCTCTACCAGGTGTACGGCTACCGGTGAGCGCTGCATCCCGGGAGGGTCGTCGCGACGAGCTCCTGGGCCTGGTGGAGGCGCTCGGCGCCGCGACCCTGTGGGGCTCGTCGGGCATCTTCAGCGTCCACCTCTTCCGGCGGGGCGTGCCGCCCGAGTCGCTGGCCCTCCTCCGGCCCCTGGCCGGAGGCATCGCGCTCCTGGCCTGGCTCCTCCTGAGCCGCGGGCGAGGGCGGACCGACGCCCGGGGCCTCCTGGTCCTGGCGGTGGGCGGCGGGGCGATCATGGCCGTCTTCCAGCTCGCCTACCAGCTCTCCACCGACGCCGTGGGCGTGCCCTCCACCGTGGCCCTCCTCTACCTGGCCCCGGCCCTGGTGGTGGCCACGGCGGGGCCCCTCCTCGGCGAGTGGCCGACCCGCGGGCGGGTGGCGCTGGCCGCCCTGGTGGTGGCCGGCGTGTGGCTTTCCGTCTGGGGGGCCGAGACCGTCACGCCGGCCTTCGGGTCCGCGGGCGTGGGGTGGGGCGTCCTGGCCGCCGCGGGCTACGCCGGCTACACCCTCTTCGGGCGCTTCGCCGCGCCCCGCTGGGGGAGCCTCGCCACGGTCACGTGGAGCACGGTGGGGTCGTGCGTCGTCCTGGCCGTGGCGGTCCCGGTCGCCACCGGACCCCTGACGCTCCCCGGCACCGGGGGCGCGTGGGCGCTGGTGGCCGTCTACGGGCTCCTCACCATCACCGCGGCCCAGCTCCTCTTCTTCGACGCCCTCCGCCGGCTGGAGGCGAGCCGGGTCAGCATCGCCAGCACCGTCGAGCCCGTGGTGGCCGCCCTCCTGGCCACGCTCCTCCTGGGCCAGGGCCTCGAGCCTGCGGGCTGGCTCGGCCTGGCGGTGGTCGTGGGCGGCGTGGTGGCGGTGGCCCGGAGCCGCGCCCGGGAGGCCGGAGCCGACGGAAGCTGAGGGCCCCGGCCCGGCTCAGCTCCTGGGGAGCCGGATCTCGACCTCCGCCCCGCCGTCGGGGGCGTTCCGCAGCTCGACCTCGCCGCCCATGGCCTCCAGCGTCCTCCGGGCGTGGGGCAGCCCCAGCCCGAGGCCGTCGGGCGTGGTGGAGTAGAACGGGTCGAAGGCCCGCTTGAAGGCCTCCTCGCTGAAGCCCGGCCCCTGGTCCCGCACGACGATGCGGGCGTGGGGGTCCACCTCCTCCACGGTGACCTCCACCGGCGTGCCGTCGCCGAACCGGGCCGCGTTGTGGAGCAGGAGGTAGAGGGCGTCCATGAAGGCCGGCCCGGAGACCTGCGCGCGGACGGGCCCGGACATGCGGAGCCGGACCAGCACCTCCTGGTCCTGGGCGAACTCGCGGGTCACCTGCTGGACCAGGGACGACACGTTCTGACCCTGGGCCTCTCCGCCGGCCTCCTCCAGGTAGAACTCCAGGTCCTGGAGGCTCCCCAGCGCCCGCTCGATGCGCTCGCGCAGCTCGCCGACGTCGGCGTCGGGACCGGCGCCGCGCAGGGGCTCGCGCACATGGCGGTCGAGGAAGGCGCCCACGCGGCCCACGGCCTCCTCCAGCGCCCGGAGGCGCTCGGCCTCACGGGGCGCCCAGCCGTCCTCCAGGGCGGCGCGGAGCTCGGCCTCGGGCGTCCCGGGCGCCGGAGCCTCGGGCAGACGGCCCCGGGAAAGCGCCGCCACCATCTCCCGGAGGCGCTCCTCGCTGTGGGCCGCGGCGGTGCGCGACGCCTCCTCGGTGGCCCCCGACCCTCCGGCCCGACCGGCCAGGAAGCCCAGCAGGCCCACGACCAGGGCGGCGATGACGGCCAAGACGATGCTGATCTCCATGCGCTCCTCGGGTTCCGGACACCGGGGCGAGGCTCGCCCCGGAGTGGAGCGATTGTGGCACGCCCGGGGGCCGGGGGCAACCGACGTTGCACCGTTCCGGGGACCTGTCTATCCTCGCCTCCCATGGATTCCCTCAAGGAGCTCGAGAGCCTGCTCGCGGAAAGCTCGGACCCGGACAACCCGTCCGCCCGGGCCATCCGGTCTCTCTACGAGAAGGCGTGGTACATGGCCGTCATCGGCCTTTCCCGGGACCCGGCCAAGACCGCCCGGCGGGTGCCCGCGTACCTGTCGACCAAGGGCTTCGAGGTCGTGCCGGTGAATCCCTACGCCGAGCGGATCCTCGGACGGAAGGCGTGGCCCACCGTCACCGACGTCCCCGGACCGGTGGACATCGTGGTGATCTTCCGGCCGTCGTCGCAGGCGGGCTCCTTCGTCCGGGAGGCCATGGCCCGGCCGGACGAGCCGGCCATCTGGCTCCAGGAGGGGATCACGGCCCCCGAGGAGGTCGCCGAGGCCCGCGCCGCCGGCCGCTTCGTGGTCCAGGACCTCTGCACCTACAAGGTCCACCGCGCGCTGCGCGCGGGGCTCGGCGCCGTCCGGAGCGAGCCCCCGCCGCCCTGAAGGTCCCGGGCCTCCGGAGGCTCAGCGTTCGAGCGCCTCCACCACCTTCTCGGCGTGCCCGTCGGGGCGGACCCGGCGCCAGGCCTCCCGCACCACGCCCTCCTCGTCGACGACGA
This sequence comes from uncultured Gemmatimonadaceae bacterium, assembly GCA_964569085.1. GTDB lineage: Bacteria > Gemmatimonadota > Gemmatimonadetes > Longimicrobiales > Gaopeijiaceae > JAJCZZ01. Next base: position 103,259 of record CAZMTA010000007.1, on the reverse strand, counting down.
AGGTGCTCCGCTCGATCCCCATGAAGGTGCGGCCGTACATCTTCTTCTCCTTCCACACCCCGTAGGCCTCCGCCACCTCGTGGTCCACGTCGGCCAGGAGAGGGAAGTTCAGGCCGTGCTTCTCCCGGAACTCGGCGTGGGACTCCACCGGGTCCGGGGAGACGCCGAGGACGACGGCGTCCAGCTCCTCGACGCGGGCGAGGTTGTCCCGGAGGTCGCACGCCTGGGTGGTGCAGCCCGGGGTGTCGTCCTTGGGATAGAAGTAGAGGACGACCTTCCTGCCGCGGAGCTCGGAGAGGGTGACGTCCCCCTCCGTGTCCGAGGGGAGGGTGAAGTCCGGCGCGGGCGAGCCTTCGTCGACCATGGGGCGCTCCTGTGGTGGGTTCGGCGGGGGTGGGGCGGGCGCCCGGCTACCCTCGCCTCCGGCCCGGGTTTCCCGCCGGCCGGCCAGGGCGTGCCTACTCCCGCCCGTCGCTCTCGGTCGCCCGGGCGTCGGGGGCGGCCAGCTCCCACGCACCCTCGCCGGCCTCGCCGACCTCGCCTTCCCAGCGGCACATGGCGTCGCCCCGGCCCTGGCAGAGGGTGTGCTCGACCTCGACGGGCCGCTGCGCGGCCTGGGCCAGCACGGTGCGGCTGAAGCCCGTGAGGAAGTGGCACGCCTCCCCGCCCGGATCCGCCTCGATGAAGGGCAGCGCCCGGCCCTCGATGACGAAGGGTCCGCGCCCGAAGCCGCCGATGCGCCGGCCGAAGAGCCGCTTGAGCTCCTTCTTCACCCGCCGGCGCGCCAGGGCGAGGACGAGGCGCTTGGGCGCCCGCCGGCGCCACCGGCCCAGTCCGTCCCGCCACGCCAGGGTCTCGCCGGTGCGGTCGAAGATCTCCTCGCCGTCGGGGCGCCGAATGACCAGGCGGAAGAGATCCCGCACCTCCGCGTCGGTGAGGCGGACCCCCTTCTTCACGTCCTCCTGGTAGTTCGAGATCTGCCGCTCCACCACGCCGCTGAGCCCCAGGCGCCGGGGCATGGTCACCGTGGGGTCCTCCTCCTCCATGACCTCGCCGGGATGATCCAGCTCCCGGATGACCTCCAGGAGGCGGAGGGCCACCACGGGGAGGACCCGGCGGGGCTCGGAGCCGTCGGAGACGGTGGAAGAGGGTGAGGACACGGTGCTCCTGGGGTTCCGGGGGGTGGCGGGCTCAATCTCGCCGGACTGCCCACCGGGAGCAACGCGTCCGGGCCCCGGCCGGGAGGCCGAGCGGACCCCGGAAGACGCCGCGGGAAGGGGCCTCCCGGAAAAAGAAATTTCGGAATCGTAGCAAATTGAGAGTGACACGGGAGAGGTGGACTCGTATATAGAGTGCAGACGATCGGGCTCTTCGGAGTCCATCGGGTCTGCGCCTCGCGGCGTGGGCCGAGCGGGGCGAGTTCAAAGGGATGCAGTTCTCGTGGCCCACCCTGGGGGGGCTGGTTCTTCGTGCCACCGAGATCCTTTGGCTCCCCCGCTTTCTCTTTCCCCCCCGGTGAGCGCTTCCCCCGCCACGGACGGGCCTCCGGTTCCGCCGGCCGCCCGCCGTCCCTACCTTCAGCGGCATGAAGCGCTACCCCGCATACGATCCGCCCGAGTACCTCGACTGGACCGCCGACCCGGAGCTCGTGGCCGGATTCCGCGCCAGCCTCGACGACGCTCCGGCCCGCGCCGAGGCGGTCTCCGACCTCGGCCCCGACGGCCTGGTCGCCCTCTACCGCGACCTCCTCCGCACGCGCCTCCACGACATCGGCCTCAAGCGCTGGGTCCGCACCGGCGTCATCTCCAAGGCCTGGCTCGGCACCGGCGAGGAGGCGGTCACCGTGGGCTCCGTGTCCGCCCTGGACCGGGACCGGGACGTGGTGGTCCCCATGATCCGCAACGCCGGCGCGCTCCACATGATGGGGATGCCCCTCTCGGACATGTTCCGGGGCTACCTCGCCACCTCGGATTCGCCCAGCAAGGGTCGCGACCTCCACATCGGGGACCTGGAGGCCGGGATCATCCAGCCCATCAGCCACATGGGCACGAGCGTCACCATCGCCACCGGCGCGGCGCTCGCTTTCCGGAACCTCAAGCAGGACCGGGTGGCGCTGACCTGGATCGGCGACGGCGCCGCCAAGACCGCCGCCGCCCACGAGGGCCTCACCCTCGCCGCGTCCGAGAACGTCCCGGCGGTCTTCATCCTCCAGAACAACCAGGTGGCGCTGGGGACCACGGTCACCCAGCACTCCGCCGGCGACCTGCGTCGCTGGGGGGACATGTACGGGATCCCCACCGAGGTGTGCGACGGCAACAACATCCTGGACGTGTACGCCGCCACGAAGCTGGCGGTGGACCGCTGCCGCCGGGGGGAAGGGCCGGCGATGCTGGTGGCCGAGACGTTCCGCATGGGCGGCCACGCCACCCACGACGAGCGCGAAGCGAGGGAGACCTTCCCCTCGGAGCTCTTCGAGAGCTGGGGCCGGAGGGACCCGGTCGGGCTGTTCGAGGCCTGGTTATTGCAGGAGGGCGTCCCGGAGGCGCGGCTCGAGGAGGTCGAGGCCGAGGTGACGGCGGAGATGGACGCCGCCGCCGACGAGGCCCTGGCCTCCCGCGATCGCGTTCCCCCGCCCGAGGCGGCGCTCTTCGACGGCGTGTCGGAGGGGGGCGTCCTGGTGGGGCTGGAGAACCGCCCGGTCTGAGCCCGGCACGCGTCGTCCGGGATACTACCGATGGCGGGGTCCCTCCAGGACTCCTAGATTTGAACAAGTAGAAGTCCCGTACAACGATTGTACAAGCCTTGAACTCGGGCCGGACTCGGTTACCTTTCAAGGTCCAATCGAAAATGATTCCAGATAAGGAGTGGAAGCCCGTGCCCCCTTCGGAGGGGTGATTTTTTCTCCTCCTTCCGGGGCACCGACGCGATCGTTCCGCTCCGCAACGGATTTCCCATGGTCAACGCCAACCCAGAGAAGGCCACCGCGCTCCTCCACTCCCGTCCGCTGGACGACCTGACGGACGAGGAGCTGGTGACCGCCCACCTGGACGGGCGGCCGGGCGCGTTCCAGGAGCTCTACGACCGCTACCGGGATCGGCTGGTCCACTTCATCACCCGAAAGACCGGGGACTCGGACCGGGCCCAGGATCTGGTGCAGGAGGCGTTCATCCGCGTCACGCGCCACCTCCATCGGTTCGACACCACGAAGAAGTTCTCCACGTGGGTCTACACCATCGCCAGCAACCTCTCCAAGAACGAGCTGCGCAACCGCTCCCGCAGCCCGCTGGTGCTCTTCCAGAAGCTGACCAACAACTGGGAGGACGATCACCGTCCGCTCCAGTTCGAGGACCTGAACCTCCGCCCCGACGACCTCTACCGGAAGCGCTTCCTCAAGCGTCTCGTGGAGGACACCGTCAAGGAGCTCCCGGAGCACCACCAGCTGGTCTTCCGCCTCCGTGAGCTGGAGGGGAAGAGCTACGAGGAGATCTCGGAGATCACCGGGGTGAACCTCGGCACCGTGAAGAGCCGCCTCCACCGGGCGCGCAACTCCTTCGCCCAGCGCATCGAGCCCTTCCTGAACTGAGGCCGGTCCGTCCTCGCCTCCCGGCGAGGGCCGAAGGGTTCGCCCGAGCGGCACGTACGCCGGGTGTGGGTCCAGCCGACCCGCACCCGGCGTTCTTCGTTCTCCTCCCGGCTGCGCGGTCGCGGCCGGGGAGATATCGTTGACCGACGGGACGCCCGGGCCGGAGGCACCGGCCCTCCACCGTCCTCCTCCCCCCTCACCGCACGGACCATGTTCGAGAAGCTCCGCAGGGCCTTCCGCGAGGCCGTCGACAACTTCCACGAGGAGCTCAACCGGGATCAGGTCCCGGAGGCCGTGGACACCCTGCTCCGAGGCATGCGCTCGGAGCTCACCGACGCCAAGGTCCGCCTGGGCCGCCTCGAGGAGGACATCCGGACCGCGCTCAGGGAGGCCGAGGCCGAGAAGAAGGAGGCGGCCACCGCCCGCCGCCGGGGGAAGATGGCCTCGGACATCGGGGACGAGGAGACGGCACGGGTGGCCGGGGAGTACGCGGCCAAGCACGGCGAGCGCGCCCAGCTCCTGGAGCGGAAGGCCCTGGCCCTGAAGGAGGAGCTGGACTTCCGGACCGCGGAGTACCAGGAGATGATGGCCAAGGTGAAGGAGGCCACCGCCAAGCGGGCCTCCCTGGCCGCCACCGCCGGCCGCTCCGGTGCCCGGGAGACGCTGGGCGCGGCCGACGACCTCTTCGCCGAGCTGGACCGCATGGCCGAGAAGATCGGGGACGAGGACGCCCGGGCCCGCGCCGCCGAGTCCCTGGACGACCTGGAGCTGGGCGGGGGGGGCGACTTCGACGCCGGGCTCGCCGCGGACGACGAGCCCGAGGTGGACGTGGACGTCCGCCTGGAGGAGCTGAAGCGGCGGATGGGCCGGGACTAGGCCGCCCTCGCCCGTCGCCCCCCCGCCCCGGCCGGGGCGCTCCTAGTCGTCGGGCTCCCCGACGCTCCCCGCCAGGTTCCTCAGGAAGAGGAGCCCGGCGCACTCGCCGGCCAGGAAGAGGATGTCCTCGCGCTCCCGGGCGGCCAGCCCCACCGGCTCGTCGGACTCCACCACCAGGTACCACCGGCTCGTCTCGTCCTCGCCGAGCAGGATGGCCAGCCCGCCCTCCTCGCCCTCCGTCAGCGCCGGGGCCCGGGCCGCCCCCAGCCCGTCCACCAGCGACGGGGAGAAGTCCAGGTCCGCGGGGTCGCGGTGGAGGTCCAGGACCACGAAGGGCTCCAGGGCTCCGGGGGCGCCGGCGCCCTCCTCCCGGCGGAGGATGCCCCCCCGCTGCCCGCCGGCCAGATAGACCACCCGCCAGACCGGGAGGGCGAAGCGGGAGCGCTCCCCGTCGGCGCCCCAGAGGGCGAAGGCGCCCCCGGGGCGCGGCCCCTCCGCGTCCCGCCTGCGCTCCAGGTACTGGGTGAAATCGATGATGCCGTCGTCCACGGCGGACCCCCTCCCCCTGTCGGCCCGGCGCCTCGATGGCCCTGGCCCTCGTTTCGGCGCTCGGGTTACATTTTCTCGTTCGCGCGAGACCCCTCAGAGCCGCCCCCGTAGTCCAGGGGCATCATCGAATTATGCAGAATTGGATCGGCATCGGCATCTGGATCGTCATGGGCGCCGCCCTCGGCCTCGTCATGAAGGCCGTCATCAAGCGGCCCGAGGAGACGCCCGGGCACACCCCCGTCATCATGGCCCTGGGCGCGTTCGGCGCGCTCATCGGCGGCATGCTCGGCGTGGGGATCTTCCACCTGTACGAGCCCCTGTCCCTCAGCCTGGGCGGGATGGCCGGCGCCTTCGCCCTCGGGCTTCTCTGCGTGTTCCTCTACCGCTGGGGCGTCCGCAGCATGGTCTGACCCGCCGGGACCTTCACCCTCCCGGCCCCCGCGGCCCCGACCGCCGCCGCGCCGCGCCTCCGGCCCGCGCCCCCAACAGATCGAGTCCGCCATGTCCGACGCCCTGAGCTTCGTCGACGCCCATCTCGACCGCTTCCGGTCCGAGATGTACGACTTCCTGCGCATCCCGTCGGTCTCGGCCAAGTCCGAGCACGACGCCGACACCCGCGCCGCCGCGGAATGGCTGGGTGACCGCCTGTCCGACGCGGGCCTCCAGGTCAGCATCCACGACACCCCGGGCCACCCGGTGGTGGTGGGACGGTGGGACGAGGCCGGGGAGGACGCTCCGACGATCCTGATCTACGGGCACTACGACGTCCAGCCGCCCGAGCCCCTGGACGAGTGGGAGTCCCCGCCCTTCGAGCCCACCGAGCGGGACGGCCGGGTCTACGCCCGGGGCTCCGCCGACGACAAGGGCCAGCTCTACATGCACGTGAAGGCGCTGGAGGCCCACCTGGCCACCAGCGGCTCCCTCCCGGTGAACGTCATCGTCCTGGCCGAGGGCGAGGAGGAGGTGGGCTCGGAGAACCTGGTGCCCTTCGTGGAGAACCACGCCGACATGCTGGCGTGCGACCACGTGGTGATCTCCGACTCGAACATGTTCGCCGAGGGGATGCCCTCCATCCTCTTCTCCCTCCGGGGGCTGGCGTACCTGGAGATCCACGTGAAGGGCGCCCGCTCCGACCTCCACTCCGGGCAGTTCGGCGGGACCGTGGCCAACCCGGGGAACGCCCTGGGGGCCATCCTGGCCTCCCTCCACGACGAGAAGGGCCGGGTGGCCGTGGACGGGTTCTACGACGCCGTCGCCGACTGGGACGAGGAGACCCGGGAGCGCATCCGCTCCCTCCCCTTCGACGAGGAGCGGTACCGGGAGGGCCTGGAGGTCGGGGCGCTGTCCGGCGAGGAGGGCTTCTCCACGCTGGAGCGCCTCTGGATCCGCCCGACCTGCGACGTGAACGGGATCCTGTGCGGCTACACCGGCGAGGGCGCCAAGACCGTCCTCCCCAACAAGGCCATGGCCAAGGTCAGCTTCCGGCTGGTGCCGGACCAGGACCCGAAGGAGGTGGCCCGCCTCGTCCGCGCCCACGTGGAGAAGGTGGCGCCCGAGGGCGTGACCGTGGAGGTGAAGGAGCTCCACGGCGGGCGGCCCTGGAAGGCCGACGTGGACGGCCGGCTCGTGGACGCCGCCTCCGAGGCGCTGGAGGAGGCCTTCGGCACCCGGCCCGTCCTCCAGGGCGAGGGCGGCTCCATCCCCATCGTGGGCGACTTCGAGGAGAAGCTCGACGCCTCGGCGCTCCTGGTGGGCTTCGCGCTCCCCGGCTGCAACCTCCACGCGCCCAACGAGTGGTTCCCCCTGGAGAACTTCGACAAGGGGATCCGGGCGCTGGTGCGGCTCTACGGGAAGCTCGGCTAGCCGGCTCCTCCCACCATGGCCGCGGCGCGCAGGAGCGCCCGGGCCTTGTTGAGCGTTTCCTCGTACTCCAGCTCGGGGTCCGAGTCGGCCACGATCCCGGCCCCCGCCTGGACGAAGGCCCGCCCCCCCGTGACCAGCACCGTCCGGATGGTGATGGCGGTGTCCATGCTCCGGCCGCCGTAGTGGAAGTAGCCCACCGAGCCCGCGTAGGGCCCGCGGCGCACCGGCTCCAGCTCGTCGATGATCTCCATGGCCCGGACCTTGGGGGCGCCCGAGACGGTGCCGGCGGGGAAGCAGGCCTTGAACACGTCCACGGCGCTGAGGCCCCTCTTCAGCCGGCCCTCCACCTGGCTCACCAGGTGCATGACGTGGGAGTAGCGCTCCACCACCATGAGGTCGGGCACGTGGACCGTGCCGTACTCCGCCACGCGCCCCACGTCGTTGCGCCCCAGGTCCACCAGCATGCGGTGCTCGGCCAGCTCCTTCTCATCGGCGGCCAGCTCCTCGGCCAGACGGCGGTCGGCTTCGGCGTCGGCGCCCCGGGGACGGGTTCCGGCGATGGGGCGGACGGTCACCACGTCGTCCTCGACCCGCACCAGCACCTCCGGCGAGCTCCCCACCAGCGTCACCCCGTCCACCTCCAGGAAGTAGAGGTACGGCGAGGGGTTCAGGGTGCGGAGCGCCCGGTAGAGGTCGAAGGGGGCCGCGTCCAGCTCCACGCCCAGGCGCTGGCTCAGCACGACCTGGAAGGCGTCCCCGGCGCGGATGTACTCGCGGATCCGCTCGACCCCGGCCCGGTACTCCTCCCGGGACGTGGGGCTGGTGAAGTCCGGATCCCGCTCCGGCTCCGACGCCAGCGCCAGGGGCCGGGGCGGCTCGGCCTCGGCCAGCTCCGACACCAGGCCCCGGGTGCGCTCCGCGGCCTCGTCGTAGAGGCGCCGGAGCGCCTCGTCGTCCCCCGCCCCGTCCACCGGGACGGCCGCGATGGCCATGGCCCGGCCCTTCAGGTTGTCGATGGCCAGGACCATGTCGGTGAAGAGGAAGACCCCGTCGGGAAGGCCGAGATCGTCCTCGGGGGGATCGGGCAGGTCCTCCACCTGGCGGACGACGTCGTACCCGAAGTACCCTACCGCGCCGCCCCAGAATCGGGGCAGCCCGGGGACCCGGGCCGGCTCCCGCTCCTGGAGGCGCCGGTCCAGGTCCGCCAGGGGGTCGTCGGTGTCGACCTCCGCCCAGCCCTCGTCGGGCGTCCACCACGAGACGCGCCCCTCCCGGAGCCGCCACGCGGCCCGGGGACGGCTTCCCACGAAGGAGTAGCGGGCCCACTGTTCACCCCCCACCACCGACTCCAGGAGGAACCCGAAGGGCGGCCGCGCGAGCTTCGCGTACGCCGTGACCGGGGTGTCCACGTCGAACAGGAACTCGCGCCACACGGGCACGATTCCCGCGGAGCGCGCGTGGTCGCGGAAGTCGTCGAAGGAGGGACGAAGCTGCATGGAGCTCACGGAGAGGAGGGACCGGACATGAGCGACCCAACTTCCGCGCGGGGCGCGGAGGCGTCAACGCCGCTGGTGGCCGTGGACACCGGCGGGACCTTCACGGACCTGGTCCTCCTCCGGGACGGTCGGGTGGAGACGCTCAAGGTGCCCTCCACCCCCGCCGATCCCGCGCAGGCCGTGCTGGACGGGCTGGCCGAGCTCCTGGGCCGGGGGCGGGAGCACCTGCTCCTCCACGGCTCCACCGTGGCCACCAACGCCCTGCTGGAGCGGCGGGGCGCCCGGGTGGCCCTGGTGACCAACCGGGGCTTCGAGGACGTCATCGAGATCGGGCGGCAGAACCGTCCGCAGCTCTATGCCCTCGTGGGGCACCGCCCCCCGCCCCTGGTCGCCCGGGACGACCGCCTCGGGGTGGCCGGGCGCCTGGGGCCCGACGGCGAGGAGGTGGAGCCCCTCGACCCGGAGGAGCTGTCGGAGCTGGCCGCCCGCGTGGCCGCCGCCGAGCCCGAGTCCGTGGCGGTCTGCCTCCTCCACGCCTACGCCGACGCCGGCCACGAGGAAGCGGTGGCCGGCGCGCTGGAGGAGCTGGGGCTCCCTCTCTCGGTCTCGTCGCGTCTCCTGCCCGAGTTCCGCGAGTACGAGCGGACCTCCACGACCGTCGTGAACGCCTACGTGGCCCCGGTGATGGACCGCTACCTGGGTCGCCTGGCCCGGGAGGCCGGAGCCCGCCGGGTCACGATCATGGGCTCCAACGGAGGGGCCCTCCCGGTGGAGCGAGCCCGCCGGGAGCCGGTGCACACCGTGCTGTCCGGGCCGGCCGGGGGCGTGGTGGGCGCCCTGACCTGGGCCCGCCGTGCGGGCCACGACCAGGTGCTCACCTTCGACATGGGGGGCACGTCCACCGACGTCTCCCTCTGCCCCGGCGAGCCGCTGCGCACCCGGGAGTTCGAGATCGGGGGCCAGCCCGTGGCCGTGCCCGTCCTGGACATCCACACCGTGGGCGCCGGCGGAGGCTCCCTGGCCCGGGCCGACGCCGGGGGCGCGCTCCGGGTCGGACCCCAGTCCGCCGGCGCGGACCCGGGCCCGGTCTGCTACGGCCGGGGCGGCACCGGCGTCACCGTGACCGACGCCCACGTCTGGCTGGGGCGGCTCCCCGCCGACGGCTTCCTGGGCGGGGACCGGGCGCTGGACCGGGACGCGGTGCGGGCGCCCATGGAGGCGCTGGCCGAGGAGCTGGGGACTTCCGTCGACGCGGCGGCCGAGGGGGTGCTCGCCGTGGCCGACACCGCCATGGAGCGCGCCCTGCGCGTGATCTCCGTGGAGCGGGGCTACGACCCCGCCGGCTTCTGCGTCGTGGCCTTCGGCGGCGCCGGCGCCCTCCACGTGGCGGAGCTAACGGGGCGCCTCGGCGCCGCCCGGGCGCTGGTCCCCCCGGACCCCGGCCTCCTCTCGGCGTGGGGCATGCTCGCCTCGCCGGTGACCCGGGAGGCCTCCCGCACCGTCCTGGTGTCCGGGGAGGACGCCGGAGCCGACGATGCCGTCGCCTCCGCGCTGGACGCCCTGGAGGAGGAGGCGCGCCGGGGGATGGAGGCGGAGGGGGCGGACCCCGGGTCCCTCACCGCCCGCCGCACCGTGGACGCCCGTTACCGGGGCCAGAGCTTCGAGCTCCCGGTGGCGGAGGAGGGCTGGCGGGACGCCTTCCACAGCGCCCACGAGGAGCGCTACGGCTACCGGAGGGACGCGACCCCGGTGGAGGCCGTCACGGTGCGGGTCGTGGTGACCGCCCCGGCGGCGGAGGTGGCGGCGCCCCGACTTGCGGCGGCCGAGGCGCCTCCCGAGACGCGCCCGATCCGCGTCCGCCACGGAGGCGTCGAGCTGGAGGGCCGTGCGGTCCGACGCGAGGCGCTGCGCGCCGGCCACCGCCTTCCCGGGCCCCTGGTCGTGCAGGAGTACAGCGCGACGACGTGGGTTCCGCCGGAGTGGATCGTGGAGGTGGACGCCTGGGGGTGCCTGCACCTGACGCCGGAGGATGGCGGGAGCGGCTGACCACCCCTCCGCCGGCGACCCGGCTGCCCCGGCCCCCCGTGGCCGCCCGGCCGCGAGGTTCGGCAGGGCCGCCGGGTCGTTATCTTTCAGCCTTCGTGCCCCGCCCGCCCGGAGACCAGCCCAAGACATGCCCCGCGACCCCTCCCCGAACAAGACGCCGGAGGCCACCGCACCCGCCCCGGACGAGTTCCGTCCGCCCTACGGTGCCGCGGCCCTCGCCGGCCTCGCCGTCTTCGTGCTCTACGCGGTGACGCTGGCTCCCACCACCGCGTTCTGGGACGCCAGCGAGTACATCGCGACGGCGCACATCATGGGGATCCCCCACCCGCCCGGGAACCCGCTCTTCGTGGTCCTGGCCAAGGCGTGGTCCCTCCTCCTGGCCCCCCTGGGCCTGGACGTGGCCGTGCGGGTCAACCTCTTCAGCGCCTTCGTGAGCGCGGCGGCCCACGGCCTCTGGTTCCTGGTGGTCCACCACATCCTGCGCTTCTTCTCCGAGGACCGCCGCTTCCGCCTGGCCGGCGCCGCGGCGGCGGTGCTGGTGAGCGCCACGGCCTTCACGGTGTGGAACCAGTCCAACGTGAACGAGAAGGTCTACACGGTCTCCCTCCTCACCATCGCGCTCCTGACCTGGCTGGCCTTCCGCTGGCAGGAGAACCTGGGCAAGGGCAAGGACGACAACCTCCTCGTCCTCATGGTGTTCATCCTGGCGCTCTCCGTCGGGAACCACCTCATGGCCTTCCTGGCCGCGCCGGCCATCGGGATCTTCATCCTCCTGGTCCACCCCCGGACCCTGCTGAACTGGAAGCTGTACGGCGCCGCGGCGGTGGTGGGGCTCCTGGGCCTCTCCATCCACCTCTTCCTCCCGCTGCGGGCCGGGCTCCAGCCGGTCATCAACGAGGCGGCGCCCACCTGCCCCGACCTGGGCTCGGCGCTGGGTGCGGTCGTGACCTACGGGAAAGCGGGGTGCGTGGCCCTCGCCGAGGCCCTGAACCGCAGCCAGTACGACAAGCCGCCGCTGGTCCCCCGGCAGGCCGACCTCACGGCCCAGTTCGCCAACTACCTCCAGTACTTCGACTGGCAGTGGTCCCGAGCGCTGGACGGGGACAACACGGTCTTCGCCAACCTGCGCCTCCCCTTCACCATGCTCTTCACGGGGCTCGGCGTGTGGGGAGCCCTGGAGCACTTCCGCCGGGACAAGGCCAGCTTCTGGTACGTGGCCGTCCTCTTCGGCACGCTCTCCGTGGCGCTGGTCTACTACCTGAACTTCAAGTACGGCTACTCGCTCCAGGCCCCGGTGGACGACCGCGGCCTGCACGAGGTCCGGGAGCGCGACTACTTCTTCATCGTGAGCTTCTCGGTGTGGGGGCTCTGGGCCGGCGTCGGCATCGCCGCGCTCTGGCGCGAGGTGGCCGAGGAGTTCCGGGTGGGCCTGGCCAAGGCGAGCCCCATCATGGGCCTCGCCCTCCTCCCCCTGGTCCTCAACTGGAGCTGGGCGACGCGGTCCTACGACTACGCCGCCCGGGACTGGGCGTACAACCTCCTCATGAGCGTGGAGCCCTACGGCGTCCTCTTCACCAACGGGGACAACGACACGTTCCCGCTCTGGTACGCCCAGGAGGTGGAGAACATCCGAAAGGACGTCACGGTCATCGTGACCTCCTACCTGAACACCCCGTGGTACACGAAGCAGCTCCGGGAGCTGACCGCCCCCTGCCCCGACGGCACCTCCGCGGCCGACGATCCCACCCGGATCCTCTGCCAGCGACGGTACGTGCCGCCCGAGGACGCCCGCGCCGTCTACGTCCCCGATTCCGCGGCGGTGCCCGAGGGCGCCGTCCCCCTGATCGTGGACGCTCCTGTGACGCCTCCGACGCGCTCGATCATCCCCCTGGACGACGCCACCATCGACCGGGTGGCCCGGAGCTACAGCCAGCTCGACCGGAGCCAGACGCTCCAGCTCGGAAACGTCCAGGCCACCCTCCAGGCGGGGCAGCTCCTCTACCCGTGGCAGCAGTACGCGCTGACCCTCATCAACGCGTCCCTGGGGGACCGCCCCGTCTACTTCGCCTCCAGCGGGAACGCGGCGGCCTCCATGGGGCTGGACCGGTACCTGGTCCGACAGGGCCTCGCCTTCAAGCTGGTCGACGGCGAGCCCGAGGAGGTCGTGGAGGGCGTGGCCCCGGTCAACGCCGGCTCGCCGTACCGGAGCGTGACCGGCCCCTGGGTGGACGTGGCCCGGACCCGCACCCTGGTGGAGGAGGTCTTCGTCCACCGGAGCGAGATCCCCGACGCCTGGGGCCACTGGCCGGACCAGGCCACCATCGGCATCCCCAACTACTACGCCTGGGCGCACCTCGCGCTGGCCCAGGTGGCCGCCCAGCGCGGCGACGGGGACGCCCTGGCGGTCCACCAGGAACGGGCCCAGGCCTGGACCGAGCTGGGGTCGTAGG
>CAZMTA010000007.1:63591-90296 GCA_964569085.1 uncultured Gemmatimonadaceae bacterium | reverse complement strand
GCGATGGCGGACCGGCGCACCTTCCTCCGGGGCCTCCTCGCCACTGCGGTGGCGGGGCCGGCGCTGACCCGGGTGGAGGCCGCCCGGGCCGCCCTGGTGACGACGCCGGGGCGCGTGGGCTTTCGCGCGGACGACGAAGCCTCGGTCCGGCGCCTCCGGGAGGAGTACCTCCTGGACCCGGGCCTGACCTACCTGAACCACGCCTCCATCGGCACGGTCCCCCGCCCGGTCCACGAGGCCCACGCCGGGTACCTCGAGCTCTGCGAGCGCCACCCCTCCCTCTACGTTTGGGGCGCGCCGTGGCGGGAGGTCACCGAGGAGACCCGGGCCGGGGCCGCCCGCCTCCTGGGCGCCGAGCCCGACGACCTGGCCATCACCCACAACACCACCGAGGGCTTCAACGTCCTCGCCCACGGCCTCCCCCTCGACGACGGGGACGAGGTCCTCTTCAGCTCGCTGAACCACGCCGGCGCCTCGGTCCCGTGGGAGCGCATGGCGCCCCGTCGGGGCTTCACCGTGCGCCGCTTCGACTTCCCCGTGGAGCGAGCCCCGGAGCTCTCCGCGGACGAGGTGGTGGCGCTCCACCGGGAGGCGCTCTCGCCCCGGACGCGGGTGCTGGTGGTGCCCCACGTGGACAACCAGGTCGGCCTCCGCCATCCCCTCCCGGCCCTGGCCGCCATGGCCCGGGAGCACGGCGTCCGCTGGGTGCTCGTGGACGGCGCCCAGTCCGCCGCGATGATTCCCGTGGAGCTGGCGACCTCGGGGGTCGACGCCTACGCCATGAGCCCCCACAAGTGGGTCCAGTCCCCCAAGGGGCTGGGGCTGTTCTGGGTCCGCCCCGAGCTGCGGGCGGCGCTCCCGCCCATGTGGCATCGCAGCGGCCAGGGTCTGGATCCCAGCGCGCGGCGGTACGAGGACTACTCGACCCGGGCGTGGCCGGCGGTGGTGGCCCTGGGCGACGCCGTGGCCTTCCAGGCCGCCCTGGGCGAGGGCGAGCGGGAGCGGCGCCACCGGGCCACCCGGGCCCGCCTCCGCGAGCGGGTCGCCGCCGAGGCCGGGCTCGAGTGGGCCTCCCCGGCCGCGTGGGGGGACGGCTCGGCCATCGTGGCCGTGAGGGTGCGGGGCCGGCGGGCCCCGGAGCTCGGTCGCCGGCTCCTGGAGGAGCACGGCGTGGTCGTGCGGGCCTTCGCCCCCCCGCTGGACACCCTCCGGCTCTCGCCCAACCTGGCCACCCCCCGGGACGAGCTGGACCGGACGCTCGACCTCCTGGCGGAAGCCGCCCGGTGAGCGACCCGCTCCTCCGGCGCACGCTGGAGACGCTCCTCTCCCCGCTGGGGAAGGAGGGGGAGCTCACCGACTCCTGGCGGGACGAGGTCAACCGCACCCTCCGGCGATGGGTCGGGTCCGACGCCGCGTTCTTCCGGATCTCGGACCGCAGCCCCACCCGGTTGGACCCCCTCTCCCAGGAGCTCCTCGACGCCCGGGACGCCTACCGCCAGGGCGGATACCGGTCCCTGGACCCGTGGGCCACCCAGCGGGTGGGCCCCGGCGAGGAGTTGGTCGCCAGCTTCCGGCGGCTACTGGGAGACGACTGGAAGCGCCGCAGCTCCTACTACCTGGACTACCTGGAGCCCCGGGGCGTCGTGAACTACGTGGGCGCCCAGGTGGGAAGCGAGTTCGGGGAGTTCGTCTCCCTGGCCTTCTTCGACCTCCGCAAGCCGGAGGACGAGGCCGTCATCGCCCGGCGTCTGCGGCGGGTGCACGCCGTCCTGCCCGCGCTCAAGGCGGGCCTGGAGGTCTGGCTCGCCATGCGGAGCCGGGGCCAGCCCCTCCGCACGATGGTGGACGAGCTTCCCGAGGCGCTCCTCCTCTGCGACGTGGCGGGCCGCCCGGTCCACGCCAACTCGGCGTTCTCGCGCCTGGTGGGGTCGGACCCCGAGACCACCCGGCTCCGGGAGCTCCTGGGAGAGATCGCCCGGGACTTCGCCATGGCCCGGGTCTCCGACGTCCAGGACCTCTACCCCCGGGCCGCCGCCCGCACCGTCCACACGGCCCGGGGAGCGTACGTGGTCCGGCCCGTGGTGGCCGACGGCCGCGTCCACGGGGACGACCCCGAGGAGGAGGGCGGCGTGCTGCTCATGGTCCGCCAGAAGCACGCCCCCCACCTCTTCCGGAGCGCCCCGGACCCGACGGACTGAGGCCCGTGCCCGCCGCCGACCGCCCCGCGCCGACGGAATCCGGCGTCCCCCCCCCCGCCCCGCTGTACGCCGTGGTGAACCCCACCGCGGGCTCGGGCCGTGCCGCCCGGGGCTGGCCCGCCGTGGAGGCGGAGCTGCGGGCCGCGGGCATGGACGTGGAGACGGTCGTCACCCGGGCTCCCGGGCACGCCCGGGAGCTCGCCGCGGAGGCCGTGGCGCAGCGCCGGCCCGCCGTGGCCGCCGTGGGCGGGGACGGGACGGTGCACGAGGTGGTGGCCGGCCTCCTCGAGGCGGCCGGGACCGCGCCCCCGCCTTCCCTGGCGGTCCTTCCTCTGGGGAGCGGCAACGACTTCGCCGCCGCCCTCGGCCTCCCCGCCGACCCCCTCGAGGCCGCCCGGACCCTGGCCGGGGCCCGACCGCGTCCCGTGGACGCCGGGCGGGTGGAGACCGGCGGTGGGGAGGCCCGCTTCTTCGCCAACGGGGTGGGCGCGGGCTTCGACGCCCGGGTGGCGCTCCGCGCCCGGTCCATCCCCCGCCTCACGGGGCCGGCCCTCTACGGCACGGCGCTCCTGTGGGAGCTGGCGCTCCTCCGCACCCCGTCCGTCGAGGTCCGGGTGGACGGGCGGGACGGCTTCGAGGGGCCGGCGTGCATGGTGACGGTCTCCAACGGCCCCCGGCACGGAGGAGGCTTCCAGCTCTGTCCGGGCGCCGCCGTGGACGACGGCGCCCTGGACGTGCTCGTGGTGGAGGCCGTCTCCCGTCGCCGCCTCCTGGGCTTCCTCTCGGGCTCCCTGAAGGGGGGCGTCCCGGAGGCCCCGGGCGTTCGGCGGCTCCGGGGCCGCGAGGTGGAGCTCCGGGCCGGAGGCGATCTCCCGGCCCACGTGGACGGGGAGATCCTCAGCACCGGCGCCCACCGGATCCGCCTGGAGGTCCTCCCGGGACGCCTGCGCGTCCTGGCGCCCGACCCCTAGAGCTCGACCACCGAGCCCAGCCCCCGCTCCCGGGCCCGGAGGAGGACCCGGTGGGCCACCGCCATGTCCTGCACGGCGTTCCCCACGGACTTGAAGAAGGTGATCTCCCGGGCGTCCCGACGCCCCGGAACGAGGCCCGCCGCCACCTCTCCCAGCTCCCCGGCCACCACGTCCTCGCCCACGACGCCGTCGGCGATGGGACCGGCCAGGTCGCCAGCCTCGGTGAGCGCGCCCTCCCGCTGGTCGACGAAGACCCGGGCGCGGCGGACGAGGTCGGCGTCCACCTCCCGCATCTCCGGCGTGTACGACCCCACGCCGGTGACGTGGGCGCCCTCCTCCACCGCCGCCCCGGGGAAGACCGGCGAGGCGCTGTCGGTGGCGGCCACCACCACGTCGGCGCCCACCAGCGCCCGCGCCGGGTCCTCCTCGACCCGGACGTCGATGCCCTCGAGCTCGCCGGCCCACGCCCGGGCCGAGGCGCCGGTGCGGGACACGATGCGCACCTCCGTCAGCTCCCGTACCTCCCGGAGGGCCTGGAGCTGGGTGCGGGCCTGGGCGCCGGCGCCGAACACGGCGGCCACCCGGGCGTCGGGCCGGGCCAGCAGATCCGCCGCCACGCCGCCGGCGGCCCCGGTGCGCAGCGCCGTGAGCCACGTCCCGTCCATGAGGGCCAGGGGCCGACCCGTCTCCGGATCCAGGAGAAGGACCGCGGCATGGATGGAGGGAAGGCCCCGCTCCCGGTTCCCCGGGTGGACCGAGACCACCTTGGCCCCGGTCGTCCCGGCGCCCGGCAGCCAGGCCGGCATGTAGAGGCTGATCCCGGCGTCCATCTCGAGGTGGGTGCGCAGGGGCACCACGGCCTCGCCGGAGGAGAGGGAGACGAAGGCGTCCCGGACGGCCTCGATGGCCCCGGACATGTCCATGGCGGCGCGCACGTCCGCGCCGGAGAGCACGTGGATTTCCATGGCCGGGAAGCTAGGGTATGACGGGCGGTCGCGCCCCTGCGCACCCCCTTGCCGGAGGAGCCGGGGGCGGGCAAGGTGGGGAGGAGCTTCCCTTCCGGGCCCGAGGGCCCGGGTCCGCCCCCTCTCCACCCCACCCTCGCATGCGACCGGTACGCACCGACGACGCCCCGATCCCCCGGGGTCACTACAGCCAGGCCATCGTCCACGGCGACACCGTCTGGGTCTCCGGCCAGCTCGCCATCGACCCCGCCGATCCGGACCGTCCGCCGCCCCCGGACATCGGCGCCCAGACCCGCCGCACCCTGGCCAACGTGGACGCCGTCCTCCGGGCGGCGGGCTCCGGGCTGCACCGGGCGCTCCAGGTCACCCTCTACATCTGCGAGGAAGGCGGATGGCCGGCGGTGAACGAGGCCTTCGCCGAGGTCCTGGGCGACCACCGACCGGCCCGGGCGGTGATCCCCGTGGGCACGCTCCCCCGGGGCTTCCTGGTGGAGATCCAGGCCGTCGCGGCGCTGGACGGGGAGGGAGCGTGAGCTATCATCGCTGCCCGAAGTGCGCGTCGGACCGCGTCATGGACGGAGCGTACATGGCCTCCGCCGAGAGCGCCGGGAAGATGATCGTGGGGGTCCGGGCCCACCCGGACCACGGGCCCCTCGACCGGGCGGTGAGCACCGGGGTGCACGCCTCCGTGTGCGGCTCCTGCGGCTACGTGGAGCTCTGGGCCAACCGCCCGGAGGAGCTCTGGGAACACTACCACGCGGCGGAGCTCCGGGCGCGGGCCCGGGCCCGGACGGCGACGGCAGCCGGCGGCGAGGGGGGGGACGGGGAGGACCCGGAGGCCGAGGGCCGGGGGTGACGGGCGTCCCCCGGGCGGGCTCCGAGCCGAGCCCGGCGCCGGGCCCCGACCCGGGCCGCCGGACCGGCGTGGACCTGGGGGGCACCAAGATCGAGGCCCTGGTCCTGGGAGCCGACGGCCGGGAGCTGGCCCGGGAGCGGACCCCCACCCCGACCCACGGCTACGAGGCCACCGTGGCGGCGGTGGCGGGGCTGGTGGAACGGGTGGAGAAGGCCGCGGGGGGGCCGGGCCGGGTGGGCGTCGGGATCCCGGGAACGATCTCCCCGGCCACGGGGCTCGTGAAGAACGCCAACTCCACGGCGCTCATCGGCCACGCCCTCGACCGGGACCTCACCCGACGCCTCGGCCGTCCCGTCCGGCTCCGGAACGACGCCGACTGCTTCGCGATCTCGGAGGCCACGGACGGCGCCGCCGCGGGGGCCGACCCGGTCTTCGGCGTCATCCTGGGCACCGGGGTCGGTGGCGGCGTCGTGGTCCGGGGTCGGCTCCTCGAAGGCGCCCTGGGCATCGCCGGGGAGTGGGGCCACAACCCCCTCCCGAGCCCGGGCGACGACGAGCGGCCCGGCCCGACGTGCTGGTGTGGACGGCGGGGCTGCATCGAGACCTGGCTCTCGGGTCCGGGCATGGCCCGGGACCACCGGGAGGTGACCGGCCAGGACCGCGCCCCCGAGGAGATCGAGGCGGCGGCCGCCGCCGGCGACCCGGCGGCCCGCGCCACCCTGGAGCGCTACGTGGACCGTCTGGGCCGGAGCCTGGCCACCGTGGTGAACGTCCTGGACCCGGAGGTGGTGGTGCTCGGCGGCGGGATGTCCAACCTCCCCGGCCTGGCCGAGGCGGCGCGGGCCGCCATGGAGCCGTGGGTCTTCACCGACCGGCCGGGCACGCGGGTGGTCCGGAACCGCCACGGGGACTCCAGCGGCGTGCGGGGCGCGGCATGGCTCTGGGGGCGGCCCCAGACGGGGTGAGGGCCGGGGCCGTCGAGGCGGGCCCGACCGAGGGGGGCACCACCCCTCAGCCCATGCGGGGGATGGTCATGTTGTCCAGGAAGAGCCGGTCCCGGGAGGAGAGGGCCTCGACGCCCTCGTCGTCCACCACGTCCAGCAGGCGCTGGACCTCGTCCCGGTTGAGGGGGTGGAGCCGCCGCACGTTGATGCGGCCCCAGCGCTCCCGGTCCTCCTGGTTCCGCACGCCCTCGGAGGAGTAGTGGGAGTTCGGCTTCTCCACCCGGCGACGGGCCGCGATCCGCCGCGCCCGCCAGCGGCGGTACCAGAGCCGGACCCCCACGGTCCCGACCACGAAGAGCACGAAGGCTGGAATCCAGATCGTCATGTCCCACACACCTGACTCGTCCACCTGACTCGCCGGGACCCGAGAGGCCCGGCCCGCCGGGAGCCTGCGCGGAATCGGCCCCCTCCCGACCATTAGGACGGAGACGGCCCCTCCGAAGTTGCACCTGGGGATGGTACAGGGCGAGGCTCGCGTCCGTTCCGGGAGGGGCCTCCCGGGCTCAACGGCGGCGCGCCGGGCGCCTGGGAGGCCGCTCCTCACGGGGAAGCAGGAGGCGCCCCGAGCCCGCCGGCGCCGGCCGCAGCGCCGCCGAGCCGCTCCCGGCGTCGTCCCGGACCTCCAGGATGGCGTCGAACAGCTCCGGGTTGGCGTCCACCGCGTCCCCCCGGCTCACCAGGACCACCCGGGGCACCTCCGACAGGAGCTTCCGCATGAGGCGGAGGGCGCGGACCTGCGCCTCCTCCTCCAGGCGGTCGAAGGGCTCCTCCACCACGAGGGACCCGAGCACCGACCCGCCGGCGGCCACCAGCGAGACCGCCGCCAGCCGGAGCGCCAGCCGGCCGGCGGCCAGGTCCTCCTCCGAGAGAGGCGAGAGCGGCCCCGCGTCCCCCTGGAGCTGGGCCGATCCGTCCCGCCACGTCACCGCCAGGATCCGCCCCCCGGAGATGCGCCCCAGATAGCGGGAGGCCCGGGAGAGGACCACCCGCCGGGCGCGCCGAAGCCGCGCCTGGCGGACCCGCCCCAGCGCCTCGGCCACCGAGCCCAGCGCCCCCGCGCCGGCCGGGGGCGGAGGCCGCCGCGGCCGGCCGCCGAGCTGGATCCGTCGCGCCCGGAGGAGCTCCAGCCGCTCCGAGCTCGCCTCCAGCGCGGCGTGGACCCGCAGCGAGCGCTGCTCCAGCTCCCGGAGGTGGTCCGGCTTGAGCTCGAGCTGCTCCCACCGCCGCCGCCACCAGCTCCCGTCCTGCACCACCGCCTCCCACTCGTCCCGGAGCTCCTGGAGGACCTCGTCGTAGTGGCTCTCCAGGACCCGGCCGCAGGTGGGGCACGGAGCCTCGGGGCCCGCCGACTCCATGGTGCGGATCCGGGCCTTCAGCTCCCGGGCCCGGTCCCGGTAGGCGTGGAGGGTGGTCTCGGCGTCCTGGCGCTCCCGGTGCCAGTCCATGGTGGCCACCTGGAGGTCGCCGTCCACCTCCACCGCGTCGGCGCGGAGCTCCTGGAGCTCGGACGCGGCGCGCTCCAGCTCCCGCTCCACCTGCTCCGGGTCCGCCGCCCCCTCCGGGCGCCCGGAAGCCGCCCCGTCCGGCGGCGGCGGGTCGGCCCCGTCCACCTCGTCCTCCGCGCCCAGCGCCCGGGCCCGCTCCAGCGCCTCCTCCACCACCGAGAGCCCCCGCACCCACGCCACGGCGGCCACGGCCTGGCGGAGCGCCCCGGCCAGCGTCTCCCCCCGCAGGCCCACCCGGAGCGCCTCGAGGGGCTCCGGGACCGAGGGGTCGTCCCCGGGATCCCGGTCCAGGAAGAGCGTGGCCACCGCCCGGCGTCCCCGCCCCGCCCCCCCGATGACCGCCGTGAGGCCCGGTGGGATGGAGGTGCTCACCCGCCCGAGGCCCGGCACCTCGCCGTCCACGGCCTCCAGCTCCCCCAGGGGGGCGCCCCGGGGAGGCAGGTCCGCCTCCTCGGGCACCAGCGCGCGGATCAGGTCGTCCACCTCGGCGTCCTGGCGACCGTCCCGGGCGGTCTCGGCGGTGAGCGCCTCCCGGAGCCGGGCGGAGGCGTCGGCCGGGATCCACGCCTCGGTGGGCACCCGCAGCTCCCGTCCCGCCTCCACCGCCAGGTGGAGCGCCCGGCGCCGGAGCTCCGCCAGCGGCTCGCCCTGGAGGGCCAGGAGCTCCTCGGGCTCCACCCCCTCCAGGAGGAGCCGGACGATCTTCCCGTCGATGCCTCCCGGGACCTCCCGGGTGACCTCGTCCACCCGTCGGCGGAGCCGCTCGGGATCGCCGGAGGAGAGGCGGATCGGGGCCAGCGCGGCCACGGCGCGGCCCGGCACGGCGTGGAAGCGGGACTCGCCGGAGGCCAGGTCCACCGTCACGAAGCCCTTCTCGTCCGCCGCCTCGTCCCAGGGGTCCAGGGAGACCCGCTCCAGGGAGCCGGCGTACTGCACCCGGGGCGCCAGACGCCGGTGCCGGTGCTCGCCGCCCAGCGCCACGTAGTCCCAGTCCGCCGGGTCCACCCAGACGCCGGCCTCGCCGGGCCCGCCCACCCGGGCGTGGAGGACCAGGAGGTTCCACCGCACACGGGGGTCGGGCTCCGGGAGAGGGGCCGGGTCCCGCACCGTGGCCCGGTACGGGACCAGGCTGGCGTGGAGGTCGAGACCCTCGAAGAGGAGCGACCGGGGGAGCCCCGTGGCGGCCTCGACGTTGGGGAAGGTGTCCAGGACCGCCAGGGCCCCGGGGTCGCCGGGACGGCGCGGGGTATCGCGGGGGCCCGCCACCATGAGCACCGGCGTGTCGGGGAGCGAGGCGCGGAAGACCTCCAGCCCCCGGGCCAGCGCCACCACCGCCCCCGCCGGCGGGTCGGGGCGGTGGAAGACGTCGCCGGACACGACCACGACGGCGGGCGCCATGGCCACCACCTCCTGCACGGCCCGGTCGAAGGCGGCGGCCACGTCCCGCTCCCGGACGTCCACCCCTCGCTCCACCCGTCCGTAGGCGCGGAACCCCAGGTGGAGGTCCGAGAGGTGGGCGACGATCACGCCCCGTCTCCGGCGAGGGACGCGCCCTCCGGCTCGGGGTCGGACACCGGCTCGGCGGGGGGGTCGAACGACGCCCGGGAGGCCAGGAGGATCCCTTCGGTGGGCACGTCCCCGTCCAGGAGGACCTCCGCCACCCCCGAGGGCTCGGCGCCCAGCCGTCGGACGTGCCACCCGTCGGGGGTCCGGGCTCCGGCGTCGGGGTGGGTCACCGGCCCCAGCGCCAGTACGCCCTCGGGCGCCACCCGGGCGGCCAGCGCCTCGCGCCCGGCCCGGGTGAGCCCCTCCAGCCCCCCCAGGGCCCGGAGCGCCCTCAGGTCCACCAGCACCAGGTCGTAGACGCCCTCGGCCCCGGTCAGGAGGTCCTCGGGGTTCCCCACCCGGACGCGCACCCGCTCGCCGAGGTCAGGGAGGGCCTCCTCGCCCGCCGCGGCCCCGTCCCGCTCCGGATCCGGCGCGAGCCCGGTGTCGAAGAACTCGGCG
Source organism: uncultured Gemmatimonadaceae bacterium (assembly GCA_964569085.1). Taxonomy (GTDB): domain Bacteria; phylum Gemmatimonadota; class Gemmatimonadetes; order Longimicrobiales; family Gaopeijiaceae; genus JAJCZZ01. Next base: position 80,790 of record CAZMTA010000007.1, on the reverse strand, counting down.
CCCAGCTCCACGACCCTCGGGTTCCGCTCCAGCACCTCGACCTCCACCCCGGGATCCACCCGCGCCACCCGGCGGGGGAGGGTGGAGGCGCCTCCGCCCACGACGAGGACCCGGGGCGCGGGGCCCACCGCGTCCCAGACCGTCGACTCCCAGGAGGGGGGCTCGTCCCCGTCGAGGACCCGCCACGCCCGGATCCACCCGTCCTCCAGGAGGAGGCGGAGCTCGACCCCGGCTCCGGCGTGGTGTCGATCCTCCACCCGCACCTCCCCCAGGCGGGAGCTCCGACGGGCCCGGACCACCACCCGCAGCGTCCGGTCCAGGACGGCGCCGTAGACCAGGCCGCCCGCCGACAGCAGCACGAGGCAGGTGAGGAGGAGGGAGGCCGGCGTGACGCTCCGGGGCAGCGCCAGGCCGGTGGCCAGGAAGCCCAGTGCGGCGCCCAGGGCCACCGGGCCTCCCAGGGTGCGGGGGATCATCGGGCTCTCCCGGTCCACCGCCCCGATCCCGGCCAGGACGCTCCCGGCGGCGTACAGGGGGAGGGCGCCCAGGGCGGCGAGCCCCACCCCCTGGCCCAGCGCGCCCCCGCCGAGGCGGCCCACCACGCTCCAGGACGCGCTGTACAGCGTGGCGACCAGGAAGGCGACCATGCAGAGGAGCCATCGCCTGCGGAGCGCCTCCACGGCGCCGCCGGAGGCGGGGCCCGTCCAGAGCCCCATGGCCAGGGCGGAGGCGAGCACCACCAGGACCGTGGTGAGAGAGCGGACGAGACCCGGACCGTCGTAGAGGAGGAGGGCCATGGCCACCTCGGCGGCGGTGGCCGCGGCGGCCCCCACCAGGAGGGGCGGGAGCCACCGCAGGGGGTGGGCCCGGGCCCCGTCGCTCAAGGGGCCACCATGGCGTAGCTCCCCCGGTGGAAGACCAGCGCCTCCCGCTCCGAGCCCGCCATCTCGACGACCTCGCCCACCAGGATCGTGTGGTCGCCGGCCGGATGGGCGTCGTCGAGGCGGCAGGCGAGCCAGGCCACGCCCCCCGGGAGGACCGGGTCGCCCAGCGGCCCCTCGTCCCAGGCCAGGTCCAGGAAGCGCTCCTCCGAGGGGTCGGTGGCGAAGCGCGCCGCCAGAGCGCTCTGGTCGTCGGCGAGGACGTTCACCACGAAGGTCCCGGCGTCGAGGAGGGCCTGGTGGGACGACGCGAGGCGGTCGATGCACACCAGGACCAGGGGTGGATCCAGGGAGACCGAGGTGAAGGAGTTCACCGTCAGGCCGAAGGGATCGCCCGCGGAATCACGGGCCGTCACGATGGTGACACCGGTGGGGTACGACCCCACGACCTCCCGGAAGCGCTGCGCGTCCATCACCGACCTTCCCCTCGAGGATGCGCCGTCCGATCGGCCCCCGCGGGCCCCCGCGTGGCGCGGGATGACGGGTCGTCGCACGGGTGGACCGGTGTTGCCCCCCCGGGGGTCCTCGATAGCTTTCGAAGCTCGGGGAACGGGACGACTCCGTTCTCTTCACTCCCGGTGGACGAACGCATGCGACGGCGCTGGCTCGCGTTGGCGGTGATTGTAACCGTGCTCTCCGGCTGCGACAACGTGGCCTGGGGAGGCGTGGAGGTGCAGATGCAGGCCCCTCCGTCCCAGGCCGACCTGACCGGGGAATCCGGCGAGGAGCAGGCCCTGGGAGCCGACGAGGCCGACGGCCTCCCGTCCCTTCCCGAGGGGCCGATCCTCCTGACCGGCCTCCGTGACGGACCCATGGCTACCCTGGTCGCCGTGGGCGAGATCCGGGGCTCCCAGATCCTCCCCTTCCCGTCCGAGGACGAGGAGCCGGGCTTCCGGGAGCGCCTGACCTCCGAGCTCCTGGGCCCGGGGAGCGAGTTCGTGCTCTTCTCCGAGGGCGCCCGGGTGGGCCGTCTGGCCGCCGACTCCACCGGCGTCGACGACCGGTACTGCGTCCCCCGCACCACCGTGACGGGCCGCCTCGAGCTGGTGCCCGGCGCCGTGGAGGCGAGCCACTTCCTGGCCATCTCCGCCTCCGGGGCCCGGGACCGGGAGTACGGCGCCTTCCAGGAGCTGGAGCACACCTACGAGCAGCGGGTGGCCTCCCTGGACCTCGCGTCCGCGGCCATTCCCGCCGTCGGCGCCCAGTGGCCCACCTCGGTCCTGGAGGCGCGGCGGGACATCCAGACCTTCCGCCTGCCCGAGGCCGACGCGCCCACCATCGCCACCACCTTCCTCTTCCGGGACCAGCTCGCCGTGGAGGAGGCTCCCGAGGGCGCCTGGTCCATGTTCATGCTGGGCTCCGAGCGCGGCGACGGCTCCTGGGCCCGGGACTTCACCTGGTACCGCCCCGCCGACGACGACGGGAAGGGCGCGCCCCGCTTCGTGGACCACCTGGACGTGGACGGGAACGGGAGCAGCGAGATCCTCCTGGAGGTCCTGGGCGACGACAGCCGGTGGTTCGCGGGGCTGACCCGCGGCGGCGGAGAGTGGCGGCGGACGTACCAGGATCCCTGCGGAGCCGAGGTCGCCGCCGCCGACACCGCCTCCGCCGGGGGCTGATGCCACGGCGCCGGGCGCGGCCCGTCGCCCTCGTCGTGCTCGCGGTCCTCGCGGGGTGCGGGGACCCGGGCGCCCGGGACGGGACTCCGTCCGGCCGACCGGACGAGGCTCCCGCGGGGCCCCCGGTCACCGTCACCGACGCCGCCGGGCGGACCGTCCACCTCTCCTCCCCGGCCCGGCGGGTCGTCTCCCTGGTCCCCTCCGCCACCCTGACCCTCGACGCCCTCGGCGCGCGGGACGTGCTGGTGGGCCGGACCGACTTCGACACGCTGACCTGGGCCGCGGACGTCCCCTCGGTGGGAGGGGGCCTGGAGCCGAGCCTCGAGGCGCTGGTGGCGCTGGAGCCCGACCTGGTCCTCCGCTTCGCGGGGGAGCAGGACCCCACCACCCCGGCCCGCCTCGACGAGCTGGGCGTGCCCCACGCGGCCATCCGCCCCGACGGGATCGACGACATCCTGGCCTCGGTGCGGATCGTGGGCGCGCTGGTCGGCCGGGGCCCCGCCGCAGAGGAGCTGGCGTCCGACCTCCGGGCCCGCATCGACGCGGTGCGGAGCGCCCACGCCGGCGCGCCCGCTCCCCGGGTTGCCTACATCCTCGGCGGGACCCCGCCCTGGGTGGCGGGCCCCGGCACCTACATCGACGAGCTCATCGAGGTGGCCGGCGGCGTGAACGTCTTCTCGGACCTGGGCGCACTCTACGCTTCGGTCAGCCCCGAGGAGCTGGTGGCCCGCGAGATCGACGTGATCCTCACCCACGGCACGTCGGGGGTCCCGGACCGGCTCCGGGGCCGGGTCCCGGTGGTCCACGTCAGCGACGTCCTGGAGCTGCCCGGTCCCGGCGTGGCCCGCGCCGCCGAGGAGGTCGCGCGCCTCATCCACCGCCCGCCCTCGCCGTGAGCCGCTCCCTCCTGACCGGGCTCCTGGTGGCGCTCCTGGCGCTGGCCGTGGTGCTGGGCGTGCGCTTCGGCTCCGTCTCCCTGACCACCGCCGAGGCCGTGGGGGCGCTCCTGGGCCACGGCACCGACGTCCACCGCACCATCGTCGTGGACCTCCGGCTTCCCCGGGCCCTCCTGGGCGTCCTGGTGGGCGGGAGCCTGGCCCTGGCCGGCGCCACCTTCCAGGCCATCCTCCGCAATCCCCTGGCCGAGCCCTACATCCTGGGCATCTCCGGCGGCGCCTCGGTGGGCGCGGTGCTGGTCCTCTCCCTGGGGCTCGCGGGCTCGGGGTCGTGGGTCCTCCCCCTGGCCGCCTTCGCCGGGGCCATCCTGGCCATCGTCCTGGTCTTCCGCGTGGCGATGGCGTCGGGCCGGGCCATGGACGTGCGGGTCCTCCTCCTGGCCGGCGTGGTCGTGGGGGCGTTCTTCAGCGCGTGCATCGCCTTCATCCTCTCCGTCTCCGAGGCGCGCACCGTCCAGAGCGCGGTCCTCTGGATCATGGGCAGCCTGGCCGGAGCGGCGTGGCGGGACGTGGTCCTGGCCGCCGCCTACGGGCTCCCCGCGGCAGGCGTCCTCCTGGCCCTCGCCCGCCCGCTGAACGCCATGGCCATCGGCGAGGAGACCGCGCGCTACCTGGGCACCGACGTGGAGCGGGTGAAGCGCCTGGCCCTGGGGATCGCGGCGCTCCTCACCGCCGCCGGGGTGGCCGTGGCCGGGGTGATCGGCTTCGTGGGGCTGGTGGTGCCCCACGCGGTGCGGCTCCTGGTGGGCTCGGACCACCGGATCCTGCTCCCCCTGTCCTTCCTCGCCGGAGCGGCGTTCCTGACGCTGGCGGACCTCCTGGCCCGTCTCGCGCTGGCCCCCACCGAGGTCCCCATCGGCGTCATCACAGCCTTCGTGGGCGTCCCCTTCTTCCTGGTCCTCCTGAGGCGGAGCATGACCCCGTGAGGATCGCGGCGCGGGAGGTGGCGGTGCGCTATCCCGGGGCCGAGCGCCTTCCCCTGGACGGGGTGAGCATGGACGTGCCCGACGGGCGCCTCTACGCCGTCCTGGGCCCCAACGGCTCCGGCAAGTCCACCCTCATGAAGGCGCTGCTGGGCGTGGTGCCCCTGGCCTCCGGCGAGGTCGAGATGGACGGCCGCCCCCTGGCGAGCTGGACCCGCCGGGAGCTGGCCCGACAGGTCGGCGTCGTGGCCCAGTCCGAGTCCGTGGCGTTCCCGCTGACGGTGCGCGAGCTGGTGGCCATGGGCCGCTACCCCCACCTGGGCGCGCTGGGGGGCGAGCGGGACGAGGACCGGGCCGCGGTGGCCCGGGCCCTGGAGCAGTGCGACGTGACCGAGCTGGCCCACCGGGACGTGACGACCCTCTCCGGCGGGGAGCTCCAGCGGGTGCGCATCGCCCGGGCCCTGGCCCAGGAGCCCCGTGCCCTGGTCCTGGACGAGCCCACGTCCAGCCTCGACATCCGCCACGAGATGGCCATCCTCGAGCTCCTGCGCGCCTGGGCCGACGAGGGGATGACGGTGGTCGTGGTGACCCACGGCCTCGACCTGGCCGCCCGCTTCGCGGACCGGATCCTCCTCCTCTCCCGGGGGAAGGTGGCGGCCCAGGGCACGCCGGAGGAGGTCCTCACCAGCGCGGTTCTGGAGGAGGTCTACCGCTGGCCCATCGCGGTGCAGCCCGACCCGGCCACCGGCGCGCCGCGGGTCACGCCGCTCCGCTCCGACGGCGGTCGGCCCCGATCCGGGAGCGACGCCCGGTGAGGCCCGAGCTCAGGCGGCTGGAGCGGGTGGACCGGACGCGCCGGGCGCTCCTGGAGCGGGTGGCCGCCCTGGACCCCGAGCTCCGGACCCGCCGCCCCCGGCCCGACGCCTGGTCGGTCCTGGAGGTGGTGGAGCACCTGATCCTGGCCGAGGGGGACGTCCTGGCCCGGGTCGCCCGGGCCGAGGAGGCGAGGGCCGCGGGGGATCCCGAGCCGGCGCCCCGGCGCACCCTGCGGAACCGGGCGGCCTTCCTCGTGGTCATGGCCGTCCTTCGCTTCCGGATCCCGGTGCGCACCCCCTCCCGGCGCATGAACCCCGTGGGGGAGCGGAGCCTGGAGGAGCTGCGGGCGGACTGGGACCGGAACCACGAGGCCCTGCGGGCCTTCGCGGGCGCGCTGGACCGGGAGTCGGCCCGACGAGCGGTGTTCCGGCATCCCATCGCCGGTCCCATGACGCCGGGCCAGGCCTTCTGGATGCTGGAGGTCCACCTCCACCGCCACGTGGGCCAGGTGGACCGGATCCTCGGGGCGCTGGAGGGCTGAGGAGCGCTCGGGGCCCCTCAGGCCAGACAGACGGTCCCGGTCATCGTGAACGATTCGTCCACCGCGCCCAGCCCCTGGAGCGGGAGGATGTCCCCGAACACCAGCTCCGCCTTGAAGTCCATGATGTTCTGGCCCTCGAGGCCCTCGAAGATGCCCCGGGTGGACTTCACGAAGAGGTTGGCCTCGAACTCGTAGTGGTCCTCCTGGAGGTGCGGCCAGAGGATCACGTCGTTCTCGGTCAGGAACATGTCGCCGTTGGGCCAGGTGAACTGGTAGACGATGTTCACCTTCTTCCGGCCCTGCTCGATGTCGTGGAGCCGGTTGAGATAGACGCCCACGTGCGCCGTCCGGGGCACGCCGTCGAAGGTGAAGTCCCCGCTCCCCACCAGGGAGCGGACGTGGCCGGTGGTGGCGCCGTGGCCCCGGAGCTCGATGCACTCGTCCCCGGCGCCCACGGCGGTGGGGTCGTCGCTTCCGGCGCAGCCGGCCAGGAGGAGCGCGGTGAGCAGCCCGAGGGTCGAAGCGGGGCGGCGAAGGGTATTCATGGTAGCCTCGACATGTGGTTCGTACTGTCCTGAAACCCTACTTTCCCGGGGCGATGAACGAAAGACCTTCCGTCCGGTTCCGGACCGCTCGCCGAGCCGCCCGCGATCGGATCGCCTCCGCCCCGCCCCTCCGGATCCTCGCGGCCCTCGCCCTGGCCGCGGTGGCCGTGGGCTGCTCCGACGACGACCCCTCGCCCGCGGGGCTCGACGGCCCCACCGACGACGAGCTCCGCCAGACGCTGGGCGTGACGACCTTCGGGGAGATCCCCTACCCGGCCGACAACCCCTTCGACCCGGAGCGGGTGGAGCTGGGGCGGCTCCTCTTCTTCGACCCGATCCTCTCCGGCGAGGGCGACGTGGCCTGCGGCACCTGCCACCTCCCCCAGTTCGCCTTCACCGACCACCGCCAGTTCGCGGTGGGCGTCGGCGGGGCCGGCCTGGGACCCGAGCGGTCCGAGGGCAGCTCCCGGACCTCGGGGGAGCCCGTGCCCCCCACCCGTCGCAACACGACGACCGTGCTCAACACCGGGATGCACCACGGGCCCGGAGGGAGCCCGTCCGCGGAAGCGCCCCTCTTCTGGGACGGTCGGGTGGACGGCCTGGAGGAGCAGGCGCTCCAGCCCCTCCTGGTCCGCGAGGAGATGCGGGGGGACACCCTCCAGGGCTCCGACGAGGCCGTCATCGACTCGCTGGTGGCGCGGCTGCGACACCTGCCGGCCTACGTGGAGCGGTTCAGCCGGGCGTTCTCCGACGAGGCCCGGTCCGGCTTCGACCCCGAGGTGGTGACCCCCTCGACCCTGGCCCGCGCGCTGGCGGCCTACCAGCGGGAGCTGGTCACGCGCTCGAGCCCCTTCGACCGCTGGGTCGAGGGGGAGGACGGCGCGCTCAGCGACGTACAGAAGCAGGGCATGGAGCTCTTCTTCGGACGCGCGCAGTGCTTCGTCTGCCACGACGCCCCCCTCTTCGGGAGCTTCGGCTTCTTCGTCACCGGGGTGCCCCACGCCGGGCGCGGCGGAGACGTGGTGCCCGGAGACGACGTGGGCCGGGAGGAGCACACCCGCAGCCCCGCGGACCGCCACGCCTTCCGGGTCCCGTCGCTCCGCAACGCGGCGCTCACCGCGCCCTACATGCACAGCGGCGTCTTCCAGACGCTGGACGAGGTGGTCTCGTTCTACGACCAGGGCGCCCGGCCCCGACACCCCGACGTCTCCGACGACGAGGTGACCGGCGCGGTCCGTGAGCCCCTGGGGCTCACGGCCCAGGAGCGGGCCGCCCTCGTGGCCTTCATGGAGGGGCTCACCGACCCGGGGGACGAGCTCCCCCCGGAGCTCCTCGTGGCCCCGGAGGCCGTTCCGAGCGGGCTCTCCTACACCGGGGAATCGGCGGACTTCGTCGTCATGGCCAGCATCGCGGCGGGTGGGGAGCACACCTGCGCCGTCTCGGGCCGGGGGAGCGGCGTGCCCAACGGCACCACGTACTGCTGGGGCCGCAACGACGTGGGCCAGCTCGGCATCGGGACCGCCTCGGCGGACGCCGCCCGCCCCCTCCCGGCCCGGGTGGCCGCGCCGGCCTCCGGGGGCCTGGACGCGGACGCGGGAGAGGTGCCCTTCTTCTACCTCACGGCCGGGCTGAAGTACACCTGCGGCCGCTCCATCCACCAGGAGCTCTGGTGCTGGGGCGGCGGGAGGGTGGGGGGCGGCAACCTCCGCCCCGCCCGGGTCGGGAATGCCGCCAACTGGCACGAGCTGGACGGCGGGGACGACCATGCCTGCGCGCTGGATTCCCGGGACCGCCTCTTCTGCTGGGGCGCCAACGACCACGGCCAGCTCGGCGTGGGGAGCCGCCTCCCCGCCGACGAGCCGATCGAGGTCCCCGGCGGCCCGTGGAGCGTGGTCTCGGCCGGGGCCCGGCACACGTGCGCCCTCACGGGCGACGGGGTGGCCTGGTGCTGGGGGGCGGACGACCGGGGACAGCTCGGGGACGGCGCCGGCGGCGAGGGCGCCACCCGACCCGTCCGGGTGGCCACCGAGCTCCGGTTCGCGGACATCTCGGCGGGCACGGACCACACCTGCGCGGTGGACGACCAGGGCGGGGCGTGGTGCTGGGGCGCCAACGACCACGCCCAGCTCGCCCGGCCCGGCGTTCTCACCGGGACCGAGGCCCCGGCGGCCGTCGAGGGCCCCCCGGCCCTCCGCTCCATCGCCGCGGGCTTCGACTACACGTGCGCCGCCACCGCCGAGCTGAAGGCCTGGTGCTGGGGCGCCAACCAGGAAGGCCAGCTCGGGGTGGACGCGGTCTCGGCGGAGCCCCGGGCCCAGCCCGCCCCGGTGGCCACCGGCCGCCGCTTCGCGGAGCTCTCGGCGGGCACCCACCACGTCTGCGCCATCGAGAGCGCCCGGGGGTGGTGCTGGGGCGCCAACGCCTGGGGTCAGGTGGGCAACGGCGGCACCACGGCCAACCTGGTGCCCGGCGTCGTGATCGGGCGCCCCTGAGGGCCCCCGCTCACCAGCGGGGCTGGTCCGCCTCCTGGCGGAGCGTGCGGTAGCTCTCCCAGCGGCTCCGCGGGATGGAGCCCTCCTCCACCGCCTCCAGCACCGCGCACCCCGGCTCGGCCAGGTGGGCGCAGCCCCGGAACCGGCAGTCGCCGAGGAGGGGCCGCATCTCTGGGAAGCAGGCGTCCAGATCCTCGGGCGCCACGTCCCACAGCCCCACGTCCCCGAAGCCCGGGGTGTCGGCCACCCGCCCGCCGCACGAGAGGTCGATGAGCCGGGCGTTGACCGTCGTGTGCCGGCCCCGGCCGGTCTTCCGCGAGAGCTCCCCGGTGCGCAGCCCCAGCGCGGGATCGACCGCGTTGAGCAGGGTGGACTTCCCGGCGCCCGACGGCCCCACCAGCGCGGAGGAGCCCGAGCAGAGCTCGTCGGAGAGCGCGTCGATGCCCGCGCCGCTCTCCGCGCTCACCCCGAGGACCCGGTAGCCCGCCCCGCCGTAGAGCTCCTCCAGCTCCGCCGCCCGCTCGGCCGCGCCGTCCAGGTCCAGCTTGTTCACGACCAGGACCGGGTGCATGCCGCTGGCCTCGGCAACGACGAGGAAGCGGTCGATCTGCTCGGGGTGGGGATCGGGCTCCCGGGCGGCCACCACCACCAGGACCCGGTCCAGGTTGGCCGCCACCACCTTGGGGGCCCGCCCCCGGGCGTCGCGGCGGACGAACGCGCTCTCCCGCTCCTCCACCCCGGCCACGGTCCAGGCGTCCCCGGCGGCCTCCAGGAGGACCCGGTCGCCGATGACCACCCGGTCCCGGGACTTCCGATCCTTCTTGAGGCGTCCCCGGAGGGAGGCCTCCACCCGGCGGCCGTCGTCCAGCTCCACGGTGTAGACGCCTCCCACCGTGGCGTGGACGGTCCCGGACGCACGAAGCCCCTCGCCGGTCCCTTCCGGGTCCGACGAGGGGCTCGTGCTACCGTCCGTGGACGGTCGGTCGGTCACGCCGCGAAGGACTCCAGGGCATCACCGCGCTCGCCCTCGCGCAGGCGGCGCAGCGCGCGGTCCCGGAGCTGGCGGATCCGCTCACGCGTCACGCCCAGCATGTTGCCGATCTCCTCCAGGGTGTGCTCGCGCTCTCCCTCCAGCCCGAAGTAGAGGCGCAGGACCTTGGCGTCCCGGGCCTCCAGGGTGGAGAGGGCCTCGGTGATGGCCTCGGTGAGGAGGCGTCCCTCGACCTCGACCTCGGGCTCGGCGGCCTCCTCGGTGACGAAGCGCTCCACGAGCTGCGAGTCCTCGGAGTCGCCGATGGGCGCGTCGAGACGGATCTCGGCGGCGTTCAGCGTCTGGAGGGACTCCACCAGCTCGGGCGTGAGGTCCGTGGCCTTGGCCAGCTCCTCCGTCGTGGGGTCGCGGCCCTTGTCCTGCTTGAGGCGCTCCTTCTCGCGGAAGATCCGGGCCAGGTCGCTGGCGCGGTTCAGGGGCACGCGGACCGCGCGGCCGTGGTTGGCCAGGGAGGCCAGGATGGCCTGCCGGATCCACCACACGGCGTAGGAGATGAACTTCACGCCCTGCTCGGGATCGAACTTCCGGGCCGCCGTGACCAGCCCGACGTTGCCCTCCTGGATGAGATCCGTGAGGGAGACGCCGCGGTTCTGGTACTTCTTGGCCACGCTGATGACGAAGCGCAGGTTGGCGCGGGCCAGCTCCTGGACCGCGTCCTCGTCCCCGGCCTGCGCCCGGGCCCCGAGCTCCTTCTCCTTCTCGGGGGTGATCAGCTCGTGACGGCTGACGTCACGGAGGTACTGATCGAGAGCGCTCTGCTCCTCGACGCTCGCGTCGAAGCCGGTGAGGAGGTTCTTCTTCCCCTTCTTCTTCTTCCGGCTCTTGGTCTTGGCAGTGGCCATGCGGATCTATGCTCCTTGGGAACCGGCCGGCCGGCCGGTCGGGACTCAAAATGCGACGCGCCTCGGATAGCGCGAAATGTGCAGCCGTTCAAGATGCGGGAGGGCATCCTGGGCTGTCAAGGTCGGAGATGGGCGTTGTACCGCCCACCTCCGGGGGAAGTTCCGCCGGCCTCGCGGGCGCGGAGCCGGTCTCGGCGCGGGCCCGACCCACGGACGGCCCCGCGGACGACGCTAGGTAACCCCCCGCCTCGAGGTAGTTCCCACCGGGGGGCCGGCCCGGGGCCCGTTGCCCGGTGCTCCCCCACCGCCCTAGTCTTCGGCCTCCTCTCCCAGGCCCGCCCCGAACCCCCGACCCTCCCTCCGGGACCCTCCGTGAGCCTCCGCATCCGCTTCTCCGGCACGACGCACGTCGGGCGGGTCCGCACCCGCAACGAGGACACCTTCGAGCTGGACCCCGAGGCCGGGCTGGCGGTGGTGGCGGACGGAATGGGCGGGCACCCGGCGGGCGACGTGGCCAGCAAGGTGGCGGCCGAGGCCGCCCTGGCCTTTCTCCGGGAGGCCGAGGTGGACCGCCGGGACGGGGCGGCGCTGGAGGAGGTCCTGGAGCGCTGCGTCCTCCACGCCCACGCCGCCGTCCGAGCCAGGGTCGCCGAGCACAGCCGGCTGGAGGGGATGGGCACGACCCTGACCGCCCTTCTGGCCGACGCGGCCTCGGGGCGCTGGGCCCTGGGCCACGCCGGGGACTCCCGGGCCTACCTCCTCCGCGAAGGCCGCCTGACCCAGGTCAGCCACGACGACACGTGGGTCCAGGCGCAGGTGGACTCGGGACGCCTCTCGGCCGAGCGGGCCCGGGGCCACCCGGCCGGCCACATCCTCCAGCAGTGCGTCGGCCTGGACGCCCCTCCCTCCCCGCACTCGGGCGGCGGGACCCTCGGGGCCGGCGACCGCTTCCTCCTGTGCAGCGACGGCCTCAGCGACATGCTGGCCGACGACGAGATCCGGGAGGCCCTCGCCGAGCCGGTGGCCGACGCCGCCGCCCGGGCGCTGGTCCAGGGTGCCCTCGAGCGGGGGGGGACGGACAACGTCACCGTCGTGCTGGCGGACGTGGAGGAGGAGGGAGCCGGCGGGGGCGGCGCCTAGCGCCCCTCCTCAGGCGGAGCCCGCGGGCCGCGAGATCCGCTCCAGGAGCGCCTCGGGATCCAGCGTCCGCCGCTCCAGGGTGAAGACCCGGAGGACCCGGGCCGTCCGGTAGAGCTCCCGCGCCACCCGGGGGAGGTCCACCAGACCCGGGAGCCCCTTCTGTCCCAGCCGCTCCACCGCGCCGTCACGGCGACGGACGAGCACGTCGAGCTGGAACATGGCCCGCTTGGCCGGGAAGTCCACGACGACCTCGCCGGGCTCCAGGTCGAGCTGCTCCGCCAGCTCATCCTCCACCGCCCGCTTCCAGGGCGAATCGCCCACGGCCCAGTCCTCCACGACCCGGCCGGCCAGGTCCGCCGCCGTGAGCTCCAGGGCCCGCTTGGGAAGCCGGCGGTGCCGCAGCGCCGGGAGCCACCGCGTGGCCAGGCGCTCCGCCACCTCCGAATCCGACTCCATGGCCCGCCGCCCGATCTCGTAGAGGAGCTGCTCGTCGGTGGGGCCGACCAGCTCCTCGGAGTCCAGCAGCCCGTCCCGGACCGCCTCGTCCACGATGCGCTTGTACAGCGCCGTGGCCGCCCGCACGCCGTGATGCCAGTAGACGTTCCGGAACATCTGGTACTTGGCGAAGAGGAGGCTCTCCAGCGCCGCCACGGCCTTCTCGTGGACGCCCACCTCCCACCGCCCCGTCTCGGGGTCGGCCAGGAGCACCAGCCCCTGGAGGAGCCGGTCCACGTCGACCTCGCCGTAGGGGACGCCGCAGAAGCGGGCGTCCCGCCGGAGGTACTCCATCTTGTCCAGGTCCAGGCTGCCGGAGACCAGCCCGCGGAGGGGCAGGTCGCTCTCCCCCCGGATGACGGCGTGGATGGTCTCGGGGGCGTCGTCCCCCAGGGGCGCCAGGGCGTCCCGCAGCGCCGGCGAGGCGAAGAAGCGCCGACTGACCTCCTCGTGGTCCGCCGGCACCTGCTCCGGCGCCAGCTCCTCCAGGGCGTGGGAGAAGGCGTAGTGCCCGATGTCGTGGAGGAGCGCCGCGTAGGGGAGGAGGGGGGCGCCCTCCCACACCTCGTCGGGCACGCCCCCCCGGGCCCGGAGCTGGCGCAGCGCCTCCCGGGTGAGGTGGTACACGCCCAGGGCGTGGTCGAAGCGGGTGTGGGTCGCCCCGGGGTACACGAGGTGGGCCAGGCCGAGCTGGCGGATGTAGCGGAGGCGCTGGAACTCGGCGGTGTCCACGATGCGGACCGCCGTCGGGTCCAGCGCGATCGTGTTCCAGAGGGGGTCGCGGACCAGCTTGGCGCGGGAGGAGTCGCTCATGCCCGAAGCGTAGACCCCGGCGCCGGGGCGATCAATGACCGGACGGGCCCACCGGCGGTCCCGGGCGTGGCGGACCCCGCCCTCCGGCTCTATCTTCCGGGCCCCATCGACCCGAAGAGACGGCGAAGGTCCCGTGTATCCCAACCCCGCGCTCCGAGCCCACGTCCGCACCCACGCGGAGAACCGGCCCGGCGTGTATCGCATGCTCGGCCCCGGCGGCGAGCTCCTGTACGTGGGGAAGTCGGTCCGGGTGCGCTCCCGCCTCCTCTCCTACTTCCGGGCGGAGCGGGGCGAGAAGGCGTGGGAGCTCATCCGGGAGGCCACCCGGGTGGAGTGGGACTACATCCCCAACGAGTTCGCCGCCCTGGTGGCGGAGATGAAGCTCATCCAGAAGCGCCGGCCGAAGTTCAACGTCCAGCACAAGCGGAAGCGGATCTACGCCTTCGTGAAGATCACGCGGGAGCCGGCCCCCCGGGTGGTGCCGGTGAGCCGGGTGGCCGACGACGGCGCCACGTACTACGGGCCCTTCCCCCGGGTGGGGGCGCTGGCGCGGACGATCCGGGAGCTGTCCCACGTCCTGGGGCTGCGGGACTGCCCGGGCCCCACCCCGATCCACTTCCGGGACCAGCTCGAGATCTTCCAGGGTGGCCGGGTCCCCCGCTGCCTCCGGGGCGACCTGGGCTCGTGCCTGGCGCCGTGCTGCGGCTCGGTCTCCTCCGGCGAGTACATGGCGGCCGTCGAGACGGCGCGGCGGTTCCTGGAGGGCCGGGCCCGGCGCCCCCTCCGGGAGTTGGAGGAGGGCATGCGGGAGGCCGCCGGCCGCCACGACTTCGAGTACGCGGCCATCCTCCGGGACCGCCTGGAGCGGCTCCGGGGCTTCCGGGACCAGCTCGTGGCGTTCCGGGGGCGGGTGGAGGACCTGAGCTTCGTCTACCGGGTGCCGGGCTTCCGGGGCGACGACCGGCTGTACCTCATCCGGAAGGGGCGGATCCGGAAGGCCATCGCCCACCCCAAGGGCCGGGCCGGACGGATCGCGGCCGCCCGCGCCGTCGAGGAGGTCTTCGGGGGCCGCGCCGAGCGCGCCGCCGCCCTGGCGCCCGAGGAGGCGGCGGAGATCCTCCTGGTGGCCCGGTGGTTCCGCCTCAACCCCGGGGAGCGCCGGCGCACCTGGACGCCGGACGAGTGGCTGGAGGAGAAGCGACCGGCCTGAGGCCCTCCTCCGGGGGCCGGGCGCGGCGCCGCCCCTTCCCCCCGGGCCGGTCCGCGCCCTCCCGCCCCGACCTCAGCGGGGCCGCAGCTCCAGCCGGAGCGCGGTGGCGTCCTCCACGGCGTCGCGGGAGTAGAGCACCGGGTGGAAGCCGTCCTCCGCCCACTCCCTGAAGAGGTTCCGGTAGAAGGGCGATTCCGGGTCGCCGGCCTGGCCCGGGGTGTTCATTCCCACGGCCCGGTCCCAGTCCCCGGTGTCCACGATGATGCGGAAGGACGCCCCCGAGGTCTGGTTGTCCCCGTTGCCGGTCATGTTCACCGTCGAGCCGTATCCGCCCCGGGGGAGCGGGCCCACCTCCAGGAGGGAGCGGGTGCGGGCGTCCACCACGCTGCCCAGGGGATGGCGGAGGTAGGCGTGGTGGTAGTCGGCCTGGCCCCAGGCCCACCCGTCCATGTCGCGGCCCAGCTTCCCGGTCAGCTCCGAGACCGCGTCGCCCAGGGCGTCCAGGAGCAGCGCGTCCCGGGCCGCCAGCGGGTCCTCGCCCAGGGAGCCGGGCGGCACCACGAGGGTCTCCACCGTCCGGGCCAGGCTCGGGCTCACCAGCCCTCGCCCGTCGGCGGGCACCAGCGCCTCGGTCACCGCCTCCCGCAGGAGGCCCTCCCACGCGGCGTAGATCCCCGCGGCCACCGACCCCCGGTCCATCACGAAGTCCCACGCCAGCATGCGCTCCCGGGCGTCCTCCACCCGGCCGTCGTCGGCCTCCAGGTGCTCCAGCAGCGGCACGAGCTGGCGCGCCGGGATCGACAGCTCGTCGGTCTGGAGGCGCATCATGTCGGCCAGGGAGTGGCGCCGTCCGTTGCCCAGCACCTCGACCACGCGGGCCCACCGGTACGGGTCGGACCAGTCGTAGCCCACCGCGTCCATGAACTCGTAGTCCCGGGGGATGAGCTCGTTGTTGGCCGTGGCGAAGTACCCCTCGGGCGGGTTCACCACCCAGGGCTTGGCCTGGATGGGGAGGTAGCCGTCCCACTCGTAGCGGCCGTCGCCGGGCACGGGCACCAGCCCGCTGAAGTTCCGGCGCACCGGCGCGATCCCCACCGCCTGCCAGCCGATGGTCCCGTCACGCCCGGCCCACACCATGTTCTCGCCGGGGATGTTGGAGAAGGTGCACGCCTCCCGGAACTCCTCCCACGTGGTGGCCTGGTCCATGCGCAGCGAGGCCAGGTAGGGCGAGCCTCCGATCTCCATCCAGGCCGCGCGGACGGCGTAGGCGGTGTTGCGGGCCTCGTCCCGGAAGACCACCGGACCGTGGCGCGTGTAGCGCAGCGTGGCGGTGTGGGGCGCCTCCCCCCGCACCGGGATCTCCTCGGTGACGGTGCTCATGCGCTCCCAGCGGCCCTGGTAGCGGTAGAGCTCCGGGTCGTCGGGATGGGTCTCGTAGACCATGAGGTCCTCGCCGTCGGTGCGGAAGACGGTGAGGCCCCACGCGCCGTGCTCGTTGTGCCCGATGGAGACCCCGGGCAGCGAGGGCTCGCCGCCGCCGATGACGTTCCAGCCCGGCCCCACCAGGTGCACCCAGTAGCGCAGCGAGGGGGCGGCCTGAACCCGGTGGGGGTCGTTGGCCATCATGGGGTAGCGGCTCTCGGAGCGGGTGCCGTCCACGACCCAGTTGTTCGAGCCCACGCTCTCGGCCGGATCCCAGGCCCGGGCCGCCGCGTCCTCGGCGGCGGCCTCCTCCAGGCGGAGGAAGGCCTCCCGGTCCCCCCGGTGCTCGGGCACCACGTCCTCGGGACGGAAGTCGATGGAGCCCCGGAAGGCGTCGTAGACCCCCAGGATGTCCTGGAAGAGCGCCTCGCCGTCCACGGCGGGGTCCAGCTCCAGGACCGGCTCGCCGGGACCGAAGGACTCCACGGCACGGACCGTCTCGGCGCCCAGGCGGGCCACCGCCCGGCCCGTGCGGAGCTCCGCGCCGATGTTGCCCAGGAGGCCCTGGTGACGGGAGATCACCACCTCCGGAGTCCAACGGCCGGGGCGGATGCCCAGGAGCTCGAACTCCACCGGGAGGAGGTCGGGGTCGGCCTCGGTGGCCTCGACGTAGGCGTTGATGCCCTCCACGTAGGCGCCGATGATCTCCACCCCCCGGGGGTGGTAGTGACGGAGCTCCTGCTCCAGGTCGCCCCGGAACCTGAACAGCCGCGTTCCGATGTCCCGCTCCAGCTCCCGGGGCCCGAGGATCTCGGCGACGGTGCCCGTGGCCTGGCGCCGCCAGAGCTCGAGCTGGAAGAGGCGGTCCCGGGCGGCGTTCCACCCCTGGGCGAAGAACAGGTCGTGCTCCGTCTCGGCGTAGATGTGGGGAATACCCCACCGGTCCACCAGGATCTCCACCGGGCGGTCCAGCCCCGGGGCGTCCAGCGTGCGGGACTCCTGTGCGGCGCCGGGGGCGGCCGACCCCAGGAGGAGGGCCATGGCCAGCGGGCCGGCGAGCGCGGCGCGGGCTCGGCGGCGCGGCGCGGGACGGGAGGGGCGGAACGGGAGGAGGGAGACGAGGCGCATGGTCGCTCTTGGCTCGGGGAACCGGGGCGGCCCACGCTACGCGGGGGCGGGGCTCCGGCACAAGCGGCCCCGGCACGGCGCTTGCTCGCTCTGACCACCGCGCCGTACCGCACGACCGAAGCCGGGAGACCGCCATGAAGCCGAAGATCGCCGTCGTCTACTACAGCACCTACGGGACCAACTACGAGATGGCCCGCACCGCCGCCGAGGCCGCCCGCGAAGCAGGCGCCGAGGTGCGCCTCCGGAAGGTCGAGGAGACCGCGCC
>CAZMTA010000007.1:58315-63491 GCA_964569085.1 uncultured Gemmatimonadaceae bacterium | reverse complement strand
ACCCCGGCCCGGGGGAGCTCCATACCCTCCGGGGCCGCGCAGTCCCCGGCGGCGAACAGGTCCGGGTGGCCCGCCACCTGGAGCGTGCCCCGCACCCGGAGGAAGCCCTCCCGGTCCGTGGGGAGGGGCGAGGTCGCCACCGGAGCCGGCGGCGCGGCGCCGGCGGCCCAGACGGTGAGGGCGCTCTCCACCCGGGTCCCGTCGGCCAGCCGGACCGCGTCCGCCTCCACCGACTCGACCAGCGCGTCGGTGAGGACCCGCACGCCCCGGGCCTCCAGCGCTTCACGGACCCTGCGTCCCACGCGGGGCCGCCGCTCCGGGAGGAGGCGTGGGCCAGCCTCCAGGAGGGTGGCCCCGAGGCCGGTGCGGTGGGCCAGCGCCGCCGCGAGCTCCACGCCCGCCGCCCCTCCGCCCACCACCGCGGCGGGCGCGCCGCCGTCCCGCGCCGCGACGCCACCCACCTCCAGGAGCCGGTCCACCGGTCTCGTGGGGACCGCGTGGTCCCGCACGCCCGGCACGTCGAGGCCCGCCGTCGCCGCGCCGATGTCCAGGCTGGCGACGTGGTACGCCAGGATCCGGCCGTCCTCGAGGAAGAGACGGCGCCCCGAGGGGTCCACCCGCTCCAGGCGGGCCAGGACCAGGCGCCCACCCGCGGCCCGGACCAGGGGCTCCACGTCCACCTCGGCGTCCCGGACCCGGTACTCGCCGGCCACGACCCCGGGCACCATCCCGGAATAGACCCAGCGGGGCCGATCCACCAGCACGGTGAGCTCCACCCCCGGCGGCGGCCCCTGGTCCCGCCACGCGTCCAGCACCCCCAGGTGGGCGTGGCCCGTGCCCACCAGCACCACGCGCCGGGTGGAGTCTGGAGTCATGAGGTATCGCGTCTCGAGGGATCGGACGAAGGTCGAGGTCCAGCTCGGCGGAACACCTGGCCTCCGTCACGCTATTGGAGGAAAGTCGGGGGACGGGACTCGGTCGAGCACGTCCTCCCCCCGACGGTACACCCACCGGGACGCCGGGTCCCCGGGTCACCGCACACCGGAACGAAGGAGGTCCGCCCATGGAGTCCCACCAGCACCACGCGAGCCCCAACAAGGGAGACCTCGCGTACGAGGCCTTCTATTCCGCCGCCGTGGGCGGCCTGGTCGTGGCCCTCCTCTTCCTGGTGGCCGAGGTCCTGGCCGGCCGGCCCCTCTTCACCCCGTCCGTACTGGGCAGCGTGCTCTTCTTCGGCGCCGAGGCCGAGGCGGTGGACGCCATCGACTACACGGCGGTGGCCCTCTTCACCGTGGTCCACATCGTGGGCTTCGGGATCCTCGGCTTCGTGGCGGCCGGCATGGCCCGCTTCCTCGAGGAGCGCACCGGCGGCAGCTTCGTCGCGCCGGCCATCGCCATCTTCCTCATCCTGGAGGCCGCCTTCCTGGTCTTCAACTTCGTGGTGGCGCCCGGCGCGGCCGACGTCATCGGACACGGGAAGATCCTCCTGGGGAACGGCCTCGCCGCCGTGGCCATGACCGCCTTCCTCCGCGCGGCCCACGGCACCGCCCAGGGTGAGACGGCCCCCGGCGAGAAGGGGTCCACGCCCTCGGCGCCTCCCTTCGACTAGCCCCGGGCCCGGACCGGTTCTCCCGGCCGAGGGACGGAGGGGCTCCTAGAGCCCGCCCATCTCCTTCACGCGCTCGAACTCCTCCTTCTTCACCGACTGGACCGAGAGGCGCATCCGGCGCACCAGCTCCATGTCCTGGAGGGCGTCCTCGTCCTTCACGTCGGCCAGGGGCACCCGCTCCGGGAACTTCTCCACGAACTCGATGTCCACCATGTACCAGGTGGGGTCGTCGGGATCGGACTTCTCGTGGTGGTAGCCGGAGTCGGGGTCGAAGGCGTAGTGGTCCGGGTAGGCCTCCCGGGAGACGCGGGCGATGCCCACCACGCCCGACGGCTTGGCGTTGGAGTGGTAGTAGAGGACCAGGTCCCCCTCCTTCATCTCCTGCATGTTGTTCCGGGCCTCGTAGTTCCGGACCCCCTCCCAGCAGGTGGAGCCGTCCCGCTCCAGGTCGTCGATGGAGTAGACGTCCTCCTCGGACTTCATCAGCCAGTAGCTCTTCTTCGCCATGGGCTCCTTCCTCGCCGGCTCGGGCTCTCGGTGGGGTGGGTCCGGAAGATGAGAAGGAGGGCGGGTCAGGCCAATGCCGCGTCCGGCCTTTCGCCGTGCCACCGGGCCCCGCGGGCGCCCTACCCTCCGGCGATCGCCCCCACCACCCGGAGCGGCTCCTCCCCGGCGGCCACCGGCCCGGGGAGCGCCTCGCCCGGATCCCGCAGCGAGAGGTCCTCGCCGCAGGCGAAGTAGCGCATGTAGGCCCGGCGCTCCCCCGAGCCCGGGTCCCGGATGGTGCCCCGCAGCACCGGGTAGCGTGCCTCCAGGGCGTCCAGGACCGCCGCCAGGGTGGCCTCCGATCCGGCGGCCGGCGACACCGCCACCTCCGGCCCTCCCGTCCCCGCCAGCTCCCGCAGGTGGCCGGGAAGGTGGACCCGCACCCGCCCCGCTCCGCCGGGGGCCGCCCCCGCGCCCGCCGCGCTCACGGGAGCCTCTGGACCTCCACCGACTGGATGCGGGGGAGGTGGTCGGCCACGACCCGCCAGCCGTCGCCTTCGTCGGAGGAGGCGTAGAGGTGCCCGCCCGTGGTGCCGAAGTAGAGCCCGCACGGGTGGAGGTCGTCGATGTCCATGGCGTCCCGGAGCACGTTGGTGTGGCAGAGCTCCTGGGGCAGGCCGTCGGCCAGGGGCTCCCACTCGTTCCCTCCGGTGCGGCTCCGCCAGACCTGGAGCTTCCCTTCCGGCGGGTACCGCTCCAGGTCGCTCTTCAGGGGAATGACGTAGATGGTCTCCGGCTCGTGGGGATGCACGAGGATGGGGAAGCCGAAGTCCGAAGGGAGGTTGCCGCTGACCTCGGTCCACGTGTCGCCGCCGTCGTCGCTGCGGCACACGTCCCAGTGCTTCTGCATGAAGAGGGTGCGGGGGCGGGAGGGGTGCATGGCCAGGCGGTGGACGCAGTGGCCCACCTCGGCCTCCGGGTCCGGCATGTACTCGGAGTGGAGCCCGCCCGTGGCCACGGCCCACGTCTTCCCCCCGTCCTCGGTGCGGAAGGCCCCGGCGGCGGAGATGGCCACGTACATGCGGTCGGCGTCGGAGGGGTCGATGAGGATGGTGTGGAGGCACAGGCCCCCGGCCCCCGGCATCCAGCGATCGCCGGTCGAGTGGGTGCGGAGCCCCTCGAGCTCCCCCCAGGTGGCGCCGCCGTCGTCCGAGCGGAAGAGCGCCGCGTCCTCGACGCCGGCGAAGACCACGTCCGGGTCGTGGTGCGAGGGCTCCAGGTGCCAGACGCGCTTGAAGTCCCACGGGTGGGGGGTGCCGTCGTACCACTGATGCGTGCCGGTCTCGCCGCGGTAGGCGAACTCGTTCCCGACCGGCTCCCAGCTCCGCCCCCCGTCGTCGGAGCGCTGCAGGACCTGGCCGTGCCAGTCGGTCCACTGGGACGCCCAGATCCGGTCGGGGTCGGCGGGAGACCCCTTGGCGTGCATGATCTCCCAGCCCGGGAAGTGGGGGCCCTCGACCTCCCACGTCTCCCGTCCGTCGTCGCTCGTGAAGACGAAGAGCCCCTTACGGGTGCCCACCAGCAGCCGCACGCCCATCGCACCCCTCCCGGTGACGGTCCTCGGCCCGGAGCGGCCCTCCAGGCCCAGCGGCCAAGCTAGGCCCGACCCGCCACGCCCGCCACGGATTTCTTCCCGGCGGGGGCGGCGGCCGGGCCGGGCCCTTACAATCACCGTCGTTCGCCCCGAGTCCCCCTGCCCCGGAAGGCCATGTCCCTCGCCGCCCGCGTCCTCACCGGCCTCGTGGCCGGCCTCGCCCTCGGCCTCGTCCTCGCCGGAACGGAGGCCGGCTGGGCCGCCACCGTCGTGGGGTGGATCGAGCCCGTGGGCGCCCTCTGGGTGAACGCCATCCGGATGACCGTGATCCCCCTCCTGGTGTCGCTCCTCCTGGTGGGAATCGTCTCGGCCGGCTCCGGGGCGGCCGTGCGACTGGGCGGCCGCACCCTGGCGTGGTTCGTGGGGCTGGTGACGCTGTCCGCCGCCATCGGGGGGCTGCTGGCGCCGCCCCTCCTGGCGCTCCTGGGCGGGACGGCGGCGGCGACCTCCGAGCTCACGCTCCAGGCCGCCTCCACCGACGTCACCCTCCCTCCGTTCAGCGACTGGATCACCGGGCTGCTGCCGGCGAACCCCGTGGCGGCGGCGGCCGAGGGGGCCATCCTCCCCCTGGTGCTCTTCACCGCCCTCTTCGGGCTGGCCGCCACCAGGATCGCCGAGGGCCCGCGCGCCACGATCCTGGCCGGCGCCCAGGCGGTGGCCGACACCATGTTCGTGATCATCGAGTGGATCCTGGCCGTGGCTCCGGTGGGGGTCTTCGCCCTCACCCTCGGGCTGGCCTTCGAGACGGGCCCGGCCATCGTGGCGGCCGTGGCCGGCTTCCTGATCACCGCGTGCGGCCTGGTGGTGGTGGCCACGCTGCTCCTCTATCCCCTGGTGGCGCTCCGGAGCCCCTTCGGCGTGCGCGCGTTCGCCCGCGCGGCGGCCCCGCCCCAGGCGGTGGGCTTCAGCACCCGGTCCTCCCTGGCCACCCTCCCCGTCCTCCTGGAGGAGGCGGAGAAGACGCTCCGGATCCCGGCGCCGGTGGCGGGCCTCGTCCTCCCCACGGCCGTCTCGGTCTTCAAGTACGCCTCGCCGGTGGTGCGGGTCACCGGGACCTTCTTCGTGGCCGGGCTCTTCGGGGTCGAGCTGGGCCTGGTGGAGGCGGCCACGCTGGTGGCCGGGCTCGCCGCGCTCTCCTTCTACTCGCCGGGGATCCCCAGCGGCGGCCTCTTCGTCATGGCGCCCCTCTACCAGGCGTTCGGGCTCCCCCTGGAGGGCATCGGGATCCTCATCGCGCTGGACGTCGTCCCGGACATGTTCATCACCGCCTCCAACGTGACGGCGGACCTGGCCGTGGCGGCGGTGCTGACGGAGGAGCCGGCGAGGGCCTGAGACGAGGCGGCGGTCCGCCGTCCCTACGCGAGCGCTCTCCCCCGGGACCGCGGGGCAAAGGCCCCTCGGTCAACGCGCCCCCGTCGGGCGCGCCC
>CAZMTA010000007.1:48173-58215 GCA_964569085.1 uncultured Gemmatimonadaceae bacterium | reverse complement strand
CGCGCCCCCGTCGGGCGCGCCCGGGAACGATGTCACATCCACCTGGATGATGGCGGTCTGCGCGCCACGCGTCCCCTGCGCCCAGGAATGATGCCACATCCACCCGGATGGTGACGGTCGATGCGCCACCGTCGCGTAGGGCGGGCAATGGTGTCGCGGAACCGGGTCGGCGCCGCCCACCGCCGCCACCCCCCTCGTCGCCGCCGCCCACCGCCCGCCACCGGCCAACCGGCGTCCCCGGCGCCCGGCCCGCCGCCGGGACTCGCCGCCGGGACTCGCCGCCTACGCCCTCGCCTTCCCCTGCCCCTTCCGGGCCCGGATGTCCACCTCGATCTCCTTCCACTTCCCGCGCTGGAAGACGATCACGCTCAGCGCCGCCCGGGTGACGTGGCCCAGGACGATGGCCAGCCAGATGTGGTGGGGCTGCAGCGTGCCGAAGGTCTGGATCGCCCAGCACATGCCCAGGGGCACCACGATCTGGCTGACGATGGAGATGTAGAGGGGGCTCTTGGTGTCCCCCGTTCCCTGGAGCGCGCCGGTGTACGTGAGCGCCACGGTCACGAAGAGCCCCGACACGCTCAGGTAGCGGAGGAGCTCGGCGCCCAGGTCCAGGACCACGGGGTTCTCCATCCCGAACAGCCCCAGGAGCTCCCGGGGGAGGAGGACGAAGAAGGTGCCCACGAAGAGGGCCACGGCGATGCCGATCCGGGCCGCGGTGCGGGGAGCCTTCTCCGAGCGGTCGGGCTGCTCCGCCCCCAGGTTCTGCCCCGCCACGGCGGCCGTGGCGCCCAGCAGCCCCACCGACGTCCAGGTGATGAAGCTGAAGAGCTGGGTGTAGCTCACCGAGTAGACGGCCTGGGCCTCGGCGCTCTGGGGTAGCGAGCCGATGAAGCGGAGGAGGAGCACGCCGGCGAAGTTCATGGCCACGCCCTGGATCCCCGTGGGGAGCCCGAAGCGGAAGAGCTCCTTGATGACGGCGAGGTCCGGGAGCCATCGCATGCCCTTCTCGAACACGACCACCCAGCCCCCGCCCCAGAGCCGCCAGATGGCGTAGAAGCCCACGATCCAGCCGGAGGCCACGCTCCCCATGGCCGCGCCGGTCGTGCCGAAGGCCGGGATGGGGCCGAGCCCGGCGATGAGGACCACGTTGAGGACGATGTTCAGGATCGTCATCGCCACGCCCAGTCGGAGGGGCGTCTGCGCGTCCCCCGCCGAGCGCAGCGCGCCGCTCAGCATGAAGAACATCAGGTTGCCGAAGGCGAAGACGAACATGATGCGCAGGTAGGGCAGCGCCTCCGCCTGGACCGCCGCCTCGGCGTTCACCAGCTCCAGGAGCCACGGCGACGCGAAGTAGCCGAAGGGCGCCATGAAGAGCACCGACATCCCCACCGCGGCGATGAAGGCCTGGTAGACGGTCTTGTTCACCTTCTCGGGCTCGTTCCGCCCGGTGAAGCGCGCCACCAGGACGCCCATCCCCGTGAAGAGGGAGGAGATGAAGACCACCACCACCAGATAGATCTGCCACGACACGCCGATGGCGGCGTTGGCGGTGAAGCCCACGTACTGGCCGACCATGATGTGGTCCACCAGCCCCTGGAGCCCCCCGATCACGTTCTGGAGCATGGTGGGCCAGGCCAGCTTCCACACCGCGGACGGGAGGGGCCCGTCCACGATGGACCGGTCGAACTGGCGACGCTTGGGCGCGGCCGCCGCGGCCTCGTCCCGGGCCGCCGCTTCGGCCGCCGCCTCGGAGGCGCGTTCCTCTTCGCTCACCGTCGTGCGCCCGCGCGCCGGCTACATCGCTCCGTCATCGTCCTCGCCCCTTCCGGCCCTACCAGACCAGGTGGTGGCGGGTCTGGCGCCGGTACACCCAGTGGCGGTCTCCGTCCTGGTCCAGGTACGCCTCCTCCTCCTGGCGGCACGAGGCCTCCTTGCCGTCCCACTCGGGGATGGCCCGGGTGGCCTGGAGCTCGATGGAGTACCAGGTGGAGGGGAGGATGCGCGCGTCGCCGCGGCCGGGGACGCCTTCCTGGGCGTCCCACCGCCCGATGAGGGGGCCGGCGCCGTGGCCGTGGTCCCCGATGGGGTGGGTGTAGAGCGTGCCGGTCACGCCCTCCTCGGCCAGGCGGGCCCGGGCGGCGTGGAGCGCCTCGTTCCCCGTGCGGCCCGGGTGCATCTCCTCGAGCTGGACGTCCTGCATGCGGTTGGCGTCGGCCAGGCAGGCCTTCAGCCCGTCGGGGACGTCGGTCTCCCCCTCGCGGAGCACGTAGCCCAGGTGCTGGGTGTCGGTGTGGAGGCGCATGGCCACGACGCCGAAGTCGGTCCAGAGGAGGTCGCCCCGCTGGATGACCACCGGGCCCTCGCCCGGCACCTCGCCGGCGCGCTGGACGGAGACCGAGGGCTGGAACCACGTGGTCATCCCCAGGTCGGTCACCTTCTGGCGGAGCCACCAGACCACGTCCTCGGTGGTCGTCTCCCCCGGGGTGATGACCGCGTTGCTGAAGGCCTGGGAGATGATGGCGTGCACCGTCTCCTCGATCTTCCGGTAGCGGGGCATCATCTCGGGCACACGGATCGAGATGTACTCCATGGCCAGCTCGGGGACGCGCTTCACCCGGGCGGTGTACTCGGGACCCAGCGCCGCCTCCAGCGCCTCGCGCTCGCCGGCCCCGAGCCCGTCGGAGAAGGCCCAGGTCTCGTCGATGTTCAGGACGATGTTCTCCGGGTCCCGGTCCGACACGATCTCGTGGAGGAGCCGCCACTGCTCGTTCCCCCACAGCTCGGCCTGCTCTCCCGTGGGCGCAGGGCGGCTGGAGCGGTAGATCCGGAAGAGGCCGCCCTGGTCGCTCCCGCCGAGGGCCAGGCGCTCCACGCTCCCGTCGTCCTGGCGCGTGAAGACGTAGATGGAGCGGCGGCGCGCCGCGAAGGTCGTGGGGCTCACCATGGACCAGAAGACCGGGTCCTCCCCGTACTCGCGCATGGAGAGGATCCACATGTCCACGTCGTACTCGGCCATGAGGGCCGGGAGCACCCGCTCGAGCCTCGCCTCCACCCACCCCTGCATCTCGGCGGCCTGGGCGCGCACCGGGGGGAGGGCGTGGATCCGCGCCGCGGCCTGGGGAGGAACGCGGGCGGGCTCCTGGCCGGAGGCCGGGAGGGCCGGAAGGACGGCCGCCAGGACGACGGGGAGAAAGCGGACGGGTCGGTGTGCGCGGGGCATGGCGAGCGGAGCCGGGGACGAGGACCGGGGATGGACCGGAGGGGCCGGGTGGACCCGGCGGAGGCCCGCAAGCTATTCCCCCGTCGCCTGCCCCCACAACCGTTCACCAGGTGTCCCGGCGTCCTCCCTCGCATCGGGAAGATCCTTGCGTCCGCTCGCGCGAGTGTATTAGTGTGTTGGTCAACTGATACACTGGTACAGCGAGTCCAACCCCCCGGAGCCCGATGTTCGACGACATCGATCCACGCAGCCCGACCCCCCTCTACGAGCAGATCGCCGCCCGGGTGCGCCTGGCGGTGGCCGCGGGGGACCTGGAGGCCGGGACGTCCCTTCCCTCGGTGCGCGCCCTGGCCAAGGAGCTGCGGGTGAACCCGGCCACCGTGGTGCAGGCGTACCGCGACCTGGCCGCCGACGGCTTCGTGGAGATGCGCCGGGGCCAGGGGACCTTCGTGCAGGAGGTCCCGGGCGTTCGTCGGGACGAGGAGCGGACGGAGCGGGCCCGGCAGATGGTTCGCCGGCTCCTCCAGGACGCCGCCCGCCTGGGGATCGGGATGGACGAGCTGGCCGAGGCCTTCGAGACCGAGGCAGGAGTCGAGACGCCGTGAGTAACGCCATCGAGCTGCACGACGTGGCCTGGAGCCCCGGGTCGTCCTTCGCGCTCCGGGACGTGGACCTGACGGTCCCCCGGGGCGCCATCTACGGCTTCCTGGGACCCAACGGCTCCGGGAAGACCACCACGATCCGGATCCTCATGGGAATGCTGGAGCCCGACGCCGGGGCGGTCTCGGTGCTGGGCCGGAGCGTCCCCGGCGACATGCCCGAGATCCTGGCGCGGGTCGGCTACGTCCCGGAGCGGCCCCACGTCTACCCCGCCCTCACCGTGGCGGAGACGCTCCGCTACCACGGCTCCTTCTACCCCCGGTGGGACCGGGCCTGGGCGGACGCCCTGGTGGAGCGCCTGGGGCTGGACCCGGGCCGCAGGATCGCCCGCATGTCCAAGGGCGAGAACGGGAAGCTCCTCCTCCTCCTGGCCCTCTCCCAGCGCCCCGAGCTCCTGGTCCTGGACGAGCCCACCGACGGGCTCGACCCGGTGGTGCGCCGGGACGTCCTCGCCGCGGTGCTCGACTACGTGGGGGAGACCTCCGCCACGGTCTTCATCTCCAGCCACCTGGTCCACGAGCTCGAGCGCATCTGCGACTGGGTGGGCGTCCTCGACGCCGGCCGCCTCGTGGCCGAGCTCCCCATGCAGAGCTTCAAGAACGAGATCAAGCGCATCCGGGTGGCCGACCCGCCCGAGGCCACGCCCGACGACCCGCCCTTCGTGGTCCTGGCCCGGGAGACCAACGGGATGGGCTCCACCGAGACCTGGATCGTGCGCGGGTGGCAGGATC
Organism: uncultured Gemmatimonadaceae bacterium; assembly: GCA_964569085.1. Taxonomy (GTDB): domain Bacteria; phylum Gemmatimonadota; class Gemmatimonadetes; order Longimicrobiales; family Gaopeijiaceae; genus JAJCZZ01. Next base: position 53,604 of record CAZMTA010000007.1, on the reverse strand, counting down.
CCATGCGCCGCTACTTCGACGGCGTCGGCGCCACCGTGCGCGACGTCGTGGACCTGGACCTGGAGGAGGGCTTCGTGGAGCTCCTCCGGTCGTCCCGACCCGACCACCACGACAGGAGCTGAGCCATGTACCAGCCCATGCTCTGGCTGCACTGGAGGCAGGTGCGGCTCGGACTGATCCCCCTGGTGGTGGCGGCCTTCGCGCTCCCCCTGGTCTCCGTGCAGGGACTGGGCGGGGCGGGCTCGGCCACCGAGATCTACCAGGCGCTGGAGGTGACCAGCCTCTGGCTGCCCGCCTTCCCCATCCTCTCGGTGGCCGTGGGCCTGACGCTGGCCGTCACGGCGTGGTCCTGGGACCACAAGCTGAACCACGTGTACGCCCTCTCCCTCCCAGTGGCCCGGTGGCGCTACGCGCTCCTCAAGATGGGGTCGGGCGCCCTCCTGGCCCTCCTGCCGGTGGCGGCGTTCTGGGTCGGGGCCCACGTGGCCACCCTGTCCCTGGCCATCCCCGAGGCGCTCACCGCCTACCCGGACGAGCTGGCGCTCCGCTTCGGCCTCGCGGTGCTCCTGAGCTACGCCGCGGTCTTCGCCCTGGCCGCCGGGACCTTCCGGACCGCGGTGACGGTCCTGGGCGGGCTCACCCTCGCGCTGTTCGCCGCGGGGCTCCTGGATCCGCTCCTGGCCGACCGGGTGCCCTACTTCCAGGAGGTGGGGCTCGCCGAGCGGCTCCTGGTGTGGCTCGGCGACGGCCACGGTCCGCTCCGCGTGTTCAACGGCAACTGGTCCCTCATCGATGTCTAGGTGGCGCGGGACCGTCCTGACGCTGGCGCTGCTCGGGGCCCTCCTCGCCGCCGCCCCGGCGGGAGCCCAGGAGGCCGGGGACGACGGCGGACGGGCCGAGGCCGTCGGGGACGCCACGCCCCGCGACGAGGCCGCGCTCCTGGCCCGCCTGGAGGAAGTCATGCCCCTCCTGCGGAAGGCCCAGGCCGAGTTCGCCCGGGTCGAGGCGGAGCGCGCCGCCGCGGAGGGGGCCCGCCGGACGCCCGTGGACACCCTGCGCGTCGGCCCGGCCATGGTCGTGACCCCGCTCGGCCAGGCCGAGCGGGCCCGGGACGTCCTGGGGTCCGTCTGGAGGGCCGAGTACGCCGGATGGGCCGGCGAAAGCGCCCAGGAGCCCGGCCTCTGGATCGCCTTCCGGTGGTCCTCGGACGAGGACGAGGTCGTCGTGCCCGACCGCACGCTCATGCGGGTCGTGGGGAGCCGGTGGCGGGGACGGGACTACATGGAGGAAGGCGCGCGCGACGCGCTGGGCTCGGTGCTCCTCCGGACCGTCCGCGGCACGCCGGTGGGAAGCTGGCTCGGCGGGGTCCCGATCCGCTCACGCGCGACCCCGGCTCGCGCCGGCGGACCCGCCGCCGTCTACCGGCGCCTGGCGACGTCGGCGTCCCAGGCGTCGCGGGACTGCGTGGAGGGGAGCCCGACCGCCTGCGCCGTGGCCCTCTCCCTCGAGCTGGACGAGACCCCCTTCGACGAGTGGTACGAGCCGGAGCAACGCCGCCTCCTGGTGCGTCGGAACCGGGGGCTCTGGACCCGGAACCCGGAGGACCGGCGCGTGGCGACCGCGTGCCTCGACGGGGACCTGCCGGCGTGCGACACGGTGCTGAGCCGCTTCCGCGCCCGACAGCTCGGAGGCGAGGGCGTGGCGGGGAGCGAGCCCTACTGGGGGGCGCCGCTCCCCAACTGGGTGCGGGCCAGCTTCCTCTGGCACGCCGTGAGCCGCGGGGACGCCGGAACGTGGGACCGGCTCGTGGAGGCCGCCGACGCGGGGCTGCAGGCGGGTCCCGCCCTGGAGCGCGCCACCGGCCGGGACCTCGAGGAGCTGACCGGATCCTGGCGGGCGTGGGTGGTGGATCAGCGCCCGCGCCGCGCGGGGGGCGCGGGGACCTACACCCTCTCCGTCCTCTTCTGGGCGGCCCTCTTCCTCACCCTGGGCACGAGGAGCACGAGATGGCGTTTCGGATGAAGCACTGGTGGGCGGTGGTGGGGGCCTTCCTGCTCGCCGTCCTCTGGATGACGATCCCGCCGAGGACCGTGGACGAGCTCGAAGCCCGCTGGGGCTCCGCCGGACGGAGCGCCGACCCGGCGCTGGCCCACCGGGCCCGCCTGACCCGGGCGGCGCGCACCGCCAACCTCCGCCTCCAGACGGCGCGCTGGGCCGATTCCCTGGCGCCGCTGGTGCTGGAGCACGGCACCCGCGGCGCGTACCTGGGGCTGACCGGCCCGGACCGGCCGGACGAGGAGGTGACCGAGCTCCGGACGCTCCTGGGCCGGGAGATCGAGCCCGACGCGCGGGGGGAGGCGGCGGTGGGGGTGGTCTTCCTCCCCGCGGGGGCCGGGGCCTACCCCGGGGCGCCCCTCGCCCGGATGGAGGGATACTTCTTCGGCGAGGGGCCCGACGGCCGGGCGTACTGCATCGCGGCCCGCTCCCCCGGTGGGCCGGCGGGGCGCTCCGAGCCCACGCTCCCGTACCGCCTCGAGAGCGGGCGGAGCAGCCTGACCGGCGTCTGCTCCTGGATGCACCGGTACGGCATGCCCGGCCCCGAGGTGGCGGAATGGCTCCGGGGGCCCGGCACCACCATGGCCGCGGCGCCGGGACCCTTCGCCGGGCCGGTGATCGACTCCGACCTCCTCCCGGAACACATGGTCTTCGAGCGCCGGGGTGCCCTCGGCTTCCCGGGGGGCTTCCGCGCGCTCTCCCGCCTGGGGGCCAGCTACTACTGGATCGGCGGCCTGGAGCGGGACCGCTGCCTCTCGGGAGAGGCCGAGGCCTGCGTGGAGGTCGTCCTCGAGCGACCCGAGGGGTGGGACGCCGCCCGGCGCGGGGGCTTCGACGCCGTGGAGGGCTTCCGGACCTGGCCGCAGGACGCCCACCTGCTGGCCACCCTCGAGTCGGAGTTCGGGCCGGAGCGCTTCCGGTCCTTCTGGACCTCCGACGCGCCCGTCCCCGAGGCCTTCCGGTCCGCCTTCGGGGAGCCCCTGGGGGAGTGGGTGCTGGGGTGGTACGGACGCCACGCCGAGCTCACCCCGCCGGGCCCCTCCCCCCGGGCCGCCGGCCTCCTGGGTACGCTCGCCGTGCTCCTGGCCGCGGGTCTCCTGTCCACGCTGGCCGTGCGGAGGTGGGGGGTGACGGGGTAGGCGCCGCCGCCCCGAACGACGACGGCCGGCCTCCCACCCGGGGAGGCCGGCCGTCTGTCTGCCGCGGCGGGAAGACCCGCCCGCCCTCGCCTACTTCGGGCCCGCGGCCTTCACCTCGTCGGGGACCTGGTCCTCGAACTGCTTGAAGTTCTCCTTGAACATCTCGGCCAGCTTGGCCGCCTGGGCGTCGTAGGCGTCCTTGTCGCTCCAGGTGTTCCGGGGGGTCAGGACCTCCGAGGGAACGTCCGGCACCGCGGTCGGCACCGCGATCCCGAAGACCGGATCCGTCTCGGTCTCCACCTTGTCGAGCTTGCCGGCCAGGGCCGCCTTCACCATGGCCCGGGTGTGGCCGAGCTTCATCCGGTGGCCCGTGCCGTAGGGGCCGCCGGTCCAGCCGGTGTTCACGAGCCAGACGCTGGAGCCGTGCTCCCGGAGCTTCTCACCCAGCATCTCGGCGTACACGCCCGGATGCCGCGGCAGGAAGGGGGCCCCGAAGCAGGCGCTGAAGGTGGCCTTGGGCTCGGTCACCCCCCGCTCGGTCCCCGCCACCTTGGCGGTGTACCCGGACAGGAAGTGGTACATGGCCTGGGCCGGCGTGAGCCTCGAGATGGGAGGCAGCACCCCGAAGGCGTCGGCGGTGAGGAAGATCACCGTCTTCGGCTGGCCGCCCTGCCCCGTGGGCACGGCGTTCGGGATGTAGTGGATGGGGTAGGACGCCCGGGTGTTCTGGGTGATGGTCCCGTCCCCGAAGTCGATCTCCCGGCTCTCCTCGTGGAGGATCACGTTCTCCAGGATCGTCCCGAAGCGCTGGGTGGCCTGGAAGATCTCCGGCTCGCCCGAGGGCGAGAGGTGGATCGTCTTGGCGTAGCAGCCGCCCTCGAAGTTGAAGACGCCGTGGTCGCTCCAGCCGTGCTCGTCGTCCCCGATGAGCCCGCGGCTGGCGTCGGCGGACAGCGTCGTCTTCCCCGTCCCGGACAGCCCGAAGAAGAGGGCCACGTCCCCGTCGTCCCCCACGTTGGCCGAGCAGTGCATGGGGAGCACGCCGTCCTCGGGGAGGAGGTGGTTGAGGACGCTGAAGATGGACTTCTTGATCTCACCGGCGTAGCGCGTCCCGCAGATCAGGACCTCACGGGCGGCGAAGTTCACCACCACCGCGGTGGACGACCGGGTGCCGTGGCGGTCCGGATCGGCCAGGAAGTGGGGCGCGTGCAGGATGGTGAAGTCCGGCACCATGCTCGCCAGCTCCTCCGGCCGCGGCCGCAGGAACATGTTGTACGCGAACAGCGAGTGCCACGGGCTCTGGCTGACCACCCGGACGTTGATCCCGTACGCCTCGTCGGCCCCGGCGCGGGCGTCCCGGACGAAGAGGTCCTGCTGGTTCAGGTAGGCCACGATGTCCGCCCGCAGCGCATCCCAGTGGCCCTCGGAGAGGGGCACGTTGACCTTGCCCCAGTCCACCGCCTCGGCGGTGGAGCTCTCCTGGACGGTGTACTTGTCGTTGGGCGAGCGGCCGGTGTGGGGCGCCGTCGTCGTGGAGATGGCGCCCATGTGGGCCAGGCGACCGTCGTTGCGAGCGAACGACTCCTCGTAGAGACGGGCGGGAGAGAGGTTCCAGTGGACGGCCTTGGTGGGCTCGAGCCCGTGGTGTTCCAACCCGTGGCTTCCGACCTGACCTGCGGCGGGGGCGCGCTCCTGGGTCTCGGTGGTCATGCGGACTTCTTCTCCCTGGCTACCCGGTGGACCCGCCTCCTGTAGGGCGGAACCGCCCACCGGAAGAATCTCGGCATCGTGACGGAAACGTCCCCGGCCGGAACCGGGGAAAGAGGTTAAATGTGTTCGTTTCTGCCCTGCCAGTCCACCGAGGCCACGGTGGCCAGGTTGAAGACGTCCTCCAGGGAGCACCCGCGCTGCAGGACGTGCACCGGCTTGCGCATCCCGAGGAGCACGGGCCCGATCACGTCGGCTCCTCCGACCCGGTCCAGCAGCTTGTAGGCGGCGTTGGCGGCGGACAGCCGGGAGAAGACCAGCACGTTGGCGGGCTGGGTCAGACGGCTGAACGGGTAGATCCCCTTCAGCTTCATGGGGTCCACCGCCGTGTCGGCCTGCATCTCGCCGTCGATCTCGAGATCCGGGTCGGCCTGGGTCACGATGTCCACGGCGTCGGCCATCTTCCGGGCCTCCTCGTGGGAGACCGAGCCGAAGTTGCTGAAGGAGACCATGGCCACCCGGGGCGTGAT
>CAZMTA010000007.1:6570-48073 GCA_964569085.1 uncultured Gemmatimonadaceae bacterium | reverse complement strand
TCGGGGAAGACGATGCGGGCCGGCGCCCTCCGAGCCCGGTTCATGAGGCTCCGCATGACCTCCTGGCCCGGACCGAGGCTCGCCCGCAGGCGGTCCCGGTACTCGTCCAGGTCCAGCTCGATGCGGGCCAGCCCGGTCTCCATGGCCGCCTCGGCCACGGCCGGGGCCACGTAGAAGAGGACTCGCTGGTCGAAGGGCTTGGGGATCAGGTACTCCCGCCCGAAGCTCAGGTGGGACCCCTCGTACGCGCCCCGCACCGTCTCGGGCACCTCCTCCCGGGCCAGCTCGGCCAGCGCCCGGGTGGCGGCCATCATCATCTCCTCGTTGATCCCCCGGGCGCGCACGTCCAGGGCGCCCCGGAAGATGAACGGGAAGCCCAGGACGTTGTTGACCTGGTTCGGATAGTCGGAGCGCCCGGTGGCGATGATGGCGTCGTCCCGCACCGCGTGGACGTCCTCGGGCAGGATCTCCGGATCGGGGTTGGCCAGCGCGAAGATGATGGGATCGCGGGCCATGGAGGCCACCATGTCCTGGCTCACGACGCCGGCGGCGGAGAGGCCGATGAAGACGTCGGCCCCGTCCATGGCGTCCGCGAGGGTGCGGAGCTCCGTCTCCACCGCGAAGGGCTCCTTGAACTCGTTCATGTCCTCGGTGCGCCCCTCGTAGATCACGCCGTCCCGGTCCGTGAGGACGATGTTCTCCGCCGGGACCCCCAGCCGCTTCAGGTGGGCGGCGGTGGAGAGGGCCGAGGCCCCCGCGCCGCTGAAGACCACCCGCACCTCGTCCAGCTCCTTCCCCACCAGCTCCAGCGCGTTGAGGAGCCCGGCGCCGGCGATGATGGCCGTGCCGTGCTGGTCGTCGTGGAAGACCGGAATGTCCAGCCGCTCCCGGAGCGTCCGCTCGATGACGAAGCACTCGGGCGCCGCGATGTCCTCCAGGTTGATCCCGCCCACGGTGGGCTCCAGGAGCTCGCAGAAGCGGATGACGTCCTCCGCCTCGCTCGACCCCACCTCCAGGTCGAAGACGTCGATCCCCGCGAAGCGCTTGAAGAGGACGCCCTTCCCCTCCATGACGGGCTTGGCGGCCAGCGGCCCGATGTCCCCGAGGCCCAGGACGGCCGTCCCGTTGGAGACCACCGCCACGAGGTTGCCCCGGGCGGTGTACTTGAAGACGTCCTCGGGGTTCTTGTGGATCTCCCGGCAGGGCTCCGCCACCCCGGGGGAGTAGGCCAGCGAGAGGTCCCGCTGCGTCGTGACGGACTTGGTGGGGACGACCTCGATCTTGCCGGGGCGTCCTTCCATGTGGTAGTCCAGGGCCTGCTGGCGCTGGTCGGACATGCCGTGAGCTTCTCCGGTGGGAGGATGGGGCCCAGGATCATCGCCGAAGGCGGCAGGCGATGTCAAACGGGCCCGAGGAGCTGGCTCGACGCTTGCGAGCAGCACGGGGTGAGCCGCCAATTCCCCTGGAGCCGCGCCCGTGTCCGCACGCCCCCCGTCCCCTTCTCCGGAGCTCTCCATTCCCCCGACCCGCGCCCGCGCCCGCCGCTCCGGTCCGGTCGCGTCGGCCCTCCTCCGGAGCTGGACCGCGGGCGCCGTCATGGCGGGGGTCCTGGCCGGGTCCGCCGGGTCCGCGCCGGCCCAGGAGCCGCCCCCCCTTCCCGACGAGCGCGGGACGCCCTGCCCCGACGGTCGGGTGGGCTACGTCTTCATCGACAACCACTCGATCTTCGACGCGGAGGAGCTGGACGAGGACACCTCCTTCCGGTGGGCGTACGCGCTGGCGAACTCCCTCCACATGAAGACCCGGAGCGAGTTCATCCGGGACGAGCTCCTCTTCGACGTGGGGGACTGCCTCGACCCGGTGATCCTGGAGGAGAGCGCGCGGATCCTCCGCACCTACGGCTTCATCGCGCGGGCCGACATCTACTCCATCGACCAGCTCGACGGCAGCCACCACGTCATCGTCGACACCCAGGACGAGTGGACGACCCAGGTGGACCTGGGCGTGTCCTTCGACGGAGGGCTCCGACTCGAGTCGTTGAGCCTCACGGAGACGAACTTCCTGGGCCGCGGGGTGAGCCTCGGCGGGTTCTACCGGGAGGACCGGGAGCGGCGGGACGTGGGCGCCAACCTCTCCCTACCCCGGATCCTGGGCACGCGTACCGACGTCTCCCTCTCCGGAGGGCGCACCCGGGCCGGCGGCTTCTTCAGCCAGTCGGTGCAGTACCCCTTCGTGGGAGAGGTGGGACGGGTGGGCCTCCGCCAGAGCTACGCCCGCCGGGACGAGTTCTTCGCCTACGCGACCGACCCGGGACGGGGCTACAGCCACCTGCTCCTTCCCGTGGAGGACCAGGGCTTCGAGCTGGCCGTGGCGGGACGGGTGGGGGCGCCCGGCAACCTCACCCTCTTCGGGCTCGGGGTGACCCACACGAACCTGGACTACCCTCTCTTTCCCGGAGCCGTGGAGCTCGTCCAGGACGGGGATTTCGGCGCCGGGGAAGCGGCGCCCGAGGAGGCCGCCGCGCTCCTGGCGGGCCAGGCGGTCCCCACCCGCCACACCCGCGTCAACTTCCTCCTGGGCCAGCGCAACCTCCGCTTCGAGCGGGTCCGGGGGCTGGACCCCCTGGGCGGCGAGCAGGACGTCCGCCTGGGCACCGATCTGGGGCTGACCATCGGACGCACCGTGGGCGGATTCGGCGACGCGCCGGCCAGCGGCAGCGACGACCTGTTCGGGCGGGTGCGCCTCTTCCTCGGGGCCGCCGCCGGACGCTCCTACGTCTTCGCCAACCTCGGCGCCCAGGGCCGGCAGATCTTCTCGGCCCCCGAGGGCGAGGACGGCTGGCGGGACGTCATGGGCGAGGTCGACGTGTACGCCTACCTCCGCGCCCGGGAGCTCCCGGGCCACACGGTCCTCGCCCGGGTGTCCGCCGGCGGAGGGTGGGCCACGAGCACCCCCTTCCAGGTGACGCTGGGCGGGCGCCACGCGGTCCGGGGATGGAACGAGGACGACTTCCCGGGAGCGCGTCGGGTGGTCGCGTCGCTGGAGGACCGCATCTTCCTGCGCTGGCCGGCTCCGGACTTCATGGACTTCGGCGTCAGCCTCTTCGCGGACGTGGGTCGGGTGTGGCCCGGCGGGGTCCCCTTCGGCACCGACTCGGGGTGGCGGACCTCCGTGGGCGCCGGGCTCCGCATGGGCTTCCCCGCCGGCTCCCGGACGGTGGCGCGGGCGGACCTCGCCTGGCCCCTCACCACGGACCGCACCCGAGGCCCCATCTTCCGTATCAGCCTGACGGAGATCCTGGGTCTGGCCAGCGGCTTCTTCGACTCCCAGATCCAGCGCAGCCGGAGGGTGACGCTGGGCCCCGACACCTTCGTGCAGGAGCTGCGATGACCGAACCTCCCGGAGCCGGACCGAGCGCCGTGGACGCCCGGGACCGGGCCGCCCGGGTCCGGCGGGTGCTCCAGGTGGTGCTCTGGCTCAACCTGGCGGTGGTGGGCGTCAAGGCCGGCGTCTGGCTCCTGTCCGGAGCGCTCAGCGTCCTGGCCGAGGTCGGCCACTCCTCGCTCGACGCCGTCAACAACGTCTTCGCCCTGACCCTGGCGCGGGTGGCGGGGCGCGCCCCCGACGAGGACCATCCCTACGGCCATCAGAAGTTCGAGACGCTGGGCGCGCTGGCGCTGGTGGGCGTCCTCTCCGTCATGGTCTTCGAGCTCCTGCAGCAGGCCGTGACCACCCTCGCCACCGGGCGGCACCACTCGGGGGACATCGGGCCGCTGGCGCTGGGCCTCCTCGGCCTGGGCCTGGCGGCGGGGATCGCCATCACCCGCTACGAGTCCCGCATGGGCAAGCGGCTGGGCAGCGACCTCCTCCTGGCCGACGCCGCGCACACCCGGGCGGACGTCCTGACGACCGTGGCCGTCCTGGTGGGGCTCGTGGCCATCCGGATGGGCTACCCGGTGGCCGACCCCGTGGCCACCATCGTGGTGGCGGGCCTCATCGCCCACACCGGCTGGGAGATCGTGCGGGAGACCGTCCCGGTGCTGGTGGACACCCGGGCGGTGGCCCCGGAGCGCATCGAGGCCGTGGCGCTGGAGGTGGACGGGGTCCGCTCGGCCTACCAGATCCGGAGCCGGGGTCGCCCCGGCGAGATCTTCGCGGAGCTCACCATCGCCGTGGACGCCGCCCTGGACGTGGCCCACTCCCACGAGATGGCCGACGAGGTGGAGCGCTCCGTGGCCGCGGCCATCGTGGCCCGCGAGGTCGTGGTCCACGTGGAGCCCTGGGAATGACCCTTCCCCGCTCCTACGAGCCGGAGCTCCTGGACGAGGAGGTCCAGGACGAGGAGGAGCTGGCCCACTCCCTCGGCCAGGTGGCGCGGGTCAACCGGTGGCTCGGCGGCACCCGGGGGCTGCGGGCCCACCTGCGGCCCCTGCTGGACGAGGCAGAGGGGGAGCCCGTCACCCTCCTGGACGTGGGCACCGGCGACGGCGGAACGCTGGCCGAGCTCCTTGCGTGGGCGCGCGCGCGGGGTGGGCGTTGCCGGGGCGTCGGCCTCGACCGGGGGCGGGCCGCCGCCCGCATCGCCGGACGCCGGCCCGGCGCGGCCACCGTGCGGGGAGACGCCCGGGCCCTCCCCCTGGCGGACGGCGCCGTGGACGTGGCGCTCTGCACCCTGACGCTGCACCACTTCGACGAGGCCGAGGCCACCGCCATCCTGGCGGAGATGCGGCGCGTGGCGCGCCGCCTCGTCCTGGTGAGCGACCTGGAGCGCCATCGCCTGGCCTGGCTGTCGGCCCGGGCGCTGGCGGCCACGGTGTGGCGGACGAACCGTCTCACGCGCCACGACGGGCCCCTCTCGGTCCGCCGGGCCTTCACGCCGGACGAGCTCCGGGCCCTGGGCGAGGCAGCCGGGCTCCGCTCCCCGGTGGTGCGGCGATGGTTTCCCTGGCGCCTCGTCCTGGAGGGGCGTCCGTGAGCGGCCCGCTCCCGCGCGCGCCCGAGGTCCTGGTGGTGGGCGCCGGCCCGGCGGGCTCCACCCTGGCGGGGCTCCTGGCCCGGGAAGGCCGGGACGTCCTCCTGGTGGACCGGGCCTCCTTCCCCCGCCCCAAGCCCTGCGGGGAGTGCCTGAACCCCGGGGCCGTCGCGGCCCTGGCCCGCCTGGGGCTCCTGGACCGGGTGGAGGCGCTGCGACCCGCCCGCCTGGAGGGGTGGACCGTGGAGGGACGGCTGGCCTCGGCCTCGGCGGGCTTCGGAGGGACGCTCCACGGCCTGGGGGTGGCCCGGGAGCGCCTGGACGCCGCGCTGGTGGAGGCGGCCCGGGACCGGGGCGCCCTGCTCAGGGAGGGAGTGCGCCTGGAGGCGGTGGAGGCGGCGGGGCCCGACGGGCGCCCCCGGGTCCGACTTCGTCCACGAGGGGGCCCGCCCGTGGAGCTGCGTCCCCGGGTGGTGGTGGGGGCCGACGGGCTCCGCTCCCGGGTCGCGCGGTCGCTGGGGCTCGCCGCCCGGGAGCGCGGGCCCGGGCGGCTCTCCCTCACCTGCCGGGTCCGGGGCGTGCCCCCGGGTACGTGGCGGCGCGCCGACGGCGGAGGACCCGGCGGCCTCCGGGGCCGCCTCTCGGTCCACGGCGGCGTGACGCTGGGACTTGCCCCGGTGGACGGGCCGGGGGCGGTGGGGAACGCCACGGTGGTGACCTCGGCGCGGCGCCGCGGCCGCAGGGTGGCCGGCGACGCCCGGGGCTTCGTGGAGGAGGTGCTGGCGGCCCGGCTCCCGGGGGCGGACGTGGAGGTCGTCGACGGACCGTGGGCCTCGGGGCCCTTCCGCCAGCCCGTCCGCCGACGCTGGGCGCCCGGGGTGGTCCTGGTGGGCGACGCCGCCGGCTACTTCGACCCGTTCACCGGGCAGGGGATCTACCGGGCGCTCCGCTCGGCGGAGCTGGCCGCCGACGCCGTCGAGCGCTGCCTCGCGGCCCCGGGGAGCTGGACGCCCCTGGCCGCCTTCGACGCCGCCTGGGCCGCCGAGGTGGCGCCCGGGCGCCGGGTCCAGGCGGTGGTGGACGCGGTCATGGCCCGCGCCTGGCTGCGGGAGCCCGCGCTGGGGGCCGTGGCCGGGGCCGGGCTCCTCCGTCGAATCATCCGTATCACCGGAGACGCGGCGCCGGTATCATCCCTCATCGGTCCCCCTCTCCGACTCCGTCCCCGGGAATGACCATGCGCACCGTCGACGAACACCTCTGCAACGCCGATCCGGACGTGGCCTTCCGGGTGGCCGCCGACGTGGAGGGGTGGCCCGACATCCTGCCCCACTACCGCTGGGTGCGTTTCCAACGGAAGGACGGATTCGCCCGGGGGCTGGTGGAGATGGCGGCATGGCGCCCCTTCGGTCCGGTGCGGTGGCCCACCTGGTGGGTCAGCGAGATGGAGCACGACGCCGAGGCCCGGGAGGTCCGCTACCACCACGTGGACGGCATCACCAAGGGCATGGACGTGATCTGGAAGGTGGAGCCGCGGGAGGCGGGGCGGGTCCACCTCTCCATCGTGCACGACTGGCCGGGCGGGCCCGACTGGCCCCTGATCGGGGGCTTCGCGGCCGACGCCGTCATCGGGCCCGTCTTCGTGAGCCACATCGCCGGGCGGACCCTGGCCGGGGTGGCCGCGGCCGCCGAGGCCCGGAGCCGTGAGGCCGACGCCGATCCGGTGGGGGGCGCACGTGGAGACTGAGCCGCGGCGGGTGGTGATCACCGGCCTCGGTCCCGTCACCGGGTCCGGGATCGGAGTGGAGCCCTTCTGGGAGGGCCTCCACTCCGGCGTCTCGCCGGCGGCCTCCATCACCCGCTTCGACCCGTCCCAGTTCCGGAGCCGGATGGCGGTCCAGGTCGAGGGATTCGAGCCCACGGACCACATGGAGCGCAACCGGGCCCGGAAGCTGGACCTCTTCGCCCAGTTCGCCGTGGCCGCCACCCGACTCGCCCTGACCGACGCGCAGCTCGACCCGACCTCGCTGGAACCGGACCGGGTGGCCGTGCAGATGGGGTCGGCCCTGGGCGGGTTGGCCCACGCCCAGGACCAGATGGCTCTCTTCCTCGAAGGCGGCGTGCGCGCCGTGGACGCGCGTCTGGCCACCACGGTCTTCTGCGGCGCGGCGAGCTGCCAGGTGGCCATCGAGTTCGGCTTCACCGGCCCCAACTCCACCAACGCCATGAGCTGCGCGTCGGGGACCATCGCCGTGGGCGACGCGTTCCAGCTCATCCGCCGGGGCCAGGCCACGGCGGCCGTGGCCGGTGGCGTGGAGGCGCCCCTGGCGCCCCTCTCGTACGGGTCCTTCTCCCTCATACGCGCCATGAGCCAGCGGAACGACGACCCGGCCCGTGCGTGCCGGCCCTTCGACGCGGGGCGCGACGGCTTCGTCATGGGCGAGGGCGCCTGCGTCCTCGTCCTCGAGGAGCTGGAGGCCGCCCGGTCGAGGGGCGCCCGCATCTACGCGGAGGTGGTGGGCTACGGTGTGACCAACGACGCGCACCACATGACGGCCCCCCGCCCCGACGGCTCCCAGGCCGCCCGGGCCATGCGCGACGCCCTGGCCATGGGGGGCGTCGAGCCCGGGGCGGTGGACCACATCAACGCCCACGCATCGTCCACCCCTCTGAACGACTCGACCGAGAGCCAGGCCGTCCGCCACGTCTTCGGCGAGGCGGCGGACCGGATCCCGGTGACGGGCACCAAGCCGTTCTCCGGCCACGCCCTGGGCGCGTCGGGGGCCATGGAGGCCGCCGTGGCCTGCCTCTCGCTGAGCCGGGGCTGGATCCCCCCGGTGGTGAACCTGGAGGAGCCCGGGGAGGGGTGCGACCTCGCCTACGTGACCGACGGGGGGATGGAGGCCGAGCTCGAGACGGTCCTGTCCAACTCCTTCGGCTTCGGGGGCATCAACGCCTCCCTCGTGCTCCGCCGCCCCCCCGCCGAGCCCCCCCGGGCCTGACGCCGCCCGGTGCCGCCCCTGCCGGATCCCGCGGTCCTCGTCCTTCCCGCCCTCGCGGTGGCCGCGGGGGTGGACCTCTACCTGACGCTGTTCCTCCTGGGAGCGGCCGGGGCCACCGCCCTCTGGCCCCCGCTTCCCGGCGCCCTGGGGGACCTGGCCTCGCCGGGGGTGCTCGGGGTGACCGGAGCCTTCTACCTGGCGGAGCTCGCCGCGGACCGGAGCTTCGGCTCGGGGCTGGTCTGGAACGTCCTCCACGCCGCGATCCGACCGCTGGCCGGGGCGCTGCTGGCGCTCCTGGCGCTGGACGGGCACGGCCCCGGGATCCAGGTCGCGGGCGCTCTGGGAACGGCGCTGGTGGCCTCGGCCGCCCACGCCGTCGCCACGGGCGGCTCGCTGCTCCTGCGTCTCGACGCCGCTCCACCCCTCCGCCCCGGCCTCGCCAGCGCGGCGGAGGACGTGGGCGTCCTGGCCCTCGTGGCGCTGGCCCTGGACCGGCCCGGCTGGAGCGCCGCGGCGGCCGGAGTCCTGACCCTCGGCGCCATCCCCCTGGCCGGCTCCCAGCTCCGCGCCTTCCTCTTCTCCCTCCACACCGCGGCGGGCCGTCTCCGGCGGATCCTGATCGGGGGCGCGTGGACCCGCCCGGAGCGCTTCCCCCGGTGGCTCCGCGAGGAGCTGGCCGACGAGGTCATGGCGCCCGGAGGCCTCCGGGGGGCGCGCGCCGCCGCCCTCCGCCTCCCGGGCCGGCCCCGCCTGGTCCGGGGGTGGCTCGTGGTCCGGGGGGGTGCCCCGGCCTTCGTCCACGGCCCCGGGCCGGGGGGACGCGTGGACCTGGGGGAGGGAACCCCCACCTCCCTGTCCGAGGACGGCTTCCTCCGGACCGTCACCCTGGCCGTCCCCGGGGCCGGGAGCGGGGAGCCCCCACGCCTCCTCCTCCCCCGGGACGGCCCCTCCGCGGCCACCCTGCGCGCCGAGCTCGGGCTCGGCGCCGAGGCCGACGGAACCCCCGGGAGCGACGGAGGGTAGAGGCGCGGTCGCGGCGGCGGGAGGGCGTGAGCGGTGGGGTCTCCCGGTGGCTTCGGGACCCCGTCCGCGCTTTGACCCCGGAAACAGGCTTTTATAGCTTTGATCCTGCGTCGAAGAAGCCTCGAGCCGCCCCCCTGCACGCCGGTTCGCCGCCCGCCCCGACGCGGGACACCGCAGGGCCCCACCGGACGCCGGCCAGCCAACGCCCCCATTCGAGGATCGCATAGAACGGATGTTTTCTAGCTCTCGAGGCCTGGACTCCTTCGATCAGTATCTGCAGGACGTCGAGAAGTACCCGCTGATCCAGGATCCCAAGGAGGAGCGGGAGCTCGCGCGCCGCGCCCGCAAGGGAGACAAGGAGGCGGCGGAGCGCCTCGTCACGGCCAACCTCCGGTTCGTGATCTCCTACGTGAAGAAGTACCAGGGGCGCGGACTCGGGCTCGCCGAGCTCGTCTGCATCGGGAACGAGGGCCTGCTCAAGGCCGTGAAGAAGTTCGATCCCGACAAGGGCGTGAAGTTCATCTCGTACGCGGTGTGGTGGATCCGGCAGACCGTGCTCCAGGCGCTGGCCGAGCAGACGCGCTCCGTGCGCATCCCGCTGAACCAGAACTCCAACCTGGCCAAGCTGGCCCGCACCAACACCCAGCTCACCCAGTCCCTGGGCCGTACGCCCACGGACCAGGAGATCGCCGAGGAGATGGGCGAGCCCCTGGACACGATCCGGGCGCTGCGTCGCGTGGCCGCCTCGGAGCTCAGCCTGGACGCGCCCATCGATCGGAGCGACCGGGACAGCTCGAGCTTCGGCGAGCGCTTTGCCGGGGTCGAGGGCGCCGACATCGAGGAGGACGTGGAGGCCAGCGCGCGCCGCGACTTCCTCGAGCAGATGTTCGACACCTACCTCACCGAGCGCGAGCGGAAGATCCTCTACCTCTACTACGGGCTCGACGACGGGGAGGAGCGGACGCTGGAGGAGATCGGCTCCCTGCTGGGCGTGACCCGGGAGCGCATCCGCCAGATCCGGAACCGGGCCTTCGAGAAGCTCCGGGAGAGCCCCCACGGGGACTCCCTCTCCGGGTTCTGGACGCCCAACTGACGGGACCGCGCGCCTCCGGGCCCGCCCCCACGGCACCTCGAAGGGCCGCCCTCCCCACCGGGGGGGCGGCCCTCTTCGCGTGCCGGAACCGTCCTCTCCGCGGCGGCGTACCACTCCGGCGTGTCTCCCCGGCGCCCCCGCCCCACCCGGCGCCCTCTCCCCGGACCTCCCGCGTGGCGAACCGTCTCCTCACGGCCATGGCCCTCCTCGCCCAGCTCCCCCTCGCGGCGGGGCTGGCGGCGGTCCAGTCCCCGGGCGCGGGGGACCCGGGCCGCGATCCCGCGGGCTGGAACGCCCCCGAGGTGCAGGAGCTGGTGCGGCGGGCCCGGGCCACCCGCCAGGAGCCGGTGACCGACACCGCCTTCCACTCCTACAGGGCGGACGCCCGGGGCTTCGTCTACTTCTTCCTGGACCGCGCGGACTCCGACGAGCGGACGCTGGTGAAGGCGGACCAGATCGCGCTGGAGGTCTGGTGGCAGGCCCCCAACGAGACGCGGCAGCGCATCGTGGGGCTCCGGGACGAGAAGGTCCTCCCCACCAACATCCACTACCACCTGGACCACCTCACCGTGGTGCAGGACGACTTCGGGGACTGGATCACCCTGGGCGACGGAGACGAGGTCTCTCGCGTCCTCCACCCCACCGGGCCCGGCGCCCTGGACATCTACGACTACCGCCTGGCCGACTCCCTGACGCTGCGCTACGGAGGCGCCGCCGAGGAGGTGCGGGTCTACGAGGTCGAGGTGCGCCCCCGGGTCCCGGAGATGCCCGCCTTCGTCGGCTCGATCTTCCTGGACCGGGACCGGGCGGCCATCGTCCGCATGGACTTCACCTTCACGGCGGCCTCCTACGTCGACCCCTACCTCGACTACATCCGCATCTCGCTGAACAACGCCCTCTGGGAGGGGCGCTGGTGGCTGCCCTACCGGCAGGAGGTGGAGCTCCGCCGGGAGCTGCCGGTGCTGGACTTCATGGCGGGGAGCGTCATCCGGGGCCGCTTCGAGATCGGCGACTACGTCTTCAACCAGGACGTGCCCCGCACCCTCCTGGCCTACGGGCCCGTGGTGGCCGTTCCCGAGGAGAGCCGCCGCCGCTTCCCCTTCGAGCGGGACCTCTACGCCGACCTCGAGGAGGAGGGCCTGGAGCCGGCCCCGGCGCTGGAGGAGGTGCGCGCCACCGCGCGCCGCATGCTCCGGGACCGGGCCCTGTCCGGGCTCCGCCCGCTCCGCCTCCACCTCTCCTCGGTCTCCGACGCCGTCCGCTACGACCGGGCCGAGGGCCTCTTCGTGGGCGCCGGCCTCGACCTCCGACCCTGGCCCGAGCCCCGGGTCCGCCTGGCGGGAGGGTGGGCGTTCGGGCGGGAGCGGGCGAGCGCCTCGGTGACCGTGGCGGGGGAGGACGGTCCCCTGGTTCCCTCGGTCTCCCTGTACTGGGACGCCCTCCGGGACCTGGGCCCCCTCCCGGGCGCCGCCGGCGCGGTCAACTCGCTGGGCACCGCGCTCCTGGGCGAGGACTGGCTGGACCCCTGGTTCGCCCGGGGGGCGGAGGTGCGCCTCCGCCGGGGCCGTCCCGGCATGGGCCCCCTCCTCACCGTCCGCTTCGAGGAGCACCGCAGCGCCACCAACGAGGTGGGGGGCGACACCCGCCCGGTCCGCCCGGTCCAGGAGGGCGTGGTGGGGACCGCCGCGCTCCGCTGGCCCGTGGCCCTCCCCCTCGGGGGCGAAGGAGCCGCCACCGGCCGGGTGGGCCGCATGGACACCCGGACCTTCGGCGCCCTCCGCGCCGACGCCGCCTGGAGCCGGGGGCTCCCCGACCGCCCGTGGGCCTTCGGCCTGGACGCCTCGGCGGGCCTCGTGTCCGACGGCGCCCCGGTCCAGGACCGCTGGCACCTGGGGGGCCGGGGAACCCTGGGCGGCTACGACTACCGATCCCTTTCGGGCCGGGCCTTCTGGCTCGTCCGGGGCGTGGCGACCCGGCGGGTGGTCGGCCCGCTGGTGGGCGTGCGGGCCCTGGCGCAGGTGGGCGGCGCCCACCTCCCCGAGGAGCTCCCCCCGGGGTGGCCGCCCACGGACACGGGGGTGCGGGCCTCGGTGGGCGCCGGGCTGGCGCTGGGGTGGGACGTCCTCCGCCTGGACCTCCTGCGCGGCCTCGGCGAGGGCGGTCGCTGGGAGCTCGCCTTTTCGGTCCGGCCCCGGTTCCACCCCTGGCTCTAGCCCCTCGGGGGGGCGGGCCGGCGGGGGCGGCCAAAGCCGTCCCCGCCGGCCCGCGGAGCTACGCCACCGCCTCCAGCGTCTCCTCCTCCCCGGCCTGCCGGGACGAGAGGAGCACCACCTCCCGCACGTTGACGTCCGCGGTGGGGATGGTGACCCCGTCGCGCTCGTAGGCGTCGTACTCCAGCACCCCCTCCACGTAGATGCGGGCCCCGGAGCGGATGTAGTCCTCGGCGAACTGGGCCAGGCGGGACCACATGGTCAGCCGATGCCAGTCCGTGCGCTCCTCCCCCTCGGCTCCGCCGAAGCGGCGGTTGGTGGCCAGGGAGAGGTGGGCCACCTTGGTGCCGTTCTTGGTCTGCTGGATGTCGGGGTCACGCCCGACGTTCCCCACGAGGATGATCTTGTTCACCGAGCGGCTCATGGTGCCCTCCGATGCGGGTGGGATGGGGGCCGGCCCGGGGACGCGCGCGCCCGTCCGGCGGCCTGATTCGGGGGAAGGATGCTTCCTCCTCCCGGGCGGGAGGATGGCGGTCCGGGACGACGTCGCGCCCCCGGGCCCTCGGTTGCTCCCCCCGGGGCCCGATGCCAGATTTTTTCTTCGAAGCGCCGCTCCCCGCGCGTCCTCCGAGCAGATCCTTCCTCCACCATGACCATTCCCGACTCCCCCCTGGCCGGACGTCTCCGGCGGGAGAGGATCCTCCTCACCGGCGCCACCGGCTTCGTGGGGAGCGCCCTCCTGGCGAAGCTCCTGCGGGTCACGCCCGGGGGCGAGTCGGTCCATGTCCTGCTCCGGACCGACGCGCGGGCCTCCGCCCGGGAGCGCCTCGTCCGGGACGTCCTGTCCTCCTCGGCCTTCCGCGCCGCGGGGCTCGGGCCCGAGGCGGCGGAGCGGATCCAGGTCGTCGAGGGTGACCTGACCCGGGAAGGGCTCGGCATGACCGACGAGGATCGCCGCACCCTGGCCGACTCCGTCACGGCCATCGTGCACTCCGCGGCGTCGTGCGCCTTCGACCAGCCCCTGGACACGGCCGTCCAGGTGAACGCCCTCGGGACCGAGCGACTCCTCCGCCTGGCCTCGGAGGCGGGCTCCGTCCCCTTCGTCCACATCTCCACGGCCTTCGTGAGCGGACCTGGAGACGGCTCGGTCCCCGAGGAGGTGCTTCCCCGGGGGCACACCGCCCGGTCCCTCCGGGACGGCGCCGCGCCCGGCGGCGCGGCGCTCGAGCGGGCCGGGGAACTCCTGGAGGAGGCCGCCCGGGCCCGGGACGGTCGCGATCCCACGGACGGGCACCGGGCGGCCCAGCTCCAGGGCCTTCGCGCCGCGCGGGCACGGGGCTGGCGCACGGCCTACACGCTGACCAAGGCGCTGGCCGAGCAGATCCTGGCCGAGGAGCGAGGGGACGTCCCGGTGACCATCCTCCGTCCGTCCATCATCGAGGCGGCGGTGGACGATCCGACGCCCGGCTGGATCGAGGGGCTTCCCGGGGTCACCGGCATCGTCGCGGAGCTCGCCATGGGTCGGCTTCCGGCGGCGCCGGGCTACGAGGGCTCCGTCCTCGACCTCGTGCCCGTGGACCGCGTCGTGAACGCGGTCCTGGCCTCGGTGCCCGGGACGGACGGGCTCCGCGTCGTCCACGTGACGAGCGGGGACGCGGGCCGCCCGTCGATCCACGAGCTGACCCGCGCTCTGGGCCCCGTCCTGCAGACAGATCCACCCCAGGCCCGGGCGGTGCCGGTCCAGCTCCCCCTCCCGGTGCTGGAGCCGGACGAGATCGACGCGATGCTCCAGGAGCGGGCGCGGGCGCTGCGCGGAGAGGGTGCGCGGGAGGCGCGGCTGCTCTCCCGTCTCCGGACGATGGTTCAGACCTACCGGCCCTTCATGGAATCGAACCCGGTCTTCACCCTGGGCGGCCTCCCGGCGCTCCACGAGTCCCTGACGCCGGCCGACCGGGCCCTCTTCCCCGTGGAGACCTGGAACCTCGACTGGTCCGACTACATGACCCGAAGCTGGTACCCCGGAGTCCTGCGCATCCTGGACGCCCGGGAGCCGGCGGGCTCGACCGCCGCGTCGTGAGCGTCCCCGGGGACCCGGATCCGGCGGTCGAGCCCGCGGCCGGGGCTGGCTTCCGGCACAAGTGGTGGGGGTGGGGGGCCGAGGGGCTTTCCTACGACGCCGAGGGGAGGACGCGGCTCTGGCCGTGGATCCTCGATCTCATGGGGCTGGAGGACCGCCCGCCCAGGCTCCCCGAGCCATCCCGGGAGGCCCTCTCGCTGCGGCCGCCCCGGGACACCGCGGCCTTCCGGGCCCGGCTCCGCGGGCACCTCGACGACACCCAGATCTCCGCGGACCCCGACGAGCGCCTCCGGCACGCCTTCGGCCGGAGCTACCGGGACCTCGTCCGACTCCGCACCGGGGAGGTCGCCAACCCGCCGGACCTCGTCGTCTTCCCCGCGTCCCACGAGGACGTCGTGCACCTCGTGGAGGCGGCCGTGGCCGAGGACGTCGTTCTCGTCCCCTTCGGCGGCGGCACCAACATCGTCGGGTGCGTCGAGCCCGACGACGAGGCGCGTCCCGTGGTCACGGTGGACATGGCCCGCATGGACCGGCTGCTGGAGCTCGACCCCCGGTCCGGCACCGCCACCCTGGAGGCCGGGATGTTCGGGCCCCAGATCGAGGACGCGCTCCGCCGGGACGGCTTCACCCTGGGGCATCACCCCGACTCCTTCCTCTACTCCACCCTGGGCGGCTGGATCGCCACCCGCTCCGCCGGCACCCAGTCCAACGAGTACGGCAAGATCGAGGACATGGTGGTGGGGCTCGACGTGGTCACCCCGGTGGGGACCCTGCGCGTGAAGCCCCTGCCGGCCGCGTCCAACGGACCCGACCTGGGGCGGCTCGTCACGGGCTCGGAGGGCCGGCTGGGCATCATCACCCGGGCCACCATGCGCGTGCATCCCCTGCCGGAGGTGGAGGACTACCGGGTCGTCATCTTCCGGCGATTCCAGGACGGCATCGACGCGCTCCACTCCTGCGTGCGGGCGGGCGTCCCCCCCAGCCTCGCCCGACTCAGCGACGAGGCGGAGACGGAGTTCATATCCGTGACCCGTCCCCCGGCCACGGGGCTCGCGCGGCTCCTCCAGGCGCCGGTGAAGGCGTGGCTCCGGCACCGTGGATACGACCGACCGGCCCTCATGATCGTGGCCGTCGAGGGTCCCCGGAAGGAGGCGACGCGCCGCAGGAAGGCCATCGCCCGGATCCTGAAGGGCCACGGGGCCGTGGACCTGGGCACCGCGGGCGGCGAGGCATGGAAGAAGTCGCGCTACGACGTCCCCTACCTCCGGGACTACCTCCTGGACTACGGCGTCATCGGGGACTCCTTCGAATCGGCCACCTCCTGGGGAGAGCTCGAGGACCTCCACGCCCACGTCGTGCCCCGGGTGGAGGAGGCCTGCCGCGAGGTCACCGGGTACCCCGCCTACGTCGGCGCCCACGTCTCCCACATCTACGAGACCGGGGCCTGCCTCTACCTCACGGTGGGGGCGTACAGCGGCCGGGGCTACGAGCACCTGGAGGCCGAGTACACCGCCATCAAGGACACCGCCACCCAGGCCTTCGTGGAAGCGGGCGCGGCGCTGAGCCACCACCACGCCGTGGGGTACGAGCACGGTCCCTGGCTGGAGGAGGAGCTCTCGGGCCCCGGGTTGAAGGCGGTGGACGGGCTGATGGACGCCCTCGATCCGAAGGGCGTCATGGCCCCCTGGAACCTCGGGAGGGCCGCCCGGACGGGCCGGGGCCGCGCCAGCCCGCCCACCTCATCGGAGACCGACCCATGATCCGCATCGCCCTCGCCGCGCTTCTCCTCCTCCCCCTGGCCACCGCCGCCCAGGAGCCCACCACCCGGGAGCTCAACCTCCTGGGCTGGCAGGAGTTCTCCGAGCTGGTGCCGGAGCGCATCGAGACGGTCCTGATCCCGGTGGGCACGCTGGAGCCCCACGGCGTCGTGCCCAACGGCGCGGACAACCTGGCCCCCGAGGCCATGGCCCGGGAGCTGGCGCCGGGGCTGAACGCCCTCGTCGCGCCGACGCTCAACTACGGCGTCACCGGGCGCCTGGACGGCTTCGCCGGGACCTTCTCCATCGGCGCGGACACCTACGCCGCCTTCGTGGAGGACATCCTGGAAGGCCTGGCCGGCGAGGGCTTCCTGAACCTCGTGATCCTCAACGGTCACGGCGGCGACCAGACGGCCCTCCTGGGCGAGGTCGCGCGCCGCGTGGGCCAGGAGCACCGGGTGCGCACGCTGGTGGCCAACTGGTGGACCACCGCCGGGGACCTGGTCTTCGACGTCTGGGGGGAGAACGGCGGGCACGCCGGCAACAACGAGACGGCCTACGTCCAGGCCATCGTGCCGGAGCACGTCCACCCCGAGCGCTACGACCCGGACATGGCCAGCGCGGGCGTGCCGGGCCTCCAGCCCTACCCCTTCCCCTCGTCCATCGTCCTCTACGAGGCGGGCGAGGGCTATCCGGACTTCGACCCGGAGCGGGCCCGGGCGTACTACGAGGCGGTGAACGAGCGCATGGAGGAGGTCATCGCCGAGACGATCCGGCGGTGGGACCGGGCGGGGCTCTTCCGCTAGGGACGACCGCCAAAGACGGGGCGAGTCCGCCCCGGTAGCCCCGGAGCCGGGCGACCCGGCAGGTCCCGAGGCAGCCCAGACCCGGGAGCGCGAGGGCCCCGGGACCCCAACCCGGCGCGGCCCACGCCGCCATGGCACCGCCCCGCCGGGCGGGTCATCGTCCCGCCATGACCGACCCCCGCGATCCCGACCGCACGATCCAGCGCCTCGCGGCGAGTCAGGACGGAGTGGTGTCGCGAAACCAGATGCTCCGCGCGGGACTGACCCCGGCGACGCTCGACTACCGCGTGGGGGCGGGCCGCCTCGAGCCGCTGTACCGGGGCGTGTACCGGGTGGGCCCGGTGGTGGGGCCGAGGGTCCGCGAGTTCGGGGCGCTTCTCGCCTGCGGCGAGGGGGCGGTCCTGAGCCACCGGACGGCGGCCGCGCTCTGGGAGCTCCTCCCGCCGAGCCCGCCCGGCGCCCCGATCCACGTGACCGCACCGCGCAATCGGCGTGGTCCGGGTCGGGACGTCCGGGTCCACCGGACGATCCGTCTCGACCCGGAGGAGCGGGCGCGGAGGGACGGGCTGGTGGTGACGTCCCCCACCCGGACACTCCTCGACCTGGCCCTGTGCGCCGGCACGCGGGAGCTCCGGCGGGCCGTGGACCGCGTCCGATCACGCGGCCTCGTGGGAGTGGACGAGCTCGACGAGGCCCTCGCCCGGCATTCCCGCCGCAACGGCACGGGCGTCCTGCGGCGCGTGATCCAGTCCCTCGAGGACCCACGGACCACCCGGTCCGAAGCGGAGGAGCGGTTCCTCGAGCTGGTCCGGCGCGGCGGTCTTCCCCGCCCCCTTTCCAACGTCACGGTCGAGGGGCTCGAGGTGGACTTCCTCTGGCGTCGGGCGCGGCTGGTCGTGGAGATCGACGGGTACGCACACCACGGCGGTCGCGCGGCCTTCGAGCGGGATCGGCGCCGCGACCAGGTCCTGGCCGCGGCCGGGTACAGGGTCGTGCGGATCTCGTGGCGCCAGCTCACCGCCGCGTCTGCGCCCGTGCTGGTCCGGGTCGCCCAGGCGCTCGTGATCGGAGTCCGATAACGTCGCCGCGTTCGCCCGGTACCCCAGGCGGGTCACGAAGACCGCCAAGATCACGGTCGCCGTGACTCCATTCCCGGGCCCCGGGGACGCGGGTTACACGGACGAGCAATATGGCGGTCGACGTGCCACCATTCCCCCTCAGAGGCCATGGGACGACTGAGCCCCCTTCGGCGCCCTCCGGGGAGGGCCCACCCTCCCGTTCCCCCGGGGGCGCGCACTCGGCGCCCACCCGTTCGGCCGCGCTTCAGGACGGTGCCACCTGGGAGACGTTCGCCACGGAGCGCCAGCGTCCGTCCACCCGACGGAAGAGGTTGAGCCACGCGCTCCGGAAGCGCACCGGCACGGAGTCGCCGGCCTCCCCCGTCCGGTGTCCCTCGACCTCCACCTCCACCACCACCCACCCCACCGAGCCGTCGTCGGACACGCCCACCCACGGCCCGTCGGTGGTCTCGTACCGGGAGAACGCGGTGGAGCCCAGGTAGGCTCCGAAGCGCTCCAGGAGGGCGGCCGAGTCCGGCCGGGTGATGCGGGCCCCGGAGATCACGAGGTAGTCGTCGGCCAGATCCCCGGCGAAGAAGGCGGGATCTCCCTCCAGGTGGGCCGCGACGCTGGCCTCGTGCCAGGCCGCCAGCTCCGCCCGGAGCGCCTCCAGCTCGTCGGCGGGAGGGCCGCCGGAATCCGCGGCCGGGCCGCAGGCCGCCAGGGCCGCCGCGGCCAGCAAGACGCGGAGCGGCTTCCTCACCCCTTGGCCTCGTACCAGGTCGTCCCCACGCCCCACTCGGCCACCAGGGGCACGTCCAGCTCCATGGCGTCCTCCATCTCCCGGACGACGGCGTCGCGCACCGCGTCCACCTCGTCCCCGGGCACCTCGAAGAGGAGCTCGTCGTGGACCTGGAGGAGCATGCGGGCGCCCGTGTCCATGCCGTCCAGGGCCTCCTGGACGTCGATCATGGCCGCCTTGATCATGTCGGCCGCCGTCCCCTGGATGGGCGTGTTCTGCGCCACGCGCTCGCCGAACTGGCGGACGTTCCAGTTCTTGGCCCGGAGCTCGGGGACGTAGCGCCGCCGCCCCATGAGCGTCTCCACGTAGCCCAGCTCCTTGGCCTTCTCCACCTGCTCGTCCAGGTAGCGTCGCACCCCGCTGAACCGCTCGAAGTACGTCTCGATGAACTGCTTGGCCTCCTCCCGGGTGATGCCGAGCTGCTTGGCCAGGCTGAAGGGCCCCTGCCCGTACAGGGTGGCGAAGTTCACCGTCTTGGCCTGGGCGCGCATGCCGGCGCTCACGTCCTCGCGTTCCACGCCGAAGATCACCGACGCGGTCTGCTTGTGGACGTCGATGCCCTCGCGGAACGCCGTGACGAAGGCCTCGTCCCCCGAGAAGTGGGCCAGGATGCGGAGCTCGATCTGGGAGTAGTCCACGCCCAGGAGCACCGTCCCCGGCGCCGCCACGAAGCCCTTCCGGATCTCGCGACCGAGCTCGGTCCGGATGGGGATGTTCTGGAGGTTGGGCTCCGAGCTGGAGAGCCGCCCCGTGGCCGCCACCGTCTGGTTGAACGAGGTGTGGATGCGGCCCGTCCGCGGGTTCACGAGCTGGGGCAGCGCGTCCACGTACGTGCTCCGGAGCTTCTCCAGCTCCCGGTACTCCATGAGGAGGCGCGGGATCTCGTGGCCCTGGGTGGCCAGCTCCTCCAGGACCGAGGCGTCGGTGGAAGGCCCGGTCTTGGTCTTCTTGACGACCGGGAGGCCCATCTTCTCGAAGAGGATCTCCCGGAGCTGGATGGTGGAGTTCACGTTGAACTCCTCCCCGCAGATGCTGAAGATGTCGTTCTGGATCAGGTCCAGCTCCTTCACCAGCTTCTCCCGCATCCCGTCGAAGAAGTCCTCGTCGATGAGGACGCCGGCCAGCTCCATCCGCGTCAGGACCGGCACCAGCGGCATCTCCAGGTCCCGGAAGAGGCCGTCCAGCTCGCTCTCCTCCAGCTCGACGCGGAAGCGCTCGGCCAGGCGCAGCCCCAGGTCCACGCGCTCGCAGACGAAGTCCCGGGCCTCCTCCACCGGCACCTCGCTGAAGGGGATCTCCTTCTGGCCGGTGCCCACCACGTCGGAGTACGAGAGCGCCTTGCGGGCCAGGAGCTCCAGCGCCAGGAAGGCCAGGTCGTGGGCCCGGCGGCCCGGGTCCAGGACGTAGCTGGCCACCATGGCGTCCAGGGCGTGCCCCCGGAGCGTCACCCCGGCCCGGGAGAGCGCCAGCGCCGTGGCCTTCAGGTCGTGGCCCACCTTCTCCACGCCCGGGTCCTCCAGGAGCGCCCGCACCGGCTCCAGCTCGGCGCCTGAGAGCGAGGGCAGGTTGCGCACCTCCCCCTGCTCCTCGTCCTCGAAGGTCAGCTTGAAGGGCTGCTCGTGGCCCAGGGGGAGGTACCACGCCTTCCCCGTCTCGTCGGACAGGGCCAGCCCCACGAGCTCGCCCCGGAGGGGGTCGGGGCGCGAGGCCTGGGCGGCCACCGCCACCCGCCCCGCCTTCCGGAGCCGCTCGGCCAGCGCCCGGGCGGCCCGCGCGTCCGCCACGACCTCGTACTCCGCTTCGACCTCCGAGTCCTCGCCGGCGCCCCCCTCTCCCGCGGCCAGCGCCGTGGTGGTGAAGCGCTCGGCCAGCCGCCGGAACTCCAGCTCCACGAACTTCTCCCGGAGCCGCTCGGCGTCGGGCTCGTGGACCTTCAGCGCCTCGGTGTCGAGCTCGATGTCCAGGTCCGTCATGATCGTGACGAGCTGGCGCGAGAGGCGGATCTGGTCCGCCTCCTCGGTGAGGGCCGTGCGGGCGCGCTTGCCGCTCACCTCCTCGGCCTTCTCCAGCATGGTCTCGATGTCCCCGTACTTCTCCAGGAGCTTCACGGCGGTCTTGGGCCCGATGCCCGTCGCCCCGGGGATGTTGTCGGAGGAGTCCCCGATGAGGGCCAGGTAGTCCACCACCTGACCGGCGGGGATGCCGAACTTCTCGTGGGCGTTCTCCTCGGTGACCCACTCCGCCGCCACGCCCGTGGCCCCGCCCCGCCCCGGGTTCATGAGGTGGATGCCCGGCCGCACGAGCTGGTAGAGGTCCTTGTCCCCGGAGACGATGACCGCCTCCAGCCCCTTGTCGGCGGCCTGCATGGCGAGGGTCCCGATGACGTCGTCGGCCTCGTAGCCCTCCAGCTCCACCACGGGGTCGTTGAAGCCCTCCACGATGTCCCGGATGTGCTTCAGCGAGGCCCGGAGGTCGTCGGGCATCTTCTCCCGGGTGGCCTTGTACTCCGGGAAGGCCTCCTCCCGGAAGGAGGTGCCCGCGTCGAAGACCACCGCGATGTAGTCCGGCTCGAACTTCTCCCGGATGTCCAGGAGGAAGTTCGTGAAGCCGAAGGGGGCCGAGGTGTTCTCGCCCTTCGCGTTGGTGAGCGGCCGGTTGATGAACGCGTAGTACGCCCGGTAGATGAGGGCGTAGGCGTCGATCAGGAAGATGCGGGGCGCGGTCTTCGGAGGGATGTCCAAGGGCGGCCGGGACTCGGAGGAGGCGTGGGGAGCGAGTCCGGAAGATAGAAGGGAGCCGGGCGCGGGTCGACGCGGGCGCGGGGGTCGGCGCGGGTGGGGCGGGGGCGCGAGGACCGCCACCACTCGTCACGGGCACGAAAAAGCGCCTCGCGTCCCGATGGACGCGAGGCGCGGCGACGAGGCGACGGGGGGAAGCGCGTTCCCCGGGCCGCCTTCTGGACCGTCCGAGATCGGGCTCAGGCCCTCACCACGTTGGCGGCCGTCTGTCCCTTCTCGGTCTGATGAAGCTCGAACTCCACCTCTTCCCCTTCCTGGAGGGTCCGGAACCCGTCGGCCACGATGGCGGAGTGGTGGACGAACACGTCCTCGCCCGACCCGTGTCGGATGAAGCCGTACCCTTTCGAGTCATTGAACCACTTCACGGTCCCTTTCATCAAGTACCTCCGGCTGAGTCAAAAAACCGGCCCGCTCGGGGCCACCTTGAATAAGTCCGGAGGGTCGAGGGGGCGCAAGGGATTTTCCGCCGGAGCCGCGGGATCGCCCGCGTGACGGGAAGTGCGCCTACCGTGCGACGGCGGAGAGCCGCGGAGCTCGCGGGGGCACGGCGGGCCGGGCGGGGCCTCACTCCCGGCCGTAGAGCTCCCGGTAGACCCCGAGGTTGCGCCGCACGTTCTTGACGTAGCCCCGCGTCTCCTCGAAGGGGATCCGCTCGGTGAAGCGGAGCCAGTCCCCGGCCTCCGGGTAGCGCCGCCACCGGGTCGCCCGCGTGGGGCCGGCGTTGTACGCCGAGAGGATGAGGGGGAGGTCCCCGTCGTAGCGCGCGCTCATCTCCACGAAGTACGCGGTGCCCAGGTGGAGGTTGACCTCGCCCGTCTCGAGGGACTCGGGCTGGAAGCCCTCCGGGCCGTGCACCCGGGCCAGCTCTCGACCGGTGGGCGGCATCACCTGCATGAGGCCGATGGCCCCGGCATGGCTCACGATGTCCTCGTCGAAGGCCGATTCCTGGCGGATGAGCGCCGCCATCATCATGGGGTCGACCCCCCGCTCCCGGGCCTCGCGCTCCACCATCTCCCGGGCCGGGAAGGGATAGACCACCCGGGCCAGGCGCGCGTCCCACGGGTACCCGTCCCCGCGGAGGCCCCACCCCAGGTTGATCCCTTCGATGGTGCGACCCCGCTCGATGAGGGCCTCGGCCAGCCCCAGCGTGACCTGGGCCGAGCCCTCGGCCCGGGCCTCCAACCGCTCGACCTCGGCCTCGGCGGCCTCCTCGAGCCCCGCGGCGGCCAGGGCGTCCAGGCGCTCGAGGCCCCGGGTCAGCCACCCCGGCACCACCGGCGCCTCGCCGGCCGGCACCCGGACCTGGTAGGGCTCTCCCAGCAGCTCCGCGGCCATTACGGCGTAGTACGAGAAGGGCTCCTCGCGGCGGAGCCGCTCCAGCCGCGCCCGTGCCCCGGCCTCGTCCCCCGCCCGGAGGCGGCTCCACGCGGCCCAGTACGAGGCCTCCTCCCACCGACGCCCATCCGGGAAGTCGTCCAGGTAGGCCTCGTAGACCTCGGCGGCCCGCTCGTACCGGCCCCGCCCGATGTGGATCTGCCCCATGCGCATGCGCGCCCGGCCCGCCAGGGAGTGGGTGCGGGCGGCCTCGGCCAGGGCGGCGTAGTGACCGAGCGCCTCGTCGAAGCGCCCGCCGCCCTCGGCGGACCAGCCCCGGTCCCAGACCATCTCGGCGGCGACGTCGCTCTCCGGGTACCGGTCCAGGAGCCAGCCCCGGATCGTCTCCACCGCCGCGGACCGCCCCTGGCGATCCCGCATCCGCATCCAGGTGACCAGGTTCCTGGCCCCCAGCTCCGGATCGGTGATCTCCTCGTCCAGCGCCCGGAACTCCTCCAGCGCCTCGTCCCGCCGCGAGGGGACGGTGGAGAGGAGACGGGCACGGGCCAGGCGCTGCCAGGGAGCCAGCGAGCCGCCCCCTGCCCGGGCCAGACGCCACGCCCGGTCGTAGGCGCGGAGGGCCCCGGCTCCGTCCCCGGCGCGGTCCATCAGCGCCGCCAGGCGGAGCGTGGTCTCCAGCCCCGACTCGTCCACCTCCAGGAGGGCCCGCGCCGCCCGGCCGGAGGCGCCCCGAGGCGCATCCTCCAGCGAGGCCCGCAGGAGCCCCACCGCGGCGGCCGTGTCCCCCCGGGCGAGCTGCAGGAGCCCCATCTCCACGCCGGCCAGGGCGTGGCGGGCGCCCTGGGGATGGCGGGAGCGCACGGTGCGGTAGGCGACGATGGTCCCCGCCGTGTCGCCGGCGGCGAGGCGGGCGGTGGCGACCAGGCGCCAGCCCGCGTCCACCGCGGCCTCGTCGGTGATCCGCCCGGCCAGCGCGGACACCAGCGCCGTGTCGCCGTCCTCCGCGGCGGCCTCGGCCAGCTCCAGGGAGAACCAGCTCCGCAGATCCGCGTCCGGACCGCCCAGCGAGCCAAGTACCGCCGTGGCCTCGGGCACCGCTCCGGCCCGGGCCAGCGCCCGGGCCCTCCGCACCACCAGGGCCGAGGCGTGGGGATCCGCCTCGCCGGCGGGGGTCAGGAGGTAGGAGGCCCACGCCTCGGCCGCCTCACGCCAGTCACCGGCGGCCTCCCGGGCCCGGGCCACGAGGGCCCACCCCCGGCCGCCCTCCACCCGGTCCAGCCAGGCCGCGCCCTCCAGGAGCTCCAGCACCGCCTCGTGGTGCTTCCACCCCGACTCGGCCCGGGCCAGCAGGAGGACGTGCTCCGGCGGGCCGTCCTCCACCCCCGCCTCCCGGAGGATCCGGGTGGCGTGCCACGCCCGGCCCACCTCGAGCTCGGCCCGCGCCGAGTCCAGGGGCGGCGCGAGCTGCGCGTCCTCGACCGCGGGGCGCGCCCAGCCCGTGGATCCGCCGCCGACGGAGACGGCGGCCAGGAGGAGGGCCGGAACGAGGAGCCGTGCAGGGCGCATGGAATGGGAGGGTTCGGGGGTGGTTCGCGCCCTTTGTTATGGGCTCCAGGCCCCGCAAGGTTCCCGGGGCGGGTGCGCCGGAGGAGGGCTCCGGCGCGGGAGGCGGGGGGTACCCCTACGCGACGAGGCCGCCCGGGGCGAACCCGGACGGCCTCGTGGTGCCTCGTGAAGAGGTCCGCGTCAGGTGGCGCGGCCCGCCTCGATGGCGTGCAGGGTGTCCACCATCTTCTGGGCGGACTCCTCCATGTCGATCACGAGCGAGTCGATCCGGGACACGAAGTAGTTGTGCCCGATCGACACCGGGATGGCGATCATGAGGCCCGCGGCGGTGGTCTGAAGCGCCACCTTGATTCCTCCGGCCACCAGCGTCGCCTCCACCTCTCCGGCCGCCTCGATGGACTGGAAGGCGATGATCATTCCGATCACCGTCCCGAGGAAGCCCAGGAGCGGGGCGATGTTGGTCAGCGTGGCCAGGATCACCAGACCCTTCTCGAGCTTGCTCATCTCGATGAGGCCCTGGTTCTCGATGGCCTTCATGACCCGGTCGGTGCCCTCCTCGTGCCGCTCGAGGCCGGCGTAGAGGATGTTCGCGGCGGGGGCGTTCGAATCCCGGGTGAGATCGATGGCCTCCTTGATCCGCTGCTGGGTGAGGAGCTCGTCGACGTCCTTGAGGATCCGCTTGGTCTTGCTCGCCTTCGCGGTCAGGTCGATGAACTTCCAGATGATGACGAGGATACCCAGGATCAGGCACAGAGCGAGGGGCCACACCATGAATCCGGTGCTCTCCCAGAGCTGTGCGGCCTGCTCCTGCCAAGTGAGATCCGGGGCATCCACCCCGGGAATCTGGAGCAGCGCTCCGTGAAGTCGCATCGACAGCAAGGGGACCTCCAGCCTGTGATCTTCGTGAGTCTCGAAACGTCGGGACGAACGCCGGGCGGGCCCGGGTCGGTCCCCGATTGTGGGAGGGACGCATAATGGGCCGGGCCCAAATGGGTGTCAAGCCCCGGTCCCGCGCCCGTGTCGAGCGCCGGGGAGGCCAAGCGGGGCCTTGCCTTCCGCGCTCTCGGAGTCGGTACGTCGTCTAGGCCGAGTCGTTACTCGTGCCATTCGGTGCGATCTCTCCGGGGGACGGAATCCGGGGGATCGCGTCGAGGAGCGCGCGGGTGTATGGGTCGCCCGGTTCGGCGAAGAGCCGCGCGGTGGGCGCGGTCTCGACGATCCGCCCGTCCCGCATCACCGCCACGCGATCGCTCACGTGCCGCACCACCGAGAGGTCGTGGGCCACGAACAAGCAGGTGAGGCGCAACTCTGCCCGGAGGTCGGCCAGGAGATTGAGGATCTGGGCCTGGACCGACACGTCCAGGGCGCTCACCGGCTCGTCCAGGACGAGGAGCTCCGGCTCGACGGAGAGCGCCCGGGCGATCCCCACCCGCTGACGCTGCCCGCCGCTCAGCTCGTGGGGATGACGCCGGAGGTGCTCCGCCCCGAGGCCGACCCGCTCCAGGAGGGCCGCGGCCCGGCTCCATGGATCGCTCCCGCCGAGGCCGTGGACGCGGAGCGCCTCCAGCAGCGCCGCCCCCACGGACATCCGGGGATTGAGGGATCCGAAGGGGTCCTGGAAGACGATCTGCGCCCGGCGCCGGAAGGCCCGGAGCTCGCGGGTGCCGAGCGCGCCCAGCTCGGTCCCGTCGAAGAGGACGGTGCCCGAGGTGGGCTCCACGAGGCGCAGCACCGCCCGGGCGAGGGTCGTCTTGCCGCACCCCGACTCCCCCACCAGCCCCAGCGTCTCCCCGCGCCGGAGCGCGAAGCTCACGCCGTCCACCGCGGTCACGCCCTCGCCGCCCCGGCCCCGGCCGGGCCAGCGCTTGACCAGGTCGCGCACCTCCAGGAGGGGGCGGCTCACCGGAGGACCCCCAGCTCCGGGGCGCGGACGCACCGCACCCGGCCGCCCCGCCCCCGGACCTCGGCCAGCGCCTGGGGCCGGCCACACGCCTCCCGCGCGTGGGGGCACCGGTCTCGGAAGCGGCACCCCTCCGGCCAGGCCCCGGCCGGGGGGACGCTCCCGGGGATGGGCCGGAGGCGCCCGCCTCCCACCGCCGAGGGGAGCGAGTCCAGCAGGCCCCGGGTGTAGGGGTGGCGGGGCGCCCGGAGGACGTCCTCCACGGAACCCTCCTCCACGATCTCCCCGGCGTACATCACCGCCACCCGGTCGCAGACGGCGGCCACCACGCCCAGGTCGTGCGTGATCAGGAGGAGCGCCATGCCCAGGCTCCGCCGGAGCTCGGCCAGGCGCTCGAGGATCCGCGCCTGCACCGTCACGTCCAGCGCCGTCGTGGGCTCGTCGGCCACGAGGAGATCGGGGCGGCACGCCAGCGCCATGGCCAGGAGGACCCGCTGGCGCTCGCCACCGGAGAGGCGGTGGGGGTGATCGTCCAGGCGGGCCTCGGCCCGAGGGAGCCCGGCCTCGGCCAGGAGGCGGGCGCTCTCGGCCCGGGCCTCCCGGCGCCCCATCCCGCGGTGGTGCTCCAGGACCTCGGCCACCTGCCGCCCCACCGTGAGGACCGGGTTCAGGGAGGTCATGGGCTCCTGGAAGACCATGGAGATGCGGTCCCCCCGGATGCGCCGCATCTCGGCCTCGGGGAGACCGGTGAGCTCTCGCCCCCGGAGCCGCACCTCCGAGCCCTCCTCGAGCCGGGCCGAGGGCGGCAGGAGGCGGAGGAGGGAGAGCGCCGTAACGGTCTTGCCGCACCCCGACTCCCCCACGAGACCCAGCGCCTCCCCCTCCCCGATCTCGAGGGACACCCGGTCCACCGCCCGGACGAGCCCCTCCTCGCCGGAGAAGGACACGCCCAGGTCCCGCACCTGGAGGAGCGGCCCGCCCCCGGAGCCGCTCACGGCCGCCACCGCCGGGCGCCGGCGCGGGGATCCAGCGCGTCCCGGAGCCCGTCCCCCACCAGGTTGAAGGCCAGCACCGTGGCCACGACGGCCAGGCCCGGGAAGGTGGAGAGCCACCACGCCTGGAGGAGGTAGTCCCGGCCGTCGGCCACCATCGTCCCCCACGACGGCGTGGGGGGCTGCACGCCGATGCCCAGGAAGGAGAGGCCCGCCTCCAGGACGATGGTGTTCCCGATCCCCAGGGTGGCGGCCACCACCACGGGGCCCAGGGCGTTGGGGATCAGGTGGCGGAGGACGATGCGGCGCCGGGAGTACCCCAGGGCCCGGGCGGCCTCCACGAACTCCCGCTCCCGGAGGCTCAGGACCTCCCCTCGCACCAGGCGCGCCGTGCCCGGCCAGAGCGTCAGCCCGAGGACCGCCACGATGACCCCGAGGCCCGGCTCGAAGAGCGCCACGACGCTGACGAGCAGGACGATCCGCGGGAAGGCCAGGACCATGTCCACGCCGCGCATGAGGACGGCGTCGGCGAGGCCGCCCAGGTACCCGGCCACGGCCCCCACCAGCGTCCCGATGCCCACCGCGATGGCCACGGCCAGCACCCCGATGAGGAGGGAGATGCGGGCGCCGTAGAGCACCCGGGACAGAACGTCCCGGGCGAGCTGATCGGTGCCCAGGGGGTGGAGCGCCGAGGGCGCCAGCAGGCGCTCGCGGACCAGGTCTCCCTGGAAGGCCGGGTCGAAGGGAGCCAGGAACGGCACGAGGAGCACCCCGAGCCCCAGCGCGGCCACCACCCACGCCCCCGCCACCGCCGTCCCGTCCCGCCGGAAGGCCCGAAGCACGAGGGCCCACGGACCCTCCCCCCCACCCGACCGACGGGCCGGACGCCCCAGCTCCCACCACGACCAGGCCGGGCACCCCACCAGGGCCGCCACCAGGACCGCCAGCGCCAGCCGGTGGTCCCACGGGCCCCCGGGCGCCGCCGCCACCCGCTCCCAGCGGGCCGCCGCCAGCCAGATCAGCCCCGCCCACGCCGCCAGCACCGGGGCCCCCACGGCGGCCCGCCCGGCCAGGAGCTGGGGGAGCCCCGGAGCCACCAGGGAGAGCACGCGGCCGCCCGGGCCGGCAGGCCGCGCCCGGGGCCGCGCCCCCGTCCCCGCCGGCCCCTCAGCCATGGCGGATGCGGGGGTCGACCACGGCGTACAGGACGTCGGCCACGAGGCTCCCCAGCACCACCATGGTGGCGAAGAGGAAGCTGCCCGCCATCACCAGCGGGTAGTCCCGGGCCAGGACGGCATCCACCACCGTCTTCCCCATCCCCGGCCACGCGAAGACGTACTCCACGAAGACCGCGCCGCTCAGGAGGAAGGGGAGGTACAGCCCCACCAGCGTCACCACGGGGAGGAGCGCGTTCCGCAGGACGTGGCGGACCACGACGGTCCGCTCCGGCAGCCCCTTGGCCCGGGCGGTCCGGACGAAGTCCTGGTGCAGCGCCTCCAGCACCCCGGACCGGGTGTAGCGGGCCACCCCCGCGGTCAGCACCAGCACCAGGGAGGTCGTGGGGAGGATCAGGTAACGGCCCCGCTCCAGGAGCTTCTCCCACCAGGGGAGGAAGGCGTAGTCCACGGAGTGCATCCCCGAGGCCGGAAGCCAGAACGCCCACCCCCACTCGGTGCGGGCCATGAGGCTGAACACGAGGATCAGCATCAGCGCCAGCCAGAAGGACGGCATGGAGTAGAAGAAGAGGAGGATCACGCTGAGGATCGGGTCCAGCGCCCCGTTCCCCCGCCGCACCGCCTGGACGACGCCGGCGGCGATCCCCAGGAGGAACGAGACCCCCAGGGCGCACGCGGCCAGGAGGAGGGTGTTGGGCAGGACCGAGGCCAGCACGCTGGCCACCGGCGCCCCGTGGGTGTAGGAGAAGCCGAAGTCCCCGGTGAGGAGCGCCCCGATCCAGCGCAGGTACCGCACCGGCAGCGGGTCGTCGAGACCGAAGTTGGCGCGCATCTGCGCCACCACGTCGGGGCTCATCCCGGGCGTCAGGAGGAACGCCGCGGGATCGCCGGGGGCGAGGCTCACCACCACGAAGACCAGCGTGGCGATGCCCAGGACCAGGGGGACGGCGCCCAGGAGGCGCCGCAGGACGTAGCGGGTCAGGGCGCCCTCCTCAGGAGCCCGGCCGGCTCATCGGCCTACCGCTCCGACGGATCGAGCCACCACTCCTTGATGCTCGCCCACTCCCCCCGGGGATCCATGACGACGCCGCCCATGGCGCTCCGGACGCCGTCCAGGCGCACCGGGTGGTACAGCCAGGTGTAGGGCTGCTCCTCGGTGAGGACGGCCTGGTACTCGCTCCAGACGCCCCGGGCCTCGTCCCGGTCCACCGTGGTGGCCAGGCGGTCCAGGAGGCTGTCCAGGCGGGGGCTCTGGATCCCCGACCACCCCAGGGGCCCCTCGGCCCGGTCGGAGCGGAAGAGGTCGGTCTCGTCCAGGCGCACCTCGGTGACGAAGGACATGACCACCCCGTCGAAGTCCCGCTG
Organism: uncultured Gemmatimonadaceae bacterium; assembly: GCA_964569085.1. GTDB lineage: Bacteria > Gemmatimonadota > Gemmatimonadetes > Longimicrobiales > Gaopeijiaceae > JAJCZZ01. The sequence continues at coordinate 18,145 of CAZMTA010000007.1, read as the reverse complement.
CCCGGGGGTCATGATCTGCTCCAGGAGGGTGGCGTACTCCACCACGCGGGGCTCGGCCTCCACCCCGATCTCCGCGAGCTGGCTCTGCATGACCTCGGCGATGGCCTGCCGCTGCTGCGACCCGGGGTGGTACTTGATCGTGACCGAGAGGCGCTCCCCGTCGGCGTTCTCCCGGACGCCGTCCCCGTCGCCGTCCCGCCATCCCGCCTCGTCCAGGAGGGCCCGGGCCCGCTCCGGGTCGTGCTCCAGCGAAGGCCCGTCGGCGTCGTGGGCCCAGTGGAAGGGGGGGACGCCGCTGTTGGCCACCGTGGCGAACCCCCGCAGGACGCCGTCCACGATCTGGCGGCGGTCCGTGCCCAGGGTGAGGGCGCGGCGGACCCGGGGGTCGGCGAGCTGGGGCCGGCGGGAGTTCCAGGCCACGAAGACGAAGCCCGGCCAGTCGAAGGACAGGAGCTCGGCGTCGGGGGCCTCCTCGATGCGCTGGGCCTGGTCCGGCGGCACCGAGACGTACACGTCCACCTCCCCCGTGAGGAGCTCGGTGAGGAGGGTGGCCTGCTCCGGGATCACCCGGAAGACGTACCGGTCCACGTAGGGCCGTCCGCCCAGCTCCTCCGGGAAGGCGGGGTTGGCCTGGAAGACCCACCGGTCCTGGGGGCGGTGCTCCGCGAAGACGAAGGGGCCGTTGCCCACCGGGCAGCGCGTCCCGAAGGGGTGCTGGCCCAGCTCGGCCGCGGGCACCTCGGCCAGGAGGTGCTCCGGCATGATGGCCGTGGTGGTCCAGACGTCCAGGAACTCGGAGTGGCGCTCCATGTCGAAGCGCACGGTGTGGGCGTCCACGACCTCGACGCTCACGCCCCCCTCGCGGTCCGTGTAGGGAGCCCACGAGGCCGCGTTGGGGAAGGCCGTCTCCGGATCGGTGAGGCGGCGGAAGGTGAAGGCCACGTCCTCGGCGTCGGTGGGCTCGCCGTCGTGCCAGAACACGTCGTCCCGGAGGTGGAACGTCAGGCTCGTGCCGTCCTCGCTCAGCTCCCACGACTCGGCCAGCCAGGGCCGGGGCTCGAGGTCCGCGTCGTAGCGGACCAGCGTCATGAGGACGACGTGCTGCTGGTGCTGGCGGGCGGAGTAGTCCCGCACGTTGAAGGCGTTGATGCCGTTGGCCAGCTCGCCGAGGCCGCCCACGGTCACCGTCCCGCCGTAGCGCTCCCCGGAAGGCGCCGGAGCGGCGGCGCGGACCGAGTCGAGCCAGGCGTCCACCCGGGGGCCGACCTCCCCGCAGAAGGCGTCGGCCGCCGCGGCGGTGCCGTCGGCCTCCGTCCCCTGGTCGCCGTCTCCGCAGGCCGCGAGGCCGGCGAACAGGACGAGGATCGCTCCGGCGCGTGCTACTCCAGCCATCTCCGCTCCTGCGTGGGGGGTTCGGTGTGGGGCGTGGGCGGCGTCATCGGCGCCAGGTCCAGTCCGGCGACCCGTAGCGCTCCGCGACGAGGCGTCGGGCCTCTTCCTCCTCCCGGCTCCGGTACTCAGCTTCCGCCCACCGGCCTCCCCACGCAAGGCGGGCCCCCTCCGCCAGCGCGTCCGCCACCTCGTCGGGCTCCGGACGGCGCCCCAGGAGACCCGCCACGGTGGCCGGGTCGTCGACGTCTCCCGCGTCCTCGCCGCGCAGACGCGCCAGGAGGCGCTGGTCCCCGTCCAGGATCACGGAGCCGTGCTGGAGGAGCACCCCGGACAGGCGGACCTGGGCGCTCCCGACCAGCTTCCGCCCCCCGGCGGTCACCTCCCCCGGGGCGGGCAGGCGGAAGCACGGACCGCGGTCCGGCGCGGCCACCTCGCCGTCCCGGGCCACCTCGGCCGCCGCGCCCAGGGCGCGGAGCCCTTCCACCAGCCCGCGGTTCACCGCGCGGTAGGCGTCCCGGGGGCCGCCGAAGGCGCGCTCGGGCACCACCACGGCGTACGTCACCTCCTGGTGGTGCAGGACCGCCCGACCGCCGGTGGGGCGACGCACGAAGCCCAGGCCCAGCCCGGCGCCCTCGTCGGCGTCGTAGCGGTCGGCGGCGGGCTCGTTGCGGCCGAAGGACACGGTGGGCCCGGCCCAGCGGTAGAGACGGAGGACGGCCTCGCCGGGCTCGAGGCGGAGGGCCAGGGCGTGGTCCCGGGCCATGTTCTCCGCGCCGCCCAGGGGGCCGTCGCGCACGAGGCGCCAGCGCAGCTCGCTCACGGGCGGGACGGCGCGGGGGACCGGAGGCGCCGGGACCTCGGGTCCCGGCGCCTCCTCCTCAGAAGGTCGTGCTGGAGCCGGGCGCCATGATCCGCACGTCGGCGTCGTGGTCGATCTGCTCGATGACGGCGGTCCGGAACGCCTCGGCGTCCTGCTCGATGGGCGGGAAGGTGTCGTAGTGGATCGGGATCACGATCTCGGGCTGGATGAAGCCCACCGCCCGCACCGCGTCCGCGGGGCCCATGGTGTAGTTGTCCCCGATGGGGAGGAGCGCCACGTCCACGTGGCCCCGCAGGAGCTGGAAGTCGTTCATGAGCGCCGTGTCCCCGGCGTGGTAGATCCGCTTCCCGGCGTTGGGGTCGATGAGGATCCCGGCGGGCATGGTGGGGAAGGCCTCCCCGCCCTCGCCTTCGTTCTTCGTGCCGTGGAGGGCCGGGGTGAGCTTCACGTAGCCGAAGGGGAACTGGAAGCCGCCGCCGATGCTCATCCCATGGGTGTTCTCGATCCCGTGGGTGGCGAGCCAGCCCACCAGCTCGTGGCTGGAGATCACCTTGGCGCCGGTGCGGCGCGCCAGGGGGAGGAGGTCCCCGATGTGGTCGCCGTGGGCGTGGCTCACCAGGATGTAGTCCGCCTCCACGTCGTCGGGTCCGATGTCGCACGACGGGTTCCCCTCGAAGAAGGGGTCGATGACCAGCCTGGTGCCGTCCTCGAGCTCGATGGAGCAGGTCGCGTGGCCGTGGAAGGTGAGCGTCGCCATGGGTGTCTCCTCTGTGGTGTCGGGCTGCGTGCGGTCGATCTCTCCGTCAAGTCGGGTGCTCCGGTCCTCGTGTCCCTACTCCGCCGCGGCCTCGGCGTACGCTTCCACCGGCGGGCAGGCGCAGACCAGGTTGCGGTCGCCGTAGGCGTTGTCCACGCGGCGCACCGCCGGCCAGTACTTGAACCGGCGCGTGGCCGGCGCCGGGTAGGCCGCGTGGGTGCGGGAGTAGGCGTGGTCCCACTCGTCCGCGGTGACCATGGCGGCGGTGTGGGGCGCGTTCTTGAGCGCGTTGTCCTCGCGGTCGCTGAGCCCCATCTCGATCTGCTGGATCTCCGCCCGGATGCTCACCATGGCGTCGCAGAACCGGTCGAGCTCGGTCTTGGGCTCGGACTCGGTGGGCTCGATCATGAGCGTCCCGGCCACGGGGAAGGACACGGTGGGCGCGTGGAAGCCGTAGTCCATGAGCCGCTTGGCCACGTCCTCCTCGGTGATCCCGGTGGCCTTCCGCAGCGGCCGCAGGTCCACGATGAACTCGTGGGCCACCTGGCCCTGGGCCCCCCGGTACAGGATGTCGTAGTGGGCCTCGAGCCGCTTGGCCATGTAGTTGGCGTTGAGGATGGCCACCTCGGACGCGCGGCGGCATCCCTCGGCCCCCAGGAGCTTGATGTAGGCCCAGGAGATGAGGAGGATGCTGGCGCTTCCCCACGGCGCCGCCGAGACCGCGCCGATGGCCTTCTCGCCTCCCACCTCGGCCCGCTCGTGCCCCGGAAGGAAGGGGGCCAGCTCGGCGGTGCAGCAGATGGGGCCCATGCCCGGGCCGCCCCCGCCGTGGGGGATGGCGAAGGTCTTGTGCAGGTTGATGTGGCAGACGTCGGCGCCGTAGTCGCCGGGCCGCGCCAGCCCCACCTGGGCGTTGAGGTTCGCCCCGTCCAGGTAGACCCGTCCGCCGCGCTCGTGGACGATCCGGCAGACGTCCCGGATGCCCTCCTCGAAGACGCCGTGGGTGGAGGGGTAGGTGACCATGATGGCCGCCAGGTGGTCGGCGTGCTTGTCCGCCTTCGCCTCCAGGTCGGCCAGGTCGATCTTCCCGTGCTCGTCGCTCTTCACCACCACGACCTTCATCCCGGCCATCACCGCCGAGGCGGGGTTGGTCCCGTGGGCGGAGGCGGGGATGAGGCACACGTTCCGGTGGTCCTCGCCGGCGTCTTCGTGGAAGGCGCGGATGGTCAGGAGGCCGGCGTACTCGCCCTGAGCGCCCGAGTTGGGCTGGAGGGAGCAGGCGTCGAACCCCGTGATCTCGGACAGCCACGCCTCCAGGTCGGAGAAGATCCGGAGGTAGCCCCGGGCCTGGTCCGCCGGCGCGAAGGGGTGGAGCCCGCCGAACTCGGGCCACGTCACCGCCTGCATCTCCGAGGTGGCGTTGAGCTTCATGGTGCACGACCCCAGGGGGATCATGCTGGCGTTCAGCGAGAGGTCCTTCACCTCGAGCTGGTGCAGGTACCGGAGCATCTCCGTCTCGGAGTGGTGCCGGTTGAAGACCTCGTGGGTCAGGTAGTCCGACGTCCGGGCCGCGTGCCCGGGGAGCGCCGGCGGGTCCATCTCCGCCGCCAGCTCCGCGGCGCCGAAGCCGGGCTCGCCGCCCCCGGCGAAGCAGGCCAGGAGGTCGTCCACGTCCCCGGGGCGGGTCGTCTCGTCCAGGGAGATCCCCAGCGTGCCGTCCCCGAACTCCCGGAGGTCGATCCGGCGATCCGCCGCGGCGGCCAGCACGTCCGCGGCCGCCCCGGAGGGACGCACGCGGAGGGTGTCGAAGAAGGTCTCGGTCAGGACCTCGTGCCCCAGGCGCTCCAGCCCGGCGGCCAGCACCGAGGTGAGCCCCCGGATCCGCTCGGCCATCGCACGGAGCCCCTGCGGCCCGTGGTACACCGCGTAGGCCCCGGCCATGATGGCCAGGAGGACCTGCGCCGTGCAGATGTTGGAGGTGGCCCGCTCCCGCCGGATGTGCTGCTCCCGGGTCTGGAGGGCCATGCGCAGCGCCGGCTGCCCGTCGGCGTCCACGCTCACCCCGATGATGCGCCCCGGCATCTTCCGCTTCAGGTCCTCCCGGGCCGCCATGAAGGCGGCGTGGGGGCCGCCGAAGCCCATGGGCACCCCGAAGCGCTGGCTGTTCCCCACCGCCACGTCCGCACCCCACTCCCCGGGGGGGGTCAGGAGCGTCAGGGACAGGAGGTCCGCGCAGGCGATGACCATGGCCCCGACCTCCCGGGCCCGGGCCGCCAGGTCCCGGTAGTCGTGGACGGTGCCGTCGGTGGCCGGGTACTGGAGCACCACGCCGAAGACGTCCTCGTCGGGCTCGAAGTCCCGGTGGTCGCCGACCACCACGTCGATGCCCAGGGGCCACGCCCGGGTCCGCACGACCTCGATGGTCTGGGGGTGGCAGAGCTCGGACACGAAGAAGGTGTTGGCGTCGCCCCGCGCCTCCACGTGGGCCAGGTGCATGGCCTCGGCCGCGGCGGTGGCCTCGTCCAGGAGGCTGGCGTTGGCGATCTCCAGCCCGGTCAGGTCCATGACCATGGTCTGGAAGTTCAGGAGCGCCTCGAGCCGGCCCTGGCTGATCTCGGCCTGGTACGGCGTGTACTGCGTGTACCAGCCGGGGTTCTCCATGATGTTGCGGAGGATCACGCCCGGCGTGTGGGTGCCGGCGTAGCCCATGCCCACGAAGGACCGGTGGATCCGGTTCTCCCCGGCGATCTCGCGGAGGAGCTCCAGGAGCTCGGGCTCCGGGGTGGCGCCGGGGAGGTCCAGCGTCCCGTCCATGCGGATGGCCTCGGGGACGGCGTCGTCGACGAGGTCGTCCAGGGTGTCGTAGCCCAGCTCGTCGAGCATGGCCCGGATCTCGTCCGGGTCGGGGCCTACGTGACGGCTCTGGAAGTCGGCGGGGGGAGCGATTCGGGTCGGCATGGCGTCAGGGGGCGTCCAGGGAATCCCCGGGTCGGGGCGCGTGAGCGTATGGGCACCCCGCACCGGGGGCGTGGTTCCGGGCTCCGGGCCCGTGTTCGGCGAGGACGGGGAGCGCCGCCCCCGGGTCGGATCAGCCCTCGACGTGATCCTTGTACGCGGCGGCGTCCAGGAGGGCGTCCACGGCGGCCTGGTCCGCGACCTTGAGGCGCACCATCCAGCCCTCGCCGTAGGGGTCCGAGTTCACCAGCGAGGGATCGTCGTCCAGCGCCTCGTTGACCCCCACGATCTCGCCCTCCACGGGGCAGTAGAGGTCGCTGACGGCCTTCACCGCCTCGATGGTTCCGAACACCTCCATCTTCTCGAAGGAGGCGCCGGCCTCCGGGAGCTCGACGAACACCACGTCGCCGAGCTCGCCCTGGGCGTAGTCGGTGATCCCCACCAGGTAGACCCCGTCCTCGTCGGTGCCCTTGAGGTACTCGTGCTCCTCGGTGTAGCGGAGGTCGGCGGGGAAGTCGGACATGATGGGTTCTCCCTGGATTCGGATGGCTGCGCGCCCCCGACGATGACGGGGTTTTGAGCGGTGGTCAACCCTCGTACCTTGGCCCTTTGCAACGGGATCCGACATGCACGCTCCGTACCGTCCAGACGCCCTCGTGGCACCCCTCCGGGCCGACGTGGTCTCCGGCGCCGCCGTCGTGGGCCGCAAGGCCGCCCAGGTGGTGCGCCGCGCGACCCGCCGCGTGCCCGCCGAGAGCCCGGAAGAGCTCCAGTCCGGGCTGGGCGAGCTGGGCCGGGCGATCCTCGACGCCCAGCCGGCCATGGCGCCCCTCCTGCACCTCGTCCGGGACGTCCTCGAGGCGGCCCGCCGGGCCTCCGACGTCGAGGACGGCCGCCGCGCCGCGGCCCGCGCCGCCGAGGAGTTCGCGCGGAAGCAGGAGGAGCGGAGCCGGGAGGTGGCCCGTCACGCCGCCGCCGCGCTCGCCGGAGCCGACCGGATCCTCACCCTCTCCTCCTCCTCCACCGTCCGCTCGGCGCTCCTCCTGGCCGGGCGGGACCGCGACCTCACGGTGGTGTGCCTGGAGGGACGGCCCGGGCAGGAGGGGATCCGGATGGCGGAGCGCCTGGCCAGGGGCGGCCTCCGGGCCGTCGTGGCGGTGGACGCCGCGGCGGCGTCCCTGGCCGGGCTGTGCGACGCCGCGGTCCTGGGGGCCGACTCGGTGGGAGACGCCGGCATCGTGAACAAGATCGGCTCGCTGGCCGTGGCCGACGCGGCCCGCCACGCCGGGATCCCCCTCCACGTCCTGGCCGACGAGACCAAGATCCTCCCGGAGGGCTTCCCCCAGCCCCTGGACGACGACCGCCCCGGGGAGGAGGTGGCGCGGACGCCCGCCGGCGTCCGGGTCTGGAACCGGTACTTCGACTGCGTGCCCCTGGCCGAGGTCACGGAGCTGGTCACCGACGCCGGGCCCCGGAGCCCGGCCGAGGTGGAGGCCGGAAGACGGGCGCTCTCGGTCCCCCCGGAGCTGGCGGCGTGGGTGGAGGAGAGGGGGGCCGGCCAGGACGCGTCCGGCGGCTGAGCTGCGCCCCCCGCCCCGCCCCGGTCGGGGCGGGACGAGCGTTCCGGAACCCTCCCGCACAGGGGCGGGCGTGGTACATTAGGGGGCTCGATTCGCCGCGGCCCGCATCCCCGGCCCGCGCGCCCATCACCCGCGACACCGGAAACCATGTCCGTACTCGACGCCCGTCCCGCCCTGACCTCGCTCACCGAGCAGGAGCTCATGTTCCAGGAGGCCGTCCGCGACTTCGCGACCTCCGAGATCGCGCCCAAGGTGTCGGAGATGGACGAGGCGCAACGCATGGACGAGGGCCTGGTGGAGCAGCTCTTCGAGCTGGGCCTCATGGGCATCGAGATTCCCGAGGAGCACGGCGGCACCGGGGCGGACTTCTTCACCTCCGTGCTGGTGGTGGAGGAGCTCTCCAAGGTCGATCCGTCCGTGGGCGTCCTCGTGGACGTGCAGAACACCCTGGTCATCAACGCCGTCCTCCGGTGGGCGAACGACGACCAGAAGGCGCGCTACTTCCCGCGCCTGGCCTCCGACACCGTCGGCGCCTACGCCCTCTCCGAGGCCGGGAGCGGCTCGGACGCCTTCGCCCTCTCCTGCCGCGCCACCCAGGACGGGGACGACTGGGTCCTGAACGGCCAGAAGCTCTGGATCACCAACGGGAACGAGGCCGGCCTCTTCATCGTCTTCGCCACGGTCGACGCCGACGCCGGGTACAAGGGCATCACGGCCTTCCTGGTGGAGAAGGACTTCGACGGCTTCACCGTCGGCAAGAAGGAGGACAAGCTCGGCATCCGGGCCTCCTCCACCTGCGAGCTGGTCCTGGAGGACGTCCGCGTCCCCGCGGAGAACGTCCTCGGCGAGGTGGGCAAGGGGTACAAGGTGGCCATCGAGACGCTCAACGAGGGCCGCATCGGGATCGGCGCCCAGATGATCGGGCTGGCCCAGGGCGCGCTGGACCACACGGTCCGCTACGTCCAGGAGCGGGAGCAGTTCGGCCGCTCCATCGGCTCCTTCCAGGGCGTGCAGTTCCAGCTCGCCGAGATGGCCACCGAGATCGAGGCCGCCCGGCTCCTGGTCTACAACGCCGCGCGCCTGAAGGACGCCGGCCAGCCCTTCCTGACCCAGGCGGCCATGGCCAAGCTCATGTCTTCCGAGGTCGCCCAGCGGGTCTCGTCCCGCTGCATCGACCTCTTCGGCGGGTACGGCTTCACCCGGGAGTACCCGGTGGAGAAGCTGTACCGGGACGCCAAGATCGGCACGATCTACGAGGGTACGTCGAACATGCAGAAGCAGACCATCGCCAAGATCCTCCTGAAGTGACCCCCCTTCCCGGAGCCCGTCCGTGAGCACGCTCGCCCCGACCCTGGCCCTGGTGACCTTCGGCTTCGCCGAGATCCTCCTGGTCCTGGCCATCGTGATGCTCCTCTTCGGGGCCAAGAAGCTTCCGGACCTGGCCCGGGGCCTCGGCGCCGGCATCCGGAACTTCAAGGGCGAGCTCAAGAACCCCGAGTCCGAGGACGACGCGGACGGGGGCGACCCGAAGCGGCTGACGTGACGGAGGGCGCCACCGACCGCCACCCCCTCGACCGGGTGGCCGTGGTCCTGGACCACCCCAAGAACCTGGTGAACATCGCCGGGGTGGTGCGGGTGATGATGAACTTCGGGCTCTCGGACCTCCGTCTGGTCCAACCCGACGAGTTCGACGCCTACCGGATCACGGGCATCGCCCACCGGGGCGACGCCCTCGTGGAGGCCACCCGGATCTTCGACACCCTGGAAGAGGCGCTGGCGGACCGCACCTGGGTCGTGGGCACCACGGCCCGGGCGCGGACCGCGGGGCGCAACTACCTCCGGCCCCGGCAGACGGCGGCCGAGGTCGCGGCACGGGCCGCCGACGAGACGGGCGCCCCCGCCCTGGTCTTCGGGCGCGAGGACAAGGGGCTCGACAACGAGGCGCTGGATCTCTGTCAGGCGGTGGCCATCGTGCCGACCGACCCGGAGTTCTCCAGCCTCAACCTGGCCCAGGCGTGCCTGACCTTCGCGTACGAGCTCTTCCTGGCCACCGAGGGGGAGACCGAGCCGCTCCCGGTGGGCCGCCGGGCCGAGGACCCGCCCACCCGGGAGGAGCTGGAGCAGATGTACGGCGCGCTGCAGGACGGCCTGGACCGCATCCGGTTCTTCAAGGGCACCCGCCCGCCGGAGTCCGTCATGCGGGCGCTGCGGACGGTCGTGGCCCGGGCGGAGCCCGACCGGCGGGAGGCCCGCCTGCTGGCCGCCATCGGGTACGAGATCGGCAACTACCTGGATCGTACGCGCCCCGGCGACGACGGGTGACCAAGGCCGCCCGAGGGACGCCCCGGGGCGCCCGGGTGCCGGAAAAGCTTGTTGTGAGCGGGTGGGCCGGTCGGTATCTTGAGCCCACGAAGAACTGGATGTCGTTTCGCCGCTCCGCGGCGACCCCGGGATGATCCGAGTGTCCACAATGCACTCCTTTGATGCCCGCGACCCCGACTCCGGCATCGCCCACCGGTACCGGGCGCTCCTGGACATCGGGCGCACGCTCGCGGGCACCCTCAGCTCTGGCGACCTGTACGAGGCGATCTACAAGGAGACCGCCCGTGTTCTGGAGGCGTCCGGGTTCTTCATCTCCATCTACGACGAGTCCGCCGACCGGGCCGACGTCGTCTTCTTCGCCGACCGGGGCGTCATCAAGCACGACGTCGACATCTCGTACCCGGGGGCGCAGAGCCAGGTGATCCGGGAGCGCGTGCCCGTCCTGGTGCGGGACCGCCTGGACGAGCGGGCCCTGGCCGAGGTCGGGGACGCCGAGGCGGACCTCACCCGCTCCGCCATCTCGGCGCCCATGATCTACAAGGGACGCCTGGTGGGGGCCATCAGCGCCCAGAGCTACGAGGTGGACGCCTACACCGACGAGGACCTGGCCCTCCTCCGGGGCATCGCCGACATCGCCGGCGTGGCCGTGGACAACGCCCAGCACGTGTCGGAGCTGAGCGCCCGGCGCCGCGAGGCCGAGGAGGTGGAGGAGATCGGGCGCGCCCTCGCCTCCTCCCTGGACGCCAGGGAGGTGCTGGGGATGGTGGTGGACGCCGTGACCACCATCCTGGCCGTGCACGGCGCGGCCGTCTGGCTGTGCGACGACCCCGAGGGCGAGCGCTGCTCGGTGGCCCGGGTGGCCGCGTCGGCCGGCGACATCTCCCTTCCGGAAGGGCTGCCCTGGGTCCTGACCGAAGGGCTCGCCGGCCGCCTCCTGGACAACCGGGAGGTGGTGGTGGTGGACGACATCACCCACAGCGACATCGTGCCGGACAACGTGCGCGAGCACGTCTCCGGAGGCTCCGCCGTGGGGCTGCCCCTGGTGGTCGGTGACGAGGTTGCGGGATTCCTCACCGCCGGGAGCCGGAACCCCCGGAGCTTCTCCGAGAGCGACGTGGAGGTCCTGCGTCGTCTGGCCGGACAGGCGTCGGTGGCGCTGAAGAACGCACGGCTCCACGCCAACCTCCAGGCCCTCTCCCTCACCGACGCCCTCACGGGGCTCCCCAACCGGCGCCACCTCGAGATCCATCTCCAGAAGGAGGTGGCGGCGGCCCGCCGGGGCCGGAGCCTGGTGGTCGTGGTCTTCGACCTCGACGACTTCAAGGACTACAACGACACCCTGGGCCACCTGGTGGGCGACGACATCCTCCGCGCCTTCGCCCGGGTGCTGGACAACGAGAACCGGGCCATGAACATGGTGGCCCGCTACGGCGGCGACGAGTTCGTCTCCGTCCTCTCCGAGTCCTACCTGGACGGCGCGAGGCTGTACGCCCGCCGCGTCGCCGACGCCATCTCGGCCGACCCCGTCCTCGACGAGCACGGGGTCACGGTCAGCATCGGCCTGGCCGAGTTCGACCGGGCCAGCATGAAGGGCCCCGAGGACGTCCTCGAGGCGGCCGACGCCGACATGTATCGGGTGAAGGGCCACCGCGGCGGCCACCGCGAGGGCCGCATGGCCCCGCGCTGAGACCCCTCTCCGCATCACGTCCTCTCTTCACGCTTCCCCATGACACCCCACGCGCAGCAGGA
>CAZMTA010000007.1:0-6470 GCA_964569085.1 uncultured Gemmatimonadaceae bacterium | reverse complement strand
CTCCGCATCACGTCCTCTCTTCACGCTTCCCCATGACACCCCACGCGCAGCAGGACGAGGTCCAGGAGCTCCTGGACTTCGCCACAGGCCTGGCCAAGCTGGCCGGCGACCACACCCTCCGGTACTTCGGCGGCGTGGTCGAGCACGACGCCAAGCACGACGGCAGCCCCGTGACCATCGCGGACCGCGAGGCCGAGGAGCTGATCCGGCGCCACGTCGAGGAGCGCTACCCCGACCACGGCGTCCTGGGCGAGGAGTACGGGGAGTCCAACCCCGGCGCCCGGGTCCGATGGATCCTGGATCCCATCGACGCCACCCGCTCCTTCATGCGTGGCGTCCCGCTCTACGGGGTCCTGATCGGCATCGAGATCGAGGGCGAGAGCGTGGTGGGCGTGGCCAACTACCCGCCCCTCCGGGAGCTGGTGGCCGCGGGAACCGGGCTGGGGTGCACCCTCAACGGGGAGCCGTGCACGGTTTCGCCGGTGGACAGCCTGGAGCGGGCGGTGGTCCTGACGACCGACGTCGAGCGGATCCTCTCCCGGCCGGAGGGCGGGGGCTGGAGGCGGCTCCAGCAGCGCTGCGCCTTCTCCCGGACGTGGGGGGACTGCTACGGCCACATGCTCGTGGCCACCGGCCGCGCCGAGGCCATGGTCGACCCCGTCATGGCGTCCTGGGACGCCGGGCCGTTCCTCACCATCGCCACCGAGGCCGGGGGGCGCTTCACCACCCGTGAGGGTGAAGCCACCATCCACGGCGGCTCGGGCATCAGCACCAACGGCCTCCTCCACGACGAGATCCTGACCGCCCTCCGGGAGGGCTGACGCGCCACGGGAGGGCGGGCCGGGGCCCGCCCTCCCGCTTGCCGCTCCGGACCCCTCCGGCGCATGTTCCATACATCGGTGGCGAGGGGCTCGCCCTGCCACCCGACGTCGCTCCGCGCCTCCGATCCCCCGGCGGCCACTTGAAGCCGCCTGGGACCCCTACGGCCCGGAGGCTGGCATGAGCGACGAGACCCGCACCCACATCCGCCTCTTCGTCCTGGTGATCCTGGCCTTCCTCCCGGCCATGGTCCTCTACGGCTTCGCCAACCGGACGCTGCAGGACGTGGAGCGGAGCCGGCAGGAGGACCGGCTGGTGGAGCTGGCCCGGCTCACGGGCATGGAGTACCGGCGCCTCGTCCAGGAGAGCCGCCAGCTCCTCTCGGCGCTGGCCCACTTCCCCGAGATCCGCGAGGCGCGGCAGCCCGAGTGCTCCCGCCGCCTGGCCGGAGTCCTGGAGAGCACGCCCCAGTACACCACCCTCTCGGTGATCGGAGAGGACGGCTACCTCTCGTGCGGCTCCCTGGAGGCCGACGGCCCCCTCTACCTCGGGGACCGGGCCTACTACCTGCTGGCCACCACCCAGCGGCGCTTCAGCGTGGGCGAGTACGCCCGGGGCCGGATCACCGGGAAGCCCACGGTGGGCGTGGCCTACCCCATGGGCGACGGCGGGGACGGGGGCATCCAGCCCGTCCTGGCCGCGTCCCTGGACCTGACCGACCTGGGGCGCCACGCGGCCACGGCCCAGCTCCCCCCGGCCACGACCCTCACCATCGTGGACCGGGCCGGTACCGTCCTCCTGCGACGCTCGGACGCGGCCGGCGGGGCCGACACGGTGGGCGCCCGCCTCCCCGACGCGCTCCTGGCGGACGTCGGCACCGACGCCGATCCGGTGCTGCGTCGCGGCACCGACCTGGACGGGGTGGAGCGGGTCTTCGCGGTGGCCCCTCTGGTCCTCCCGGGGGACCGGAGCCCCGAAGGATGGGTGGCGCTGGGAACCGCGGAATCCAGCGTGCTGGCCGACGCGGAGGAGGTGGCCCGGGCGGAGCTGCGCCTCCTGGCTCTGGCCGGCCTCGCCATCCTCCTCCTGGCCTGGGTCTTCGGGCACTACGGCCTGGTCCGGGCCGGCCGGCCCACCCCCCGCCCCGCGGCCGCCTGAGCCCCGAACGCGGAAGGGCGGGCGCCCCCGATGGGAGCGCCCGCCCTCAGATGCCGTGGTCCGCGGGTCGCGCGGTCCGGCGTCAGGCCACCTCGGTGGGGTGGTGGAACTCGGCCTGCACCGACTCGGGGTCCTGCATGGGCTGCCAGATCTGGACCGCCGGGAAGGTGTTCAGGAACCACCGGATGGAGCCCATCCAGAGGCCCAGGAACATCAGCCCGATGAGCGGATGCCACACGGTGAAGATCGGGTCCCCCTCGTGGTGCAGCGACGGCGCCACCAGCACGTACCGCTCGAGCCAGAGACCGACCAGGATCACCGAGGTCAGGGTGGCCAGGATCTTGGGGTTCAGCTTCGGCTTCCGCCCGATCAGCCCCGCGAAGGGGATGATGAAGCAGAGGAGGATCACCAGGAAGGAGAACCCGCCCCACGTCTCGCCGGAGCGCCGGATGATCCAGGCCTGCTCCCAGGGCAGCTTCCCGTACCAGATCACGATGTACTGGGAGAAGAAGAGGTAGGTCCAGAACACCGTGAAGGCGAAGGCCAGCTTCCCGATGTCGTGGCGCTGCTGCAGCCCGATGTACTTGGCCACGTCCCCGTCGGTGGTCCGGAGGTGCAGGCTCCACAGCGCCGTGGCCGCGATCCCGCCCCAGAACCCGCCCATGAAGAACCAGGGGCCGAACATGGTGCTGAACCAGTGGGGCTCCAGGCTCATGGCCCAGTCGTAGATCACGATGCTCATGACCACCGCGTAGACGAGCACGAAGGCAGGCGCCAGCATCGTCATGCGCTGGTAGCTCTTGACCTCCTCCTGCTCCTGCCCGGCCCACCCCTCGGTGAGGCGGGTGCGCCATCCCCGGCGCCGCTCGTCCTCCTGCTCGTCCCCCTCCACCAGCGCCACGTCCGGCCGCACCGCGAGGTACACCCAGAAGCAGGCGAGGCCGAAGAGGAGCGCGAGGCCCACGAAGTTCCGCGAGACCAGGAACGGGATGTTCAGGTACGCGGCCTTGGCCTGGACGATGGGGTCCGTGGCCATCTCCGTGATCCAGTGGAAGTACTCCTCCCGGAGCGTCAGCATCGGGAGCATGAGCACGAAGGCGATGGGCAGGAACGCCGCGAACGACTGGCTCACCCGCCGCATGGACCAGTTCCACTTGGCCTTGGTGATCCAGGTGGCCATGGCGAAGAGCACGCCGCCCACCGAGATGCTCATGAAGAAGAGCCAGTTGCTCACGTAGCTGATCCAGGCGCTGAGCGGATCGGTCATGAGCCGGATCACGAAGGCCACGAACCCGACCAGCACGAAGACGCCGGCCAGCACGTTCATGGTCGTGGACTTGGGGAGATACCGGACGGGGATCCGGTCGGGGATGTGATGGTGCGCCATTACTCGCTCCCCTCGCCTTCGTTCTGGGCTTCGTCGGCCTGGGCCTCGGACGCGCTCGGAACCGTGGTCCCGCCGCTGGCCCGGGCCTGCAGCTCACGGACGTACGTCACCGTGGCCCACCGGTCGATGGGTCGGATCTGGTGCGCCCACGGCGGCATGAGGCCGCGGCCGACGCTGATCATCCCGTAGATGTACTGGTCCGAGTACCCGGCAACCTGGGCCCCGGAGAGGTTGTAGGCGGCCAGGGTCGGATGCTTGTCCGCGATGGGCGCCGTGGCCCCCACCCCCGCCTCGCCGTGGCAGGTCGCGCAGACCCGCATGTAGATCTCCTCGCCCCGGGCCAGCGCGGCGGAGTCTCCGGGCTGGAAGGGGTTCTCCAGCCCCTGCACGACGTCGTTGCCGCTCCCGATGGGCACCATGTCCGCCTGGGTCAGGCGAGCGTAGTCCATGGGAATGGGGTCCCCGAGGTTGAAGTCCCCCAGGGAGTCTGCCTGGTTGCCCGTGGAGAAGGGGATGGCCCCTTCCGCGGGCTGGACCGGCATCTCGTACGGATCGAAGGAGCGCTGGTCGCGCATGCTCCGGCCGAACACGGCCACCATGGCGTCGTCCAGCGGCTTGCAGGCGCCGACGGAGAGCACCGCCAGCGCGGCCACCGTCCAGCGGGTCGCCTTACGCATGAGCCACCTCCGTCCCCTCACGGAGCTCGGCGGGCTCCTCGGCGTCCAGGATCGAGCGCGCCTCCTCGATCCGTCCGGCGGGCGCCTCCACGTAGACGCCGTACCGGCCGGCGCTGAACTCGGGATCGTAGACCACGGCGGGCTTCACGTCGGGAAGTCGGCTGAGGAGGAAGAGCCCGACCACGGTGGACAGGGCTCCGAAGAGGATCGTTAGCTCGAAGGCGATGATCACGAAGGCCGGGATCGAGACGATGGGCTTCCCGCCGACGATCAGCGGCCAGTCCATGTTGCTCCAGGTCGTGAACGCGAACCCGGTGGCCGTGCCCGTGAGCCCCCCCACCAGCGTGAAGACCCGCACGGGGCTCTGGTCGTAGCCCAGGGCGTGCTCCAGGTGGTGCTCGGGATAGGACGAATAGGCCTTCAGGTTCTCGAAGCCGGCCTTCCGGAGCTTCTCGATGGCGTCCACCGCCGAGTCGAGATACTCGTACGAGGCCAGGAGGCCGCGGGCGGAGGTGCTCATGCGTGCACCTCCTCGGCCTTCTTCTCGCTCCTGCGCAGCGCCGGAGGCACGACCTCCTTGAGCTCGGCGATGGCCACCGGCGGCAGCAGCCGCGTGAAGAGGAGGAACCAGAAGCCGAACCAGGCGAAGGACCCGATCATGATGCTCATCTCGAAGACGGAGGGCCGGTAGATGCCCCAGGCCCACGGCTCGTACTCGTTGTGGAGCGACGTCACGACGATGACGTAGCGCTCGAACCACATCCCGATGTTGATGAAGATCGAGATGACGAAGAGCGCCGGGATGGAGTGGCGGACCCGCTTGAACCAGAGCATCAGGGGCACGAGCCCGTTGCAGGTCAGCATGGTCCAGGTGGCCCACCAGTAGGTCCCGAAGAGCCGGTTCCAGAAGGCGTGCTTCTCGGGATCCTCACCGCTGTACCAGGCCATGAAGAACTCGGACAGGTACGCGTACAGCACGATGAGCGACGTGAGCAGGCAGAGCTTGGCCAGCGCGTCGAAGTGCTTCGTGGTGAGGTAAGCCTCGAGGCCGAAGATCTTCCGCATGGGGACGGCCAGGGTGATGACCATGCCCACGCCGGAGAAGATGGCGCCGGCCACGAAGTAGGGCGCGAAGATCGTCGTGTGCCACCCCGGGACGATGGACATGGCGAAGTCCCAGGACACCACCGAGTGCACCGAGAGCACCAGCGGCGTGGCCAGGGCGGCCAGGTAGATGTAGGCCTTCCCGAAGTGGTGCCACTGCCGGTCCGTCCCCCGCCAGCCCAGGGCGATGGCGCTGTAGAGCTTCTTGCGCAGCCCCGTGGCCCGGTCCCGGGCCGCGGCGAGGTCGGGGATCGTCCCCAGGTAGAAGAACACGGCCGACACGGTGAAGTACGTCGTCACCGCGAAGACGTCCCACACCAGGGGCGACTTGAAGTTGGGCCAGAGGAACCGGCTGTTGGGGTACGGCACCAGCCAGTAGGCGTGCCAGACCCGGCCCACGTGGATCAGCGGGAAGAGCCCCGCCGTCATCACCGCGAAGACCGTCATGGCCTCCGCGATCCGGTACACCGACTGCCGCCACGGCGCCCGGAAGAGGAACAGGATGGCCGAGATCAGCGTGCCCGAGTGGGCGATACCGACCCAGAACACGAAGGTCGTGATGTAGACGCCCCAGCCCACGGGGGACATGAGGCCGCTGACTCCGATCCCCTCGTAGATCTGCCAGCCCCAGGCCCCGAAGAAGAGGCCCATGCCGGCCAGGCAGAGGCCCAGGAGCGCCCACCAGCCCAGCCCCGGGCGGGCCATGATCTTCAGGACGTCTTCGTTGACCTGGGCGTGGGTCCGGACGTCCGGGTGGGTCAGCGCCCCCCGCTCCTGCTCCTTCGTCATGGCGCGGGCCATCAGTGTCCCCCCGAGACTTCGTGGAAGGTGACCTTCTTCAGGTAGCTCACGCCCGGCTGGGTGTTGATGAGCTCGTCCAGGACCCGGTAGGTCCGTTCGTTGTCCACCATCCGTGAGAGCCGGGAGTCGGGGTCGCGGTAGTCGCCGAAGACGATGGCCTCGGCCGGGCAGCTCTGCTGGCAGGCGGTCTTGATGTCACCGTCCCGCGGATACGAGCGGCCCTCCAGGGACGCCTCGTTCTCGGCGTCCCGGATCCGCTGCATGCAGAGCGAGCACTTCTCCATGATGCCGTTGGTCCGGACGGTCACGTCCGGGTTCCACTGCCAGTTCATGGGCTCGGGCACGTCGTCGGTGTACCGGTACCAGTTGTAGACCCGGACCTTGTACGGGCAGTTGTTGGCGCAGTACCGCGTGCCCACGCACCGGTTGTAGACCTGGGCGTTCACGCCCTCGGGCGTGTGGTAGGTGGCGTAGACCGGGCAGACCGGCTCGCACGGCGCGTTGCCGCAGTGCTGGCACATCAT
>CAZMTA010000006.1:115745-153087 GCA_964569085.1 uncultured Gemmatimonadaceae bacterium | reverse complement strand
CTTTCTTCTGAGACGCCCCCTCCAGCTCCGCTGGCAGGGGGCGTTCTCGTTTGCACCCGCCCTCCGTCGGCCTCGGCCGCCGGGGGGCTCGTGGTATGGAGGGGGCCCCGGTGTCAGGGCAGGAGGTAGCGGAGCACGCCGACCGACTCGACCCCGAGGCGGCTCTCCAGCGTCTGCATCCGGCGCACGAGCCCTCGGGTACGGGGCTCGAGGTCCCGCATGGCGTCCTGGAGGTCCAGGTGGTAGCGGGCGTTGGCACCGGCCACCGTCCGGGTACCCATGGCCTGGAGCTGGACCCGGCCGAGGCGCGCTTCGATCTCCTCGGCCTCCGCCATGAGCGCACGGAAGCGGGTTGCGTCCCGGGTGCGGAGGGCGGTCTCGGCCTGCACGTCCAGCTCCTGGATGCGCGCCAGGTCGTCCGCCACCGCGGGCTCCAGCTCGAGCATCGTGGTCCGGAGGAGGTCCGACAGCCGGGCCCACCGGTCCTGGAGGGCCGGCTGCCGGGAGGCGCGATCCAGGATGTCCAGGAGCTCCTCCCTGACCTGCTCGAGCTCGGCACGGAGGGCGGCCCGGTCCACGGGCGCCTCGGCGGCGGGTGACGGGGACGGAGCGGTCTCCTGCGCGGTCAGCGACGGCGGAAGGGCCAGCAGCCCGAGGAGGAGGGGTCCGGCGGAGAGGAGGGCACGGCGGCTGGACGGCATCGGCGCGGAACGGGTGGTGCGGGAGGAACGGTGGGGCGAAGTGGGGCGCGCTCCGGAACGGAGCGAGCCGCGGACTCTAGAGGTACGAAGAACGGCCGGGGCGGGCCACCCCCGGGGTCACCCTCCCGGGGCGTCGAAGGGGGCGGCGAGGGCCCGCACCGCCGCGCCCGGGTCGTCCGCGCCCATGACCGCGCCGACCACGGCGACCCCCGC
Organism: uncultured Gemmatimonadaceae bacterium; assembly: GCA_964569085.1. Lineage (GTDB taxonomy): Bacteria > Gemmatimonadota > Gemmatimonadetes > Longimicrobiales > Gaopeijiaceae > JAJCZZ01. The sequence goes on along the minus strand of CAZMTA010000006.1, from coordinate 152,173 downwards.
CGCCCCGGTGGCCGCGACCTCCGCCGCGCGGGGGGGCGTGATGCCTCCGATGGCCACCACCGGAACGGACACCGCCTCCACGACCCGCCGGAGCCCCGCCAGGCCGATCACCGAGCCCGCGTCGTCCTTGGTGGTGGTCGGGTAGACCGTGCCGCACCCGAGGTAGTCGGCCCCTTCGGCCACGGCCTGCCGGGCCACCTCGGGGTCGTCGGCGGAGCGGCCCACCAGGAAGCCCTCGGGGGACGCCCTCCGGACGTCGGCCACCGGAAGGTCGTGGGGACCGACGTGGACGCCGTCGGCGTCCACGGCCAGGGCCACGTCGAGGCGGTCGTTGACGAAGAGGAGGGCGCCGGCCCGGCGGGTGGCGGCGCGGAGGGCCCGACCGACGTCGAGCAGCTCCCGGGCGGAGGCGCCCTTGTGGCGGAGCTGCACGGCGCCGGCGCCGGCCGCCAGGGCCGCTTCCACGACCTCCAGGACGGTACGGGGCGCGGCGAGACCGGGATCGGTGAGGACCAGGACCCGGAGTGCCCGGGCCAGCGCCGGGGCGGACGGGGACGTCACGGCGTCAGGCGCCACCCCCGCCGGTCATGTCCAGGCTGTCGAAGGCGCGGCGCGCCTCCGCCTTGGCCCGGTTGTGCTCCGCCAGCGTCCGGGTGAAGACGTGGGTCCCGTCGGGCCGGGCGACGAAGTAGACGAAGTCCTCACCGGCCGGGTTGAGCGCCGCCTCCAGCGCCGCCTCGCCTGGGGCGCCGATGGGCCCGGGCGGGAGACCCGCCTGGCTGTAGGTGTTGTATGGGTTCTCCGCCACGGAGTCGATGGCGGCGTACAGCAGCCGCTCCCGGGGACCGCCCAGCGCGTACAGCACGGTGGGGTCGGCCTGGAGGAGCATCCCCCGCTCGAGCCGGTTGTGGTACACGGAGGCGATGCGCGGCATCTCCGGGACGTGACGGGCCTCCGCCTGGATGATGGACGCCAGCGTCACCAGCTCCCGCTCCGACATCCCCAGGGAATCCAGCCGGGCCCTACGCTCGGGGGTCCACATGGAGCGGTACCGGTCGGTCATGACCGACACCACGTCCGACGCCCGGACCCCCGGGGCGAAGCGATAGGTGTCGGGGAAGAGGTATCCCTCCAGGCCGGGTCCGGGCACCTGGTGGACCGAGTCCGCGCCCGGTGCCTCCAGGTAGGCCAGGACCGAATCGGCGGACAGGTCGGAGATGGCCGCGATGCGTGCGGCGATCTGCGGGAGGCGGAAGCCCTCGGGGATCGTGACCATCTCGGTCACCACCCGTCCCTCCGAGAGCATGCCGAGGATGTCGCCCCAGGACGCGGACCCGTCGATCTCGTACTGGCCGGCCTTCAGGCTCCGGTCGTCGCCCCGGACCCGTGCGTAGACCCGGAAGAGGAACGGCACCTCCACCAGCCCGCGCGCCTCCAGGGTGTCGGACACCTCCTGGAAGGACGCTCCGGAGGGGACGGTGAAGCGGAGCTCGCCTTCGGGAGCCTCCCCGCCGCAGGCGGCGCAGGCCGCCGCGACCAGCGCTCCGGCGCCCGCCCGCCATCGCCGGAAGCGGCTCACGACCCGGCCTCCGGCGTCGGCCGACCGTCGAGCCAGGACTGGAGGATGAGCGCCGCGGCGGCGGCGTCGATGCGGCCCTTCTCCTCGCGGTCGCTCTTCTTCAGCCCCACGGACCGCACGGCCCGCTCGGCCCGGACCGAGGTCATGCGCTCGTCCACGTAGTCCACGGGGACCTCGAGACGCCGCCCCAGCTCCTCTCCCAGGGTGCGGACCTCGGCGCACCATTCGTTCTCCTCGCCGGTCAGGTCCAGGGGAAGGCCGACGACGGCGCGCTCCACGTCGTGGGCCTCGGCCAGCTCCTTGATCCGGCGCCACGGCGGCCGCTTCCCGCGGCGGCGCGTGACGGTCTCGAGGGGGGACGCGATGGTCCCCGTGGGATCGCTCACCGCCAGCCCGATGCGCCGCTCGCCGAAGTCCACGCCCAGAGCCCGCACGTCGTCGAGGCTCCTCAAAGCGAGGCCAGGGCGGACTCGAGGTCCGCGCCCTCCAGGAGCTCGCCGTAGAGGTCGTGGACCGCGCCCTCGGAGCCGAAGGCGAAGGTGCACGCCTCGTCGCCCCGGGCGCGGCAGGTGACCTCCAGCACGGCCACGGGGCCGCCAGCGGACTGGGTGAGGAGCCCCGAGAGGTACCCGGCGGTGAACGAGCAGGAGGAGTCCGGCTCGCGCTCCTCGTCGGCCTCGACCCAGTCGGGGCTCACGAGGAGGCCCACGGCGTCGGTGGGGGCCCGGTGCTCCAGGCGGCCCCAGCCGCGGCGGGCCAGGGTCTCCGCCAGGCGGGCCCAGAAGACGGAGGCGGTCATGTCCTCCATGGACCCGTCTCCGCCGGCCAGGGCCGCGGCCCCGGCGCTCCCCGCGGCGTACCCGGCCGCATGGAGGGCGTGGATGGCCGGAAGGGGCCCGACCTCCTGGGACAGCTCCCGCCGGAGGGTGGTGAAGACGCTGGCGGGAAGGGCGACTTCCCGGCCTGCTCCCTTGGTGCCGTGCATGCTCTCTCCTGTACTCGTCCTTCCGGTGAAGGTGCTAATATAGGGGAAGGAGCCACCGTCCGAACCGCCGCCCGCAGACAAGCGAGAAGGATCATGGAATACGATCACGAGGGACAGGTCTTCAACTTCCTCACCGGGCTCGTGCTCGGGGCCTTCATCGGAGCCGGCGCCGCGCTCCTGTCCGCGCCCCAGAGCGGGCAGCGCACCCGCCGCCGGATCAAGAAGGTCGCCAGCGGCGTTCGCGACAACGCGTCCGAGCGGTGGGAGGACCTGGCCGAGGACGTGAAGGACCGGGTCGACGACGCCATCAAGGGCGCCCGGAGCCGCTTCCCGGCCTGACCGGACCCTCGGACGGACCGGGTCGGGCCTCAGCGGGCGCCGAGAAGCTCCTGGGCTCGCTGCTTGTGCAGCGGGTCGGTGGGCTCCACGGCGGGCCGCTCCAGCACGTGGCGCAGATGGATCCGCGCCTCGTCGGGCCGATCCACGTCCAGGTAGGCACGGGCGAGCGCCAGGTGGTGGATGAGCTCCCTGGGCTCCAGCTCCACGGCTCGCTCCAGGTGCGCCAGGGCGGCGTCCCAGGACGCCTCGTCGAAGGCTTCGGCGCCGAGGAGGCGCTCCGCCGCCCAGCGCGTGACGCCGCCCAGTCGCTTGACCTCGGCGTTCCACTCCCCCAGGACGTGGTGGGCGGGGGCGCTGGTGGAGTCGAGCTCCAGGGCGTGGAGCGCCGCGCGCCGGACCTCGCCGGCCAGGCGGATCCGCTGACGCGGACCCTGGTCGAGGGCGCGACGTCCCAGCGCGATGGCCAGCCATTCCCACCCTTCGACGCCTTCGGGCTCGGCGGCCACGGCCCGGCGACCGAAGTCCTCGGCGTCCCGGTACCAGGCGCCGGGATCGGTCTCGGCGAGCATGCCGAGGGTCACGGCCTCCCGGGTGGCTCTCCACAGGGCGCCGTAGTGCTCCGGCTGGACGTCCAGCACGTTCCGGAACGAGGCCAGCGCGTCCCGCGGGCGGAGGCCGGTGTGGGCCTCGTCACCGACGCGGAGATCCTGGGCCGGCGAGGTCGCGGGCACCGACCGGGGCGTCTGGGCCGCGGAGGTCGCCGGGACGCAGAGGAGCGCCAGGACGAGCGGGAGGAGAGCGTGGAGCGGGGGCGTGCGCGTACGAGGAAGCACGGCGCCTCGGGCCTGGGTGGGCGGGAAGAAGCGTAGAATCTCAGCGGAGTGAGGGGGCGGGTCAATGATCCCAGCGCGCGTGATCGAGCGGAAGCGGGACGGGGGCCAGGTTCCGGAGGAGGAGCTCCGGGGGTTCCTGGACGGCTATCTGTCCGGCTCGGTGGAGGACTACCAGATGGCGGCCTTCCTCATGGCCGTCTACCACCGGGGCCTCGACGCCGGGGAGACCGACGTCCTGGTGGACGCCATGGTCCGCTCGGGCGCCGTCCTGGAGCATCCGGGCCTGGAGGCGCCGGTGGTGGACAAGCACTCCACCGGAGGCGTCGGCGACAAGGTGTCGCTCGTCCTGGCTCCCCTGGCGGCCGCCGTCGGCCTGGCGGTGCCCATGATGTCCGGTCGGGGCCTGGGCCACACCACCGGGACCCTGGACAAGCTCGAGGCCATCCCCGGCTTCCGCACCGACCTCTCCCTCGACGAGTTCCGGGCCGTCCTGGCGGAGGTGGGGTGCGCGATGATCGGGCAGACGGCGGAGATCGCCCCGCTGGACCGCCGGCTCTACGCCCTCCGGGACGTCACGGCCACCGTGCCGGCCATCCCCCTCATCGCCGCCAGCATCATGAGCAAGAAGCTGGCGGAGGGGCTCGACGGGCTCGTCCTGGACGTGAAGGTGGGGGAGGGGGCGTTCCTCCCTCCGGAGGAGGAGGCGCTGGAGCTGGCCCGGACCATGGTCTCGGTGGGGCACCGGCGGGGTCTGGAGACCGTGGCGCTCCTGACGGCCATGGACCGGCCGCTGGGTCGCGCGGTGGGCAACGGTCTCGAGACCGCGGAGGCGGTGGCGTGCCTGCGCGGCGAGGGCCCGGACGATCTCCGGGAGGTCGTCGTGGCGGAGGTGGCGGAGATGCTCCGCTGCGGCGGGATGGACGATCCGGACGCGGCCCCGGAGCGGGCGCGGAGCGCGCTGGCCTCCGGCGAGGCGCTGGAGCGCTTCCGGCGCCTGGTGGAGGCCCAGGGCGGCGATCCCTCCGTGCTGGACGACCCAACCCGTCTGCGCACCGCCCCGGAGCGCAGGGTCGTGGAGGCCGAGAGGGCCGGGCTCGTGCTGGGGGTCCGCCCCCGGCGCCTGGGCGAGGGCGTGACGACGCTGGGCGGCGGCCGGCGCCGCATGGGGGACGCCATCGACCCGGGGGTCGGCTTCGAGGTGGGGGTCCGCCCGGGCGACGCGGTCCGACCCGGCGACCCGCTGGGGACCGTCCACGCCCGCACCCCCGCGGAGGCCGAGGAGGGGGTGCGGATCCTCCGCGCCGCCGTGGAGGTGGGCGACGGGGAGCCCGAGCCGCTCCGGCCGCTGATCTCCCACCGGGTGACCGCCGAGGGCGTCGAGCGCCTCGGCTGAGTCAGGCCCAGCGCCGGAAGTCCACGCCCTCCTCGGTGAGCGCGGTCTCCAGCGCCTCGCTCCGGTCGGGAAGGGTCACCAGCGCCAGGTCGCACTTCGCCCCGGAGTCGGCGGGGGCGGGAACCAGCTCGGCGGGGATCCCCCGGGCCTCGGCCACCTCCTCGGCCCACAGCGCCGCGGTGGTCGTCTCGAAGACGAAGGTGGGGCGGGCCTCCGGCTCCGTGGTCAGCGCCGCATCCCGGGGATCCGGAAGCGCCGTCCGCCGGAGCGGTCGCAGTACTCGGTGGGCTCGGTTCCGGGGATGAAGTACTCCAGGTAGCGGTCCTCCTCGTCGCACCAGCGGGAGGCCAGCTTCCCGGTCCGCCGATCCACCATGGTCGTGGTCAGCCCGTCGGGCACCGGCCACGGCTCCGGGACGGGGATCACCCCCGCCGTCTCGCCGTCGCCCCCGGCGTCCTCCGCCGCGGGGTTCCCGTAGTAGACGCTACGCATGAAGCGCCCCCACACGGGGGCCGCGAGCCCTCCTCCGGTGGCCTGACGCCGCCCGGCGCCGAGCTCGAAGATGGGCTGGGGGTTGTCCATCCCGAACCAGACGGTGGCCAGGAGGTTGGGCGTGAACCCGCTGAACCAGACGTCGGTGCCGTCGTTTGTGGTCCCCGTCTTCCCCGCGGCGGGGACCTCCGTGGGCAGGCCGGCCACGTTGCGGATGGCGTTGTAGCCGGTTCCCCGGATCACCACGTCCTCCAGCATGGAGACCATGATGCGGGACACCAGGGAGTCCAGGACCTGCGTGCGCTCGGGCTGGGGCTCCCAGACCACGTTCCCCTGGGCGTCCTCCACCCGGAGGATTGGGAAGGGGCGCACCTTCGTGCCCATGGTCGGGAAGGCCGAGTACGCCTCGGCGAGCTGGATGGGGATGACCTCCGCCGCGCCGATGGTGGTGGAGGGGAAGCGCTCGATCTGGGTCTGGATCCCCAGGCGCCGGGCCGTCTGGGCCACCGTCTCGATGCCCACCTCCTCCCAGCCCAGCTTGATGGCGATCATGTTCGTGGAGGTGTAGAGCCCCTCCCGGATCGTCATGGGCCCCTTGAACTCGTTGGTGAAGTTCGAGGGGCGCCAGTCCCGGCCGCTCACCTGGCTGTAGACCACGGGCGCGTCCACGACGATGTGGGACGCCGGGATCCCGCTGGCGATGGCGGAGGTGTACACGAAGGGCTTGAAGGACGAGCCGGCCTGGCGCCGCGCCTGGCGGGCCCGGTCGAACTTCGACTGGCGGAAGTCCCGGCCGCCCACCAGGGCCCGGACGTGCCCGGTGGCCGGATCCAGGGCGATGAAGGCTCCCTGGAGGTACGGCGTGGACCCGGCGAAGCTCTGGACGGTGTCGAACTCCTCGTACGTCGGGTGCTCGAAGTTGGGGTCCGACTCGATGGCCTCCCAGCCGGCCTCCATGGCGGTCCGGGCCGCCATCTGCATCTCCCGGTCCAGCGTCGTGTAGACCCGGAGCCCGCTCCGGTAGATCTCGTCCCCGAAGCGGGAGTCCAGGATCTGACGCACCCACTCCTCGAAGTACGGCGCCATGGAGACGACCGTCCCCTGGGGCTCGGACTGGGGCAGGGGGTGCGCCTTCCAGCGGGCGGCCTCCTCCTCGGTGAGGTAGCCCTGATCGGCCATCCGGGTGAGGACGAGGTTGCGGCGGCGCCGCGCGTTGTCCGGGTTCCGGAAGGGGTCGTAGGCTCCGGGGCGGTTCAGGATGGCGGCCAGGAGGGCGGCCTCCGCCACGTTCATGTCCGTGGCGTTCTTCCCCAGGTAGTTGCGGGCGGCGTTCTGGAAGCCGTAGCCCCGGCCCATGTAGATCTCGTTGAGGTACCCCTCGAGGATCTGGTCCTTGGTGTACGACCGCTCCAGGTCCAGGGCCACCTGGAGCTCCTTCAGCTTCCGCAGCACCCGGCGCTCGAAGCCGATCTGGCCCTCGAACATGTTCCGGGCGAGCTGCTGCGTGATCGTGCTCCCGCCCCCCAGGTTCCGGCCCGTCAGCACGCCGAAGACGGCCCGCGCGATGCCCCGGGGGTCGAAGCCGTTGTGGGAGTAGAAGCGCCCGTCCTCGATGGCGACGACGGCCTGGGGCACGTACTCGGGAAGGGCCTGGATCGAGACGGGGGTTCGGCGCTCGAACCCGATCTCGGAGATGAGCTCGCCGTCGTGGGCCAGGAGCTTGCTGGTCTGCTCCGGCTCCCACGTCTTGATCTGGGCGATGGAGGGGCAGGCGTCCCCGGCGCACAGGTTCTTCCAGCTCCCCAGCGCGCCGCCAACCCCGAAGGCCAGGAGGAACGCCCCCACCAGGACGAAGAGCCGGGGGTGCCACAGCGCCGCCTTCAGCCGCTCCTTGAAGGAGCCGCCGGTCTTCTTCTTTCGCTTCCTGGGCTTCGCGTTGGCCATGTCGTTCCGGGAGGGAGAAGAGGGGCGCGCCGTGGGCGGCGCCCGATCTCGCGGGTGATACACGGGGGCGTCCGAAGAGGTCGCCGGGTCCGGTCGACGGCCCCCCGGTGGTGTGCTGGGTGGGAAGCTAGAGGGGCCGCCGGGGGCGCTTCAAGAGCCGTCGGAGCGTCTTGACCGGCCCCGGGGGCCGGGTCAGACTCCAATCCCACCCCGTGCCGGGGCGGCGCCCCGCGGCCGACGGGCCGCGCCCGCCCCCGGCGTGCAGCCCGAGGCCGCCGTGACCCATCCCGCCCTTCCCCCCGCCGCCCCGCGTCGGGGTCCGTCCACCACGCGGGGCCCCGCTCCGGACCGCCGCGCCCGGGCCCGCCGACGCGTCGGCGGGCGGGGCGTCCTCGTCGTCCTCGCCTGCCTCGGCGTGGGTGCGGGCGGCGCCTGTGCCCAGTCCGCGCCCCAGGCGGAGGCCGAGGTGATGGTGGAATCCTCGGATCCGCAGCTCCGGACGCTGGCCGGGGCGCTCCTGCGCGACCTCGCCGGCCGGTCCGGGATGGAGCTGCGGGAGCCCGTACGCCTCGAGAAGCGGAGCCGGGCCGAGCTGGTGCGCTACCTGGAGCACAAGCTGGACGAGGAGCTCTCCCCGGAGGAGGCGCGACAGGCCGTGGCGGCGTATCACCTGCTGGGGCTCGCCTCGGCGGACCTGGACCTGCGCGGGGTCCTCCTGGCCCTCTACACGGAGCAGGTGGCCGGCTTCTACGAGCCCGACTCCACCGCGCTCTTCATCCTCGACGACCAGCCCGCTCCGTCGCTCCAGGGCCTTCTGATCCACGAGCTCGTCCACGCGGTGCAGGACCAGTCGGCGGAGCTCGACGTCATCACCGACCCCGAGCTCGGGAACGACCGGGCCACGGCGGCCCAGGCCGCCATCGAGGGCCACGCCACCCTGGTCATGCTCGAGTTCCTGGCGGAGCAGCAGCGGGGCTCGGCGGTGGACCTGGCCACCCTCCCGGACTTCGGGACCACCCTCCGGCCGGCGCTGGAGGGGATGCGCTCCCAGTTCCCGGCCCTCGCCGACGCGCCCGCGGTCATCCAGGAAGCCCTCCTCTTCCCCTACCTGGAGGGCACGGGCTTCGTCCAGGGCATGTGGGCGGACTCGGGGCGGGTGGCCCCCTTCGGCGCCCGGCTGCCGCGCTCCACCGAGCAGGTCCTCACCGGGGACCTCTCGGACGAGCCGGTCCCGGTGGAGGTGGAGGTGCCGGGCTGGGAGGTCGTCGAGACCGACGTGCTGGGGCGCCTCGAGCTGGGGATCCTCCTGGACACCCACGTGGGCCCGGCGGGCTCGACGGCGGCCACGGGGTGGGGTGGGGACCGGTGGGTCCTCCTCCGGGGGCCCGACGGCGTCCAGGGGCTCGTCCTGGCCACGGCCTGGGACGACGCCGCGGCCCGGGACCGCTTCGTGACGGCCCTCAGGCCTCGCCTGGACGGTTTCCCCCGGGCGGCGTCCCTGGAGATCGGCGAGTCCGACGCCGGTCCGCTGGCCGTTCTCCGCGTGGGCGTGCCCGCCTCGGCCTCCGTGGCCGTATCCCGGGCCGGAGGGGCATGAGCGCCACCCGGGTGGAGGTGCGGGCGGCGGGGCGGGACTACCCCGTCCTGGTGGGGCGGGGGGTGCTGGGCACCCTCCCCGGGCTCCTCGCGGAGCACGCGCCCGCCCACCGGTACGCGGTGGTCTCCGACGACCGGGTGGCCGAGCTCTACGGCGGGCAGGTGGTGGAGGCCTGCCGCGGGGCGGGGCTCGCAGCGGACCTCTTCACCTTCCCCCGGGGCGAGGCCTCGAAGAACCGGTCGGAGTGGGCTCGCCTCACCGACGCCCTCCTGGGCGCCGGGGTGGGCCGCGACGGGTGCGTGGTGGCCGTGGGGGGCGGGGTGACCGGGGACCTGGGCGGCTTCGTGGCCGCCACCTACCTCCGGGGGATCCCGGTGGTGCAGGTCCCGACCAGCCTGGTGGCCATGATCGACGCGTCGGTGGGCGGCAAGACCGGCGTGGACGTGGAGGCGGGCAAGAACCTGGTGGGGGCGTTCCACCCGCCCCGGATCGTGGTGGCCGATCCCGAGACCATCGCGACCCTGCCCCGGGAGGAGCGCGCCCAGGGGCTTGCCGAGGCGGTGAAGCACGGCGCCATCCTCGACGCCGGGTACATGGCGGAGCTGGGCGACGCGGCGGAGGAGCTCCTGGCCGGCGAGGCCGACGCGGTGGAGCGGGCCGTGCTGCGCTCGGTGGAGCTCAAGGCCCGCGTGGTGAGCGAGGACGAGCGGGAAGGGGGGCTCCGGCAGATCCTGAACTTCGGCCACACCCTCGGGCACGCCCTGGAGGCGGCTTCGGGATACCGGCTCGGGCACGGGAGCGCCGTGGCCGCCGGCATGCTCCTCGAAGCGGAGCTGGGGGAGCGGGCCGGCGTGACCGAGGCCGGGACGCGGGAGGCGCTCCGCGCCGCCGTCGAGCCCCTGGGCCTCGGCCATCCCGGGCCGGTGGAGGCCTCCGTGGACGAGCTGGTGACGTATCTGGCGGCGGACAAGAAGGCGCGGCGCGGCCGGCCCCGCTACGTCCTCCTGGAGCGTCCCGGACGGGTGGCCCGGGAGGGCGGGTGGAGCCGGGAGGTGGACGACGAGCTGGTCCGGGACGTCCTCGCCGACGCGCGGTCCGGATCCCCCTCCTGAGGGCCGGTCCGGGGACCGCTTCCCGGGGCTCCGACGCCGGCCGGAAGCCTCGCCCCTCCGGGGCGTCTCTTCTATAATCAGGTCCCTTTTCCTCGTTCCTTCGGCGGGAGGACTCATGGCGCTCCTGGAGCGCTCCGACGGCAGCTCCGTCGCTTCGGTCCTGGGCACCCGGGCGACCACCGATCCGGGCCGGACCTTCCTGCGAGCGGGCGAGGACGCCCTGACGTACGCCGAGGTCGAAGGCCGCGCGGAGGCGCTGGCCGCGGCGCTGGGCCAGCTGGGCGTGGAGGCGGGCGACCGTGTGGCGCTGGTGCTCCCGGCGTGCCCCGAGTTCGTGGTCACGTTCTTCGCGGCGGCCAAGCTGGGCGCGCTGGTGGTCCCGCTGGACCCCCGCCTCACCCCGGCCGAGCTCCAGTACCGGCTCCGGCACTCGGAGGCGGTGTGCGCGGTGACGTTGGAGCGCCGCTACGGAGTGGACTTCCTCCAGCTCTTCGAGGACCTCCTCGTGGGGCTGCCCGAGCTCCAGTACCTGGTGACCGTGGGGGACGAGGACCTCTGGTACGACGACCGGATCTTCCAGTACGAGGACCTGGTGTCGGCCGGTGGCGGACGGGACTTCGACGGCCCCGACGGGGACGTGGGGGACGAGACCTTCGCCATCGTCTACACCTCCGGCACGACGGGGAAGCCCAAGGGGGTGGAGCTGACCCACGCCAACCTCCTCTACGCCGCCGAGGGCACCGCCCGGGAGCTGGGGCTGGAGGAGGACGACCGGGTGGCGGGAATCGGATCCCTCTTCCACGTCTTCGGGCTGGGACCCGGGATCCTCTCCACCGTCCTCTCGGGCGCGTCCCTCGTCCTGGAGGACGACCCCGACGCCGGGGGGACGCTGGACCTGGTGGAACGGCACGGGGCCACCGTGCTGTACGGGGTACCGACGCTCTTCGTGGGGGAGATGCGGGAGCAGGAGGCCCGGGCCCGCGACCTCTCCTCGCTGCGCCTCGGGGTGGTGGCGGGCGCGCCGGTGAACGACGAGCTGGTGCGTCGGGTGGAGGCCGAGCTGGTTCCCACGGTCGTCGTGGCGTACTCGGTGACCGAGGCCTCGGCCACCGTCTGCGTCGCCCGCCCGGACGACCCTCCATCGAAACGGGCCTTCACCGTGGGGCGCCCCCTGGAGGGGACCGAGCTCCGGATCGTGGAGCGGGACGGCACCGAGCTCCCCCTGGAGAGCGTGGGGGAGATCGTCCTCCGCGGGCCGGGCATCATGCGGGGTTATTCCCGGCAGCCCGGCGAGACCCGGGCGGTCCAGGACGAGGACGGGTTCCTCCTCACGGGCGACCTGGGGATGCGGGACGAGGACGGCTTCGTCCATTTGGTGGGGCGTCGTAAAGACGTTATCATTCGGTCTGGCTTCAACATCTACCCCCGGGAGATCGAGTCTCGACTCGACGCGCACCCGGCGGTCCAGGAATCGGCGGTCGTGGGCCTACCCGACCCCCTCCTGGGAGAAGCCGTCTGCGCATGCGTCGTTCCCACCGAGGGCGCGCTCGTTACGGAGGAGGAGCTCAAGGACTGGTGCCGCGAGACCCTCGCGGCCTCCCGGGGCCCGGATCGAATCCTCTTCTACGACGCGTTTCCCCGGACGGGGACGGGCAAGATACGTCGGGTGGAGCTCGTGCGGCTGGTACAGTCGGACGCGGCCGGCCCGGCGACCTGATCCGTCGCACGCGCCGGAGAGACCGGCGCCGACAAGGCTTCCCCGACCCATCGACTCGCTCCGACTCGGACGGGCGGTAGGTGGGGAGGTCTCGCGGCGAGACATCACAACTCTCAGCGAGACAGTATGAGCATGCCTTATGCCCATGCCCCCCACGGGGCACCCGGGGTGAGCGATTCACCCCATGCCGCACTCCTCATCGACTTCGACAACGTCACGATGGGAATGCGGAGCGACCTTTCCAAGGAGCTCAAGAGCCTCCTGGACTCCGACGTCATCAAGGGGAAGGTCAGCGTCCAGCGCGCCTACGCCGACTGGCGCCGGTACCCGCAGTACATCGTGCCTCTCTCCGAGGCCTCCGTGGACCTCATCTTCGCCCCCGCCTACGGGAGCAACAAGAAGAACGCCACGGACATCCGGATGGCCATCGACGGGATGGAGCTCGTCTTCACCCGCCCCGAGATCGGCACCTTCATCCTCCTCACCGGCGACTCCGACTTCTCGAGCCTCGTCCTGAAGCTCAAGGAGTACGGGAAGTACGTCATCGGTGTGGGGATCCAGGAGTCCAGCTCCGACATCCTCGTCCAGAACTGCGACGAGTACTACTCGTACACGAGCCTCACCGGGCTCCGGAAGACGACCGAGTCGGACCAGAAGACCCAGGACCCCTGGGTGCTGACCACGCAGGCGCTCAAGAAGATGCAGTCGCGTGACGACGTCATGCGCTCCGACCGCCTCAAGCAGGTCATGCAGGAGATCGACTCCTCCTTCGACGAGGGGAGCTTCGGCTTCAGCAAGTTCAGCAAGTTCCTGGCGGAGGCGTCCTCCCGCGGGCTGGTGCACCTGCGCAAGATGGACAACGGCCAGTACGAGGTGGCGCTCCCCCGGGACGGGGGTGGCCGCAGCGGGGGTCGCAGCGGCGGCGGTCGCGACGAGCGTCGCGGCGGTCGGGACCGGGGCGGCAACGGCCGGAGCCGGCGCGACCGCGGCGGCCGCGGCGGCCGTCGGGACGATCGGGCCGAGGCCCGGTCCGACGACGGTGGCTCCGACGACCGCGGCTCCTCCGACAACCCGCTCCAGGACGCGTACGACCTTCTCACGGACGTCCTCGAGGACCTCCGGGAGCAGGGGCGCGACCCGGTCCGCGACTCGGACGTCAAGCGGAAGCTCCTCGAGCGCGACCGCTCCTTCGACGAGACCGAGCTGGGCTTCAGCAAGTTCAGCCTCTTCCTGGACCAGGCCGAGGAGCACGGGGTCGTGACCCTGGGCCGGACCGAGAACAACAACATCCAGGTCAGCCTGCCCGACGGCGGGGCCGACGCCGGACGCGACGACGCCGAGTCCGGCTCCGCCTCCGACGACCGCGACTCCGGCCGGGACGCCCGCGAGGAGGCCCGGGACGAGGCGCGTGGATCCCGGGAGCGGGGACACGATCGCCAGGAGGAGGAGGAGCCGGCGGCCGCCCAGCCCGAGGCCGAGCCCGAGACCGAGGAGGACGGACAGACCGTCCTCGAGATGGATCCGTCGACCATGGACACCGGGGCGAAGCGCCTCGGGCCCCGGCGCGGCTCCACCCGGCGGCGCGGCGGCGACGAGCCGCCTCCGCTCTTCGAGGGTCAGATCGTGAAGTCGCCCTCCACCGACGATGCGGCCGGCGAGAGCTCCCGCAGCTCGGGTGGAGCGTCCGACGACCGCTCCCAGGACGTCCGTGAGCCGGCGGCCTCGGCCCCGGCGGACAACGGGAACGCGCCGTCGGGCGGATCGGGTTTCGATCCCCAGGAGCTGGGGCTGCCCACCGACGAGGAGGCCATCATCCGGTACATGGCCAACCGCTACCGGGGCGTGGGCGAGAAGACCGCCGAGGTCCTGGTGGAGCGCTTCGGCGAGGGCGTCTTCCAGGCGCTGAAGGACGACCCCGAGGCGGTGCGCGACGCCGTGGCCGGCCGTCGGGCCGAGCAGGTCCTCGAGGCGTGGGAGGCGGACTACGAGCGCCGCCTCTCCCGGCGGTCCCGCGGCTGACGTCCTGACCGACGCCGCCGAGCAGGACCCGGCGCCGGAGGAGCCCCCCCGCCCACCGTGGCGGGACGGCGCTCCTCCGGCGCCTTCCTTTTCGCCCTCGTCCCTGGCGCGGCCCGTGGAGGAGGTGGCCCGGGCCCTCCTGGGCGCCCGGCTGATCTCCACCCTGGACGGCGAGCGCGTGGAGGCGGTGGTGGTGGAGACCGAGGCCTACGGCGGGCCCGACGATCCCGCCTCCCACGCGGCCACGGTCTCGGGCGTCACCGAGCGGAACCGCTTGATGTGGGGGCCAGCGGGGATTCTCTACGTCTACCGCATCTACGGGATGCACTGGTGCCTGAACGTGGTCACGGGCCGGGAAGGGGAGGCCCAGGCCGTCCTCCTCCGGGGCGCCGAGATCCTGGTGGGGGAGGAGGCCGCCTCCCGTCGGCGGGAGGGGCGCACGCCGGTGGCGGCGGGGCCCGGGCGGCTGGCCCAGGCGCTGGGCGTGGACGGCTCCCTGAACGGCCACGACCTGCGGGAGCCGCCGCTGGCGCTGGCCCCGGGGTGGTCCCTGGACCCGGCGGCGGTGGGCGTCTCCGGGCGGATCGGGATCCGGGAGGCGGCGGAGTGGCCGCTCCGGTTCTATGTTCGTCGCTCCGCCGGGGTGTCCCGGCCGCGCTGACCCCTCCCGGAGCTGCCCGTGAGCGACCCCACCTGGATCTCCGTCCTCCCCCCGGTGCTGGCCATCGTGCTGGCCATCGTGACCCGCCAGGTCTACCTGTCGCTGGCGGGGGGGATCTGGCTGGGATGGACGATCCTCGAGGGGTGGAGCCCCCTCACGGGCCTGGCCTCGAGCATCGACGCGGCGGTGGGCGTCCTCAGCGATCCCGGCGACGCCAAGGTCATCCTCTTCACGCTGGTCATCGGCGCCCTCATCGCCACGGTGGAGGCTTCCGGCGGAGTGCGGGGCTTCGTCTCCTGGCTCGAGGACAATCACTGGGTGGACTCGGCCAAGCGATCCCAGCTCCTGGCGTGGGCCACCGGGGTCGTGATCTTCATCGAGTCCAACATCACGGTGCTGGTGGCCGGCTCCGTGGCCCGGCCCCTCTGCGACCGCTTCCGGGTCAGCCGGGAGAAGCTGGCCTACATCATCGACTCCACCTCGGCCCCCATCTGCATCCTCATCCCCATGAACGCCTGGGGAGCGTACAACCTGGGCCTCCTGGAGGGGCTGGGAGTGGAGAACGCGCTGGGCGTCTTCCTGAGCTCGATCGTGCTCAACTTCTACGCCTTCGCCGCGGTGCTCCTGGTCCTCTTCGTGATCCTCACGGACTGGAACATCGGCCCCATGAAGAAGGCCGAGCGGCGCACCCGGGAGGAGGGGCTCCTCCTCTGGCCGGACGCCACGCCCATGATCGACGAGGAGGTCCTCAGCCCGGCGTCCCACGGGGACGCGCCGCCCCGGGCCCGGAACATGTTCCTCCCCATCGCCGGGATGGTCCTCTTCATGCCGGTGGGGCTGTGGATCACCGGCGGCGGAGACCTCACCGCCGGGTCGGGCTCCACCAGCGTCCTCTGGTCGGTGATGTTCGGCCTGGCGGTGGCCTGGGCGCTCCTCCTGGCCCAGCGCGCCTTCTCCCAGGACGAGCTGGTCAAGGTGGGGCTGAAGGGGGCGGGGGGGCTGGTCCCCCTGGCACTCATCCTCCTCCTGGCCCTCGCCCTGGGCGACGTGGCCCAGGCCCTGGGAACCGGCGAGTACGTGGCCCAGGTGACGGCGGGGCGGATGCCCACCGTCGTCTTCCTCCCTCTGGTCTTCCTGGTCTCGGGCGTCATCGCCTTCTCCACCGGGACGAGCTGGGGGACCTTCGCCATCATGCTGCCCATCGCGGTGCCGGCGGCGGAGGTCCTGGGGCTCCCCCTGGCGCCCTTCGTGGCGGCGTCGCTGGCCGGGGGGATCTTCGGGGACCACTGCTCGCCCATCAGCGACACGACGATCATCTCGTCCATGGCCGCCGCCACGGACCACATCGACCACGTCCGGACCCAGCTCCCCTACGCCCTCCTCGGAGGGGCCGTGGCCACCGTCGCCTTCGCCGTGCTGGGCGCAACGCTGTAGCCGACACGGGTGGACCCGACGCCGAAATTGTCCACATTTCGGGGGGCCCGGCCACGCACGGCGGGCCCCGCACCACGCGCGTCCGAGCCCGGCGTCCGCCGCCCCCGGGCGCACCCCACCCTCCGAAGCACGAGGAGCGCCACCGTTGGATATCATCGTTTGCGTGAAGCGCGTGCCGGACACGGAGACCCGCATCACCATCTCCGAGGACGGCACCGACATCGACCCCAAGGGGGTCAAGTACATCGTCAGCCCCTACGACGAGTTCGCCGTCGAGGCCGCGCTCCGGACCGTGGAGGGCGCGGGAGAGGGTGAGGTCACGCTGGTGACCCTGGGGAGCTCCGACTCCCAGGAGACCCTCCGCGCCGGGATGGCCATGGGCGCCGACAAGGGCGTCCTCCTGGAGGGCGAGGCGACCACCGACGGTCTGGCCACCGCCAAGGCGCTGGCCGCCGAGCTCGAGGACTCCGACGCCCCGCTGATCCTCCTCGGGGTGAAGGCCGCCGACGACGACCAGTCCCAGGTCGGCCCCATGCTGGGCACGCTCCTGGACCGGCCCACCGTGACCGGGGTCACCTCCTTCGAGCTGCAGGAAGGGAAGGTGGTCTGCGAGCGCGAGGTGGAAGGCGGCGTCGAGGTGGTCGAAGCCGACCTCCCGGCCGTCCTGACCATCACCAAGGGCACGTACGAGCCGCGCTACGCCTCGCTGAAGGGGATCATGGCCGCCAAGCGGAAGCCCCTTGAGACCAAGGAGGCCGCCGGGACCGAGGCCCGCATCCGCATCGAGAAGCTGGCCTACCCGCCGGAGCGGGGAGAGGGGCAGATCGTCGGCGACTCCGCCGACGCCGTGCCCGAGCTCGTCCGGCTGCTCCGCGAGGAAGCCAACGCGCTGTAGCGCGTCGCTTCCCGACCCCTTCCCGATCCGAACCGACATCCGAGGAGATCACATGGCGGACGTACTCGCCTTCGCAGAGCAGAGAGACGGAGAGCTTCGTGGCGCGGCCCGCGAGGCCGTGAGCGCCGCGGCCGCGGTGGCCGAGGGCCTGGGCGGCTCCGCCCACGCCCTGGTGCTGGGCGGCCCCGGCGTGGCCGACGCGGCGGGCTCCCTGGGCGCCTTCGGCGCCGAGACCGTGGCCGTGGGCGCCCACGAGGCGCTGGCCGACTACAACCCCGACGCCTACGCCCCGGTGGTGGCCGAGCGCGTCCGCGCCGGCGACTACGCCGTCGTCGTCTTCCCGGCTTCGACGCTGGGCAAGGACCTGGCTCCCCGGGTGGCGGCGCTCCTGGACGTGCCGCTGGCCACCGACGTGACGGAGCTGGACGCGTCCGGCGGGACGCTGCGCGTGGTGCGGCCGGTGTACTCGGGCAAGGCCTTCGCCCACCTGACGCTGGACGCGACGCCGGCGGTGGTGTCCATCCGGCCCAACGTCTTCCAGCCCGAGGAGCGGGGCGCCGCCGGGACCGTGGAGTCCTTCGAGCCCCAGGTGGACGAGGGATCGCTCCGCCAGCGGGTGGTCGAGCGGAAGGGCTCCTCCGACGACGCCCTGGACGTGGCCGAGGCCTCGATCATCGTCTCCGGTGGCCGCGGCATGAAGGGCCCGGACAACTGGCACCTCCTGGAGGGGCTCCGGGACGCCATCGGCGCCGGGACCGCTCTGGGTGCCTCCCGCGCCGTCGTGGACGCCGGGTGGCGCCCCCACTCGGAGCAGGTCGGGCAGACGGGCAAGACCGTGGCGCCCAAGCTCTACGTGGCCGTCGGGATCTCCGGGGCCATCCAGCACCTGGCCGGGATGCGGACCTCCCAGACGATCGTGGCCATCAACAAGGACCCCGACGCGCCCATCTTCAACGTGGCCGACTACGGGATCGTGGCGGACCTGTTCGAGGTGGTCCCCCGGCTCACCGAGGAGATCGAGAAGCTGAAGGCCCAGGGCTGACGCCCGGAGGGTCCGAAGGACGAGCGGGGGTGGTCCGGCCGAGCGCCGGGCCGCCCCCGTTCGCGCGTCCGGGGGGGCGGTCGGGCTGGGGTCCGCCTAGGGGCGGCCGCCCAGGAGGGGGACCGGGTCCACGGCCCGGTCCCAGCGGTGCACCTCGAAGTGGAGGTGGGGCGCGGTGACGTCCCCGGAAGCGCCGCTCAGGCCGAGGACCTGTCCTCCGTCCACCGGCTCCCCGGCCCGCACCCGCAGCTCGGAAAGGTGGGCGTAGACGGTCCGCACCCGCCCGCCGTGGTCCACCCAGACGACCCGGCCGAAGCCTCGCATGGTGCCGGCGAAGCGGACCCGCCCGCCGGCCATGGCCCGCACCGGCGTGCCGGTGGGCACCCCCAGGTCCACCCCCCGGTGGACCTCGGGGAGGACCCCCCGCCAGCGGAGGCCATAGGCGGAGGTCACCGGGCCCGGGGTGGGCCAGCGGGGGACGGCGCACCCGGCCAGGACCAGGCACGCGGCGCAGGCGGCCAGGGCCAGGGCGCGGGGGCGCCCCGGGGGCCCGCGGCGGGGGCGACCGGCCCGCGCCGGTCCGGGCCGGGTCATCGCGCGCCCGGGTCCCACGCCACCGCCCCCGGCCCGCCGTCGAGGAGGAGGACGTCCACCGCCTCGCCCGCCCCGATCCCCTCCACGTCCTCGGGGATCACCGCCAGGCCGTCCACGGTGGCAAGCCCCCGCACGAGCCCGGATCCCTGTGGTCCCGTGGGGACCGCCCGGGGGGCGCTTCCGACCGCCTCCTCCAGGGCCACCCGGAGGAAGTAGGCCTTCCCCGGCCCCGCGCGGAGGTCCTGGCCGGCCACGGCCCGGATCCGTCGGGGAAGGACGCGGCGGTGGCCGGCCATGCGGAGGAGGGCCGGTCGGGCGAAGAGCTGGAAGGTCACGAAGGCCGACGCGGGATTGCCCGGGAGGCCGAAGACCGGCACCGCCCGGCCGCCCGAGGGGAGCGTGCCGAAGGAGAACGGGCTCCCGGGGCGCATCCGCACCCGCCAGAAGTCCTGGCGGAAGTCGAGGCGGTCCAGGACGCGCTTCACCAGGTCCGCCTCCCCCATGGAGGCGCCCCCGATGGTGACCACGGCGTCGTGCCCGGCCGCGCGGCGGAGGCGCTCCTCGAGGACGTCGGGGTCGTCGGGGGCCACGTCCAGGAGCTCGGGCTCGAGGCCGGCGGCCCGGGCCGCCGCCGCCAGCATGGGCCCGTTGGACTCGGGGACGCCGGCCCCGGCCCGCACCTCGTCGTACCGCTCGGGAGGAAGGAGCTCGTCCCCCGTGGCGAGGATGGCCACCGACGGGCGGGCGTGCACCCGGACCTCCGCCCGGCCCATGGCGGCAAGGACCCCGATCGCGCCGGCGTGGAGAGGACTTCCCTCCTCGAGGATCTCCTCCCCGGGGCCCATGTCCTGGCCGGCTGGGCGGATGTTGCGGCCCCGGTCCGAGTCCCGGTGGATCCGCACGCGCCCCCGGGTGCCCTCGGCGTCGGTGTGCTCGACGCGGATCACCGAGTCGGCCCCCGGAGGGACCGGGGCGCCGGTCATGATGCGGGCCGCTTCGCCGGGGCCGAGCTCGGGTCCGGGCCGCTCGCCGGCCCGGGTCGTGGCCACCACGCGCAGCGTGACGGGCCGGTCCTCGGAGGCTCCCGCCACGTCCTCGCCGCGCACGGCGTAGCCGTCCATGGCGGAGTTGTCCCAGGGGGGGAGGGTGGCGGTGGCGGTGAGGGCCTCGGCCAGGGCGCGCCCTCCGGCCTCGGCCAGGGGGACCTCCTCGACGGGGCCCGGCTCCACCGCCCGGAGGATCCGGTCCCGGGCCTCCTCCCACCCGAGCCAGTCGGCGGCGCGCCGCTCGAACCCCGGTCCCCCCGCGGCGTCGCTCACCCGCTCAGAAGCGGTAGCCCAGCGTGAGGGTGAGCATGAGCCCCCTCACCCACTCCGACTCCTCCACGGCCTCGAAGTCCCGGTCGGGATCGGAGAACCCCGGGGGCGTGTCGATCTGGTACAGGGAGAACGTCCCGTCCCCCCGGAGCGTGAAGCGCTCGGAGAGGAAGAGCCGGGTGCCGAGCCCGGCGGAGCCCAGGAAGCTGGAGCCGAAGTCGAACCGGTCCTCGGCCAGGAGGATCTCGTCGGCGGGCTGCTCCGTCCCCAGGTCGAAGATCATCCCGCCCCCCAGGGAGAGGTACGGCTGGAGCCCGTTCCAGGTGCGGCCCCCCGTCACCGAGAGGACGAACCGGCCCTCGGCGCTCCCCAGGAGCACGTCGGCCTCGCCCACCACCCGGTCCTCCTCGGCCCGGCCGGGATCGATCACGGAGCGGGTGCCGGAGAGCACGTCGGCGACGGCCTCGAAGGCCAGGGGCCCGGAGATCTGGATGCTGTACCGGCCTCCGGCGACCATGGCCGACTCCGGACCGAAGTCGAAGCGGCCCGTCCCCAACGAGGTCCACCCCGCGAACAGGCCGGCCTCCTGCTTCGTCTCCACGAAGCGGTAGGGCGAGGGGATCTGCTGTCCCCGGGCCGGTGTGGCGGCGAGGACGGCGAGGAGGAGGGCCGCGCAGAGCGCGGCGGCACGGGAGGACGGTCGCATGGGCGGGGGGGTGCGGCGGTGAGGAGGGCGATTGACGCTCTGCCCGGGCTCGGGCAGATTGCCCCCGGAGCAGACCTGCCAATCTAACACCCCGGAACCGGGATCGTTTCAGCTCCCATGACCCCCCGCCGTCGCTTCCGGCTGACGCTCCTCCTGACGGGGGCGCTCCTCGTGTGTCCGCCTCCGCTGGAGGCCCAGGAGACCACGCGGGTCCGGACCGAGGAGAACTTCCGGCGGGTCCCCAACGGGGAGGTCCTGGCCCGGCTCCAGGCGGGGACGCCCGTGCGCGTGGTGGGTCGCCAGGGCGGATGGCGGGAGGTGGTGGTGGAGGGCTGGATCTGGACCCGCTCCCTCCAGATGACCGACCAGGAAGGGATGGACCTGGTGGTCTCGGAGGCGGAGGGGGAGAACCTGCGCAGCGAGCCCTCGGGCTCCATCCTGGGCCGCCTCGACGAGGGGACACTCCTGGAGGAGCTGGAGCGCGTGCCGGGCTGGATCCGGGCGCGACGCCAGGGCTGGATCTGGGGGGAGTCGCTGGTCGAGACCGCCGCCCCGGCCGCCGTGCCCGAGGCCGGGCCGGCCTCGTCGGCGCCCGAGGTCGCGGCGGAGCCTCCGTCCCGGCGCCCCACCGGGGTCGCCACGGCGGGCCCCGGCGGGGCGGCCATCCTGACGGCGCCCGACGGCGACACCCTCGCCCTGGCCCGGGCCGGCCGCGAGCTGGAGGTCACGGGCCGGCAGGGGAGCTGGGCCCGGGTGCGGGTGGAGGGTTGGACGTGGCTCCCGGCCCGGGACACCGTCGCCGGCGCGTCCGATCCGGAATCCCCGGGCGGCGAGGCCCTCACCCCCGCCGACCTGGCCTCCGACCCGCAGGCCCACGCCGGACGGGTCGTCACCTGGACCGTGCAGTTCATCTCCCTGGAGGAGGCGGAGCGGGTCCGGACCGACTTCTTCGAGGGCGAGCCCTTCCTCCTCACGCGCTACGGCGGCGTGGACGGGCCCTTCGTGTACGTCGCGGTCCCACCGGAGCGGTTGGGCGAGGTGTCGGGGCTGACGCCCCTGGAGCGCCTGAGCGTCACCGGGCGGGTGCGCACGGCCGCGTCCTCGCTCACCGGGACCCCGATCCTCGACCTCATGACCATGAGCCGGGGGGGCGGGGGACGGTGAGGGGCGGACGGCTCCCGACCGCGCTGGTCGTGGGCCTGGTGGGGGTGTGGACGACGGCGTGCGGGGGGGAGCCCACCGCCCCGGAGCTCCCCGCGCTCCGTGTCCTGCCGGTGGCCGGCGAGGGCGCCTACGGCGTCCCGGGCCAGGAGCTGTCCTTCGAGGCCGTGGTGGTGCGGGCCTCCGACGGGGCCCCCCGGCCCGAGGTGGCCGTGACCTGGGCGCTGGAAGCGGGCGACGCCACCCTCTCGGCGTCCGGGTCCGTCTCGGACGACGAGGGGCGGGTGGGCGTCCGCGTCCTCCTGGGGAGCGCGGCCGGGCCCGTGGCCGTGCGGGCCCGGGTCCGGGACCAGCCCGGGGCCGAGGCGCTCTTCACCGCGGTCCTGGGAGCCCGGCCCCGCCTCGACTCCCTGTCGCTCCTCGCGGCGGCTCCAGGCGAGACCGTCGCGCTGGCCGGCGCGGGCTTCGGCGCCACGCCGGACCGGGACATCGTCCTCTTCTCGGGCATACGGGGGCGGATCCTCGCGGCGACGCCCGAGCGGCTCGAGGTCGAGGTCCCTCCCTGCCTCCCGCCCCGGCAGGTCTCGGTGACGGTCCAGGTGGGGGCCCTGGTCAGCGAGGCCCGCCCCCTGACCGTGGAGCCGGGAGGCGAGGGCTCCGAGCTCCTCGCGCCGGGAGGGTGGGTCGACGTGGCGGATCCCGCGGCGGCGTCCTGCCTCCGCCTGGAGGGCGGGGCCGGCTACGTCCTGGTCGCGGCCGCCGCCTCCACCGTGGCCGGGGCGCGGTATCCCGTGGTGCTCCGGGGGCTTGCCGGCGACGATCCGGAGACCGCCGCGGGCCCCCACCCGCCGCTCCGCGCCGCGGCCGGGGGTGGGGGAGGGTGGGTTCCCCCGGGCCCGGCGGCGGACC
Organism: uncultured Gemmatimonadaceae bacterium; assembly: GCA_964569085.1. Lineage (GTDB taxonomy): Bacteria > Gemmatimonadota > Gemmatimonadetes > Longimicrobiales > Gaopeijiaceae > JAJCZZ01. The sequence continues at coordinate 129,445 of CAZMTA010000006.1, read as the reverse complement.
CGGGTGCGTACGGCCCCCGGGCCGCCCTCTGGGACCGGGAGCTCCGGGTGCGGGAGCGGGCGCCGCCCCCGGGCGGCGGCGCCGGCCCGAGGGCGGCGGTCGCGCCCGTGCCCACCGTCGGGGACCGTCGGAGCTTCCGGGTCCTCAACCGGGACCGGGAGCTGGAGGAGATCACCGCCGTGGCCCGCTGGGTCGGGGAGGAGGCCGCGCTCTTCGTGGACGAGGAGACCGCCGCGGGCGCCCTCCTGGAAGACGACCTGGAGGAGCTGGGACGGAGCTTCGAGCGGGACGTGCACCCGGTGGTCACCGACGTCTTCGGGTCCCCGTCGGACATCGACGGGAACGACCGGATCATCGTCCTGTTCACGCCGGTGGTGAACCGGCTGACCCCCCGGGGCTCCGACGGGGGCTTCGTGGCCGGCTTCTTCTTCGGCCTGGACCTGCTGGAGGGACGGGGCGGCAACGACGGCGAGGTGTTCTACGCCATGGTGCCCGACCCCGGCGGGGTGCACTCCGACCCCAGGGAGAAGGAGCGGGTCCTGGCCGACGTGCCCGCCGTCCTCGCCCACGAGTTCCAGCACATGGTCCACTTCAACGAGCGGGCCCTCCTCCGGGACGGCGAGGGGACCGGGGCGCTGTGGCTCTCGGAGGGCCTGGCCCAGATGGCCGAGGAGCTGGTCGCCCGGCGCCACCTGGAGCGGGGCGACGAAGCCTCGGTGGAGCGCTTCCGGCGGGCCAACCGCCACCGCGCCCGACGCTACCTCCAGGACCCGACCGACGCGAGCCTCGTGGTGGCGGCGGGGAACGGGAGCCTGGAGGAGCGGGGCGCGAGCTGGCTCTTCACCCTCTACCTGGCGGACCGGTGGGGCACGGAGGTCCTGGGCGCGCTGACCCGGACCACGCGCACCGGCGTGGACAACGTGAGCGGCACCACGGGGGCGGCCTGGGACGAGCTCCTCCTGGACTGGTGGGCCGCCCTCCTGCTCACCGGGACCGGAGGCCGGGAGCGCTACGGGTTCGAGTACCCGACGGTCGATCCGCGGACCCTCCTCCGGGAGGAGGGCGAGGCGTGGCCCTTCCAGCCGCCCTGGGCCGGGGCCGCCGACTTCGAGCTCGCGGACACCCTGTGGTCCGCGTCGGCGGCCCACTACGTTCTGTGGTCCCCCTCGGGGGCGCCCCTGGTGGTGCGCCTCTCCGGGGAGGACGGGGCCGACCTCCCCGCCGGGAGCGATCTGGGCGTGCGGATCGTCCGGCTCCACTGAGCCGCCCTCATCCTGAATCTTCCCGACCTCGGCCCCGTAGGGTGAGGGGTCGAGAACCCGAACCCACCCCCACCCGAACGCCATGCGCTGCTCCACCTGCGGAGAGGCCCTCCAGGCGGGCGCCAGCCGGTGCCCCACGTGCGGGGCCGGGACCCCCGCCGGCGTCTCGCTGATGCGGGCCACGCCCGTCCGCCGCTGTCCGCGCTGCGCCTACCAGGGCGAGGGCGTGCCGTACTTCCGCCGACTGACCCACGCCGCCCTCCTGGTGGCCGTGGGGATCCCGACCTCCGGCTTCGGGAGCCTCATCTACTGGTTCGCCCGGTGGAAGCACCGCGTGTGTCCCCGGTGCGGCCTGCCGTGGGAGAACGCGTCGCGCCTCCTCGGCGTGGCGGCGGACGGCGAGAGCCGTCTGGTGGAGGCGGAGCCAGACGAGCCCCTCCCCAGCTCGGGCATCAAGCGGCGGGTGGCGGGGGTGGTGATGGTGCTCCTGGCCAGCCTGATGGTGCTCATGGGCATCGTGGAGTGGGAGATCCCGGCCGTGGTCTTCGGGGCCGTGCTCGGCGCCGGGGGCTCCTCGACCTTCTACTGGGGCTGGCAGGCGCTCCAGGGCCGGCGCGACGCCATCATGCAGAACCTGCAGCGCCGCATCCTGCGCCTGGCGCAGCTCAAGGGCGGGACGCTGACGGTGACCGAGGTGGCCGCCGAGATGAACCTCTCGCTGCCGGCGGCGGAGAAGATCCTCATCTCCATGGACGACGGCTTCCGGGTGCGCTCGGAGATCTCCCGGGAGGGGGTGCTCTACTACGAGTTCCCCGAGGTCCGCCACCGCGGGGAGCTGGGGGCGGGAAGCAGCTGACTCGCCCGTCCCTTGCGGGTGGCGGTCAGGCCCGCGAGGACGACGGCGGCCCCGGCGAGCTGGAGAGGCGCCGGGACCTCCCCGAGCCAGAGCCACGCCGTCAGGAGCGCCGCCACCGGCACCAGGTTCGAGTAGGCCGCCGTCCGGGCGGTGCCGATGCGACGGACCCCCCGGTACCAGATGAGGTAGGCCACCGCCAGCGCGAACACGGCCGAGTAGCCGACGCCGGCCCAGACCCAGGGGCCCATGGCCCCCCACTCCGTGGTCCGGAGCTGGGGCACGCCGGCGGCCACGACAAGGGGCGTGCCCGCCCAGAGCGTCCACGCCGTGAGGCGGAGGGCGCCGTACCGCTCCACGGGCCGTCGTCCCCCCACGGTGTACAGGGCCCAGAGGAGGGACGCGGCGATCATGAGGAGGTCCCCCCGGAGCGTCGAGCCGCCCACGGCCACGGGGCCCCGGCCGCCGAGCACGACCAGCGCCATCCCCGCCACCGTCACGCCCACGCCGGTCCACACCAGCCCGTCCGCCCGCTCGTGGCCCCGGGCCACGGAGAGGATGAGGGCCCACACCGGGGTCGTGGCCAGGAGGAGGCTCGCGTTCCCGGCCAGCGTGGCGTCGATCCCCTCGATGAACGCGAGCTGGTAGAGGCCGTGTCCCAGGACGGCCAGCCCCACGATGCGGGGCACGTCCTCCCGGCGGGGTCGCGATTCTCCCACGCCCCGGGGAAGGAGGAGCGCGAGCACCACCGCGGCCAGCGGGAAGCGGAGGGCGTTGAGCGCGAGGGGCTCGACGTGCTCCAGCACGGCCTTGAGGATCGGGAAGTTCACGCCCCAGATCAGCGCCAGCGCCAGGAGGCCGGCGTGGGTGGGGAGCTCGTCGGTGGGCCGCGTCACGGGTCGGAGGGCACGGGAAAGTTGGCTAGAGGGGGGTGGGAGGTGTACCTTGGAAGCAGCTTATCCAAGGTACCCACGACGAGCCCCTTGTCTACGATCGACATCCTACCTCTTCGCGACTACAAGGACCGCCGTGCCCGGCGCCTCCGGATCGCGATGTCCCTTCATGGGGTCGACCCCGTTCGACGGAGCCTCGTCGAGCACCTGGCCGCGGTGACCGAGCTCGCCTCCGCCGACCGTGCCGCGGCCCTCTGGATCGACGAGTACGGCCCCGGGATCGTCCATCCCCACCTGGTTCTCGACCTCTTCGCGGACCGTCCCCGCCGCTCCTTCACCGAGGAGCGCCTGCGGGAGGCCCGGGAGAGCGGCGTGCCCGGCGTCTGCGAGTACGGACCGGATTCCGCCCCCGGCGGGCGCCGCACCGGCGGCTCCGGCGTGGTGGTGTCCCTGGGGAGCGACGGGACCCGCTCGTGGTTCCTGGTGGCGGACTCGGTGTCGGCCGGCCCGTCGCTGGCGGAGCCCGTCCGGGACGAGATCATGTTCCTCGCGGGCGAGTGCTCCGGGCTGCTCCTCCATCGGGACCTCGATCCGCCCCGTGGGAACGAGGCCGCGGGAGGGGGCTCCTTCCCGGGGTACGGCATCCTCCGGGACCTGGACGAGCGGGACGCCGACGGGGAGGAGGCCGATCGCGTGGGGCTCCGCTTCGTGGTGGCCCGTCTGCCCCTCCTCCTCCTCGAGGAGGATCTCGCGCTTCCCCTGGATCGGCGCACCGAGCAGGTCCGCCGCGCCCGGGAGGAGCTGGCCGCCCGCGGGGTGACCGAGCCCCGGGACGCCGAGGAGCGGGGCTGGGAGACCGTCCTGTCCGCCTTCCACGACGCCGACCTCTCCCGCCTCGGCCGGGGACTCCTGGAGCTGGGCCGCGAGGTGGAGTCGCTGGGCCACCTCCACGGTGCCGCGGAGCTCCTGTCGGCGGCCCACCGCTTCTCGACCGCCACCGGCGATCTGGACGAGGCCGTGGAGTCCGCCCGCGCCGCCGGTCGGACCGCGCGACGCCTGGGCCGCTGGGCCGAGGCCCACGGCTGGTACGACGCCGCCCGGGGGGTGACCACCGAGCTGGGCCTGCCGGCCCGCACCGCCCTCGTCCTGGACGGTGCCGCCGCGACCCACCGCGAGCGGGGCAACCTGCCCGCCGCCCGGGCCTGCCTCGAGGAGGCGCTGACCCTGGCCGAGTCGTCGGGGGAGCGGGCCGCGCTGGGTCGCGTCCACCACGGCTTCCTGGGTCTGGAACAGGCCGCCGGGGACGTCGAGGAGGCCATCCGCCACGGGTGGAGCGCCGTCACCCTCTACGACGACGACGAGGATCGGACCCGGGGTCTGGCCGGTCTGGCCGGCCTGCTCCAGGACATGGGCCGGCTGGAGGCCGCCGAGGACGCCTGGATGCTGGTCCGGCACCTCAGCCGGGAGAGGTACTACACGCTGTACGCGGTGGACGCCCTCTCCCACATCTCGGCTCTGCGGGGCGACGCGGCGGCCTTCGCGCGCCGCGCCGCGGAATCCGACGGACAGGGCTGGGACTCCGGCCCGGCCACGGTGAAGGCGGACATCCTCCTGCACCGTGGGTTGAGCTACCGGGCGCTCGGTCGTCTCGAGGAGGCGCGCCGGTGGCTCGAGGAGACGCTGGCCTTCGCCGAGGAGCGCGGGTTCTCCCGGACGCTCTTCGAGGCCGAGGCCGCGCTGGGGACCCTCGACGAGGCGGCGGTGGACGCGCCGACGACCCCCGAACACGAAGAGCCCTCCCCGTTCGCCGCGAGCGACGTCGAGGAGGGACTCCGCGTCATGCGATGTGACCTGGTGGGAGCGCCGGCCTGAAGTCGGGACCGGCGCCCGCCGCGATCAGGAGCCCGAGTCCGGGATGTAGCCGTCCATGCTGCCGGAGTCGGGGATGTACCCGCACTGCTCGAGCTCGGCATCGCAGTCGGGAGCGACGGGAGACGTGCCGCTGCAGGCGGTGGCGCCGAGGGCGAGCAGGGCGAGGGCAAGCGTGCGGCGGACGATCTTCGTCATGGCGAGTTCCTTGGTGCCGGTGGGGTGCCGTTTCGTGAATGCCCCGCTAACATGAGCCTGGGAGTTGCCCCGCCACGCATCACTTTGCCCCTGGGGTATACCTTTTCCGAAGATCATGGGATTTTTCGCCAGCCTTACACGCGATTCCCGGCTCCGCGTCGACATCGGCGCGGGGCTCGAGGCGCGGTACGCGTTGGCGTGGTCTTCCTCCTGGGAGCGCCTTCTCCACCTGGTGAAGGAGCGGCCGGTCACCGGGGTGATCCTGGATGGAGCCGGCGTCCGGGGACGCACCGGCTGCCCCCTCTCCGCGGTCACCGAGCTCCGCCACGACTTCCCCAGCTTACCGGTGGTGTACGTCGTGCGCCCGGGCGCCGACCCGCGTCTGCTGCTCCGGCTGGGGCGCGCGGGGCTGGAGGGGCTGGTGGTCGGGTCCCCCGGGGAGGTGCGGGCGGCGCTCCCCCGGGCCTGCGCGGAGGCCTACCGGAAGGGCACGTCCTCCCTGGTTACCTCCGCCCTCAGCCCCTATCTTCCGTGGCGTGAGACCCGCACCCTGCGATCGGCGCTGGACGGCGTCATCCAGGGGTGGAGCGCGGAGCGGTTGGCCACGGTCATCGGCCTCAGCCGCCCCCATCTCAGCGAGCGCCTGAAGGGAGCGGGGCTGCCCTCCGCCGGGCACCTCCTGGTCTGGGCCCGCCTGCTCCACGCCGGACGCTGGCTCGCAGATCCCGGCCGCAGCGCCGAGAGCGTGAGCCGGCAGCTCGAGTATTCCAGCGGGGCGGCCCTGAGGCGGGCCCTCCGCAACTACCTTGGCACCACGCCCACCGAAACCGTCGAGGCCGGAGGCTTCCGCTTCGTGCTGGACCGCTTCCTCGACTCGTGCACGGTGGACCGGGACCGGTCCACGGACCGGACCGCGGCGTGAGCGCATCCTCCGAGACCATCGAGATCGACCGCATGCGAGAGTTCGAAGACAGGAACGGCCGCCGCTGGACCGCCTCGGTCCGCCGTGAGGGCGGCACCGACTACAAGGGCCGCTACTACCTGGTGCTGCACCCGGTGGACGGGGACGAAGAGGTGGCGCTGGTGGACGTCCGCTGGAACGGCGAGGCCACGGCCCACCGTTCCCTGGAGACCATGTCCGAGTGGGAGCTGCGACGTCGTCTCCGCCAGGCGGTGGGACGGAGCACCACCCCCCTGCCTCTCTGATCCCGCCCGAGGCGTCGGGCCCCGACTCCGAACGCCTGGACACGATCCGGCGCCGGGAGTATCCGGCGTCGCCGGGGATCTTCCTCAACGCGGCGAGCTGGGGCCTCCTGCCCCGGTCCGCCATCGACGAGGTGGCGGACCTGACCCGCCGTCGGAACCTCGCCCACGGCTTCGAGGAGGCCGAGCTCGGCCGGATCCAGCGCCGCTGCCGCGCCGCCCTGGCGCGGCTCCTCTCCGTCTCCCCCGATGAGATCGCGCTGGTCCCCAACACCTCGTACGGGGTGAACCTGGGCGCGGCCCTGGTGGCCTCCGGAGCGCCGGGCACGGTCCTGGTGAGCGCCGGGGAGTTCCCGGCCAACGTCCTCCCCTGGAAGGCTCTGGAGCCCCGGGGCTTCCGCGTCGAGGTGGTGCCCGCCGGGCCCGGCGGGCTCCCCCGGGAGGACGCCCTCCTGGAGCGGCTGGAGTCCGGGGACGTCGTGGCCGTCGCGGCCTCGGCCGTGCAGTTCTCCACCGGATACCGGATGGACCTCGAGCGGCTGGGGCGGGCGTGCCGAGCCCGGGGCGCCCTCTTCGTCGTGGACGCGATCCAGGCCCTGGGCGTGGTGCCGCTGTCCCCGGACGAGCTCCATGTGGATCTCCTGGCGTCGGGCGGGCAGAAGTGGCTGTGCTCCCCCTGGGGCTCGGGCTTCGCCTGGGTGCCCGAGCGCCACTGGGAGCGGTTCGAGCCTCCCATGGTGAGCTGGCTCTCCCAGCGCGGGGCGCTCGAGCTGGACGACGAGCCCGGCTACGCCCTGGACTGGCTCCCCGACGCCCGGCGCTTCGAGCTGGGGACCAACGGCATCCAGGACTACCTGGGGCTGGCCCGCTCCGTGGAGGTGCTCCTCGAGTGCGGGGTGGAGGCCATCCGGCGCCACGTCCTGGCCCTCCACGAGCCCGTGGTCGACTGGATCCGGAGCCGGGAGGGCGCGGAGGCCCTCACGCCCCTGGACCCCGAGCGCCGCGGCGGGATCCTCTCGGTCCGTCCCCCGGATCTGGACGGGACGTGCGCGGCGCTGGAGGAGGCGGGGGTGGCGTTCGCCCGCCGCCACGGTGCGGTGCGGCTGGCCCCCCACTTCTACAACACGGCGGCCGAGATGGACGCCGTGCTGGAGATCCTGGAAGGCGTCTGACGCCCCTCAGCCTCCGCCGCCGGCGGCGGCCGGGACGGTGACCACGTCCCCGGGCTGGAGGCTCCGCGAGTCCACCCCGGGATTCGCGTCCTGGAGCGCCCTCAGGCTCACCCCGTAGCGGCGGGCGATGACGGTGAGGTTCTCGCCCGAGGCCACCCGGTGCTCGAGGGTGGCGGGGGCGTCTCCGGGGCTGGGGATCGTGAGCTCGTCCCCGGGCTGGAGCCCGCGGGAGCTGATGCCCGGGTTGGCCCGCTGCAGCGCCTGGAGGGCCACCCCGTAGCGGCGGGCGATGACCGTGAAGTTCTCGCCCGAGGCCACCTCGTGGGTGCGCGGCTGGGCGGGCTCCGGCTCGGGCTCCGGGTCGGCGGCCCGGGCCGAGGCCACGGCGGCGGCCTCCTGTCCGGTCGCCGCGCCGGGCTCGGCGGGGGCGGAGTCCGCCTCCTGGGTCGTCCGCCCGGCGTCGGCGGTGCGCGTCGGCGGGGTGGAGTCGGGGGCGGGCTCGGGCTCGGCCCGGGCGGTGCGCACCGGGTCCGGCGGCGGCGCCGACCGGGCGAAGCCGGCCAGGCGGGCTCCGATGGAGTTCTCCACGGCCTTGGCCGGGTAGGTCGAGGGGGTGCCGTTCACCATGATGGAGAAGGCGAGCCGCTCACCCTGGGCCGAGGCCACGACGCCGCTCAACGCCGACACCTCGGAGATGGTGCCCGTCTTGGCCCGGAGGTTTCCGGCCGCCGGGGTCCGGTACATGCGTCCGAGCTCCCGGCTCTGGCCGGCTTCGGGGAGGGAGGCCCAGAGCTCCTCCCACCGGGGCGAGGCGGCCTCCTTGCGCAGGAGATCGACGAAGGTGGCCGGGCGCACCCGGTTGTCCTCGGAGAGGCCGGAGCCGTCGAGCTGCGTCAGGCCGCGGACGTCCACCCCCAGGGAGCGGAGCGTCTCCTCGACGGCGGCGGCCGCCCCTCGGGGCGTGCCGTCGCCCCGGGCCACCCGGCCCGTGGTGCGGAAGAGGAGCTCCGCGAAGAGGTTGTTGCTCTCCTTGTTCACCACCGCCAGGTACTCCCGCAGCGGCGGGGACTCGTGGACCGCCAGGATCCGGGTCCGGGGGCGGTCGCGGCGCGTGGGGACGGTGAGGTCGGGCCCGGTCACCACGGAGGCGGAGGGATCCTCCACCATCTGGAGGTCGCCCAGGACCGTGACGCCCTCCTCTTCCAGGACGGCCCGGAACACCGAGGCCGCGAAGCGGGCGGGCTCGGGCACCGTCATCTGGCGCCACACGTCCCGTCCGCCTCGCTGGATCCGACCCAGGATCTGGAACGGCTGGAGGGGGGCGTCCCTCTCGATCCGCACCCGGGGGTACGCCCGTCCGCTCACCGTCACGGCCTGGTTGTTCACCGGGAGGTCGGCGTTGGCCGGCAGGGTGTGGACGATGGGCGGGAGCCCGTCCCGGGCCGCCGGCTCCAGGCGGAAGGAGACCACGTTCTCGTTGTAGCTGACCGCGGAGATCCCCGGCGCGAAATGGTCGTTGAGGTCCGCCGGGTCCCAACCCGGCGGTCGCAGCGGGCCGCCCAGGAGGGAGGCGTCGGCCACGAGGTCGCCGGCGACCTGCGAGATCCCCCGGTCCCGGAGATCCCGGGCCAGCTCGCGGAAGACGTGGGTGCGGGACGGGTAGAAGCGGTCCGAGATCCCGGGGTCGCCGGTGCCGTACAGGACCAGGTCCCCGTTGAGCATCCCGTTCTCCACGTGCCCCTGCGACACGAGGTACGTCCGGTACCGGTAGTCGGGGCCGAGGGTGTGGAGCGCCCCTGCGCTGGTCAGGAGCTTCATGTTGGACGCCGGCGCCAGGAGGCTGTCGGGGTTCCTGGCGAAGATCGTGTCGCCGTGCTCCAGGGAGACCACGAGGACGCCCCACCGGGCACGGGAGTACCGGTAGCCGTTCAGGAGCCGGTCCAGCTCGTCGCCGAGGCGGCGCATGGCCTCGTCGATCGCCGGGGCCGGTCGGGGCGCGGAGGTGGCCGGAGCGGGCGTCGTGAGGGGCGCCGGAGCGCCCGGAGGCGCGGAGGAGGGAAGGGAGGCGCCCGCGGCGGCGGGGTCCCGGAGGCCCAGCGAGGCGACCGCCAGGGCGGCTCCGAGGACCAGGGCGGGCAGAACGCGTCTCATCTCATCTCCTGCGGGGTTCCGGTGACAGTCCTTCGAGGGGGTCCTGACCCGGGAGCGGAAGGACCACGCCCGGATTGAGCACGCCGTCCGGGTCGAGCCTGTCCTTCACGGTCCGGAAGGCCCCGGCGAGCTCCTCGCCCCACACCGCGTCCAGGTACGGGGCCCGGATGCGGCCGTCGCCGTGCTCGCCGGAGAGCGTCCCGCCCAGGGAGGTCACCAGCTCCGCCGTGGCATCGAGGATGCGGCGGACCCTGCCTCGCCAATCGGGACGCCCCACCTCCACCAGCGGGTTCACGTGGACGTTCCCGTCCCCGGCGTGTCCGAAGAGCACGGCGTCGGTCTCCTCCCCATGCAGGATTCGCTCCAAGCCGCGAAGATACGCCGCCAGGGCCGTTCGCGGCACCACGGCATCCTCGATGAACTGCATGGAGACCCGGCCCCGCTCCGCCTGGCGGGCGATGACGGGGCTGGCGGCATGCCGGATCTCCCAGAGGCGGGCCCGGTGGGCCTCGTCCCGGGCCCGGGTCGTGGCCAGCCCTTCGGCCCGGGCCCAGGTCTCCAGCCGCTCGAGGCCCTCGGCCACCGGAAGCCGCCTGTCGTCGAGCTCCACCAGGACCAGTGCTTCGGCGCCCCGCGCGATGGAGCCCACCTCGGGATGGTCCTCCAGCCCGGCGATCTCGATGAAGCGGCGTCCCATGAACTCGCAGGCGGCGGCGCCCGCCGCCTCGGCAACGGAGGCCACGGGGTCGAGGCCGTCCAGGGAGGGCAGGGCCAGGAGCACCACGGCCCGGGAGGCCGGCAGGGGCGCCAGGCGGAGGCGGAGGCCCGTCAGGACCCCCAGGGTCCCCTCGCTGCCGGTGAGGAGCGCCACGCCGTCGGCGTCGGGAAGGAAGCGGTCGAGGCCGTAGCCCGAGGCGTTCTTCCGCACGGCGGGCCACGCGTCGAGGGCCTCGGGCCGGACTTCCTCCAGGAGGGCGTCCCGGAGGCCGTCCAGGGGCTCGGGGAGGGGGGCGCCCCGCTCCACCACCACCCGCCGCCCGTCGGCCAGGACCACCTCGGCGGCGTCCACCCAGTCCCGGACGGTCCCGTAGCCGAAGCTCCGGGCCCCGGCGGCGTTGTTGGCCGCCATCCCACCCAGGGTGGCCCACCGGGCGGAGGAGGGGAGGGCGGGGAAGAAGAGGCCCGCCTCCCGGGCCGCGGCATCCAGGTCCGCGGCCACCACGCCCGGGCCCACCCGGGCCGTGGCGGAGGCGGGGTCCACCTCGAGCCCGTCCAGGGCGGCGAGGTCGAGGGAGACGCCGGGGCCCACGTTGCCTCCGGGCATGCCGGTGCCCGCGCCCCGGGGGATCAACGCGAGCCCTTCCTCGCGGGCCCACTCGACCAGGAGGGCCACGTCGTCCGGCCCCCGGGGCGCCGCGACGGCGGAGGGGGTGAGACGGATGGGGCCGGAGGCGCGTCCGAGCTCGCGGACGCGGGGCCCGCCGCGGGCGAAGGCGCCGCGGAAGGAGCGGGGAGGGTCGGCCACGTCCCGGTCGGGCCCGGAACCGGTGCTCGGATCCCGGACCGTCAGGCGCGTCCGGCGCAGTCGGGACAGAAGCCGGACAGCTCGAGCCGATACCCGGTGACGGTGAACTCCCGGGCGCGGGCGCGCAGGGCGTCCAGCTCCTCGTCGGAGAGGGCCCCGTCGATGTCGATGACGGAGCCGCACTTCTGACAGCGGGCGTGGTGGTGCGGGTCCGTGCGGCCGTCGTACCGGGCCGAGCCGTCGCTGTAGGTGAGCTTCATGGCCAGACCGCAGCCCACCAGCGTCTCGAGGCTCTTGTACACGGTGGCCAGGGAGATGCCGGGAAGCTCGCCCCGGACCGCGAGGAAGACCTCGTCGGCGGTGGGGTGCTCCTCGGTGCACGAGAGATGCCGGAACACGGCGGCGCGCTGGGCGGTGAACCGCTGGCCGCTGGACTCCAGGGCCTTGCGCAGCACCTTCTCGTGGGTCTCGTTGGATTGAGCCATCTTCCCGGAACTCCCGATACGCTCGATCACCTGTGCGGGCGTCATCGACCCAAGACAAGGGCCTCGGCCGATGCGTGTCAACTTGGATCCCGGACCGGTTCGCTTCCGGTCCGCCCCCTCTACCCCGGAAGCCCCGTGACCGGTTCCTCCTCGGATGCCCTCCTCACGCTGGAGCCCCTCATCGAGGCGGTCCGCGACGGGGTCGAGAGCGCGGGCTGGGAGCTCTCGGGGCTCCAGAAGACCACCAGCCACACCTTCGAGGGGCGGTGGGAGGGGGACTCCACCCGGAGCGCCTACCTCTTCTTCCACCATCCCACCGTGGACCTCCCGGTGAGCGTGGACGTGTACCTGGACGAGACCTCCCGGGGCCTCACCGGCAACCTGGCGCTGGTGGTGGACCTCCGGGCCCTGGGCGAGCTCGGGGCCGTGGAGGAGCACCTGGAGCGCCTCAGCCGCATGGCGGAGGAGGGGCTCCCCCGGGGGTACCGCACCCCGGTGACGCTCCGCTTCCGGCTGCGCGACGGCGGGCGGCCCGCCGGGGAGGCCGGCACGGAGGTCCGCTTCAAGCTCCGCATCCCGCGGACCGCGGTGGAGGCCGGCCCCTCGGCGGTCTCGGCGCTGGCGTCGGCCACCGTGAAGTCCTTCGAGGCGCTCCTGGCGCGCCCCGAGCTCCGGGCCGAGATGCTCGACGAGGACTGACCGCCGCCGGGAGGCCGGATGCGGACGGCCCTCGCCTTGCAGGTCACCCGCGTAGCCCCACATTGACTCCAGCCCGGCCGGACGGCGTCTCCGCCGACCGCGCCCAACGGTTCCCGCACCCAGGGAGGATCCTGGCATGAGCGACGACTCCGGCGCCCTCGACGCCCTTCTCACCGAAGACCGCACCTTCCCGCCGCCGCCGGACTTCGCGCGGGACGCCGTGGTCTCGGACCCCGGCATCTACGAGGAGGCGGCGGCGGATCGGGAGGCCTACTGGGCCCGCTGGGCGGAGGAGCTCGACTGGTTCGAGCCGTGGCGGGAGGTCCTGGACTGGAGCGACCCCCCCTTCGCCAAGTGGTTCGTCGGCGGGAAGCTCAACGTGGCCCACAACTGCCTCGACCGGCACCTGGAGGGGCCCCGTCGGGACAAGACGGCCCTCCTCTGGGAGGGGGAGCCCGGCGACACCCGGAGCTACACGTACGCCGAGCTCCACGCCGAGGTGTGCCGCTTCGCCAACGCCCTGAAGGGGCTCGGCGTGACCCGGGGCGACCGGGTGACCATCTACCTGCCCATGATCCCCGAGGCCGCGGTGGCCATGCTGGCCTGCGCCCGCATCGGCGCCATCCACTCGGTGGTCTTCGGCGGGTTCAGCCCCGAGTCGCTGGCGGACCGCAACAACGACGCCGAGGCCAAGGTCCTCGTCACCGCCGACGGCGGATGGCGGAGAGGCCAGGTCGTGCCCCTGAAGGCCAACGCCGACGAGGCCCTGGAGCGCTCGCCCACCGTGGAGACGGTGGTGGTCGTGCGCCGGGGCGGGACCCTCTCGGAGCAGGTGGACGCCGGGATGAAGGAGGGTCGGGACGTCTGGTACCACGACCTCGTGGAGGACGCCTCCGACGACTGTCCCGCGGAGCTCATGGACGCCGAGGACATCCTCTACATCCTGTACACCTCCGGGACCACCGGGAAGCCGAAGGGGGTGGTCCACACCACCGGGGGCTACCTGACCCAGGTCTACGCGACCACGAAGGCCGTCTTCGATCTCAAGGACGACGACGTCTACTGGTGCACCGCGGACGTGGGGTGGGTTACCGGCCACAGCTACATCGTCTACGGCCCCATGGCCAACGGAGCCACGGTCCTCATGTACGAGGGCGCGCCCGACGCCCCGGATCGGGGGCGCTTCTGGGACATCTGCGAGCGCTACGGCGTCACCATCTTCTACACGGCCCCCACGGCCATCCGGGCCTTCATGCGCTGGGGCGACGACTGGCCCGGGAAGCACGACCTCTCGTCGCTGCGCCTCCTGGGCACGGTGGGGGAGCCCATCAACCCCGAGGCCTGGATGTGGTACCACGAGGTCATCGGCGGCGAGCGCTGCCCGATCGTC
>CAZMTA010000006.1:0-115735 GCA_964569085.1 uncultured Gemmatimonadaceae bacterium | reverse complement strand
CGTGGACACCTGGTGGCAGACCGAGACGGGCGGGATCATGATCACGCCGCTCCCGGGCGTCACCCCCACCAAGCCGGGGACGGCCACCCGGCCGTTCCCCGGGATCGAGGCCACCATCCTCGACGCGGGCGGGGACGAGACCTCGGCGGGGTACCTGGCCGTCACCTCGCCGTGGCCGTCGATGCTGCGGACCGTCTGGGGCGACGACGCGCGCTTCCGCTCCACCTACTGGTCCCGCTGGGACGGGATCTACTTCCCCGGCGACGGCGCCAAGCGGGACGAGGACGGCTACATCTGGATCCTGGGTCGGGTGGACGACGTCCTCAACGTGGCCGGCCACCGCATCGGCACCATGGAGGTGGAGAGCGCCCTGGTGGAGCACCCGGCCGTGGCCGAGGCCGCGGTGGTGGGGAAGGCCCACGAGATCAAGGGCCAGGCCATCGCCGCCTTCGTCACCCTGCGGGACGGGTACGACGGGACCGACGCCCTCCTGGAGGAGGTGCGCGAGTTCGTGGGGCACAAGATCGGCGCCATCGCCAAGCCGGAGCTCATCGTCTTCACGGCCGATCTGCCCAAGACCCGGTCCGGCAAGATCATGCGACGGCTCCTGCGCGACATCGCCGAGGGGCGGGCCGTGGGCGACACCACGACGCTGGCCGACCCGGCGGTGGTCCAGCGCCTCCAGGCCCGGCACCAGGAGGAGTAGGGGGCGCGGGACCGGCGGGCCGGCGCCGCCCGGGGGCTCAACCCGGGTCGGCGCCCGCGTGCCCGCTACGGACCATCCGGTACCGGGTGAAGGCCACCCCGTCCCGCTCCACCTCCTCGACCTCGTCCAGGACGAACCCGGCGCGCTCGAAGACGGGACGGCTGAACTCCGACGCCTCGGTGTGGAGGTCGTCGATGCCCCGGGCGGCGGCCTCCCGGAGGAGGGCTCGCAGGAGCCGTCCCCCGATCCCGGCGCGCCCGTGGTCGGGGTGGACGTACAGGGAGGCCAGATGACCGTCGGGGGAGAAGCTGGCGAACCCGATCACGCCGCCGTCGCGCTCCGCCACGAGGGTGTGGGGTCCCAGGAGGAAGCTCCCGACGCCCTTGTCGCGTCCCCCACCGACCCAGGCCTCGACCTGCTCGGGGGTGTAGCGCAGCGGGCCGAGCCCCCGCACCGCGGCCTCGAACACCTCGGCCAGGCGGGGAAGCTCCTCCTCCCGGCTCCAGCGGATCCGCACCGCGGACCCCGGCGTCCCACCGTCCACGCCGGGTCTCAGCCGTCGGCCAGGGGGTCTCCGGTCCGGGGCCGCTTGCTCCGGCGCGCCTCCGGATCCTTCTCCTTCACGGGGCGGGCGGGGGTGCCCACGTAGACCCAGTGGGGCTTGGTGTCCTTGGTCAGGATCGAGCCCGCGCCCACCATGGAGTCGTCGGCCACGTGCACGCCGGCCAGGATCGTGGCGTGGTAGGTGATGCGCACGCCCTTCCCGATGACGGTCTTGGGCGTGTAGACGATCCTCCCGTCCACGATGTCGTGGGTGTGGGAGTACACGTTGGCGAAGTCGGACACCGACGACCCGTCGCCGATCTCGATGCCGCCCCGGTCGTCCAGGAGGACGTGACGGTGGACGACCACGCCGTCCCCCACCTCCAGGTTGTACCCGAAGGAGAACTTCACGTGGTGGAAGGCCTTGAAGTCCCGGCCGCACCGCTTGAAGATCCGCCGCGCCAGGAGCCGCCGGAAGCGCACGCCCAGCTCCACGTTCTCGCCCAGACCGCTCCGGTCGAACATCTCCCAGAGCCACTGGAGCGGCTTCACCCGGGCGTACTTCTCCTCGTCGATCTCCCGGTAGTATTCCGGCTCCAGGGTGACGTTGCGCGGGTCCATCTGGGCCAGCGCCACCCGGGCCCCCAGGGGGAGCGCGTCGGGGTCGACGTCCGCCAGGTGGGGGTAGTGGAGGTCGGTGAGGATCCGACGGCACAGCTCGTTCCGGTCGCAGTCGGGCCGGTCCAGCTCCTCGTCCACCCAGTGGAGCCACTCGTCGTACAGCGACGACGCGGAGTCGGCGAGGGGGGCGCTGCGGAGCGGGAGGAAGGCCATGGTGCCGGAGGGTGGGCAGGGGTGTGGGGGAATCTCCTCCCCCGGAGAACACGTCAGGACGATACGGGTTTCCACCCCGCCGGCAAAGTGGGCGGTCGCGGCGTCCCGGCCCCACGGGGCGTCGGGAGGCGGACGCCTTGGGGTCCGGACCCCCTCGTCGTACACTCCAGTAGCACACGAACCCCCGGAGATCCCATGCACGACGCCCTGCGCCAGCGCCTCCTGCGCCGAATCGAGAGCCTGCCCGACGAGCAGGTCTACCAGGTCCTGGACTTCATCGAGTTCCTCGAGTCGAAATACGCCGGCACCGAGCCGGTGGAAGCCACGGGGCTGCAGAAGTTCGCCGAGAGCCTGGAGGACAAGCTCCGGCGGAAGGCCGTGAGCCCCAACACGATCCGGGAGGCCTTCCAGCTGATCTCCGCCGCGGATCGGGTTCTGAGCGGGGTGTCGTCCGCGGGGAAGCAGATCCTCTCGGACCTGAACCAGGCCCTGGACGTGCCCGAGGAGGGGGAGGGCGCGGCGTCCGCGCCGGGGAAGGACCGCGCACGAGCCGTCGAGGACGGCACGAGCCCCGCGCGCGGGGGGAGCCCGGCGCCGGGAGCCCGGGGCGCCGGGGGCACGTCGGCGGCGAAGCCGCGCACCCGATCCCGGCCCCCCGGCCCCGGCGACACCGGCGGCGAGCCCGGGAGCTGACGCCCGCGGGGATCCGGGGGGTCGCGTTGACCATCCCCGGCCCCGGGGATACACTCTCACATGGTACGAACGGTGCTCCGCAGCCGGCCCCCGCGCCCGCTTCCCTTCCGTCCACGTCGGACGCCCGGGAAGGCGGGCGCGTCGTGCAAGGGGGCCCTCCACCCACGACGCAGCTTCCCATGACCAACGGCTCCAGCCGACGCGAACACATCGTCGCCGAAGCGCTCACCTTCGACGACGTCCTCCTCATTCCGGGGCACTCCCGGGTCCATCCCCGGGACACCGACATCTCGTCCCGCATCACCCGGGCGATCCACGTGAAGATCCCCCTGGTCTCGGCGGCCATGGACACGGTCACCGAGTCCCGCATGGCCATCCAGATGGCCCGGGAGGGAGGGATCGGGATCGTCCACAAGAACCTCTCCCCCGACCGGCAGGCGGAGGAGGTGGACCGGGTGAAGCGCTCGGAGAGCGGGATGATCATGAACCCCATCACGCTCACCGCCGACTCGACCCTCCGGGACGCCCACCGCCTCATGGCGCAGTTCAGCATCAGCGGCGTGCCCATCGTGGAGGACGGCAAGCGCCTGGTGGGGATCGTGACGAACCGGGACCTCCAGTTCGAGACGGAGCTGGACCAGCCCATCCGCGCGGTCATGACCTCGGAGGACCTGGTCACCGTCCCCGTCGGCACCACGCTGGAGGAGGCGGAGGCGCTCCTCCACGAGCACCGCATCGAGAAGCTTCCCGTCGTGGACGGCAACGGGGACCTCCGCGGCCTCATCACGGTGAAGGACATCTTCAAGCGGCGGCAGTACCCCGACGCCTGCAAGGACGAGCACGGCCGCCTCCGGGTGGGCGCCGCCGTCGGAGCCTCCAACGCCGACGTGGGCCGCGCCGAGCGCCTCGTGGAGGCCGGGGTGGACGTGCTGGTCGTGGACACGGCCCACGGGCACTCCCAGGGCGTGCTCGACGCCGTGGCGCGCATGCGCGAGGCCTTCCCCGACGTCCAGCTCGTGGGCGGGAACGTGGGCACCACCGAGGGAGCCCGGGCGCTGGCCGAGCGGGGCGTGGACGCCGTGAAGGTCGGTGTCGGCCCCGGCTCCATCTGCACCACCCGGGTCGTGACCGGGGTGGGGCTGCCCCAGCTCACCGCGGTGATGGACGCGGTGGACGGCGTGGACCCGGACCTGCCCGTCATCGCCGACGGCGGGATCCGGTACTCCGGCGACATCGTGAAGGCGCTGGCCGCCGGTGCCCACACCGTCATGATGGGCTCCATGTTCGCCGGCACCGACGAGTCCCCCGGGGAGAGCTTCCTCCTGGAGGGCCGCCGCTTCAAGACCGTCCGGGGGATGGGCTCCCTCTCCGCCATGGAGGAGGGCTCCGCCGACCGCTACTTCCAGGAGGACGAGCGGAAGTTCGTGCCCGAGGGCATCGAGGCCCGGGTGCCCTACAAGGGCCCGGTCAGCGACGTGGTCTACCAGCTCGTGGGCGGGCTCCGGTCCGGCATGGGCTACTGCGGCGCAACCGACCTCGCCGACCTCCGGGCCAACGCCCGCTTCAACCGCATCACGTCGGGGGGCCTGAAGGAGTCCCACCCCCACGACGTGACCATCACGCGGGAAGCCCCGAACTACCACCTCTGACCGCCCCTGACCCGAACCCGCCGACGCGCCGACCGGCGCGTCGGCCCGCACCGGAGCGCGCCGCCATGACCGCACCTTTCCCCATCGAGCCCCGCCTCCTCCTCGGCCCCGGCCCCTCGCCGGTCCATCCCCGGATCCTGGAAGCTCTGGGCCGGACCACCGTGGGGCACCTGGATCCCCAGTTCCTGGCCGTCATGGACGACGTCAACGCCCGTCTGCGGCGGGTCTTCGGGACGGACAACGAGCTGACCTTCCCGGTCTCGGGCACGGGCTCGGCGGCGCAGGAGGCGGCCATGGCCAACCTCCTGGAGCCCGGCGACACGGCCATCGTGGGCATCAACGGGGTCTTCGGCGGACGGCTCACCGAGATGGCCCGGCGCATGGGCGCCGGGGTGGTCCCGGTGGAGGCGGAGTGGGGTCGCATCGTGGATCCCGAGGCGCTCATCGAGGCCCACCGGCAGTACCCGGAGGCGCGCGTGCTGGCGGTGGTCCACGCCGAGACCTCCACCGGGGTGCGCCAGCCGCTGGAGGAGATCGGGTCGTACCTGGCGGGAACCGACACCCTCTTCGTGGTGGACACGGTGACCTCGCTGGGGGGGATCCCGGTGGAGCTGGACGCCAACGGGGTGGACGTGGCCTACTCGGGCACCCAGAAGTGCCTGGGCGTGCCGCCGGGGTTGGCCCCCATCTCCTTCTCGGAGCGGGCCGTGGAGCGGATCCGGACCCGGGAGACGCCGTGCCAGAGCTGGTACCTGGACGCGGGCCTCCTGGCGGACTACGTGGGAGAGGGCGCCACGCGGAAGTACCACCACACGGCGCCCATCAACATGATGTACGCCCTCCACGAGGGGCTCGTGCTCCTGGAGGAGGAGGGGCTGGAGGAGCGCTTCGACCGGCACGCGCGGGTCGGGAAGCAGCTGCAGGAGGAGCTGGTGGAGCGGGGCTTCTCGCTCTTCGCCCAGGAGGGCCACCGGCTGCCCCAGCTCACCTCGGCGGCGCTCCCCGAAGGCGTCGACGAGGGCGCGCTCCGACGGCGGCTCCTGGAGGAGCACGCCATCGAGGTCGGGGGCGGTCTGGGGCCTGCGGCCGGCAAGATCTGGCGCATCGGGCTCATGGGCTCCGGCGCCACGGGGCAGAGCGTCAGCCGCCTGCTGGCGGCCGTGGACGAGCTCCTGGCCTGAGAGACGGGCGGCGCGGACGGATCGACGGGGACGGACGAGGACGGGGGGGACGATGAGGACGACGACGGGGGCGACGGGGACGAGGACGGCCATCCGACGGCGGCGCCGCGTCCCGGGGGCGCTGGCCGCGGCCGCGGTCGCCGCGCTGCTGGGAGCCTGCACCGCCGCGCCCCCGACCCCGCCGGGGACGCTCCCGGCGCCGCCCGTGTCCGTGGAGCGGCCGGCCCTGGACGAGGCGCTGGTGGGGATGGACGTGCCCCCGCCGGATCCGGTGGTGGACGAGCTCCTCGCCTCGCCCATGCTGCGCCACCCGGAGTTCCGCGCCGAGGTGGACCGATGGGTGGCCTTCTGGACCGGCCGGGGATCCAGCTGGTTCCCGGTCTACCTGGAGCGGATGGGCTCCTTCTCCCCGACCGTGGACGCCGCGCTGGAGGAGCGGGGGCTCCCCCGCACGCTCCGCTACCTCCCCATCATCGAGAGCGGGTACAGCCCCCGGGCCGTCAGCTCGGCGTCCGCGGTGGGGCTCTGGCAGTTCATGGCGCCCACGGCCCGGGGCTTCGGCATGGGCATCGACCCGCTGGTGGACGAGCGCCGGAACCCGTTCAAGTCCACCGGGGCGGCCACGGCCTACCTCCAGGACCTGCGGGCGCGCTTCGGCTCGTGGTTCCTGGCGTTGTCGGCCTACAACGCCGGGCCGGGCCGGATCGAGCGGCTGCTGGATCGCCACGCGCCCCTGGCCCCGCGCACCGACTCCCTCTGGTGGGAGCTCCGCCCCCACATGCCCCGGGAGACCCGGGACTTCGTGCCCAAGCTCTTCGCGGCGGCCGAGCTGGCGAGCCGCCCCGAGGCCCACGGCTTCGGGCCGCTGGCGACGCCGGTGGGCTTCGCCTTCGACGAGGTCGTGGTCCCCGACGCCACGACGCTGGACGTGGTGGCCCGGGCCGCCGAGACCTCCGAGGCGGAGATCCAGCGGCTCAACCCCGAGCTGGTCCGGGGCATCACCCCGCCGGGCCGGGAGATGCTCGTCCGGGTGCCCCCGGGGCACGGCTTCGTCTTCCGGAGGAACTACGCCGCCATCCCGCCGTCGGAGCGGGTGACCTTCGTGGAGCACCGGGTGCGGCCCGGCGAGACGCTGAGCCACGTCGCCCGGCGCTACGGGGTGCCGGTGCGGGACCTGGAGGCGGCCAACCCCACGGTGCGGGCGCGCTACCTCCAGATCGGGCAGCGCCTGGTGGTGCCGGTGGCGCCCAGCGTCCGTCGGGGCGGCTGACCCGGGCGAGGGCGGGCGGGCGCTCCGAGCGCGGCGCCCCGCCGGTCCGCGGGACCACCTGCCGGGGTCAGCCCCCGTCGACGCTCCACGAGCCGCTGGCGCCGCCCTCCTTGGCGAGGAGGCGGATTCCCTCGATGCGCATGCCCCGGTCGACGGCCTTCACCATGTCGTAGACGGTGAGGAGGGCCACCGAGACGGCGGTCAGGGCCTCCATCTCCACACCGGTGCGCCCGGTGTAGCGGGCCGTGGCCCGGGCGCGGACGCCGGGGAGGGCGTCGTCCAGCTCCAGCGCCACCTCCACCGAGGCCCCGGGGAGCTGGTGGCAGAGGGGCACGAGGTCGGCGGTGCGCTTCCCGCCCATGATCCCCGCCAGCTCCGCCACCTGGAGGACGTCCCCCTTGTCGGTGGCGCCCTCCCGGATCCGGCGGAGCGTCTCCGGCTCCATGACGATGCGCCCCTCCGCCCGGGCCACGCGGCGGGTGGCCTCCTTGCCGCCCACGTCCACCATCCGGGCCCGCCCCTCCTCGTCGAGGTGGGTGAGCCCGTCGTCCCGCCCGCTCACCGGGCCTCCGCGGCGGTGGGGACGCGGCGGGGCCGCAGGGCGCCCCGGAGCTCCCGCACCAGCCCCGAGAGGATGAGCTGGGGGTTCACGTTCCCCCGGGCCAGCTCCCGGGCCTCCTCGGCGGCCAGGAGCGCGCCGGCGGCGTCGGCGGGCTCGACCGCCGCGCCCCGGACGCGTCGCCCGAGCCGCTCCGCCAGGTCGGGGTGGAGGAGCGCGTCGTCCGCCCCGGCGGCCAGCGCCGACACGTCCCGGAGGAGCTCCTCCACGAACCCGAAGAGGCCCACGAGCCGGCGGGCCTTGGACGAGGACTGCGCCAGCGCCACGCCGTACCCCGCCGCCCGTCCGTCGGCCAGGGCCGCTTCGACGATCTGCAGCGCGTCGCCGCGGAGGGCGTCCAGGGGGCCCGGTTCGGCTCCGTCGGGGAGGAAGCCCAGGGCCCGGCCGATGGATCCCTGGCCCAGGAGCGCGGCGCGCTCCGCCGCCTCGGCGTCGGCGTCGCCGTGCTCCCGGAGGAAGCCGGCGACCCGGTCCCGCCCCAGGGGCGACAGGTGGAGCGGCACCGAGCGGGAGCGGATCGTCGGCAGGAGACGCCCCGGCTCCGACGACGTGAGGATGAGGCGGGTCTGCCGGGGCGGCTCCTCCAGGAGCTTCAGGAGGGCGTTGGCGGCCTCGGGGCTCGACTCCTGGGGCACCATGAGCTCGGCGTCGGCCAGGACGAAGACCTGCACCGGGGCCATGGTGGGCGCCTGAAGCGCTTTCCGGCGGACGTTCTCGACGATGCCCAGGTACAGCCCCCGGAGCTCGTCGCCGAGGCTCGGGCGCAGCGGCTCCTTCCGGAGCTCCTCCAACTCCTCGATCCGCGCGCTCTCCAGGGCGTCGGCCAGGCGGTCCCCGCTCACGCCCTTGGGGCGGGGGAGGGGGAAGAACCAGTGGAGGTCCGGGTGCTCCAGCCCCAGCGCCAGCCTGCAGCCCCGGCACGCGCCGCACGGGCCCTCGGGCCCCGGGGACTCGCAGAGCTGGAGCTGGCCGGTCCAGAGGGCCAGCCGCTGCTTCCCGACCCCCCGCGGCCCGTGGAAGAGGAGGGACGAGGGCAGCCCGGCCCCGGCGTGGGCCCGGGCGAGGGAGTGGCGGGCCTTCTCGTGGCCCGCGACGTCGTGGAGTCGGATCATGGTGCCGTCGGAGCGGTCGGAGCGGTCGTGGCGGTCATCGGGGTCGGAGCCAGCGGAGCGGGTCCTGGGCCTGGGGCGAGCCTCCGTCCACCGGGGCCCGGATCTGGAACTCGACGTGGGGGCCCTCGGGGGTGTCGGCGCCGCCGACGGTGCCCACCACCTGACCCGCCTCCACGTCCCGCCCCTCCACCACCCCGATGTCCTCCAGGTACAGGTAGAGGGTGTAGAAGCCGTCCCCGTGGCTCAGGACCACCGTGGGTCCGTACCCCTCGAAGGGTCCGGCCAGGACGACGCGCCCGGAGCGGACCGCCCGCACGGGGCTCCCGGTGGGGGCGGCGATCCCGATCCCGTTCCAGCGCAGGACCAGGCCGTTGGGGCGCTGCTCCCGGCCGAACCGGTAGATGAGCTGACCCTCCAGGGGCCAGTCCAGGGCGCCGGCGTCGGACCCGGTCAAGGTGGAGGGGCCGCGTCCCCGACCCGGACCGGCGGCCCGGGCGCGCTCGGCCTCCAGGCGTCGCCGCTCCAGGTCGCCGATGAGCGAGGTCATGCGGGCCTCGTCGGCCTCGAGCTGCTCCAGGCGCGTCTGGGCGCGGCGCTCCTGGGAGCGGAACTCCTGCAGGGTGGCCTGGCGCTCCTGCTCGACGGCACGGAGCTCCGCGACCTCGCCCAGGCGGGACTGCCGCAGCGTGCCGAGCTCGCTCATGCGCTGCTGGAGCTCCCGGTCCTGGTCGGTGAGCTCCACCTCCAGGTCGGTGACCCGGTCCACCAGGGCGCGGTCGAAGGAGGCCACGCGCTGGAGGTAGCGGTACCGGTTGAGGAGGTCGGTGAAGGAGGTGGCGCCCAACAGGACCCGCACGGTGTGGAGGGGCCCCATCTTGTAGATGTCCCGCAGGCGCCGGCTCAGGGTGGCCCGACCCTCGGACAGCCGCTCCCGGGTGCGGACCAGCTCCACGGTGGTGGCCTCGATCTGGTCGGCCGTGGCCTCCACCTGGAACTCGATCTCCGCCAGGACGGAGCGGGTGGCCGAGAGACGGCGCTCGACGTTGGCCAGCTCCGAGGAGAGGTCGCGGACGCGGATGCGCACGTCGCTCATCTCCTGCTGGAGGCGGGCGCGCTCGGCCCGGATCTCCTCCAGGCGCCGCCGGCTCTCCAGGATCTCCGTGCGGATGTCCGGGTCCTGGGCCGCCAGGCCCGGGCCCCCGGACGCCAGCGGCGCGCCCAGGAGGAGCGCCGCGGCCAGGAGGACCCGCGGGAGGAGCCGGACCGGGAGGGGAGCGCCGGGGCCGGACGACGCGCCCACGCTCACACCCTCCGCAGGTGCCGCCGGATGGCGAGGCCGCTGGCCAGCGCCCCGAAGACGCCGCCGGCGGCCAGCCCGCCCAGCACCCAGCTCCCGGGAATCCAGGCCACGGCGAAGAGGTAGGCGTAGACGATGCGGTAGACGGCGTAGGTCAGGAGCCAGGCCAGGAGCCCGCCCAGGACGCCCGCCATGGCGCCCTCCAGGAGGAAGGGCCGTCGGATGAACGAGTTCCGGGCGCCCACCAGGCGCATGATGTAGATCTCGTCCCGGCGGGCGTGGATGGCGATCCGGAGCGCCGTGCCGATGATGAGGGCCGCCACCAGGAAGAAGGAGGCGCCCAGGACGGCGGTGGTGGCCGCTCCCACCCGGCGGAGGGTGAAGAGCTTGTCCACCCACTCCCGGCCGTAGCGGACCTCCTCCACGAAGGGATAGGCCTCGGCGTGCTCGGCGATGGCTTCCACCGACGCCTGGTTCCGGGCCCCGGGGCGCAGCTCCAGCTCGAGGGACTGGGGCAGGGGGTTCACCCCGGCTCCGGCGAAGAGCTCCCCGAACTCCGGGAGGTCCTCCTGGGCCCGGGCCAGCGCCTCGCGCTTGGACACGTAGTCGGCGCGCTGGACCTCCGGGAGGTCGCCCAGCTCCCGCTGGGCCAGGTCGATCTCGCTCTGGCGGGCGTCGTCCCGCAGGTACACCACCACCTCCACGCGCTCCTCGATGGCCGAGAGCGCCAGGCGGAGGTTGAAGGTGGCCAGCCCGAAGAGCCCCACCACGAAGAGGGCCAGCCCCACCATGGCGGCGCTGAGGCCGGTCAGGACCGGCGCGCGGCGGAAGGCGGCGAGGGCCTCGCGGAGCGCGTACATGCCTCAGCCCTCCTTCGCGGAGTCGTAGACCAGCCGCCCGTTGTCCAGCTCCAGGAGCCGGGCCTTGGGGTAGCTGCGGACCAGGTCCAGGTCGTGGGTGGCCATGAGGACCGCCATGCCCTTGGCGTTGATCTCCCAGAAGAGGTCCATCACGCCCCGGGTGGCCCGCTCGTCCAGGTTGCCGGTGGGCTCGTCGGCCAGGAGGACGAAGGGGTCGTTGGCCAGGGCCCGGGCGATGGCCACCCGCTGCTGCTCCCCTCCGGAGAGCTCGTGGATGAGCTGCCCGGACTTGGGAGCGAGCCCCACCTGGGAGAGGAGGCGCTGGGCCCGGGGGGCGATGTCCTTGCGGGGCGTGTCCGTCACCTCCAGGGCGAAGGCCACGTTCTCCTGGGCCGTGCGGCCGGGGAGGAGCCGGAAGTCCTGGAAGACGAAGCCCACCCGGCGGCGGACCTTCCAGAGGTCCCGGGCGGTGATCTGGTCCGAGGAGTATCCCGTGACCCGCACCTCTCCGGAGGTGGGGCGGTCGTCCATGTGCACGAGGCGCATGGTGGAGCTCTTCCCCGACCCCGAATGGCCGGTGAGGAACGCGAACTCCCCCTTCTCCACCCGGAAGGAGACGTCGCGCAGGGCGTAACCCCGCGTGGGGTACTCCTTGGACACGCTGGTAAGCTGGATCACCGGGGTCGCGGGATGGAGGTGAGGGGCCGGGCCGGAGCCGCCCGGCGGTCGAGGAGTCCTCGCGGGGCGGATGCCCGGGATCCCAGGTGCTTCCGGGAGTTCAGCTTAGGTCTCCCCGTTCGGTGTGTCAAAGCCCGCTCCGGCCAGCCTTCCGGCCAGCCGCAGGGCCTCCAGCATGGAGGCCGAGGCGGCCTTCCCGAGGCCCGCGATGTCGAAGGCGGTGCCGTGGTCCGGGGAGGTGCGTGGGAAGGGGAGGCCCAGGGTGCAGTTCACGCCGGTCCCGAAGGAGACGGTCTTGAACGCGGCCATGCCCACGTCGTGGTAGGGGGCCACGACCCCGTCGAACTCCCCCGCCAGGGCGCGGGAGAAGACGGTGTCGGCGGGAAGGGGGCCCTCCACCGCCACGTCCCGCTCCCGGAGCGCCGCCACCGCGGGCTCGAAGATCCGCGCCTCCTCGTCTCCGAAGAGGCCCTGGTCCGAGGCGTGGGGGTTCATCCCGCAGAGGGCCACCCGGGGCCGCTCCATGCCCCATCCGTCCCGGAGGGAGTCGGCCAGGAGGGCGGTCTGCGCCACGAGGAGCGCCTCGGTGACCCGGGTCGGCACGTCCCGGAGGGGGAGATGGGTGGTGGCCAGCAGGACCCGGAGGGGGCTTCCCAGCCGGGTGCGCTCGGCGCACATGAGCATCCCCACGGTGTCCGCGCCGGTGAGCTCCTGGAGCATCTCGGTCTGTCCCGGCGCCGGCCACCCGGCGGCGTGGAGCGCCGGCTTGTGGACCGGGGCCGTGACCACGGCCGACGCGTCGCCGGCGTCGGCCAGGGAGACCGCGCCCCGGAGGGCCTCGATGGAGACGTGGCCCGCGCCCTCCTCGGACCCGTCCCAGGCCCGGGTGGGGTGGAAGGCCACGCCCGCGGGGAGCTCCACGCCCTCCACCTGCTCCGGGGCGCCCAGGAAGATAAGGCGAGCCCCGGGGGATTCCCGGAGGAGGGAGTGGGCCGCGGCCACGGAGACCTCGGCCCCGATGCCCCGGGGGTCGCCCAGGGTCACCGCGATGGGAGGAGGAGCCATGGTGGGGCGTGGGTGGAGCGTGGGGAGGGGGCGGGAAGGTGCGCCCCGTCTAGAGCATGATCTCGATGTAGGTCCGCTCCCGGAGCTGCTCCAGGATGACGGCGAGCTGCTTGCGCCTCGTGATCTGCTGCTGGAGCTGGCTCTGGACGTCCTCGAAGCTGAAGGCGCCCGCCTCCCGCACCT
This sequence comes from uncultured Gemmatimonadaceae bacterium, assembly GCA_964569085.1. Lineage (GTDB taxonomy): Bacteria > Gemmatimonadota > Gemmatimonadetes > Longimicrobiales > Gaopeijiaceae > JAJCZZ01. Next base: position 103,045 of record CAZMTA010000006.1, on the reverse strand, counting down.
CGTCGACGCGGACGACGGCGAAGCGGACCTCGCCACCTCCGGCCTCGTACCGGATGGGGCCCACGAAGTCTCCCTCCTGGGCGTCGGACAGCGCCGCCTCGTACCCCGGCGGGAGATCGGAGAGCTGCTCGAAGGCCACGGTGAGGGAGTCGGGGACCTCGGGGTCGGAATGCCGGGCGAAGAGAGTGCCCATGTCGGCGCCTTCCCGGGCCTCGGCCAGGACCTCGGCGGCCCGCTCGCGGGCTCGGGCCTGGTCGCCCTGCGCCACCTCGGGGACGAGGAGGATGTGCCGCCCCCGGCGCTCTCCGCGGCGGGAACGCTCGATGGTGATGATGTGGTAGCCGAACTCGGTCTCGACCGGGTCGCTGATCCGCCCGTCGGGGAGCGAGAAGGCCACGTCCTCGAAGGACCGCACCATCTGGCCCCGGCGGAACCAGCCCAGGTCCCCGCCGTTGGAGGCCGAGCCGGGATCCTGGGAGTACCGCTCGGCCAGCTCGGCGAAGTCGGCCCCCGCCCGGAGCGAGTCCACCAGCTCCTCGGCGAAGGCCCGGGTGGCGGCCTTGGCCGAGTCCGTCGAGGCCGGGCGGATCACCACCTGGTGGAACGTCAGGGTCCGCGGGCGGTCCTGGAGCGTCGGGCGGGCCTGCTCGTAGGCCTCCCGGAGCTCGGCGTCGGTGACGACCACCGGGGGCGCTCCCTGGAGCCGCCGCTGCATGAAGAGCTGCTGGAGCTGCTCCTGGCGGACGTCCGTGGAGAGGAAGTCCCGGTAGCTGGCCAGCGTCAGGCCTTCGCCGGCCAGGGCCTGGGCGAGGCCGGGCTGGCCCCCGAAAGCCTGGGCGCGGCGCTGGATCTCCTGGTCCACGATCTCCTGGACCCGGTCCTCGTCCACGACGAGGAGGGAGTCGTCCTGGGCGGCCTGGAGCACCAGGAGGCGCTCGATCTGCCGCTGCAGGATCTCCCGGAAGAGGCGCTCCTGCCCCGCCCGGTCCTGGGGGAGCTCCTGTCCCTGGAAGGCCAGCCGCTGGATCTCCTCCTGGACCTGGGAGGAGAGGACGGCGGAGTCGCCCACGATGGCGACGACGCGGTCCACCACGTTCCGGTCCGAGGTGTCGAGCTGGGCGGCGGCGGGGGCCGCGCCCAGGGTCACGGCGGCCACCAGGGCCGCCAGGTAGAATCGGGTTCGCATCATGGGGGGTCCTAACCCGGCGCGGAGGCCGGGTTCCGGGTCATCTCCCGGGGTCGACGGGGGGGAGGAGGGAGGAATCCGAGGGCAGCGTGTTCTCCGCCGGAGACGGGGAGCGGCCGGCGCGGGCCTGGCCCACGCGGAGCACGACCTCTCCGACCCCCGCCTGGCTGACCCGGGTGGGCACGCCCTGGCGGAGCTGGAAGGAGATCTGGCCGAGGGGAATCACGTCGGTGGCCCCGGTCAGCACGTCCAGGAGAGCGTCCTCCACCGCGCGCTGGACCGCCGGCTCCAGGGCCTCGCCCGGAGCGCGGTCGAGGCGGAGCACGCCGATCTGGCGCGCCACGGTCCGGAGCCGGTCCCGGGCTCCCGCCACCAGCGAGTCCACCCGCTGCGGGTCGGGCTCCATGCCCGCGGCCCGGGCCTGGTCGAGGAGGAGCTCCCGCTGGACCATGCCCCGCAGGAAGTTGCCGATCTGCTCGTCGGAGGCGTCCTGGAGCTGCTGGCGGAACTGGGGGTCCCGGCTCCGGATGAAGGCCTGGAACTCCCCGGCCGTGTAGGCCCCGCCCTCGTACCGGGCCAGGGGCCGGTCGGCCGCCCGGCGCGTCAGGCCCCGGGCGGGCTCGGCGGCCAGCTCCCGGGCGAGGGACGGGCCCTCCTCCACGACCTCCGGGGCGGCGTCGCCCTCCAGCCCCGCCACCAGGGCGGAGTCGGCGCGGACCAGGCGACGGTTCAGGATGCGGGTCCGCAGGTCGGCCCGGACCTGGTCGAAGGCGGGGCTCCGGCGCTCCTCGACGCGGATGAGGTGGAGGCCGAAGGGCGACTCCACGACCTCGCTGACCTCGCCGGGCTCCAGGGAGAACGCCGCCTCCTCGAAGGGCCGCACCATCTCGCCCCGGGAGAAGAAGCCCAGGTCCCCGCCCTGGGCGGCGCTGCCCGGATCCTCGGACACCTGCCGGGCCAGCGCCTCGAAGGACTCGCCGGACCGGATGCGGGCGCGGAGGGCCTCGGCCCGGGCGCGCACCGAGTCACGCTGCTGCTGCGTGGCCCCCTGGGGGTAGCCCAGGAGGATGTGCCGGGCCCGGAGCTCGGTGGCCGCCGGGGCGTCCTGGTCGTAGGCGGCCCGGAGCTGCTCTTCGGTGACGAGGGTGTCCACCTCGAGGACCGAGTCCCGGTACTGGAGGATGACCTCCTGGTCGAGCTGCTGGCGCACCAGGGGCTCCAGGTCCACGAAGCCGAAGGTCGAGTCCTCGGCCACGGCCGTGGCCAGGAGGGTGTAGTCGATCCAGAGATCGGCCAGCGCCTCCACCACCTGGGCCTGGTTCGGAAGCCCCTCCTGGTCCACCAGGAGGCCCACCGTCCGGTCCACGCCCAGCTCGGCGTCGCCGGCCCGGGCCACCAGGGTCTGCTCGTCGCCGGCGTCGCCGCAGGCGGCGGTCACCAGCAGGAGGGCCAGAGCCGCTCCCGTGCGCCAGTACGTCCTCACCCGTCTCTCCTCCGAAGCTGCGTCGTGGGTCATGCGTCGTCTTCTCGTGCGTCCAGGAGCGTCTCGAGCGCCACCGCCACCGTCTCCACCAGGGGGACGGTCCCGATCCGGTGGAGGAGCAGCGAGAGCGGGTCCAGCCTGCGGACCTCGGTCTGCACCTGCATGCGCTCCAGCGGCTTGTCCAGCGCCGATAGGCGCGGGGTCACCCCGGCCCGGAAGCTCAGGCGGGCCGCGCGGTTCTTGACCATGATGCGGTCCACGCCGAGCTGCCGGCCCAGGGCCCGCAGCAGCGTGGCGTCCAGGAGGCTCTCCACCTCCGCGGGGAGGGGCCCGAAGCGGTCCGCGATCTCGGCCCGCATCTCCTCGACCTCGCCGGTGCGGCGGACCTTCGAGAGCCGGCGGTAGAGGTGGAGCTTCTGGCTGGAGTCCGAGATGTACCCCTCGGGAAGATACGCGGGTCCGGGCAGGGAGACATCCGGGTCGGGGTACTCGACCTCCTCCTCGCCCTTCCGGAGCCGCTCCACGGTCTTCTCCAGGAGGCGCATGTAGGCGTCGAGCCCGACCTGGTGGCTGAAGCCCGACTGGTCGGCGCCCAGGAGGTTCCCGGCGCCCCGGAGCTCGAGGTCGCGGAGCGCCACCGAGTAGCCGCTCCCCAGCTCGGTGTAGTGCTCCAGCACCTTGAGGCGCTTGGCGGCGTCCTCGTCGATGCTCTCGGGGGTCAGGAGGTAGCAGTAGGCGCGGCGGTCGGAGCGGCCCACCCGTCCCCGGATCTGATAGAGCTGGGAGAGGCCGAAGCGGTCCGCCCGGTCGACGATGAGCGTGTTGGCGTTGGGCACGTCCAGGCCGTTCTCGATGATGGAGGTGCACACCAGGACGTCGAGCTCCCCGTCCACGAAGGCCCGCATGACCTCGTCCAGCTCCCCTGCGGACATCTGCCCGTGGCCCACCCCGATCCGGGCGTCGGGGACCAGGCCCCGCAGCTCCTCGGCGATGGTGTAGATGGTCTCCACCCGGTTGTGGAGGAAGAAGGCCTGGCCGCCCCGGTCCAGCTCCCGGTGCAGCGCCTCCGCGATGATCTGGTCCGTCCAGGGGAGGACGTGGGTGTAGATCGGCATCCGGTCCCGGGGCGGCGTCCGGATGAGGGACAGGTCGCGGATGCCGGTCAGGGAGAGGTAGAGCGTCCGGGGAATGGGCGTCGCGGTGAGGGTGAGCACGTCCACCGTCTCCCGCAGCCGCTTCAGCTTCTCCTTGTGCTTCACCCCGAAGCGCTGCTCCTCGTCCACGATGAGGAGGCCCAGGTCCTTGAAGGTCACGTCCTTGGAGAGGAGGCGATGGGTCCCGGCCACCACGTCCACCTCGCCGGCGGCGAGGCCCGCCAGGATCTCCTTCTGCTCCTTGGGCGTGCGGAAGCGGGAGAGGGCGCGGACGTTCACGGGGTAGTCCGCCAGGCGCTCCTCGAAGGTGTGGCGGTGCTGCTCCACCAGGATGGTGGTGGGGGCGAGCACGGCCACCTGCTTCCCGTCCTGCACGGCCTTGAACGCCGCCCGGATGGCGACCTCGGTCTTCCCGTAGCCCACGTCGCCGCACACCAGGCGGTCCATGGGTCGGGTCAGCTCCATGTCCCGCTTCACGTCCTCCGCGGCCTGGCGCTGGTCCGGCGTGTCCTCGTACAGGAAGGACGATTCCATCTCCTTCTGCCAGCGCGTGTCGGGGCTGAAGGCGTACCCCTCGGCCTCGGAGCGACGGGCGTAGAGCTCCAGGAGCTCCGCCGTCATCTCCTCGATGGCGCGCTCGGTCTTCCGCTTGACGTTCTTCCACCGCTTCCCGCCGATGCGGTGGACCTTGGGCGGGGCCGCGTCGTCCGACTCGCCGACCCAGCGCTCGATGAGGTCCAGGCGGTACACCGGGAGGCGGAGGATCTCGCCGCCGGCGTACTCGATGGCCAGAGCCTCCATCTCCTCGCCGGCGATCTCGATGTGCTCCAGCTCCACGAAGCGGCCCACGCCGTGGTCCATGTGGACCACGTAGTCCCCGGGCTCGAGCTGGGCGAGGCTCTCCAGGGCCACCGACCCCCGGAAGCGCCGGCTCCGGCGCAGGCGGCGGGAGCGGCGGAAGATCTCGTGGTCGTTGAGGACCCGGAGGGGCGGGTCCGAGGCCAGGAGCTCGAAGCCCCCGCCCAGGGAGCCCAGGCCCAGGACCGTGCCCGCCGGGATCTTCCCGATCCCGCCCAGGATCTCCTCGAGGCGCTGGAGCTGCCCCTCGTTGTCGCACAGGAGGAGCGTCTCGTGGCCCCGGGCGGCCCCCTCCCGCAGGTAGTCGGAGAGCTTGGCCATGTCCCGGTCGATCTCCGGGGGCGGGGCCGAGGGCACCACGACGTCCCCTTCGTCGTCCTCGAGGAGGTCCAGGCGGGGGAGGGCGTCCATGCGCGCCTCGACGTCCGCGGGCTCCAGGAAGAGCTGGTCCGGGGCCGTGGGGCGGGCGCCCGAGTCCACCAGGTCGTCGTAGAGCGTGGTGACCCGGTCCCAGGTGCGGACCACGTCGGCGTGGAGGTCCCAGTCGCCGGCGCGGACCAGGACGGCGTCGGCGGGGAGGAGCTCCAGCAGCGAGCGGGGCAGCGTCTCCTCCCCGTCGGCGCTGCGGCGGAAGTCCACCGGGAGGATGTGGGTCTCCTGGACCTCCGACACCGAGCGCTGGTCCAGGATGTCGAAGGTGCGGATGGACTCGACCTCGTCTCCCCAGAGCTCGATCCGGACCGGGTCCCCGGCGCCCACGGAGTAGACGTCCACGATGCCGCCACGGACCGCGAACTGGCCGACCTCCTCCACCAGGGAGACCTTCTCGAAGCCCCGGCTCTCCAGCGTCTCCGTCATCTCGCCCAGGTCGACCACGTCCCCGATCCGGACGGTGAGGCGGAGGCGGGCCAGGTGGGCGGGGATGGGGACCCGCTCCTGGAGCGCCCGGGGGGTGGTGACCAGGATGTGGGCCCGCCCGCTGAAGAGGGCTTCCACGGCCTCCACGCGCAGCCCGCCGATCTCCAGATGGGGCTCGGTCTCCTCGTAGGGGAGCGCCTCCTTCTGGGGGTAGAGGCGGGAGGCGTCGTCGCTGCCCAGGAGCGCCTCCAGGTCGGCCTCGGCGGCGGCGGCGTCCCGGGGGTTGGGGGCGAGCGCCACGAAGGTCCGCTCCGGGACCTCCGCGTGGAGCGCGGCCAGGAGGGCCGCGCGGGACGAGCCCCGGAGGCCCCCGACGCGGAGGACGCCAGCGGCGCCGGGCAGGCGCTCCAGGACGGTCTCGAACTCCCGGCTGTCGGTCAGCGCGGAGAGGATGGGGTTACGCGGCATCGGTGGAGGCTGGGGGCGGGGAGGCGCGGCGGGCGGGACGGGCGGAACGACCGCTGGCGGCCACCAGCGACTCCACCACCAGGAGAAGCAGCCCGACCGCCAGGAGGGGGAACCAGAGCTCCGGGCCCTGGCGAGCCCGGAAGACGGCGCGACCCCAGCGGTCCGGCCGGTCCACCCGGGTCACGTCTCCGCCCAGGCGGTCCGCGAGGGCGTCGCCGGCCAGGGGGGTGAGGTCGGACTCGGAGGGGGGCGGGTTCACGGCCCGCACGGCCACCACGCCGGAGTCGGCGTCCAGGAAGGTATACAAGCCGGCCTGGCCCGTGGTCCGCACCAGCCGTGTGCCGTCCACCTCGGCGCCCGAGCCGTCGGGGAAGCGCACACGCTCCGCCCCCCGGGGCGCGGCCAGCGGCTCGCCGGCGGCGTGCTCCACCGGCCCGCCGCCCACGGCGGCCCAGGCGCCCGCGGCCCAGTCCACGAAGCGCACCATCTCCGCCGAGACGGGGAGGCTGGTGGACGCCTCGTCCAGCGGCGAGGCGAGGAGGAGGTAGCGCAGGCCCCGGGCGGTGCTCCCCTCCACCGCCCACGGGGCTCCGGCGGCCCGGGCGAGGGTGCGGGGCGCGGTGGGGGGTGTCCCGGCGAGCTCCAGGCGGTACGCCCGGCGCACCTGGACGTCGAGGAGGGGGTCCGGGAGGTCGGTGCCCTCCAGGGGGACCTGCCCCTCTCCCGGGCTCCGGCCGTAGCGCCACGGGATGCCCGCCGTGGCCAGGCGGCGGTTGAGGGCGGCCAGGACCGCGGCGTCGGCGGGGGGCACCACCAGGACCGCGCCGGCGCCGCCGGCCTCCTCCAGCCCCTCGCCCTCCACCGAGACGACCAGGTCCGCCGCCCCCGCCGGCGCCGCGACCCGTCCCGCGGCCCGCAGCACCTCGGCCGCCTCCCGGACGAACGCGCTCGCGGGGCCCCGCACCTCCAGGGAGGGGGCCGGGCGGGCCCGGAACGCGAAGTGCCGCACGTCGTCGGCGCCCAGGTCGTCGGGGTCCCGCTCCACCCGCCCTGCCACCCACCCGTCGGGCACGGCGGGAAGGGGGATGGCGCCCTGGCTCCCCCCCGGGACGGTGGCGGCGCCGCGGACCCGCCCGTCGACCACGAGGCGCACCGCCAGCTCCGCCGAGTCGGGGCCGGCGGTCGTCACGCCCACCTGGCTCCGCTGCCCGGCCAGGGGCGGGAGGCCGCCGCCGACCTCCACCGAGACCAGCCCCAGGTTGGGGGCGGGGAGGGGCGCGCCCTCCCACACGACCACCGGCGTCCCCTCGGGGAGCGCCGGCGCGTCGGCGGGGAAGGCCGAGACCTGGAGGTCAGAGAGGAGATGGACCTCTCCGGCTTCCAGGGAGGTGGTGGCCACGAGCTCGGCGGCGCGGGCCACCAGGGCTGCCAGGTCCACCCCGGCGGCGGTGGGGACCGTGCCCTCCACCACCGCGCGGGCCTCGGCGGGGGGAAGGGGCGCCGGCGTCCGCCACGGCTCCCCGGCCCGGAGGATCCAGAAGCGGTCGTCGGGTCCGGCGGCCTCCAGGGTCTCGAGCGCCCGGTCCTTGAGCTCGTCCAGGAGGCGTCGGTCGCCCACCACGCGACCGGAGCTCGCCGTGTTGTCCAGCACCACGGCCACCGCCGTGGGGGGGTGTCCCTCCCCTCGGGCCCGGAGGAAGAGGCGGGCGCCGGCCAGGACGACCAGGACCAGGACCGCCACCCGGAGGACCAGGAGGAGGAGCTGCCGGAAGCGGATCCGGCGCGCGTGCTCCCGCTCGGTGCGCTCCAGGTACCGCAGCGCCGGGAACGAGACGCGCCGGGCCCGGTGGCGCTGGAAGAGGTGGAGGAAGAGCGGCACCGCCACGGCCACCCCGGCCAGGAGGAAGAGGGGGCTCAGCGCGCCCACGGGCGGCCTCCCCCGGGGTCGAGGCCCACCACTACCCGAGCCGCTCCCGCTTCCGCAGGTAGGCCCGCAGCGCCGTGGAGAGGGGACGGTCGGTGTCGACCACGTGGTAGTCGATGCCCTGGGGCCGGAGCTCGCGCGCCCACTCGTCCAGCGCCTCGACGACGGCCTCGCGGTAGTCGGCGCGGAGGTCGGCCACGCTCACCGTGAGCTCCTCCCCCGACTCGGGGTCGAAGAAGCGGGCCTCGGAGGCGGCGGGGAGCTCCCGCTCGCCGGGATCCAGGAGGTGGAAGACCAGGACCTCGTGGCCGTGGTGGCGCAGGAACTTGAGCGCCGTGCGCGTCTCCTCGGGCTCCACCAGGAGGTCGGAGAGGAGGATCACGAGCCCAGCGCGCCGGAGGCGGACCGCCACGTCCCGGAGCGCGCCCTCGGCCGAGGTGCGCCCCTCGGGCTGGAGGGCGTCGAGGCGCTTGAGGAGCTCGTTCCGCTGCCGGCGGCCGCCCCGGGCGTGGACCCGGTCGGCGATCCGGTCGTGGAAGGCGACCATCCCCACCGAGTCCCCCTGGCGGAGGAGGACGAGCGCCAGGGAGGCGGCCAGATGCTTGGCGTACCACAGCTTGGTGGGGAGCTCGGGGGTCGAGCTCCATCCCATGGAGGCGCTCACGTCCACCAGGATGTGGGCGCGGAGGTTCGTCTCCTCCTCGAACTGCTTCACGTAGTAGCGGTCCGAGCGCCCGTACATGCGCCAGTCGATGTAGCGGAGGTCGTCTCCGGGCTGGTAGGCGCGGAGCTCGGCGAACTCGGCGGAGAAGCCCCGGTGGGGGGAACGGTGGAGCCCCATGAGGAAGCCCTCCACCACCTCCCGGGCGATGAGCTCGATGCCGCCGAGCTGTGCCAGGGTGGCGGGGTCGAGGAGGTCGGGCCGGCGGGCGGCGGCGGACGCGGTGGGGTCGGTCATGGGCGACCGGAAGCTACCCGGGCGCCGGGGCCGGCTCAACGGGCGGGGGGTCCCGGAAGGCGCCCCGCCTTCCCGGGTGTGTCCCCTGCGCCGCACCGCGTGTCCTCTTCCGGAGACAGGTCCCGGCCCGCTGGGGCCGGAAACGACCGGTGGGCGCGACCCGTGCGGCGGCACACCTCGTGCACCAGATTGGGCACTCTCGTCCTCGAGATCGGAGCGTCGATGCTGCAGTCGCGGTACATGGCGGTCCTCCTGGCGCTGACGCTGGGAGCGCCCGTGGGAGCCCACGCCCAGGAGGGCGGACAGGCGCCCCTGGAGGTACGGGTATGGCTCGACCGGGGCCCCGAGCCCGTGCTCCATCGCGGGGACCAGGTGCGGATCTACTACCGCACGTCCCACGACGCCTACGTGGCGATCTTCCACATCGACACCGACGGCTCGGCCCGCCTCCTCTTCCCGCGCTCCCCCGCGGAGGACTACCGGACCGCGGCCGCCCGGGACTACCGGCTCCTCTCGCCCCGGGCGCCCTACTGGTACGTGGACGAGCCCGAGGGGAAGGGGTACCTCTTCGCCCTCGCCTCCCCCGTGCCCTTCGACTTCTCGGGCATCCGCTACGCGGCCCACGCCCAGTCGTGGGACCTGGAGCCCGTGGGCCGGACGGTGTACCGGGATCCGTACCTGGCCATGGACGACTACGTGGCCGCCCTCCTCCCCGGCTGGGAGACCGTCCCCTACGCGCTGGACTTCCTCTCCTACGACGTGGAGCGGAGCCACGACTACCCGCGCTTCCTCTGCTACGACTGCCACGGCTTCCGCAGCTTCGCGAGCTGGAACCCGTACACGTACGCCTGCACGAGCTTCCGGGTGGTGATCTGGGACGACCCGTACTTCTACCCGACGTACCGCTACGGCCCCACCCGGGTGGTCTTCGAGCAGCCGCCCCGGGCCCGGGCCCGCTTCGGCGTGGAGGCCCGCGACCCCGGGGAGGCCTGGTCGCCGGTCACCCGCACCCGCCAGCCCCCGCGACGGCCGACCCCGGAGTACCTCGAGCCCTCGGCCGCCGAGCCGGACCGGGCCCGCATCGCCGAGCCGCGCCGCACGGTGGTGCCCCCGGCCGGCGGACGCTCCGCGGTCCCCCGGTCCGGGGACGACCGGAGCGAGCGCCCGGCGGCCCGGCGGCCGTCCGCCGCGTCGGGGTCGCGCCTCCTGGTGCCCGGAACGGGCCGGCCCGGGCTGCGGCCGTCGCGCGAGGAGGCGGAGCGGGGCGCGGGGGCGGAGCGCGCCCCGGCGCGGGGCGTGCGCCCCGCCGACCCGGCGGAGGAGGGCCGCCCCACCCTGCAGCGGCGGCCCGGCGTCTCGCCCATGCCCTCCGGAGACGCCCGCCCCTCCGACGGCGTGCGGGGGCGCGAGCCGGGCCGGTCGGTGCCCACGCGGGTGATCCGACCCGGGACCCCGACCCGTCCCGGCGCCACGCGCCCCTCCGCGGGGGGCACGCCGCCGGTCGTCCGCCCCCCGTCCTCGGGACGGCCGTCCACGGGTCGCCCCACCGTCCGACCCGGCTCGAGCCGCCCCTCGGTCCGTCCGGGCGGGAGCCGCCCCTCGGCGCGCCCGACTCCCCGGCCCGGCTCGTCCCGGCCGGCCGTCCGCCCCAAGCGCCCGCCGCCCAAGCGCCCGGGCGGCTGACCTTCCGGCGGTCCCGGGCCGCTGCGCGAGGCGAGGGGAAGCGGGTCCGGTCCGCCCTGCCCGGGCCTTCGGGCGGGTGGGTCCGCGCCTTATCTTATCCAGCCCCCATCCCCGGCCGTCCCTCCCCCACCCGGCAGCCTCCGTGCGTCTCGACCACATCCGCAACTTCTGCATCGTCGCCCACATCGACCACGGCAAGTCGACGCTGGCCGACCGGCTCCTGGAGCGCACCGCCACGGTGGAGCGGCGCAAGATGCGCGAGCAGGTCCTGGACGACAACGAGCTCGAGCGGGAGCGGGGGATCACGATCAAGCTCCACGCGGTCCGCATGCAGTACGTCGCCCGGAACGGCGAGGAGTACGAGTTCAACCTCATCGACACCCCGGGCCACGTGGACTTCACCTACGAGGTCTCCCGCTCGCTCCAGGCGTGCGAGGGGGCCCTCCTGGTGGTGGACGCGGCACAGGGCGTCCAGGCCCAGACCCTCTCCAACCTCTTCCTGGCCATGGAGGCGGAGCTGGAGATCATCCCCGTCCTGAACAAGATCGACCTCCCCGGCGCCGAGCCGGAGAAGCGGCGCGAGGAGCTGGTCGACCTCCTGGGCGTGGACCCGGACAGCATCCTCCTGGCCAGCGCCAAGGACGGGACCGGGGTGGAGGAGATCCTGGAGGCCGTGGTGGAGCGGGTGCCGCCCCCGGTGGGCGACGAGGACGCGCCTCTCCGGGCCCTGATCTTCGACTCCTACTACGACAAGTACCTCGGGGCCGTACCCTCGGTGCGGGTCGTGGACGGGGTCCTGAAGCCGGGGATGGAGATCGGCTTCGGGAACGTGGACGCCGAGTACGAGGTCACCGAGGTCGGGTACATGCGGCTGGGGCGCCAGAAGCAGCCCCGCCTCACCCCCGGCGAGGTCGGGTACGTGGTGGCGGCCATCAAGGAGGTGGGGGACACCCGGGTCGGGGACACCATCCTGGACGCCTCCAACCCGGCCTCCGAGCTCCTCCCGGGCTACCAGGAAGCCCGGCCCATGGTCTTCGCGGGGCTCTACCCCACCGACTCCGACGACTACGAGGACCTCCGCGACGCCCTGGAGCGCCTCAAGCTCAACGACGCGGCCCTCCACTACGAGCCCGAGACCTCCGCGGCGCTGGGCTTCGGGTTCCGGTGCGGCTTCCTGGGCCTCCTCCACATGGAGATCATCCAGGAGCGCCTCGAGCGCGAGTTCGACGTGGACCTCATCACGACGGTCCCCAACGTGGAGTACCACGTCGAGCTGACCGACGGGACCCGCCTGGAGGTGGAGAGCCCCACGGCGCTCCCGCCCCGGGGCAAGATCGAGCAGGTCTCCGAGCCCATCGTGCGGGCCCACATCCTCTGCCCGGCCGAGTACATCGGGAACGTCCAGAAGCTCTGCCACGACCGGCGCGGGGTCTTCAAGGGCATGCAGTACCTGGACACCCAGCGGGTGGAGATGAACTTCGAGCTCCCCCTCTCGGAGATCGTCCTGGACTTCTACGACCGCCTCAAGAGCGGCACCCGCGGCTATGCCGCCCTGGACTACGAGTTCCTGGAGTATCGTCCCGACGACCTGGTGAAGCTGGACATCCTGGTCAACGACGACCCCGTGGACGCGTTCAGCGTCATCATCCACGAGGACAAGGCCTACGAGTACGGCCGGGACCTGGTCCGCAAGCTCAAGGACCTCATCCCCCGGCAGCAGTTCCAGGTGGCCCTCCAGGCCGCCATCGGCAACGACGTCATCGCCCGGACCAACGTCAAGGCGCTGCGGAAGAACGTGACGGCCAAGTGCTACGGGGGCGACATCAGCCGGAAGCGGAAGCTCCTGGAGAAGCAGAAGGAGGGGAAGCGCCGGATGAAGCAGGTGGGCTCCGTGGAGATCCCCCAGGAAGCCTTCCTCGCGGTGCTGAACCTCGGCGACGACTGAGGATGGAGGCCGCGCCGTGAGTCGCTGGGTCCTGGGCGTGGACGTGGGCGGCACGAACATCGTCGTGGGCCTCGTCCCCGAGGAGGGCGGCGTCCCGGCGGCCCTCCGCGTGCGGGCCACCCGATCCATGGCCGGCCCCGGAGACGCCGTGGGCCACATCGTCCGGTTGGCCCGGGATCTGGAGCGCGAGGTCGCCTCCTCCACCGGCGAGCCCGTGGAGCTCGTGGGCGCCGGGGTGGGCTGCCCGGGGCCCGTGGACCGGGATCAGGGCGTCGTCCTGGACGCCTTCAACCTGGGCTGGGAGGCCTACCCGCTCCGGGATCGCCTGGCCGAGGCGCTGGACCGTCCGGTCATCCTGGAGAACGACGCCAACTGCGCGGCGTGGGGCGAGTGGTGGCAGGGAGCCGGCCGGCCCTACCGCTCCATGGTCTGCGTGACCCTGGGCACGGGGATCGGGGGCGGCCTCGTCCTGGACGGGGAGCTGGTCCGGGGAGCCTCGGGCACGGCCGGCGAGCTGGGCCACACGACCATCTCGGTGGCCGGCCGGCGGTGCGCCTGCGGGAGCTACGGCTGTCTGGAGGCCTACGCCTCGGGGCCCAACATCGCGGCCCGGGCCCGGGAGGGGGTGGAGGTCGGGACCGACTCGGTGCTCCTGGACCTGGTGGGCGGCGACCCGGAGCGCATCACGGCCCTGACCGTCTACGAGGCCCTGGTCCAGGGCGACGCCTACGCCCGGGAGGTCATGACCGAGACGGCCAAGATGCTCGGCGCCGGGATCGCCAACGTGGTGAACATGCTGAACCCCGAGGCCGTGGTCATCGTCGGCGGGGTGACCCGCGCCGGCGACCACCTCTTCGTGCCGCTGATGGCCGAGGTGCGGCGCCGGGCGTTCCGCCGGGCCCAGGAAGCCTGCCGGATCCTCCCCGGGGCCCTCCCGGACCAGGCGGGGGTGACCGGCGCCGCCGGGCTGTTCCTCCGGAGCCGGGACGGCTGACGTGCCCCGGCTCGGCGTGGTGGGGACGCTGGTGTGGGACCGCATCCATCGGCCCGCGGAGCGGGCCCGTCCGGTGGAGGAGTGGGGCGGCATCGCCTACGGCCTGGCGGCGGTGCGCGCGGCGCTTCCCGAGGAGTGGACCGTCCAGCCCATCGTGAAGGTGGGCCGGGACCTGGCGGAGGAGGCGTTCCACTTCCTCCGGGAGATCCCGGGCCTCGACGACGCCGGCCTGGTCGTGGTTCCCGAGCCCAACAACCAGGTCGAGCTCCACTACGAGAGCGAGGCCCGCCGCACCGAGATCCTGGCCGGGGGCGTCCCCCCGTGGCGGTGGCCGGAGCTGGCGCCCCTGGTGGAGCTCTGCGACGCGCTCTACGTGAACTTCATCTCGGGCTACGAGATGGAGCTGGCCACGGCCCAGGCGCTGCGACACGGGTACGCCGGCCCCGTCTACGCGGACCTCCACTCCCTCTTCCTGGGCATCACCGCCCGGGGCGTCCGGGTCCCTCGGGAGCTGGACCACTGGGCACGTTGGCTCCGCTGCTTCGACGGGGTGCAGATGAACGAGGACGAGTTCGACCTCCTGGGGCGCCGCACCGGGGACCCGTGGCACCTCGCCGCAGAGGCGCTGGGGCCGGAGCTGAAGCTGGTGACCGTCACCCTGGGCGAGCGGGGGGCGGCGTACGTGGCCACCCCGGACTTCGACCCCGATCCCCGGCGATGGCGGGCGCGTCCGGGGCTCGCCCGGGCCGGGCGGGCCGCGCGGAGCGGCCGCGTCCCCGTGGACGGCCCACCCCGCTCGGGGGACCCCACCGGGTGCGGCGACGTGTGGGGTGCTACCTTCTTCGCCGGCCTCCTGGGGGGGCTCGGCCTGGAGGAGTCCATGGCCGAGGCCCATCGCAAGGCGTCGCGGAACGTGGAGCACCGCGGCGCCCGGGGGCTCTACCGGCATCTCCAGGGTCGCCTCTCCCACGTGGAGGAGCGGCCGTGACCCCACCGTCGACCCGGCCCCACCCACGAGGAGCGCGCCCCGCCGTGACCCGACCCGGACCCGTCCGCCCCCGATCCTCCGCAGGGGAGCGAGCCCCGTGAAGGTCGTCTCCGTCCCCGGATCCCTGGACCAGCAGACCGTCGACGGCTTCCTCGACGAGGTGGCCCAGGCCGACCCAGCAGCGCGCAGCCTCTTCGACGCCCGCCACGTGCGGTGGGTGGACCCCAACGGGATGGTGGCCCTCCTGGCCGCGGGCGCGGTGGCCCGGGACCGCCAGGGCGCGCCCCCCCGCCTGGGGCTCCCCGAGAGCGGCGACGTGGTGGGCTACCTGGCCCGCATGGGCTTCTTCCAGCAGGCCGAAGGGGTCTTCGAGATCGAGGGGCCCATCCCCCGGAGGCCGTCGGGAAGCTCGGACGTCCTCCTGGAGATCACCCCCATCGAGGCCAACCAGGACGTCCACGCCGTGGTAGACCGGGTCCAGACCCGGGCCGGCACCATCCTGGCGTCCAAGCTGGGCTATCCCGGCACCGCGGTGGTCCAGTTCTCGGTGATCCTCTCGGAGGTCTGCCAGAACATCGTGGAGCACGCCGAGGGGCCCGGGTGGGTGGCCGCCCAGGCCTACAACTGGGCCCGCCGTCTGGGGCGCTGGGTCGTGGTCATCTCGGTGATGGACCTGGGACGCGGCTTCCGGGGATCGCTGGGCGACGAGCACGCGGCGCGTTACGGCGACCGCTGGTCCGACGCGACGGCGCTGGAGGCGGCCTTCCTCCACGGCCTCACCCGCTTCCCCGACTCGGGCCGCGGGCAGGGGATCCAGCAGATCCGGCGCCAGGTGCGGCGGTGGGACGGGGCCATCACGATCCGGAGCGGCTCGGCGCGCATCGGCCAGGTGCCGGAATGGGACGACACGCCGCCCATGGTGGAGGGGCTCGCCGCCTTCCCGGGCGCCCAGATCGGGATCGTGCTGCCGGCCCGGGGGGAGGAGGGATGAGCGACCTTCCCCTGGATCCCGTGGCCATCGACGTGGGCGACCTGGTCCAGCGCACCGTGGCCTCGCTGTACTCCCACCTCATCACGCGCCAGACCGGCCGGGCGGTCCGCCTGGCCATCGAGGCGCAGCTCGCCGAGGCGGGGGACCGCTCCCTCTCCCTCATCGACCTCTCGGAGGTGGCCCTCCTGGACTTCTCCTGCGCCGACGAGGTGGTGGCCAAGCTGGTGCAGCGCTCCGGGGAGCGGGAGCGGGCCACGGCCCTCTTCGTCTTCCGGGGCGTGACCGAGGGGCACCGGGACCAGATCGAGGTGGTCCTGGAGCGCCAGGCGCTGGCCGCCGTGGCCGAGACCGAGCCCGGTCGCTACGAGCTCCTGGGGACTCGCTCCCCCGACGAGGATCGGGTGTGGGCCGCCCTGGAGGAGCGGGGGCTCGTGGGCCGCGACGAGCTGGAGGCCGGCGAGGACGCCGACGTCCTGGACGGCCTGGTGGAGCGGGGCCTCGCCTTCCGGAGCCCCGTCACCGGCCGCTACCACGCCCTTTCCCGACTGGTGGAGCACCTTTCATGACCGACCCGCGACGACCCTCGGGACCCCGACCCGCCACCCTGGGCATCCACGCCGGGGAGCCGGAGCGGGCCCCCGGCGATCCCGTGGTGCCCCCGGTGGTCCAGAGCGCCACCTTCTTCTGGGGCGACCCCTCCGACGGCGAGCTGCGCTACTCCCGGTACGGGAACAACCCCAACCAGCGCCTGCTGGCCCGCAAGCTCGCGGCGCTGGAGGGCACCGAGGCCGCCGTGGCGCTGGGGAGCGGGATGGCGGCCACGGCCATGACGCTCCTGGCGCTCACCAAGGCCGGGGATCACGTCCTGGCCTCGCGGCGGCTCTACGGGGCCACCCAGACCCTCCTCCGGGACGAGCTGCCCCGCCGGGGGGTGGAGACGACCTTCGTGGATCCCGACGACGGGCGGGCCTGGCGGGCCGCGGTACGGCCCGAGACCCGAGTGGTCTTCGTGGAGATCCCCGCCAACCCCACGCTGCGCGTGCTGGATCCCCGACCCCTGGCCGAGCTGTGCCGGGAGCGCGGGATGACGCTGGTCTGCGACGCCACCTTCGCCACCCCGGTGAACCTCCGGCCGGTGGAGCTGGGCGTGGACGTGGTCATCCACAGCGCCACCAAGTACATGGGCGGCCACTCGGACCTGATCGCCGGCGCCGTGGCGGGCCCGGACCGGGTGGTGGACGAGGTGGTGCGCATGGCCCAGCTCTACGGCCCGGCGCTGGACCCCCACGCCGCGTGGCTCCTGGACCGGGGCCTGCGGACCCTCGAGGTGCGGGTGCGGAAGCACAACGAGAACGCCCTGGGGCTGGCCCGCTGGCTCGAGGGCCGGGACGGGGTGCGGCAGGTGGTGCACCCGGGGCTGGAGAGCCATCCAGACCACGGGCTTGCCGCCGAGATCATGGACGGCTTCGGCGGCATGCTGAGCCTCGTCCTGGAGGGGGGAGGCGAGGCCGCGGACGCCTTCACCGACGCCCTGGCGCTGGCGCTGGTGGCGCCCAGCCTGGGGGGCGTGGAGACGCTGGTCTCCCAGCCGCGCCACACCTCCCATCGGGGGCTGTCCGCCGACGCGCTGGCCGCCCAGGGGATCCCACCGGGCTTCGTGCGCCTGAGCGTGGGGATCGAGGACCTGGAGGACCTGAAGGCGGACCTGGCCCAGGCGCTGGAGAAGGTCCGCTAGGTCGGCTCACCGCCGCTGCGGGGCGCGGGGGCGAGCCCCGCGGGTGGGTTTCGGGCCCCGGTGGACGGGGTCCCTCGCGTGCGGACGCTCGGGCCTTCGTCGCGGGGGCACTCCACCTGGGGGGTTGGGCCCTCGCTCTGCCGCGCCGGGCCGACCGGATCCCGTCGCGGATGCCGCTGCGAGGGACCCCGTCCCCCGGGGCCCTCCACCGTTCGGGGCGGGCCCGCCCCGCAGCGGTCTGTGGGGCCGCCGGTCGGCCCATGAACGCCCGGCCCGTCCCTCTGCCGCACCCTCACGTTCCACCCGCCCCCCCAGGACCGGCACCTACCTACAGGCCGGTCAGGGGTGGGGCCTCATGGTGGAGGGGGGCCGGGGGGACGGCTCTCCTCGCAGCGGCGTGTGTCGGTGGAGTTGGTCGGCCGCCGACACCAGAGCGAGGGCCCCATCCGCCCGGCATGGTACCGCCCCGGGAACGGCCCGAGCGTCCGCACGCGAGGAGAGCCGTTCCCCGGCCCCCCGAAGAACCCAAAAGGCGCTACTTCCCACCCATGAACGGATACCTGTAGTCCTGGGCCGGGACGAACGTCTCCTTGATGGTCCGCGCGCTGACCCAGCGCAGCAGGTTCATGGCCGAGCCCGCCTTGTCGTTGGTGCCCGAGGCCCGGGCGCCGCCGAAGGGCTGCTGGCCCACCACCGCGCCGGTGGGCTTGTCGTTCACGTAGAAGTTGCCGGCCGCGTTGCGCAGGGCGTCCATGCCCTGACGGATCACCGCCCGGTCCCGGGCGAAGATGGCGCCGGTGAGCGCGTAGGGGGACGTACGGTCCACGAGCGCGAGCGTCTCCTCCCACTCGCCGTCGGGGTACACGTAGACCGTGACCACGGGCCCGAAGATCTCCTCGGTCATGGACTCGTAGTCCGGGGTGTGGGCCCGCACGATGGTGGGGCGGATGAACCACCCCTCGGAGTCGTCGCACTCGCCCCCGCAGACGATCTCGGCGTCGTCCGACTCCCGGGCCCGCTCGATGTAGCCCGAGATCTTGTCGAAGGCGGCCTGGTCGATGACCGCGGCGAGGAAGTTGGAGAAGTCGGCCGGGTCGCCCATGGCCAGGCCCTCGGTCTCCTCGACCAGGGTCTCCCGGATCTCCTCCCAGAGGCTCTCGGGGACGTAGACCCGGGACGCGGCGCTGCACTTCTGGCCCTGGAACTCGAAGGCGCCCCGGAGGATGGCCGTGGTGAGCGCCGCGGGATCGGCCGAGGGGTGGGCCACGATGAAGTCCTTGCCCCCGGTCTCCCCCACGATCCGCGGGTACGAGCGGTAGGTGCCCTGGGCCACCTGGGAGCCGATCTCCTTCCAGAAGGAGTTGAAGACGCCGGTGGAGCCGGTGAAGTGGACCCCGGCGAAGTCCCGATGGCCCATGACGCGCTCGGTGATGGCCCGGGGGTCGCCGGAGACGAAGTTGATCACCCCGGCCGGGAGCCCTGCCTCCTCGAAGAGCTTGGCCATCCACCAGTTGGAGAGGAGCGCGCTCTTGGCCGGCTTCCAGACCACGGTGTTGCCCATGAGGGCCGGCGCCGCCGGGAGGTTGCCGCCGATGGAGGTGAAGTTGAAGGGCGTGATGGCGTACACGAAGCCCTCCAGCGGGCGGTACTCGGACCGGTTCCACATCCCGTCGGCGGAGCGGGGCTGCTGGGCGTAGATCTGCTCGGCGAAGTGGACGTTGAAGCGGAGGAAGTCCACCATCTCCGCCGCCGCGTCGATCTCGGCCTGGTGGGCCGTCTTGCTCTGGCCCAGCATGGTCGAGGCGTTGAGGATCTGCCGCCACGGACCGGCCAGGAGGTCCGCCGCCTTCAGGAAGATGGAGGCCCGGTCCACCCACGCCATGGACGCCCAGGCCTCCCGGGCCTCCAGCGCCGCCTCGATGGCCCGGTCGATCTCCTCGGGCCCCGCCTGGTGCGCCCGGGCCAGCACGTGGCCGTGGGCGTGGGGCATGACCACCTCGGTCCGGTCCCCGGTCTCGATCTCCTCGCCCCCGATCAGGAGCGGGATCTCGGTCTCCCGCGCGCTCATGATCTCGAGCTGCGCCTTCAGGTCGGCGCGCTCGGGGGTGCCGGGGGCGTAGGAGAGGACGGGCTCGTTCCGGGGGGCGGGCGTGTCGATGGATCCGCTCATGGAGAAATCGGCCGGGGTGGGGGCGGGAAGGATGGGGACCCGGAAGACGCGAAGAGGGGCGGGGGAACCGTACCGTTCGCCCGCCCCTCTTCCGGCTCCGAGTCGCGCTGACGACTACCCGAAAAATCTCACCTTGCTCAGACCCTCACGCAACCGCTCCCAAGACCCCCCCTCGCTGGGGAGATAGCTGTAGTAGTAGCGCTGGTAGTCGCTCTCCCCGGCGGAGGAGGGGGAGACCTCGTTGAGGACCGCGCCGAACACCCGCACCCCCAGCCTCCGGAGCTGGTCCACGGACCGCTCGGCGGTGCGCTGCTCCGTCTCTCCGGAGCGGAGGACCAGGACCACCCCGTCCGCGTGCACGGCCAGGATGGCCGCGTCGGTGACCGCCAGGACCGGCGGGGAGTCGATGACGATCTGGTCGTAGCGACCCTCCACCTCCTCCAGCAGGTGCGCCATGGCCTTGGAGTTCAGCAGCTCCGAAGGGTTGGGCGGGAAGGGGCCGGAGGGGAGGAAGTCCAGGTTGGGGAGGACGTTGGGCCGGACGGCCTCCCGGAGCTGGGCGTCGCCCACCAGGAGGTTGGTCAGCCCCGGCTCCCGGAGGACGTCGAGGGCCCGGTGGAGGGTGGGACGGCGCAGGTCCCCGTCCACCAGCAGCACCCGCTGTCCCTGGCGGGCGAGCATGATGGCGAAGTTCACGCCGGTGGTGGACTTCCCCTCGGCGGGGCCCGGGCTCGAGAAGAGGACCGTCCGGATGGGCCGCTCCTCCGTGCTCATGAACATGAGGTTCATGCGCAGGTTCCGGTACGCCTCCGCGGCCGGGTCCAGCGGGTCCATGGCGACGACCATGGGGACGCCCCGGGTGGGACGCGCCCGCTCGTCGGACCCCTCGGACACGGCCCGGAGCCGCGGGATCACCCCGAGCACCGGAACGCCCAGGAGCGACTCGACGTCCGAGCTGGTCCGCACCGTCCGGTCCAGGTACTCCAGGAAGAAGGCGGCGCCCACGCCGAGGATCAGCCCGAGGAGCGCGCCCAGGAGGACGTTGATCCGTCCCCGGGACTGGATGCGCCACGCCCCGGCGGCCGGGTCGAGGATCTCCACGTACGGGGAGGCGGCGGCCTGGGTGATCTGGGCCTGGTAGAGCTGGGACAGGAGGAACTGGTAGCTGTCCTGGTCCAGGCTCTGCTGGGCCTCCAGCGCCTCCATCTCGGCTTCCAGGTCGGGAAAGCGCCGCTGCTCGGCCCGGAGCTCGTCCCGCTGGTCGGCCAGCTCGCCGAGGCGATCCTCGATGACCCGGAGGCTCGCCCGGGCGGCGTCGGCCAGCCGGCTCGCCGCCGCGGCGATGCGGTCCCGCACCGCCATCACCTGGGGATGGCCGGCGCTCAGACGCTCCTCGGCCAGGAGGCGGCGCTCCTCCTGGCGCAGGGACTGGAGCTCCTCGACGGCGCTGCGCACCTGGGGGCTGCCGTCCTCGGGCAGCTCGGCCAGGACGGCCACCAGGTCCACGGACGCGGCGCCCCCGCTCTCCAGCGCCTGGACGAGCCCGGCCAGGAGCGCGCGCTGGCTCTCCCACCGGTCGATCTGGCCGGTGAGGGTCTCGGAGCGCTGCACCAGGCGCTGCTCCCGGGCGGACAGGTTGGTGAAGGCCTGGGTCTTCTTGAACTCCCGGATCGCGTCCATGGACTCCTGGAGCTGGTCCCGGGCCGAGGCGATGCGGTCGTTGATGAAGCGGATGTCGTCCCGGGCGGCCTCCCGCACCCGCTCGGCCCCCTTCTCCCGCAGGGCGCGCCCGGCGGCGTTCAGCGCCTGGGGCACCAGAACGGCGTCGGGGTGGACGAGGGAGACGTCCACGATGTTGGTGCTCTCCCGGGGCGCCGCCGAGAAGGAGAGCTCCCCCTGGACCTGTCCGACGGGCACGATCTGGAGCTCGTACACCCGGGACTCGTGGGGCGGGGGCTGGGGCGTGAAGCTCACGAAGCCCGCGTCGAGCCGGCCGCCGGGGACCGCCGTGGCCAGGGTGGTCCCGTCGCCGTCCCGGAGGGCCGCGACGCCGTCCTCGTACGTGAGGACGTAGCGGCCGTTGGGCGCGGCGTCGCTCACCCGCACGTCCTGGGCGAGCTGGGATCGGACCAGGTCGCCGGAGGCGGGACGGAGCCGCATCCCGAGGCTGTCCACCACCGTGGACGCGATGGTGCCCGAGCGCAGGACCTGGATCTCGGACTCGATGGGGTCCACGAAGATGTCCATCCCCGAGACCCGGACGCCTGGCACCAGGGGGCGCTGCCGCTCCAGCGGATCGTTGATCTGGAGGGACATCGAGCTCTGGTAGAAGACCCGCTGGCGCGAGACCGCCCAGATGGAGGAGGCGGTGGTCACCGCGAAGATCAGCAGGACCAGCCAGAGCCGACGGGAGATGACCTGCCAGTAGTCGGACAGGTGGGGGGTGCCGAACAACGGCTCCGGATCGGACATCTCCGGATCGTACCTCGGCGTGGGGTCGGCGGTCACGGCAGGCCTCTCCGGCTCCGGAGCGATGGCGAGGGGGCCGGCGTCCGCACGTCCGCCCCCCCAGGGGAATCGAACGGAGCCGCGCCATGGGTGTATCCACGAGAAAATCGGCCTTTGCGGCCCTTCGCGCAATGCGGGGAGGGGCCGACGAGGCACGGTGTTACGCGGGCGATCCGGTTGACCCCCCCCGGGCGCTCGGGTAGCTTTTTTCGCGTTTCGCGCACCCTTGCGCGACCTGATCCGAGAGGAGCCGGTGGACGAGACCCAGCGGGAGAAGATCCTGGAAGTCCTCGAGTCCATCCGTCCCGCCATCCAGGCGGACGGGGGGGACGTCGAGCTTCTCGACTTCCGTCCCGACGACGGCGTGGTCGAGGTCCGCCTCCTGGGCGCCTGCGAATCCTGCCCGATCTCCATGATGACGCTCAAGGAAGGCATCGAGCGGCGTCTCAAGAGCTCGGTGCCCGGCGTCCTGGAAGTCACGGCCTCCTGACGGCGTCCCGCCCGGGGCCCTCTCCAACCATCCGCGCCGTCCCCCCGGACGTCGCCAACCCACGTTCCCATGAACGCTGACGACCTTCGCCGCTCCGTGATGGCCACCCTCTCCCGCATCCCGCACCCGGGATCCGGGAAGGACATCGTGTCCACGGGGCACGTGCAGGACATGGAGGTGGACGACAGCGGCGAGGTCCGCTTCTCCTTCATGCTCCGCCCCGACGACCCCGGCTCCCTGGTCAAGGAGGTCCGCGCCGCCACCGAGGAGGTGGAGGGCGTGAGCGCCGTGAAGGTGAACGTGCAGCTCCCCCAGATGAGCGGCGGTGCCGCGGGCCCGGCCGGTGGATCCGCCGGAGCGCAGGGGCAGCCGCCCGCGGGCGGCCGCGGGCCGGCGCCGGGCTCGGTGCCCGCGCCCACCCCGAAGCCCGGCCTCCTGGCCGACGTGAAGCACGTGGTGGCCGTGAGCTCGGGGAAGGGCGGCGTCGGGAAGTCCATGGTCGCCTCGAACCTGGCGGCGGCCCTGGCGGCCAAGGGGCTCACCGTGGGCCTCCTGGACGCCGACATCTACGGGCCGAACATCCCCCTCATGTTCGGCGAGAGCCGCCGGCCCAAGGTCAGCGGCGAGAAGGGACGGGAGATGATCGAGCCGCTGGAGGCCCACGGCGTGCGCCTCATGAGCCTGGGCTTCCTCCTGGACCAGGACCAGCCGGCCATCATGCGGGGCCCCCTGATCTCGGGGATCCTCAAGCAGTTCCTGGAGCAGGTGGCGTGGGGCGAGCTGGACGTCATGGTGGTGGACATGCCCCCGGGCACCGGCGACGCGCAGCTCTCCCTGGTCCAGACCATCGACGTGGACGGCGCGGTCATGGTCACCACCCCCCAGGACGTGGCCACCGGCGACGTCCGCCGGGGCGTGAAGATGTTCGAGCGGGTCAACACCCGGGTCCTGGGGATCGTGGAGAACATGAGCGGGATGGCGTGCCCCCACTGCGACGAGATCGTGGAGGTCTTCGGGTCCGGCGGCGGCGAGCGTCTGGCCGGCGAGATGGAGCTGGACTTCCTGGGTCGCGTGCCGCTGGACCCGGCGGTGCGCCAGGCCGGGGACGAGGGCCGTCCCACCGTGGTGGGCGCCCCGGACTCGGCGGCGGGCCAGGCCCTGGCCGCCGTCGCCGGGGAGATCGAGTCCCGCCTGAAGGCCCCGGCCCTCAGCCGGTAGCGGGGGGCCCGTGCGCCGGGTGACGCTCCTCACGGACTTCGGGACCGCCGACGGGTACGTGGCGGCCATGAAGGGCGTCCTGGCCACCCGGGCCCCGGGCGTCGCGCTGGAGGACGCCGGCCACGACCTGCCCCGGGGCGACGTCGCCCACGCGGCCTGGACGCTCGGTCGCTTCTGGGACCGCTTCCCGGCCGGGACCGTCCACCTGGTGGTGGTGGACCCCGGCGTCGGCACGGCCCGCGCCGCCATGGCCGTGGAGGTGGACGGGATCTTCGCCGTGGGCCCCGACAACGGAGTGTTCACGCCCCTCCTCGAGTCCGGACGGGAGTGGCGCGCGGTCCGGCTCCCCGTCCCCGACGACGCGTCGCCCTCCTTCCACGGTCGGGACGTCTTCGCGCCCGCCGCGGCGGAGCTGGCCAGCGGGTGCGCCCTGGAGTCCCTGGGCCCGCCGGTGGAGGACCCGGTCCGTCTCACCGCGCCCGAGCGCCCCGCCGGGCAGGGGACCGTCCGGACCGTGGATCGCTTCGGCAACCTGGTGACCGACATCGACGGGGCGGAGCTGGAGGGGGCGGAGGCCGTCCGCGTGGGTGGGCGGACGGTGCCGGTGGCCCGGACCTACGGGGCGGTGGAGGTGGGGACCCTCCTGGCCCTGGTGGGCTCCGACGGCACGGTGGAGGTGGCGGCACGGGAGGCTTCGGCCGCCGCGATCCTGCGCCTGGGGACCGGCGCTCCCGTGCGGGTGGTCTGAGCGGAGCCTTCCCCCCGGCCTTCCCCCTGGAAACGACCGAGGCCCGCGCCCCCTCCAGGGAGCGCGGGCCTCGTCGTTCGGGCGGGGCCGGAGCCCCGCGGGGCTCACTCGCCCTCGAGCCACTTCCGGTCGGCGGCCGAGAGGGAGTCTCCTCCCTTGGCCTTGTCCAGGACCTTCATGACCACCCAGCCGATGAGGAGGATGGGGGCGACCTTGAAGAGGAGGAACGTGGCCAGCCCGAACGTGAGGGAGAACACCGTCCCCACGATGGAGAGCACGATCCCCGCCACGATGAGGGTCACCAGACCCACGGCGAAGAAGGTGAGCAGCGAGCCGATCATATCGTCCTCCTGGGCCGGAAGGCCCCTCGATCCGAGATCATGCGAGCGCCTCTCGGCGCAGGGAGCGGCCGGGCCGCCCCGTCATCATGCACTACGAAGCCGACCCCGCGAAAGGTTCAGCGGACCCAGACCACCTCGACGGCGCCGAAGGCCGTGTCCAGGTCGATGGAGACCTGACGCTCGGCCTGGTCCCAGTCGGGCGAGTACCAGGCGTCGCCGCGCTTGATCAGGCCCTGGGAGTCCAGCGAGGTCAGGAAGCTGTCCTTGGTGAGGCGGATGCCGAGGCCTTCGGGGATCCGGAGCTCCAGGCGCCCCAGGCCCATGTCCACCGAGACCCGGGCGTCGGACTGCCAGTCCCCGGTCAGCCAGAGGGTGACCTCGCCCACGCCGGCGTCCACCTCGACGCTCTCGGTGTTGAGGTTGCCCAGGTGGCGGGCGGTGAAGTCCGCCGCGCCCACCCGGAAGCTCGCGCGGCGCATGCGGACCGGGTTGAGCTCGGAGATCTCCACCGTGGACTCGGAGGCGCCGGTCTCCACGTCGAGCCCCGTCAGGGAGATGCCGCCCAGGTCCAGGTCGGCCCGCACGGCCCCGAAGTCGAGGCTCAGGTCCATGGGCACGCCCCGGGCCAGGGCCAGGTGCATCTCGCCGCCGGAGCGGCCCTTTCCGAGGTTGATGCTCCGGCCGGAGCCCTCGACGCCGAGCTCCAGGCGCCCGTTCCGGTACTCGGCCCGGGGCTCGAAGACCTCCTCGTCGTAGCGGACCCGCATGTCGTACAGGAGCCCCGAGTCCGCCGGACCGACGGTGAAGCGCCCGGCGGTGTAGTCCACCTGGACCTCCACCGCCGACTCCCCGGCGATCTGCCGGGACATGGTGGCGTCACGCCAGCTCTGGCCCGACGCCATGGCCGGGAGGACCGCGGCCGCGATCAGGGCCGCGCCGAGGGCCTGCACCTTCCGGTCACGCATGGTCGTCTCCTTCCTTGCCCGCGGCCGCGGCCGGCATCTCGGCGTCCAGGTCGACGTCGAGATCCGGGTCCACAGCCTGTTGCCAGGCCTCGTCGGGGTCCATGGGGTAGTACTCGGGGCGCCGTCCGGCACGGGTCAGGAGGACCGACCCGAAGCCGATGAGGAGCGTCGCGACGGAGACCAGCACGCCGGCGAAGGTCAGGATCCCCCGGAAGAAGCCGGAGAAGGGCACGATGTGGAGCGCGTCGGCCACCAGGAAGAAGGCCGCGATGCCCAGGAGCCCGCCCACGATGGTGTAGAGGTCGTTGGAGCGTCGGATCCACCCCGTGTACCGGTAGCCGCTGTCGGAGAGCCACTCCCCGACGTTGCGCGCCACGGCCACGTGGCCCAGCAGGGCCGCGGCGATGGCGGCCAGCGGGAAGAGGGGCAGCCACGCCAGGAGCACCGGGATCCCCACGATGGAGATGGTGAGGGCGATGGCGCCCAGGACGTAGACCGGGAGGAGGAGGAAGGAGCCGGCCAGCCCCACCGCGGCGGCCCGCCCCGGCGAGCGCCGGGCCGTCCGGGCCACGACGTCCAGGTTCCGGGGCGCGAAGGCGAGGACGCCCATGGCCACCAGCCCCACCAGGAAGACCCCCACCAGCGTCTCGAGGATGCCGCCCAGGGCCCGGAAGATCCCGCGGAAGGGGGCGAAGAGCGTGGAGACGAAGCCGTTGCCCCCCGCGTCGCGCATGTCGTGGCGGAGCTCGTCGCGGAGCTCCTCCCGGAGCTCGCGCCGGATCTCGTCCCGGAGCTCGCGGACGTCCGCGCGATCCGGTCCGCCGATCACGGTGACGCCGTCCTCGTCGGTCAGGTCCCGCACCCGGCCCACCAGGGTGCCCCCGGCCCGGAGCAGCTCGGCGTCGGCGAGGCGGACGTCGCCCCGGATCTCGCCGCCCTCCAGGAGCTCCACGATGCCGTCCACCGCCACCACGTCCCCGGTGACGGTCCCGGCCACGTAGGCGCGGCCGTCCACCACCAGGAGCGAGGCGTCCACCGTCTCGCCGGGCTCCACCCGCACGTCCTCCTGGACGTGGATGCGGACGTCCTCGAGGCCGGTCAGGGCCTCCTCCAGGAAGCCGAGGCGGTTGGCCTGGCCCAGGATCGCCGAGAGGAGGCGGCTCTCGCCGCTGCCCTCGACGCGCACGGTGGCGCGGTCCTCCGCCCCGGTCCGGGCGGGGGCCGAGAGGGCCTCCTCCAGCGCCCGGTCGATGCGCTCGGCCAGGAGCTGCCGGTCCTCGGGGAGCCCCTCCGGGGGGCTCCACTCCACCAGCCGCTCGCTCAGGGGACCGTCGTCCAGCGCCACGGCCTCGCCCAGGAGGGCCCGGAAGGCCTGGTCCAGGCCGTCTCCGGCCCGGAAGGCCCCGGCGACCTCTCCGTCGATGAAGACCGAGCCGTCCCGCAGGGCGACGTCCAGCCGCTCCCCGTCCTGGAACTCCAGCCCCAGGGAAGCCTCGGAGCGACCCACCGAGACCTCCTTGGAGAGGACGGTGCGCTCCTGGGCCCCCAGGGGGGCCGCCAGGGCGGTGAGGAGAGCGAGGCCCGCGAGGGCCGTTCTAGAAGTTGGCATGTGCATACCGACCATCCACGGTGTGGGTGGCGACGAGGTTCTTGTAGAGGACCCAGAGCGACACCAGCGAGCCCGCCACGAAGGCGAGGGCCACGCCGGCCGTCAGGGTCGGATCCTGGATGAGCGTTCCCGCGAGGGCGCGGACCCCGAAGGTCCCGGCGCTCTCGCCGACGACGGCCATGGCGGAGGACCAGCCCACGGCCGCGAGGTCGCTGAGCTTCCACCACGCGAAGGAGGCCAGGGATCCGGCGGTGAGGGTCGGGTGGCTCATGAGCGTCCAGATCACGAGGCCCATGGTCACCGCCGGGGTGACGGCCAGGCCGGACACGGCCGCCCAGGCGCGGCGGGTCGAGGGCACCAGCCCCCGTGCCGCGGCCGCCAGCCGGTCCCAGGCCGTGGTGGGCGCCGGAGCCGGAACCCGCTCGGGCACGCGCACGCCGGCCATGACCCGGGCCGCGAAGCCTTCGCTAGGCTCCAGGTGGCCCAGGGCGTCCAGGCGGCGCTCGAGACGCCAGCGGGCCATGGTGTCCGCGGCGAACGACTCGGGCGCCTCCAGGCGGCCGAGCCCGTCCAGGGCGTCCACGACCCGCCGCCATCCCGCCAGCTCCCGGGCGCAGGCGCCGCAGCCGTCCACGTGGCGCTGGAAGCGCGCGCGCACCCGGGCCGGCAGCGCGCCCTCGGCGAGCTCCTGGAGCCCCGGAGCGGGGACGTGGGCGTCCCGGCCGTCGGGGAGGAGCCCGGTGATCCGGTCCTTCAGGCGGGCCAGGAGCGACCGGCGCTCGGGGAGCTGGACCGAGGTCATCACCCGGGCCTGGAAGCCCTCCAGGGGCACCAGGCGGGGGAGCTCGTCCAGATCTTCGAAGAGGGCGCTCCACCGCTCCGCCTCCGACGCGCAGGCGCCACACGACGCCAGGTGCTCCTCGGCCCGCCGGCGCTCCCTCTCGGGGAGGCCGCCGTCCAGGAGCGCCTGGATCCGCTCGGCGCTCAGATGCGTGTCTCGGGGGGTGTGGCTCACCGTTCGTCTCCTGGGTGGTTCGTTCGTCCCGCCCTACGGGAGGAGGGGGCCCGGAGTTTCAAGGTGGAAGGGCTCCATCCGGCGACCGTGGGACGCCGCCGGGACCCCGGTGCACGGGTCGTGCCGCCGGGCATCCGCGTCCTCACGTGGCCAGGGGCGCCAGCCGGTCCTTCAGCTGGTTGCGCGCCCGGTGGAGGTAGGTCTTCACGGTCCCCAGGGGGAGGTCCATGATCTCGGCGATCTCGTCGTAGGCGTAGCCCTCGACGTGGCGGAGGAGGATCGCGGTGCGGTACTCCTCGCGGAGCTCCCCGATGGCCTCCTCGATCTGCCCCCCCAGCTCCTTGTGCTCCACCAGCTCGTGGGGGTTCTCGTCGGTGGACTCCACCGTGAGGCTGGTGCGGCTGATCTCGTCCCCGTCCGAGGCGTGGGGGGAGCCGTCGATCGACACCGTGTCGAGCTTCCGCTTCCGCAGATAGTCGATGGTGTGGTTGTTCGCGATCTTGAAGATCCAGTTGCTGAACTTGTACCCGGTCTTGTAGCTGCCGATGGCGTTGAAGGCCCGGATGAACGCCTCCTGGGCCAGGTCCTCGGCCAGGGTACGGTCGCGCACCATCCGGTAGACCAGCGAGAACACCGGCCGCTCGTACCGGGACAGGAGCTCACGGAACGCCGGCTCGCGGCCCTCGGCCGCCAGCGTGGCGAGCTTCCGGTCGTCCAGGTCCTGATAGTCGTGAGCGGGCAGGGATCTCGGGTCCTGCCGGGGGGCGTCGAGCCAGCTCGCGCCGGCGTCGTGGGAGAGTGCGCTGGGGGAAGGCATCGAGCGACCCTACGGAACCGGCACCCCGGCGGTTTCATCGGGTCCCGTTGAGCCCCCCCGAGCCATGGGGTAGCTTTCGGCCCCTCACCTTCCCGGGGCCTTCCGGGAATCTTACTCGGACACCGGACCCCTGTCATGGAAACGACCCCTCCGAGCGATCCGGCCGCGCCCCGCGCCGGGGCCCACCGCGAGGAGCAGGTCCAGCGGATCTTCTCGGAGATCGCGCCCCGCTACGACCTCCTGAACCACGTGCTGAGCCTCAACATCGACCGGGCGTGGCGGCGGAAGGCAGTGGACCGGCTGGACTGGGAGCGGGAGCCGGACGGCACCTTCCTCGACGCCTGCGCCGGGACGTACGACCTGGCGCTGGAGCTGGCCCGACGGCCGGCCTTCCAGGGGCGCGTGGTGGCCTCCGACTTCGCCCAGCCCATGCTGGTGACGGGGCTGCCCAAGCTGGAGGGCGTCGGGATCTCGTCGGTGTGCGGCGATTCCCTGCGGCTCCCCTTCCCGGACGGGAGCTTCGCCGGGGCCACGGTGGGCTTCGGGGTGCGCAACCTCTCGAACCTGGGCCGGGGCCTGGCCGAGCTCCGGCGGGTGCTCGCGCCCGGAGCCCGGCTGGTGGTGCTGGAGTTCACCACCCCGCCCAACGCGCTGGTGCGGGCCGGCTACCACTTCTACTTCCACCGGGTGCTGCCCCTGGTGGGGCGGATCGTGTCGGGCCACCCGTGGGCCTACACCTACCTCCCCAAGTCCGTCGGCGCCTTCCCGGGCCCGGACCGGCTGGAGGAGATGTTCGCCGAGGCGGGCTTCCGGGACACCGGCCACCGGCTGCTCACCTTCGGGATCGCGGCCATCCACTGGGGCGTGAAGTAGGCGCTCAGGGCACCTCGATCACCGTGACCTCGCCGAGCTCCTCCAGCGTCATCCGCTCGGGGTCGCCCACCACGAGGATCGTCATCTCGTCGGGGCGGAGATGCTCCCGGAAGACGTCGAGCACCGAGCCCGGCGTCACCGCGCGGATCCCCGCCAGGTAGCGCTCCAGCCAGTCGGCGGGGAAGTCCCGGGCCAGGTAGTACATGCGCCGGGAGACGATCTGGGCCGGGCTCTCGAAGTTGAACACGAAGCCGTTGACGATGCGGTCCACGGCGGTCCCCACCTCCGCCTCGGTGGGGGGCGCCTCCCGGGCCTCGCCGAAGATGTCCAGGATGAGTCGGGCGGCGTCCACGGCGGCCTCGGGCCGGGTCTGGGTGACCGCGCCCACGATCCCGTCCCAACGCCGGGGCGTCGTCCAGAGGGACGACGCGGAGTAGGCGTACCCCTCCTCGGTGCGGACCCGGGAGAGGATGCGGCTGGAGAAGCCGCCCCCGCCCAGGATGCTGTTCCCGATGAGCGCGCCGAAGTACTCCGGGTCGTCCTCCTGCCGGACGGACGCCGGGTGGGCCATGACCACCACGCTCTGCTCGATCTCCCGGGGGATCAGGAAGACCCCGCCCCCCCGGCGGATCTCGGGCGCCGGCGACTCGGGGAGCTCGGCGGGGCAGGGCGCCCACCCCTCCAGGAGCTTCTCGACCAGGGCCCGGGCCTCGTCCCACGAGACGTCGCCCGTCACGCCCAGGACCAGGTTGCCCGGGCAGATCAGCGCCTCGTGGAGGGCCCGGAAGTCCTCGGGCTCCACGAGCTCGGGGGCCAGGTCCGCCGGGTCCAGCTCCCACCCGATGGGGTGGTCGCCGTACAGGAGCCGGTTGAACTCGACCACCGCCAGGGAGGAGGGGTTGTCCGCCCGGCGGCGCACCGACTCCAGCTCCCGGAGGCGCCACGTCTCCAGGATCTCCGGGTCGAAGCGGGGATCCCGGAGGAGCCCCCGGAGGAGCGCGACGGCGGTGTCGGCGTGCTCGGTGAGGGCGTTCACGCTCGCCGAGACCCCGCCGCCGCCGCCGCCGAAGCCGGTCTGGACGGCGAAGTACTCCAGGAGGGTGTCCACCGAGTCCGGCGGGAGCGCCTCGGTCCCGCCGTAGCGGAGGGCGTGGGAGAGCCCCATGCCGGCGGCGTACCGGTCCCGCCCGAAGTGGGCGTACCCGCCCTTGAAGGACGCGAACACCGAGACGAGGGGCAGCGCGCGGTCGGCCAGGAAGAGGACGGGGACGCCCTCCACCTCCCGGAGCTCGGCCTTGGGGGGCTCGAAGTCCAGCTCGGGCACCGCCAGCGCCTCCACCGCCTCGCGGCCCACGGGGCGCTCCTGCGCGGCCGCGGGAGGCGGGGCGAGGATCGTCGCGCCCAGGGCCGGGAGGAGAGCGAGGAGGGTCGTGGCCCGGGCCCCGCGTCGGCCCCTCACGGCGTCGCCTCCAGCGGCACCAGCGTCGCCACCGTGCGGTTCTCCGGGGTGAAGTACTCGGCGGCCACCCGCCGCACGTCCTCGGGGGTCACCCCGGCCACCCGGCTGGAGAAGCGGAAGGTCTCCCTCCAGTCCCCGAAGAGGGCGGCGGAGGAGGAGAGCTGGAAGGCGAGGCCCAGGTTCGAGGTCAGCCGGCGCACCGCCCCGGCCTCGATGCGGTTCCGCACCCGCTCCAGCTCGGAGGCGGTGGGGCCCTCCTCGGCCAGGCGGCGGAGCTCGGCGTACACGGCCTCCTCCACCTCCCGGGGGGTGTGGGGGGAGCGGGGCACCGCGGTCACCGTGAAGAGGGTGGGGAAGCGGTCGCCCGGGCCCCGGCCGGAGAAGACCCCGGTGGCCAGCCGGTCCTCCTGGACCAGGCGGCGGTACAGCCGCGAGGTGCGACCCCCGGTGAGGAGGGTGGCCAGGACCGAGAGGGCCGGGGCGTCGGGGTGGAGGGTGGAGGGCACGTGCCACCCGATGCGGAGCTGGGGCTCGGCGTCGAATCGGACCTCCACGCGACGCTCCCCGCGCTGCTCCGGCTCCCGGGCCAGGACGGGCTCGGGCTCGCGGCCCCGGGGGACGGGGCCCAGGTAGCTCCGGGCCCACTCCAGGATCCGGTCGGCGTCCACGTCCCCGACCACGGCCAGGACCGCGTTGTCCGGTCCGTAGAACCGCCGGTAGTAGTCGGCCACCTCCTCCCGGGAGAGGGTGGCCAGGTCCGACATCCACCCCACCACGGGCTGGCCGTAGGGGTGGACGTCGAACGCGGCCGCCAGGTGCGTCTCGTAGAGGAGGCCGCCGGGGTCGTTCTCGACCCGCATCCGCCGCTCCTCCATCACCACGTCCCGCTCCGAGTAGAACTCCCGGAAGACGGGGTTGGCCATGCGGTCGGCCTCCAGCGCGAACCAGAGCTCGGTCCGGTTGGAGGGGAGCTCCACGAAGTAGGTCGTGGCCTCGTGGTCCGTGGTGGCGTTCAGCCCCCGGGCGCCGGCGCGGGTCAGGATCCGGTCGAACTCGTTGCCGACCACGAAGGTGCGGGCCGAGTCCTCCAGCGTGCCGATGCGTGCCTCCAGGCGGGCGACGGCCGCGGAGTCCTCGTGGGCGCGGGCCCGGAGGAGCGTGTCGTGGACCGCGTCCATCCGCGCGAAGAGCGCGCGCTCCGTCTCCACGTCCCGGGTCCCGATGCTCGTCGTGCCCTTGAAGAGCATGTGCTCCAGGAGGTGGGCGGTCCCGGTGGTGCCCAGGTGCTCGTTCACGCCGCCCACGGCGTAGCGCACCACGAACGACACGGTGGGCGCGCCGGGGCGGGGGAGGATCAGGATCCGGAGCCCGTTGTCCAGGGTGTCGGCCACGACCGGGAGGTCCGCGCCCGAGGGCGTCCGGGCGTCCTGGGCCG
Organism: uncultured Gemmatimonadaceae bacterium; assembly: GCA_964569085.1. Taxonomy (GTDB): domain Bacteria; phylum Gemmatimonadota; class Gemmatimonadetes; order Longimicrobiales; family Gaopeijiaceae; genus JAJCZZ01. Next base: position 70,172 of record CAZMTA010000006.1, on the reverse strand, counting down.
CCCCGGCGCCCGCCCCCAGGGCCAGCGCCGCCACGGCCGCCGCCCCGGCCAGGGCCCGTGCCCGGGCCCGTCCGGCCCTCACGAGCCCCCCCGTTCCACGGGCTGGCAGCCGGGGCAGAAGAAGGCCGAGCGATTGGCGAAGACGGTGCGCTCCACGGCCTGCCCGCACCGGGGACACGGCTCGCCGTCGCGGCCGTACACCGCCAGCCTCCGCGCGAAGCGCCCCTCCTCTCCGTCTGCGTTCCGGTAGTCGCGGATGGTCGTCCCTCCCTCGCGGATGGCCCCGGCCAGGATGCGCCGGAGCGCTCGGTGGAGCGCCGCGGCCTCGTCCTCCGTGACCGACCGCGCGGGGCGGGCCGGATGGATGCCGGCGGCCCACGCGGCCTCGTTGGCGTAGATGTTCCCCACCCCCGCGATACGTCGCTGGTCCAGCAACCATGACCGGAGGGGGGTGCGGGAGGCGGACAGGCCCTCGTGGAGCGCCCCCGGGGTGTACGCCTCCGAGAGGGGCTCGGGTCCCATGCGGTCGTCCCGCTCGGCCCACTCCTCCGGGGTGAGCGCCTCCACCGTCCCGAAGCGGCGCACGTCGTCGAAGACCAGGAGGCCCCCGTCCTCGAAGCGGAAGCGGACCGCCGGATGGGTGGGGCGCCGCGCGCCCCGGGGCGGGGCGTCGAAGGGGAGGAGGCGGCCCGTCATCCCCAGGTTCACGGCGATGCGGTCCCCGGAGTCCAGGAGGACGAGCACGTTCTTCCCCCGCCGCCCCACGCCGTCCACGGTCCGGTGCCGGACGCGGTCGGCGAAGCGGCTCCGGGGCTGGCGGAGGATGTCCTCGTGGACGACGTCCACCCGGCGCACGACGCGGCCGGTGACGGCGGGGCGGAGGCCCCGCACGATGGTCTCGGCTTCCGGGAGCTCGGGCACGGGGGCGGGGGCGGGAGGGGAGGGAGGGCGGACCGGTCGGGCCGCCCCGGGCCGGCTCAGGTGCGGATCGCGGTCCCGGCGGCGGTGACCATGAGCATCCCGTTGGAGCTTCCCAGGACCTCGTAGTCGATGTCGACCCCGATCACGGCGTCGGCGCCCTTCTCGGCGGCGCGCTCCACCATCTCGCGGATGGCCTCCTGCCGGGCCTGGCGGAGGGCCTTCTCGTACCCCCCGGCCCGGCCGCCCACCACGTCGCGCACCACCGCGAAGAGGTCCTTCACGATGTTGGCGCCGATGATGGCCTCGCCCATGACGATGCCCAGGTACTCCTGCGCCGGCTTGCCCTCCAGCCGGCTCGTCGTCGATACGATCATGCGTTCGCTCCCGTCTCGGTGCGGGCCCGCTCCCGCCACCCGATGTCGCGGCGGAAGAAGGCTCCCTCGAAGTCGATGGCGGCCGCGCCTTCCCGGCTGCGCTCGGCGGCCTCGGAGAAGGTGGCGCCCACGGCGGTGACGGCCAGGACCCGGCCGCCGGCTGTGACCAGCTCCCCGTCGGAACGGGCCGTGCCCGCGTGGAAGACCGTGAGCCCGGCCTCCCCCTCGGTGTCCTCGAGCCCCCCGGGGATCCGGATCGCCTTCCCCTTCTCGTAGCTCCCGGGGTAGCCGCCGGACGCCACCACGGTGGTGACGGCCGCGCCGGGCCGGAAGCGGGGCGTCCGGCCCTCCACGGACTCGCCCCGAGCCACGGCCAGGAGGAGGTCCAGGAGGGAGGACTCCAGCAGGGGGAGGACCACCTGGGTCTCGGGGTCCCCGAAGCGGCAGTTGAACTCCACCACCTTCAGCCCCTCGGCGGTCTTCATGAGCCCGCCGTAGAGGAGGCCCCGGAAGGGGGCGCCACGCTCGGCCAACGCGGCCAGGGTGGGCTCGAAGACCCGGGTCCGCGCCTCCTCCATGACCTCGGGGGTGGCCAGCGCCACCGGGGCGTAGGCCCCCATCCCGCCGGTGTTGGGACCGGTGTCGCCCTCGCCGACCCGCTTGTGGTCCTGGGAGGGGAGGAGGTACACGGCGTGGCGGCCGTCGCAGACGGCGAAGACCGACAGCTCCTCCCCCTCCATGAACTCCTCCACCACCACGACGTCCCCGGCCTCTCCGAAGTCGTCCCCGGCGAGCATGCCCCGGGCGGCCTCCACCGCTTCGTCGACGGTGGCGCAGACCACCGCGCCCTTGCCGGCGGCGAGCCCCGAGGCCTTCACCACGATGGGCGCGCCCTTCTCCCGGATGAACGCCTCGGCCTCCTCGGCGCGCCGGAAGGTGCGGTGGGCCGCGGTGGGGACGCCGGCCTCCTCCATGAGCTCCTTGGCCCAGGCCTTGGACGACTCGATGCGGGCGGCGTCCCGGGTGGGGCCGAACACCGGCAGGCCCTCGGCCTCGAACCGGTCGGCGATCCCGGCGGCCAGGGGCGCCTCGGGACCCACGACGGTCAGGTCGACCTCGTGCTCGGCCGCCCAGGCGGCCAGGCCGTCCACGTCGGTGGGGGCCAGGTCCACGGCGCGGCAGAGCGGCGCCATGCCCCCGTTGGGGCGGGTGGCGAAGATCTCGGCGGACGGGTCGTCGCGCCGAAGCTTCCAGAGCAGGGCGTGCTCACGCCCTCCGTTTCCGACGATGAGGATGCGCATGGGGGCAATGATAACAGGAAGAGGGGCGCCGGGGTCGAGCCCCGGCGCCCCTCTTCCTGCGCCCGCGGCGGCCCGGTGCGGGCCGTCTGCCGGTCAGCGCCGTCCGCCCATCCCGCCCATGAACTGCTCGCCCATCCGGCGGGCGGCGGTGCTCACCGTGTCCAGGAAGTCCCGGGCGCCCTCGGCGTAGGCGTCGGCGGCCTCGCGAAGGTCGTCCTGGTAGGCCGGGTCCGGCTCGCTCCGGCGGGGGTACTCGCCCCGGACGATGCGGTCGTAGTCCCCGCTCTCGATCCAGCCCCGGAGCTCGCTGACGCGGAGCACCCAGAAGGGGTGGGTGGCGCCGATGAGGTTGAGGATCTTGAAGACCTGGTCGGCCACGTCGCCGCCGGCCCGGTACTCCTCGGCCTGGACGATGAACTCCTGGAGCGATGTCTCGGCGTCGTCCCCGCCCCCGGCCATCTTGAGCATGGTCCGCATGACGACCTCGGGATCCTGGACCGCCAGCAGCCCCGCGCGATCGCACGAGAGCTCGGCCTTCCGGGACCACTCCAGGAGCGCCACCAGGACGGCCCGCGCCGCCAGCCCCACGATGGGGAAGCCCATGGAGGCGAGCTGGAGCAGGAGGAACGTCATCGTCCGGTAGAGGACGTGGTCGCTCATGATGTGGCCCAGCTCGTGGCCCATGATGTAGGAGAGCTGGTCGTCGTCCAGGAGGGAGACGGTGCCGGAGTTCAGGATGATGAACGGCTGCTCCATCCCGTACGCGCCGGCGTTCACGATGGGCGTCTGGGAGATGTAGAGCGGGTAGTGCTCCGGGGAGTCGAGCGTCTCGAGCACGTCCTCGTAGAGCGCGTGCACCCGGGGGAACTGGTTCGGGCTCACCCGCACCGCGTTGGCCTGGAAGGCCAGGCGGACCGGCTTCTCGCCGAAGAAGCCGAAGAGCTTCTTCAGCACCTCGTCGAAGACGGGCACCTTCCGCAGCGCCTGGAGCGCCGCCTTGTCGGCGGGGTGCTCCCACGCCCGGGGCGCGATGTCCGAGAGGATGCGCCGCGCGCGGGCCTCCCCTCCGTCCTCGTGGTCCTGCGTCTGGTCCCGGTCGTCGGCCATGGTTCGTCGTCCTCGGTCGGTGCGCCCGCGCGGTGGCGGTCTGGTTCGTCTGCGCTGCCCTACGGTAGTCCGTGGAGGCCGGTTTCAGAAAGCCGGACGGCTCCGGGCGCGGCGCCGGAGAGGCTCCCGCGCGCGGGGCGGGCTCACGCCGACAGCACCCGGTCCAGGTCCTCCAGGAGGTCGGCCTCGTCCTCGATGCCCACGCTCAGGCGCACGAGCCCCGGGGTGACGCCCATGGCCTCCCGCCGGTCCTCGGGCACGGAGGCGTGCGTCATGAGCGCCGGTACGCTGATGAGGGACTCCACGCCCCCCAGGCTCTCGGCCAGGGAGAAGACGCGGAGGTGCTCGGTGAGCGCCTTGGCGCGCTCGAGCGTGCCCACGTCCACGGACACCATCCCGGTGAAGCCGCTCATCTGGCTCGCCGCCAGCTCGTGCTGCTCGTGGGAGGCCAGCCCCGGGTAGAAGACCCGGTCCACCGCGGCGTGCTCCTCGAGGAAGCGCGCGACGGCCAGCCCGTTGGCGTTGTGGCGGTCCATGCGCACGTGGAGCGTCTTGAGCCCCCGCAGGGTGAGGAAGCAGTCCATGGGCCCGGGCACCGCGCCGGTGGACTTCCGGAGGAACATGAGCTCCTCGTAGAGCTCCTCGTCCTTCACGGCCACGATGCCCCCGATCACGTCGGAGTGCCCGTTGATGTACTTGGTCGACGAGTGGACGGTGAAGTCCGCGCCCAGCTCCAGCGGCCGCTGGTTGTAGGGTGACGCGAAGGTGTTGTCCACGGAGAGGAGCGCGCCGCCGTCGTGGGCGATCTCCGCCGCCGCGCGGATGTCGCACACCCGCATCATGGGGTTCGTGGGGGTCTCCACGTGCACCAGCTTCGTCTCGGGGCGCATGGCTCCGGCGATGGCGTCCGGGTCCCGGGAGTCCACGTAGCTGAACTCGATCCCCAGGCGGGACAGCACCCGGTTGAACATGCGGGTCGTGCCGCCGTACGTGTTCTCCTCGCTCACCACGTGGTCGCCGGCGGAGAGGCGCTTCACGATGGCCTCGATGGCCGCGAGCCCCGACGCGAAGGCGACGGCGTGCGTGCCCGACTCGAGGGAGGCGGCGTTCGCCTCCAGCGTCTCCCGGGTGGGGTTGGCCGTCCGCCCGTAGTCGTAGTGCTCCCTCGGCTCCCCCACCGCGGGCTGCACGTAGGTGGAGGTCTGGAAGATGGGGGTCATGATGGCCCCGGTGACCGGCTCGGGCTCCACGCCGGCGTGAATGGCGCGGGTGCCGAAGCGGAAGCCTTCGGTGGGGTGCTCGGACATGGTGACGACGGGTCCTGGGAAGGAGGGGCGGACGGCGAGCCCGGAATCTACGGGGCGCGGGGCGGGAGGGGCACCCGCCCGGGTCCCGCCCTCCCACGGACCGGGTCCGCCCGGCCTCCCTCGCCATTGACGCCCCCGTCGGGATTCGGACAGCTTTCGGTGCTTATCTCCGGGGGGCCGTGCGGCGCTCCGGGCCTCTCCTCCCGCCTCAGGGCCCCATGCCGATCCACCTCCCCGACGACCTCATGGTGAGCGTGTCGGGCGTGCGCGGGCGCGTCGCCGCCCCCGTGACTCCCGAGCTCTTCACCGCCGTGGCCGCCGCCTTCGGCGCCTTCCTCGCCGAGGAGGGGCACGAGGGTCCGGTCCTGGTGGGCCGGGACTCCCGCACGTCGGGGCCCATGCTCATGCGCGGCGTGGTCGCCGGGCTCCAGTCCGTGGGGTGCCCGGTGGTGGAGCTGGGCGTCGTGCCCACCCCGACGCTCCTCCACGCCGTCCGCGTGCGGGGGGCCCGGGGAGGGATCGGCGTCACCGCGAGCCACAATCCGGCGGAGTGGAACGCCCTCAAGCTCGTGTCCGGCGAGGGGCTCTTCCTCGACGCCGAGATGTCGGCCCGCTTCCGCGCCTGGCTGGCCGAGGAGGATCCGCCGCGGGCGTCGTGGGACGCGCTGGGCCGGGTCTCCCGGGACGACGAGGCGTGGGACCGCCACCTGGACGCGATCCTCGGGCTGGACGTCCTCGACGTCCCGGCCATCAAGGCCCGCGCCCTCACCGTGGCGGTGGACTGCGTGCACGGCGCGGGCGGGCCCCACGTGGACGAGCTGCTGCGCACCCTGGGGTGCGAGGTCCACGGCATCGGCATGAAGCCCGACGGGCTCTTCCCCCGGGACCCGGAGCCCACCGCCGCGAACCTGGCGGACCTGGGCGAGCTGGTCCGGGAGACGGGGGCCGACATCGGCCTGGCCGTGGACCCGGACGCGGACCGCCTCTCCCTGGTGGACGAGACCGGCGAGCCCCTGGGCGAGGACCTCACCCTGGCCCTCGCCGCGGCCGCGGTGCTCCGCCGGACGCCGGGTCCGGTCGTGACCAACCTCTCCACCAGCCAGGTGGTGGAGGACGTGGTCCGCTCCTTCGACGCGCCGCTGCTGCGCTCGGCGGTGGGCGAGGTGAACGTGGCACGCCGCATGCAAGCCGAGGGAGCCGTCGTGGGCGGCGAGGGGAACGGCGGGGTGATCCTGCCGGCCCTCCACCACACCCGGGACGCGCCGTTGGCGATCGCGCTCATCCTCCAGCACCTGGCGGACGAGGGCGGGACGACCTCGGAGCTGGCCGGACGGTGGCCGACCTACGAGATCGTCAAGGAGAAGGTGACCTTCCCCAGGGAGGCGCTGGACGAGGCCTACGCCGCGCTGCGGTCGGACCTCGACGCCCACGAGGCCGACGAGACCGACGGCCTCCGCCTGGCGTGGCCGGGGAAGGGAGCGTGGCTGCACGTTCGGCCGTCGGGCACGGAGCCCGTGGTCCGGCTCATCGCCGAGGCGCGCACCCGAGACGAGGCCCGGAGCCTCGTGCAGCGGGCCGCCGACCTTCTGGACGGCGTGGCGTGACCCTCACGAGTCGAGACAAGGAGAACCGCTGATGTGCGGCATCGTTGCGTACGTGGGAGCCCAGGACGCCACCCCCATCCTCGTGGAGGGGCTGAAGCGGCTCGAGTACCGGGGATACGACTCGGCGGGCGTCGCCGTCCTCGACGGGGACGACAGCCTCCACGTCGTGAAGGAGAAGGGGAAGATCAGCGCGCTGGAGAAGGCGCTGGGGGACGACTTTCCCGGGGGGCGGTGCGGCATCGCCCACACCCGCTGGGCCACCCACGGCTCGCCCTCGCAGACCAACGCCCACCCCCACACCTCCGGCGAGGGCGAGATCGCCCTGGTCCACAACGGGATCATCGAGAACTCGGACCGGCTCCGGAAGCGGCTCCAGGAGCACGGCTACGAGTTCGCCTCGGAGACCGACACCGAGACCATGGTCCACCTCATCGACTTCCTCTGGCAGGACGGGGAGGGGCTCGAGGAGGTCGTGGCCCGTGCGCTGGTGGAGGTGGAGGGCGCCTACGGCATCGCCGTGATCTCCTCCCGCGACCCGGGGAAGATCGTGGTGGCCCGTCACGGGAGCCCCCTCCTGGTGGGAGTCGGGCACGACGGGGAGATGATGGCCGGGTCCGACGCGGCCGCCGTGGTGGCCCGGACCCGGGAGGTCGTCTACCTGGACGACGGGGACTACGCCGTGCTCACCGCCGAGGGGGTCCAGACCTACCACCTGGGCGAGGGCGAGGTCGCCCGCTCGGTGCACACCGTGGACTGGGACGCCGGCACCATCGAGAAGGGCGGCTACGAGCACTTCATGCTCAAGGAGATCTTCGAGCAGCCCTCCTCCCTGCGCGACGTGCTGCGCGGCCGCCTCCTGGAGGAGGAGGGCGACGTGCGCCTGGGCGGCATCGCCGGCAACGCCTTCGACCTCGGCCAGGTCCGGCGCATCGTCGTCACGGCGTGCGGCACGAGCTGGCACGCCGGCCTGGTGGGCGAATACATGCTGGAGGAGCTGGCCAACCTCCCGGTGGACGTGGAGTACGCGTCGGAGTTCCGGTACCGGAACCCGGTCCTGGAGGACGGCACGCTGCTCCTGGCCATCAGCCAGTCCGGGGAGACCGCGGACACGCTGGCGGCGCTGCGCGAGGCGCAGCAGCGGGGCATCACGACCATGGGGGTCGTGAACACCGTGGGCTCCACCATCGCCCGGGAGACGGACTTCGGGATCTACCTCCACGCGGGGCCCGAGATCGGGGTCGCCTCCACCAAGGCCTTCAGCAGCCAGCTGGTGGCGCTGTCGCTCTTCACCCTCCACATGGGCCGCCGCCGGCATCTCTCGGTGGTCCAGGGGCGGGAGATGGTCCAGGCGCTCAAGAAGCTCCCCGACCAGGTGGAGCAGGTGCTGGCCCTCAACGACGAGATCGAGGAGCTGGCCCGGAGCTACGTGGAGGCGAAGAACTTCCTCTATCTGGGACGCGGCTACCAGTTCCCGGTGGCGCTGGAGGGTGCGCTGAAGCTCAAGGAGGTCAGCTACATCCACGCCGAGGGCTATCCCGCGGCGGAGATGAAGCACGGGCCCATCGCCCTCATCGACGAGGACATGCCGGTGGTCTTCCTGGCCCCCCGCGACCCGATCTTCGGGAAGGTGGTCTCGAACATCGAGGAGGTGAAGGCACGGGGCGGCCGCATCATCGCCGTGGTGAGCGACGAGGCTCCGGAGCTGGACGGGAAGGTGGACCACCTCATCCGGGTCCCCCAGACGCTCCCCTCCCTCCTCCCGGTCCTCACCACCGTGCCGCTGCAGCTCCTGGCCTACCACATCGCCGTCATGCGGGGCTGCGACGTGGACCAGCCGCGGAACCTGGCCAAGTCCGTCACGGTGGAATGAGGGTCGTCCTCCAGCGCGTCTCCCGGGCGGCGGTCCGCGTCGACGGGGAGACGGTCGGCTCCATCGGCCGGGGCCACCTCCTCCTCGTGGGATTCCGGGAGGAGGACGGGCCGGCGGAGCTGGAGTGGATGGCCGACAAGGTCGTGGGGCTCCGCGTCTTCCCCGACGACGAGGGCCGCATGAACCTCGGGCTGGACGACGTGGGCGGGGACCTGCTGGTGGTCAGCCAGTTCACCCTCTACGGCGACACCCGGAAAGGGCGCCGTCCCTCCTTCGTGGACGCCGCCCACCCGGACCGGGCCGTCCCCCTGTACGAGTCCTTCGTGGAGCTCCTCCGCGAGCGGGCCCCGGGAGCGGTGGAGACGGGGAAGTTCGGCGCCATGATGGAGGTCGAGCTCGTCAACGACGGGCCGGTCACCCTCGTGCTGGAGCGGTCGTGACCCCACCGGACCTCGTGCTGGCCTCGGCGTCCCCGAGGCGGTCGGACGTCCTGTCCAGCCTGGGGCTGGACTTCGTGGTCCGCCCGGCCCGGCTGGACGAGCGGGTCCTCCCCGGCGAGACCCCGGAGGAGCACGCAGAGCGCCTGGCGCGGGAGAAGGCCGAGGCGGTGGCCGCCCACAACCCCGGGGCGCTGGTGGTGGGCGGGGACACCGTGGTCGTGGACGGGTCCCGCATCCTGGGCAAGCCCGCCGACGACGCCGAGGCCGTGGACATGCTGCGCAGCCTGGCCGGCCGCTCCCACCGCGTCGTGAGCGGGCTCGCGCTGGTCGGAGCCCACGGCGTCGTCTCCTCCCACGCCGTCACCGAGGTCACCTTCCGCGACTTCGACGAGGGTCTGGCCCGGGGCTACGTGGACACGGGCGAGCCGGCGGACAAGGCCGGCGCGTACGGCATCCAGGGCGGCGGCGCCGCGTTGGTGGCCGGAATCCGCGGCGACTACTATACGGTCGTGGGCTTTCCCGTCCCCGTCTTCCTCGAGCTCCTGGAGCGCGCCGGATGGCGCTACACCTTCGCTGGCCTCGAGCCCCTGGAGGCCCCGCCGACCCCCTGACCTCCGCGCCGACATGAGCACGCCCGCCATCCTCGCCCTGGACCAGGGGACCACCGGCAGCACGGCCCTGGTCGTGGCCGCCGACGGCCGCATCCTCGGCCGCGCGTACTCGGAGTTCACCCAGCACTTCCCCCGTCCGGGATGGGTCGAGCACGACGCCGACGAGATCTGGGACGTGACCCGCGCGGTGGCCCGGGAGGCGCTGGACGCGGCCGGGGACGCCCGCGTCGAGGGCATCGGGATCACCAACCAGCGGGAGACGGTGGTCGTGTGGGACCGGGAGACGCTGGAGCCGGTCCACCGGGCCATCGTGTGGCAGGACCGGCGCACGGCCCCCCTCTGCCGGTCCCTGAAGGAGGCGGGGCACGAGAAGGAGGTGCGGCGCCGCACGGGGCTCGTCCTCGATCCGTACTTCTCCGGAACCAAGCTCACGTGGCTCTTCCGGGAGGAGCCGGAGCTGCGGCGCCGGGCCGAGGCCGGGGAGCTGGCGGCGGGCACCGTGGACTCGTGGCTCATCGCCCGGCTCACCGACGGCGCGTCCCACGTGACGGATCCCACCAACGCGTCCCGGACCCTCCTCTGGTCCCTGGAGGACCGGGACTGGGACCCCTGGCTCCTGGACCTGCTGGAGGTCCCCGCCGGGCTCCTTCCGGAGGTCCGTCCCAGCTCCGGCGTCTTCGGGACCGTCGCAGGGGAGCACCTGGGGCTCGAGGTCCCGGTGTGCGGGGTGGCCGGAGACCAGCAGGCCGCCCTCTTCGGCCAGGGGTGCTGGGAGGCCGGGCTGGCCAAGAACACCTACGGCACGGGGGCCTTCCTCCTCCTGAACACCGGGGACGAGCTCGTCCGCTCGGAGCACGGGCTCCTCACCACCGCCGCCTGCGACGCGGAGGGGGGGCTGGCCTGGGCCCTGGAGGGCTCGGTCTTCGTGGCCGGCGCCGCCATCCAGTGGCTCCGGGACGGGCTCCGCATCCTGGACACCGCGCCCGGATCCGAGTCGTTGGCCCGCTCGGTCGAGGACACCGACGGGGTCTACTTCGTCCCGGCCTTCGTGGGGCTCGGCGCGCCCCACTGGGAGCCGGAGGCGCGGGGAACGCTCGTGGGCCTCTCCCGCGGGACGGAGCGGGCCCACGTGGTGCGGGCCGCCCTCGAATCCATGGCCTTCCACACGGCCGAGGTGCTCCGGGCCCAGGAGCGCGACTCCGGCGTGGAGGCCCGGGAGCTCCGGGTGGACGGCGGCGCCGCGGCCAACGACTGGCTCATGCAGTTCCAGTCCGACCTCCTCGACCTCCCCGTGCGGCGTCCGGCCAACGTGGAGACCACGGCGCTGGGCGCGGCGGGCCTGGCCGGGATCGACCGGGGGGTCTGGGCCGACGCCCCGACCTTCCTGGAGGCCCAGGAGGAGCCGGTGCGCTTCGAGCCCCGGAGCGACGACGAGGAGCGACGTCGGCGCACCGCCGGGTGGGACCGGGCCGTGCGCGCCGCCCTGGCCTGGGCCCGGGACGGGGAGGGGTGAGCGAGGTGGAGGCGGTCCCGCGACCCCTCCGTGTGGCCGTGGTGGGCGGAGCCCGCGCCGAGGGGGACGCGCTGGAGCGGGCCCAGGCCCTGGGGGCGGCGCTGGGGCGCGCCGGGGCGGTGCTGGTGTGCGGGGGGCGGGGTGGGGTCATGGAGGCCGCGGCCCGGGGGGCGGCCGGCGCGGGGGGGCTCACGGTCGGGCTCCTGCCGGGAGCCGACGAGTCCGGGGCCAACCCGTGGGTGGCGCTCCCGCTCCCCACGGGCCTCGGAGAGGCGCGCAACGCGCTGGTCGCCACCGTCGCCGAGGCCGTGGTGGCGGTGGGGGGAGGGTGGGGAACGCTCTCGGAGGTGGCCTTCGCCCGGAAAGCTGGACGGCCGGTGGCGCTCCTCGGTCCCCCGGCCTGGCCCGCGCTCGACCTGCCCGCGTTCGACGACCCCGTCTCGGCCGCCGCGTGGGCCGTGGAGCGGGCCCGGGCTCGTCGTGGGGAGATCTCCGCCGCGGGGTAGGTACTCTTCCGGGGGTCGGGGTCGGGGGATTTCCCGACTGGTCGCCGCGACCGGGATCCGGCTATTTTCAGGCGAGTTCCCGGACAGGGGGCGCGCGGACGGATCTCCTACGGAGTGAAGGACTTCGCGCTCGCATCCCCGGGAACTTCCCCCCGCTGGGGGGGATTGAAGCAGAGCGGTTCTTCTGCCCACGAAGACGAGGAAGGTGTCCGATGAAGCACGGCCGGTTCATGGTGGGCCTGGTCGGGGTGGCGGCGGTGGTCTCGTACCTGGTCTGGACCGGGGTGAGCGAGACCATGGTCTACTACCTCACCCCCACGGAGCTCATGGCGAAGGTCCAGGAGGACCCCTCCTTCCGCGACATGGGCGTGAAGGTGAGCGGCCGGGTGATCCCCGGCACCTACGAGCGCGGCGAGGGCGAGCTCGTCCACCGCTTCGACGTCCGTGACCTCGAGGACGAGGGCGCCACCTTCACGGTGGAGTACCGGGACGCGCTCCCCGACACCTTCACCGACGACGTGGAGGTCGTCCTGGAGGGCCGCCTCGACGCCGAGGGGACCTTCCAGGCCACCACCCTGCTGACCAAGTGCGGCTCCCGCTACGAAGCCGCCCCGGAGGACCTGGCGACATGACCATCCTGGGGGAGTTCGCCCTCTGGATCGCGCTTCCCGTCGCGGCCTGGGGGATGACCCTGGGCTTCGTGGGCGGACGCACCCAGCGAGGGGACCTGGTGCTGAGCGCCGAGCGCTCGATCTACGCCACCTCCTTCCTCCTGGTCCTGGCTTCCGCCGGCGTGATGGCGGCCTTCCTCCAGGACCAGTTCCAGTACTGGTACGTCGCCAGCTACTCGAACCGGGAGCTGGAGCTCTTCTACAAGATCACGGGGCTCTGGGCAGGGCAGCGGGGCTCGCTCCTCTTCTGGGCCGTGATGCTGAGCTTCTTCGCCTGCATCACCGTGTTCATGAACCGGCGGAAGAACCGCGAGTTCATGCCCCACGTGGTGGGCGTGCTCCAGGGCATCATGCTCTTCTTCGTGGTGGTGCTCCTCTTCGCGGACGTGAACCCCTTCGAGCGGCTGGACTTCACGCCGGCGGACGGGCAGGGGCTGAACCCCCAGCTCCAGAACTACTGGATGACGATCCATCCGCCCACGCTCTACCTGGGCTTCACGGCCTTCACGATCCCGTTCGCCTTCGCCATCGCGGCGCTCCTGAACGGCCGCCTCGACGCCCGCTGGATCCAGCTCACGCGGCGCTGGACCCTCCTCTCCTGGCTCTTCCTGTCCATCGGCATCGTCTTCGGGATGCGCTGGGCGTACGAGGAGCTGGGCTGGGGCGGCTACTGGTTCTGGGATCCGGTGGAGAACGCGTCGCTGCTTCCCTGGCTCACGGCCACGGCCTTCCTCCACTCCATCCAGATCCAGGAGAACCGGGGGATGCTGAAGGTCTGGAACATGTCGCTGGTGGTGCTGACATGGCTCCTCACCATCTTCGCGACGTTCCTGACCCGCTCCGGGCTCATCGAGTCGGTGCACTCCTTCGCCCAGGAGCTGAAGATCGCCTACATCTTCCTCAGCTTCATGGGGTCGATCCTGGCGGGGTCGGTGATCCTCATCCTGTACCGGCTCCCCGAGCTCCGCAGCGAGAACCGCATCGAGTCGTTCCTGTCGAGGGAGTCGGCCTTCCTCTTCAACAACCTCATCCTGCTGGGCGCCTGCTTCGCGGTGATGTGGGGGACCATGTTCCCCCTCATCGCCGAGGGCGTGACCGGACAGGCCGTGAGCGTGGGGCCGCCCTTCTTCAACCGGGTGAACATCCCCATCGGGCTGGTCCTGATGTTCCTGGCGGGCGTGGGGCCGGTCATCGCCTGGCGGCGGGCCTCCAAGCGGAACCTGCAGAAGAACTTCCTCTGGCCCACCGTGACGGCCGTGGCCGCGTCCGTGGCGCTGTACGCCCTGGGCGTGCGCGCCGGATACGCCCTCATGACCTGGGCGCTGGGCGTCTTCGTCCTCGTCATCATCGGCGTGGAGTTCTGGAAGGGAACCCGGGCACGCGCGCGCATCGAGGGGGAGGGCTACGCCAAGGCCTTCTACCACCTGGTGACCCGGAACCGGCGTCGGTGGGGCGGCTACATCGTCCACGTCGGCACCATGATGATCTTCATGGGCTTCGCCGGCGCCGCCTACAACGTGGACGTGCGCCAGTACGTGGAGCCGGGGCAGACCGTCACCGTGGAGTCGCCCTTCGGCCACTCCTACGACCTCACCTACGAGGGGCTGTCCCTCTCGATCCAGCGGGGTCAACGGAACCTGGACTGGCAGGCCATCGCGCTGGTGACCGCGCGACGGGACGGCGAGCTGGTCGCCAACCTGACCACGGAGAAGCGGAAGTACACGACCAGCGAGCAGACCATGACGGAGGTCGGGATCCACTCCAACGCCTTCGAGGACCTCTACCTGATCCTCTCGGAGATGGAGAACCCCCAGGGCGCGCTGCAGAACGACCCGGAGGCGCAGGGGATCTATCTCCAGTCGCTGATCAAGCCCCTGGTGAACTGGATCTGGTTCGGCGCGCTCATCCTCTTCTTCGGAAGCGTCATCGCCCTCTGGCCCAGCGCCGACCGCAAGAAGGCGGCGCGGGAGGCCCCGAAGCCCGAGGCGGTTCCCGCCGGGGCGGTGGGGTAGGAGCGGTGACCACCCCCCTCGCCGGGATTCTCTGATGGTCGTCTTCGTCGGTGCGTCGCTGGTGGCCCTGGCCGTCGTGCTCTTTCTGATCCACCCCGTCGTACGGGGACTCCACGCCTCTCTGGACCGGGAAGCGGACGAGCTCACCGAGACCGAGGCCCGCAAGCGGGTCGCGCTCCTGGCGCTCCGCGACGTGGAGTACGACTACCTCGCCGGGAAGCTGGACGAGTCGGACTACCGCTCGTTGAAGGGCGAGCTCACCGCGGAGGCGCTGGCGGCGCTGGAGGCCGACGAGGCCTCCCGGGCCCGGGAGGACGGCGGCGTGGCCGGTCCGGCGGACCTGGAGGCGGAGATCGCCCGGGCGCGGCTCGCGCTGGATGCCGAGGTCCCCTGCGTGGAGTGCGGGTTCGGCAACGTGGAGGGGAGCCGGTTCTGCTCCGCCTGCGGCAGCGGGCTCGTGACCCAGCCCACCGGATGACCGGGATCGCCGTGGACGCCTCCACCGCACGACCCCTGCCCGCCCTCGACGACCCTCCGCCGGCCCCCGCCGTGGTGGAGGCCCGGGGTCTGGTCCGGGAGTTCGGGGCCCTGGTGGCCGTGAACGGGATCGACCTCCGGCTGGCGCCGGGAGACTTCCTCACCGTCTTCGGCCCCAACGGCGCCGGCAAGACCACCCTCCTGAGCCTCCTCGGAGGGCGCCTCCGCCCGTCCCGGGGCGAGGTGCGGGTGGGGGGCGAGGTCCTGGACTTCGGCGAGACCGCGTGGCGGGGCCGGATCGGGATCCTCTCCCACCAGGGCATGCTCTACGGGCACCTCACCGCCGAGGAGAACCTGCGGTTCTTCGGGCGGCTCTTCGGCCTGGAGGACCTGGATCGGCGGATTCCGGCGCGCCTGGAGCAGGTGGGACTGGGTGACCGACGGGACTTCCTGGCCCGGCAGCTCTCCCACGGGATGCGGCAGCGCCTGGCCCTGGCCCGCGCGCTCCTCCACGATCCGGTGCTCGTGTTGCTGGACGAGCCGTTCACGGGCCTCGACCCGTACGCCGCCTCGATCCTCCGGGACGTCCTCTCCTCCCTCCAGGACGGGCACCGGACGGTGGTCATGGTGACCCACAACCTGGGCGAGGGTCTGGAGCTCTCGAACCGCATCGCCATCCAGGTCCGGGGTCGCTTCGCGTGGGAGGCGCCCCGGTCCGAGATCGACGCAGGAACGTTCGAGCGTCGCTACCACGAGGTCGTGGAGGCCCGACACCGGTGAGCACGTATCTCGGCCAGGTCTACGCCATCGTCTGGAAGGACCTCCTCCTGGAGCTCCGGACCCGCGAGCGGATCGCGGCCATGGCCGCCTTCGCGGTCCTGGCCGGGGTCCTCTTCAACTACTCGGTGGACAAGACGATCGTCCGCCCCCAGGACATCGCCGCCGGCCTCATCTGGATGACGCTGGTCTTCGGGGGCCTCCTCGGCATCGGGCGGACCTTCCACCTCGAAGCGCAGGACGGGGCCTTCCAGGGCATCCTCACGAGCCCGGCCCCCAAGGACGCGGTCTTCCTGGGGAAGACGCTGGCCAACTTCGTCCTCCTCTTCATCGTGGCCGTGCTCATCGTCGGCGTCTTCGCCCTCTTCTTCCAGGTGGAGCTGGGCGCGAGCCCCGGGATGCTCCTCCTGGCGCTGGCGCTGGGGGCCCTGGGCTTCGTGGCCCTGGGCACGCTCTTCAGCGCCGTCTCCACCGGGACGCACATGGGGGAGACGCTCCTTCCCATCCTTGTCTTCCCGCTCCTGGTCCCCATGGTGATCTACGGGGTCTCGGCCACCAGCCGCCTCCTCGCGGACCGGCCCGTGGCCGAGGTGGCCGGGAACCTGCGCATGCTCGGCGCCTTCGCCCTGCTGGCCGTGGCGGCCGGCGCCGGTCTCTTCCGCTTCGTCGTCGAGGAATGATGCCTTCCAAGAGCCTTCGCATCTCCGGAGCCGTGCTGGCCACCCTGGGGGTGGCCGGGACGCTGGTGCTCCACTGGCTGGTCTTCTTCTGGGTGCCCACCGAATCCAGCATGGGCGTGATCCAGCGGATCTTCTACATCCACGTCCCGGCGGCGTGGGTCGCGTTCTTCGCCTTCGGGATCGTGGCGCTCTGCAGCGCCACCTACCTCTGGCTCGGCGAGGACAAGCTGGACCAGGCGGCGGTCTCGGCGGCGGAGGGGGGGATGGTCTTCACCACCATCGTCCTCCTCACCGGGCCGCTCTGGGGGAAGGTGGCCTGGGGCACCTTCTGGACGTGGGAGCCGCGGCTGACCCTCACGCTCCTGCTCTGGTTCATCTACCTGGGGTACTTCATGGTCCGCTCCTCCACGGAGAACCCGGAGCGGGGCAAGCGCTTCGCCGCGGTGGTCGGGATCGTGGGCGCGCTGGACATCCCGCTGATCCACCTGAGCGTGATCTGGTTCCGCTCGCTGCATCCCGAGCCCGTGGTCATGAAGCCCGAAGGACCCTCCCTCCACCCGGACATGCTGGTGACGCTGATGGTGGGCCTCGGCTCGTTCACCCTCCTCTTCCTCGGCGTCTTCCTCCTCCGCTACGCCCTCGAGGGCGCCCGCCACGTCGCGCTCCTCCGTGCCCGCGCGGAGGCCCGATGATCTCTCACGACCGGAGTCGTTCATCCATGCCGTCCAGACGCTTCCTCGGGATCGCGGCCCTCGCCTTCGTGGCGGTCGCCCTGGTCGCGCTCGCCGCGCCCGTGGCGGCGCAGCAGGCGGGCTCCCTGGCCAGCCAGAGCATGCGCCCGTACCGGTTCGTCTTCTATGCCTACGCCGTGGCCTGGATCCTCGTGTTCGGATGGGTGGTGGCGGTCGCTCGTCGCCTGGCCCGACTGGACCGGCGGCTGGAGGACTGAACCGGGCCGCGGACGGAAATTCGACGGTGCAAGCACGGAGTCTTCGATTATGCCATGTCGCAGCCCGTCCGCAGGCGGGGAAACATTTGGGGGCCGGCGGGGTGCCGGCTGTAGGGGGGAAGGAGGAAAGTGTCTGTCCCGCATGGGTTTGCGCGTTCTCCGTGGAGCACCCGTTCGGTTGGGTGCGGCGGGGGCGGGAAAAGATGGCATGGTTCTCGCATTGCCCCTAGATTCAGTTTCGTGACTCAGTTCAGCTCGCGAGGTTCTTTTTGCAGAGTCTCGTCTACATCCCCAAGGAGGCATTCTGAAATGAAGACCCAACGGAGTCGCTTTGGACTTCTGGCAGCCACGGGCGTAGCCCTGGCGCTGGTCGCTCCGGGGCTCCAGGCCCAGACCACCACCATGCCCAGCACGCTCCGGTACGGTTCGGGGTTCATGGATACGCCGGTGGCCAGCGTCCTTCCCCACCTCGCCATCAAGGGGACGTACTCGGGATTCTTCGTTGACATCGACCAGTCTCTGGCCACCGACGAGTTCGGCCGGACGACCGGCTGGGGTCCGGGGGTCGACGAGTACTTCCAGGATGGCTCCGTGACCCTCGGTCTCTTCGACCGTGCCGAGGTCGGCGCCACCTTCCAGTCGTTCAACGACGACGATGCCGGTGGGGACATGTGGGGCCTCTTCGGACGCCTGGCCCTCATCAAGCCCGAGAACCAGGGCATCGGCCTGGCGGTGGGCGCGCGCTACGTGACCGCGCCGACCTTCGCCGGAAGCGGCCAGGACGACTACCAGCCGCCGCGGCTCGGCTTCCCCGACCGCCGGTTCCAGGAGGACATCGGTCTCGCGGGCGCCGGAGACGAGACCAACAGCACCGAGCTCAGCCTCTACGGAGTCGCCACGGCGCACCTGCGCGGCTACGATCCCGGCTGGCTGCCCCAGCACGACATCACCGTCAACGCCGGCTTCGGCAGCGGGATGTTCAGCGACGGGGACGAGTTCGACTTCTACCGCTTCGCGGATTCCGACGGCTGGTTCTTCGGATCCGGCATCCACTTCGGGCTCGGCGAGAACGCCGTGTGGAGCTTCCTGGGCGAGTACAACGGGTTCGACATCAACCTCGGCACCCAGCTCGACTTCAGCGGCTTCCGGGTCGGCGCCCACGTGCTGGGCACGAACTACGGCGACCCGCTGGACGACGCGCCTCCGGGATACTACAGCGAGTACCGCTACCCCAAGTTCGGCGTGCTGGCCTCCGTGGCCCTCTGCCCGAGCCAGGGTGGCCTCTGCAAGCCGTCCCTGATGGAGCGGCCCCAGCCGGACACCGTGCGCCTCCCGGCGCCTCCGGCCGACACCATCCGCATCACGCGTGAGGTGGAGCGGGCGCTGCCCGACGGCACGCTTTCCTCCATCTGTCTCGCGACCGGTGAGTCCGTGGACATCCGCGTGACCGCCCAGGGCGACACGCTGGTGGGCCCGATGCGTCAGAACATCGACGACCTGCGTCCCGGCGTCGTCTTCGCCGGCGACTACGCGGCGGACGAGACCTGGTTCATCGAGGACGAGCCGATCACGTTCGAGCAGCGTCGCTACGACAAGTCGGGCAACGAGGTCCGCCTCGACTGCCCCGACCTGATGCGCGTGGGCGAGTACATGGGCGTGCCGCTCTTCGCCATGCGGAACGCCGACCGTCCGTTCGACATGCTCTACGTCCCGGTGACCCCGGGCGTGTGGCAGCCCTACGAGTACGGTCTCCAGCGGACCCGGGGTCAGTAAGCCCCTACGCTGGAACGAAGAAAAACGGCCCGTCCGGCGAAAGCCGGGCGGGCCGTTCTTCGTTGGTGGGGTGCGCGGACCGCGCACCCCGGGCTCACTCGGGCATGTACAGCTCGGTCACCCGGTTCACCGCGTCGAGGACCGCCTGGGCGGTGGCGCGCAGGACGCCGTCTTCGCGCTCGGCGGGCACGGCGCCCAGGAGCCGGGTGGCGGAGCCCCCCTCCCGTACGTTCACCCGGACGATCACCACCCAGCCGTCGAAGGCCCGAACGCTCTTCACGCCCGCCAGGTCGAGCTCGAGCCCTTCGGTGGAGCGGGCCACGGCCTCCACGGTGGCGAGGGCCACGGCCCGCAGCCGGCCCTGCGCGGTCTCCACGCCGTCGGCGCTTCCGACCTTCTCCACGCCGGCCCACTCCAGGGTGACGGCCATGCGGCATCGCCCGTCGGGGGCGACGTCGTGGACGACCTCGTCGAGGCGGAGGCGGCGGCGGCGTGTGGTGGTGGACTCCATGGGCTCCGTCGGCGGTCCCGGGGGGGACCGGAAACATCTGTGGGCGCCACCCCGGATGCAAGCCGGCCCGCCCCGCACGCCCGCCGCGCCTCCGGAGGTGGGCTCGGGACCCCCCGGAAGCGCCGCTACGAGCCCTTCGGCGTGGGGAGGAGCTCCCGCGGCACGTCGGGCAGACGGTCCACGTCGGCCAGGGGGCGCAGGAGGCGGACGTGGAGGTCCAGCTCCCGGGCACGCTCGAGGGTTCGTTCCAGGACCTCCGGCGTGCTCCACGGGATGTCCTGGAAGAGGCCGGGGGTCGGGCGCTTGAGGCCGACCAGGTAGTACCCGCCGTCCCGGGCGGGCCCGAGCACCACGTCCGCGGCGGCCAGCGCGCGGAACGCCTCCCGCACGACTCCGGCGTCGACCCCCGGCGCGTCGGTCCCCACGAGGCAGACGCGGTCCGCGCCCCGGCCCAGCTCGGCCGTCAGCGCCGCGTCCATCCGGAGACCCAGGTCCCCGCTCGTCTGGGGATCGAAGTCGAGCTCCCCCGGGTCCAGCCAGGCCGCCACCTCCTCCCGGGCGTCCGGAGGGGAGAAGGCCACGACCGTGCGCCACGGCCCGTCACGGACCCCGTCCACGACCCCCCGGCCCAGCGCCCGGTAGATGCGGGCGGCCTCGGCCTCCCCCACGTCCGCGGCCAGGCGGGTCTTCACCGTGCCCGGGCGGGGCGCCTTGGCGAAGACCACCAGCGTCCGGGCCTCCGGCCGCCGCTCCTCCGCGGGTCCGGTGTCGCCGGCGGGAGGCTTCCCCGGGGTCGGATACCAGCGGGCGAGGCGCTCCGGGGCCACCCCGGCGCGGAAGAGGAGGAGGAGGGCGGCGTTGCGGAGCGGCGCCAGGACGCCCTCGCGGCGGTACCGCCGCGGGCTGCTGGGGAGCGCGGCGTCCAGGGGCTCCAGCCCACCGACCTCACGGAGCCGGTCCACGAGGGCCACGTCCTCCATGAGGGCCCAGTCCGGGTGGCCGCCGGCGGCCTCGTAGAGCCTCCGGTGCACCAGGAGGCCCTGGTCCCCGTAGACGAGGCCCAGGACGCCTTCACGGAGGCGCTGTCCCGCCTCCAGGAGGCGCCACGGCCATCCGCTGGCGTCCACCGCGAAGCGGAAGTGGGCCGCGCGACCCGGGTCGGCGTCCGAGAGGAAGGCGCGGACCGCGGCGGCCGCCTCCGGCGGAAAGCGCGCGTCGGCGTGGAGGAACAGGAGCCACGGCCCCTTGGCGGCCCGGGCGCCGGCGCGGAGCTGGCGTCCCCGCCCCCGCGGGGCCCGGACCACACGCGCCCCGGCGGCCCGGGCGCGCGCCACCGTGTCGTCGGTGGAGCCTCCGTCGGCCACGACGACCTCCACCCCGCCCAGGCCGGCCAGGTCCCCCAGGAGCGTCGGGAGGAGGGCGGCCTCGTCCAGGGTGGGGATCACCACCGAGAGGCCCGGGTCCGACCCGGGGGTCACGGGGAGGTGTCGTTGAGCGTCCAGTCGTACTCGAAGAACTCGACGCGCGTGGCCGGGTCCAGGATGAGCTCGCCGAGGTCGGGCCCGACGTACGGCTGGAAGAACGCCCGCAGGCCGTCCACCCCTCCGAAGTCGTCCCGGTACCAGTCCAGCACCTTGTTCAGGCGGAGCGTCGGGTCGGCGCCCCGCGTCACCTCGAAGTGGCGGGGGTCCGCCACGAAGGCCTCCACCGCGGCCTCGAGCTGCTCGTCCAGCGTCTCGGCCCCGTAGGCCCGGTCCCAGAGGGTGGGGCAGCTCCGCGCCGCGCAGTTCACGACGAAGTGGATCCGGGGCTCCTGGAAGCCCGGGCGGATGATCTCGTGCTCGATCTCGTCCTGGGAGCGGGCCTCACCGGCCACGCGGCAGTGCTCCCGGGTGAAGACGTCGTCGATCTGCCAGACCGAATCGTCGGGCCGGTCGAGCACCAGGCTCCGGAGCCACCCCAGGAGCCCTCCCCGCTCCTGGATGGGATAGTGGTCCACGACCAGGCGCAGCATGCAGGCGTTGTAGGCGTTGATCCAGAACGCCAGCCGGGCGTCCCGGGAGGCGGCCTCCAGCGCCCCGGGCGACGTCCGCGCCAGCGTCTCCAGGTAGGCGTCCAGCGCCCCCCGCCGGGCCTTCAGCGCCGCGTAGTCCACCCGTGGCTCCTCCACGACCTGCTGGAGGACCGCGGTGAAGGGCTCGTGGGACGGGAGTCCCTGCGCCACCCCGCCCGCCGGGAGCGCGAGGGCGGCCGCGGCCAGGAGGACCAGGGTGGTGGTGGTGGTGGTGGGCACGTCGTCGTCTCCTCTGGATCCGGGAAGGCGGAGGCCGAGCTTCCTGGCCAGGGTGGGCAGGAAGCTCAGCCCGACCAGGAGGACGCCGGACACCACGACGCGGATCAGGGCCTCGCGGGACGCTTCCCGGGAGCCCGCCAGCAGGGCGTCGGCGAACAGGGTGTACACCAGCGTGCCCGGGAAGATGCCCACCAGGGTGGCCAGGGCGTACGCGCCCCAGGAGATGGCGGTCAGGCCCATCCCGAAGTTCAGGGCGTTGAAGGGGACGGCGGGGATGAGCCGGAGGGTGAGCAGCCCGCGGAAGCCGTGATTCTCCGCGGCCCGGTCCAGCGCCTCCAGGCGGTCTCCGGCCAGCGTCCGGACGCCGTCCCGCCCCAGGAACCGGGCCACGCCGAACGCCGCGTTGGCCCCGAGGTTGGCGGCGATGGTGTTGTAGATCGTGCCCCAGAACACGCCGAACAGCGCCCCGCCGGCCAGCGTCAGGACGGAGCCGGGGACGGCCAGCGCCGTGGCGGTGGCGTAGACCGCGATGAAGATCACCGGCGCCCAGGTCGAGCCCCGGAGCCAGGCGATGGCCTCCTGGATCCCCTCACGGCTCAGGTAGTCCCCCAGCGGCGTGAGGGTGGCCACGGCCACGCCGCCCGCCACCAGCGCCCCGAGGAGCGCCAGCTTCAGGATGGGTCGGCCTCGTGCGCCGTCCTCTCCCGGGGACCCGGCCTCGTCCTCCGTCCGGCCCCCGCTCACGTCGTCCACGAGATCACCTTCTTGAGCAGCGTCCCGCCGAATCCCTCGAGGCGTGTGCGCTGGTAGGCGTCGGCGGCCCGCTTCACGCCTTCGACCCGGGTGGGGTAGGGGAAGATCGTGTCGGCCACGTCGGAGAGCTTCAGCCCG
Source organism: uncultured Gemmatimonadaceae bacterium (assembly GCA_964569085.1). Taxonomy (GTDB): domain Bacteria; phylum Gemmatimonadota; class Gemmatimonadetes; order Longimicrobiales; family Gaopeijiaceae; genus JAJCZZ01. The sequence goes on along the minus strand of CAZMTA010000006.1, from coordinate 47,584 downwards.
TGCTTCCGGGCCAGGACCAGGGGCATGAGGAGCTCCCCGGCGTGGGCGCCCAGGATCGACGCGCCGAGGATCCGGCCCTTCCCGTCGGCGTGGATGGCAACCCGGCCCGCGGTCTCCGCGTCCACGATGGCCCGGTCCAGGTCGTCGAAGCCGTACGTGTAGGTCGTCCCCCCCTCGGCCTCGGCCTCCTCCCGGGACAGCCCCACGTGGGCCAGCTCCGGATCGGTGTAGGTCACACGCGGGACGTTGGAGTCGTCCAGCTTCGAGGATCCCGGGACGAGGGCGTTGCGGAGCACCGTCTTGGCCATGGCGTCGGCGAGGTGGGTGAACTGCATGCCGCCGGTCACGTCCCCGGCGGCCCAGACGCCGGGGTTCGACGTCCGGAGGCGGTCGTCCACCACCACCGCCCCGTCCTCGGTCCGGACTCCCGCCCGGTCCAGCCCCAGCCCCTCGATGGCCGGGCGGCGCCCGGTGGCCACGAAGAGCTCGTCCGCCTCGACGGCCGCACCGCCGTCGGTGTGGACCACCTTGGCGTCGGCACGCCTCTCGACCCGCTCGGCCCGGGTCCCCAGAAGGAAGCGGATCCCCTCGGCCTCCAGGAGCCCCTGGAGCGTCCCGGCCAGCTCCTCGTCCTCCCGGGGGAGGATCCGGGGGAGCATCTCGATCACCGTGACGTCGGCGCCGAGCCGGGAGAAGACCTGGCTGAACTCGAGCCCGATGGGGCCGGCCCCCAGGATCGCAACACGGGGCGGCAGCGCGTCGGTCTCGAAGACCGAGTGGTGGTCGAGGTAGCCGGCCTCGGCCAACCCGGGCACGGGCGGAGCCACGGGGAGGGCCCCGGTGGCCAGGACGATGCGCTTGGAGCGGAACCGGCCCACACCCTCCACCTCCACGACGTCGCGGGCCACGAACCGGGCCTCGCCGAAGCGCACGTCGACTCCCATGGCCCGGAAGCGCTCCGGATCGTCGTGGTGGGCCACCCGGTCACGGGCGGCGCGCATGCGGGCCATGACGTCGCCGAAGGCGTCGCCGGGAGAGGCGCCCCGGAGGCCCAGGTCGTCGGCGTGGCGCATGGCGTGGGCCAGGCGGGCCGACGCCAGGACGGCCTTGGACGGCACGCACCCGGTCCAGAGGCAGTCCCCACCCAGCGCCGCCCGCTCCACGAGGGTGGCGGAGACGCCGAGGTACGCGGCGCCGGCGGCGGAGACGAGCCCGGCCGTGCCGCCTCCGATGGCGAGGAGGTCGGTGTCCTTGGGGGTCATGGGGCTCCGGAGGGAAGGGGAGGGGGGCGCAGCCACAACCCACCACATGCCCCGGCGGTTCCGTCGGGGCAAGCCGGGGCCTCGGTGGGGCCGCGGCGTCCCGACGCGTCCGGCGCGGGCCCGGGCGTCCCGCACGGGCATTCCGGTGACCGGGCCCGCCGCCTTACGTTGAGGACGCGCCCAGGGAGCCCCCGGTGGCACTTTCGCTTTCTCTTCGGGTTTCCTACCTTGGGCCAATCGGGACACCCCGTCCCGGTGCTTCGAGTCACGAACCCAGAAGGTGCAGCGATGGCGACGGCGGAACTGAGCGACGAGAAGGAAAAGGCCCTCACCACGGCCATCAACCAGATCGAGCGGTCGTACGGCAAGGGCGCCATCATGCGCATGGGGCTCGACGGCGCCAAGGTGCGCATCGAGGCGATCCCCACCGGGGCCATCAACCTCGACGCCGCCATCGGCGTGGGCGGCTTCCCCCGGGGTCGCATCAGCGAGATCTACGGCCCCGAGTCCTCGGGTAAGACCACGGTCTGTCTCCACGTCATCGCCAACGCCCAGAAGCAGGGCGGCGTGGCGGCCTTCATCGACGCGGAGCACGCCCTGGACGTCAACTACGCCCGCCGCCTGGGCGTGGACGTGGACAACCTCCTGGTGTCCCAGCCCGACACCGGCGAGCAGGCGCTGGAGATCGCCGAGGTGCTCATCCGGAGCAACGCGGTGGCGGTGGTGGTCATCGACTCGGTGGCGGCGCTCGTGCCCCGGGCCGAGATCGAGGGCGAGATGGGCGACTCCCACGTCGGGCTCCAGGCCCGCCTCATGAGCCAGGCGCTGCGGAAGCTCACCGGCGCGGTGAACCGCTCCAACACCTCGGTGATCTTCACGAACCAGATCCGGGAGAAGGTCGGGGTCATGTTCGGCAGCCCCGAGACGACCTCCGGTGGGCGGGCGCTGAAGTTCTACGCCTCCCTGCGCCTCGACATCCGCCGCATCGGGGCCGTCAAGGACGGCACCGACGTGGTCGGGAACCGGACCCGGGTGAAGGTCGTGAAGAACAAGTGCGCTCCGCCTTTCCGTCAGGCCGAGTTCGACATCCAGTACAACGAGGGGATCAGCCACACCGGGCTCCTCATCGACCTGGGCGTCGAGAACGACATCGTGGAGCAGTCGGGCTCCTGGTACTCCTACGGGGACCTCCGCCTGGGCCAGGGGAAGGAGAACTGCAAGCAGTTCCTCTCCGAGAACCCCGACGTCGCCGACGAGATCGGCGAGCGCCTCAAGGTGGCCATGGGCCTCGGGCCCGACGAGGACGAAGAGGACGCCGAGGACGAGGCCGCCGAGGCCTGAGTCCGCGGAGCGGGGCCACCCGGTCCCCACGACGGAGACCACGCGAGGGTCCCGGGGACGTCCCCGGGACCCTCGCGCCGTACCGGGGGGGCGCCCGGGCGCCGGCCCGCGCCGCGACCCCGTCGTGGCTCCGCGCCGCATTGAGCCCCTTCGGAGCCTCCGGTTATGTTGAGGGCTCCCATCGCCGGACGCGCCGGCACGACCCCCCGGTGCCCACCCCGACACACCAGGCAAGCATGAAGGCCGCCGAGATCCGACAGCAGTTCCTGGACTACTTCCGCGAGCGCGGGCACGAGGTCCGCCCGTCCTCGCCGCTGGTGCCGCAGGACGATCCCACCCTCCTGTTCACCAACGCCGGGATGGTCCAGTTCAAGCGCGTCTTCCTGGGCCAGGAGGACCCGGGCTACTCCCGGGCCGCCACCTCCCAGAAGTGCGTCCGGGCCGGAGGGAAGCACAACGACCTGGAGGAGGTGGGCCGGACGGCGCGGCACCACACCTTCTTCGAGATGCTGGGCAACTTCTCCTTCGGGGACTACTTCAAGCGGGACGCGGTGGAGTTCGCCTGGGAGCTGGTGACGGACGTCTTCGGCATGGACCCCGCCCGCCTCTACGCCACCGTGCACCACACCGACGACGAGGCCGCCGAGCTGTGGACCGAGGTGGTGGGTCTGCCCGCGGAGCGCGTGTTCCGTCTGGGGGACAAGGACAACTTCTGGCAGATGGCCGACACGGGGCCCTGCGGTCCCTGCTCGGAGATCCACTACGACCTCCGGGACGAGGTCCCCGCCGAGCAGGACGTGGACGAGTTCGTCCGCGCCTCCGACGCCGGGGAGATCGTGGAGCTCTGGAACCTGGTCTTCATGCAGTTCGACCGGGACGAGGCCGGCGAGCTCCATCCCCTCCCCGCCCAGAGCGTGGACACCGGGGCCGGCCTGGAGCGCTTCGCCATGGTCCTCCAGGGGGCCGACTCCAACTACCACACCGACCTCTTCCGCCCGCTCCTGGACCGGGTGGCCGAGGTGGTGGAGCGTCCCTACGACCCCGAGGCCGAGGAGAGCGTGAGCTACCGGGTCCTGGCGGACCACGCCCGGGCGGTCGCCTTCCTCCTGGCCGACGGCGTCTTCCCCTCCAACGAGGGGCGGGGCTACGTGCTCCGCCGCATCCTGCGGCGGGCGGTGCGGCACGCGTGGCTCCTGGGTCGGCGGGAGCCCACCCTGGTCCACGTCGTGGAGGCGGTGGTGGAGACCATGGCCGACGCGTACCCCCAGCTCGCGGAGCGGCGGGACCACCTCCTCCGCGCGACCCGGGCCGAGGAGGAGCGCTTCCTGGCCACGGTGGAGGGGGGGCTGGGCCGCTTCGACGAGCTGGCGCCCGAGGACGGGCCGGCGGACGGGACCGGCGCCCGGGTGATCCCCGGGGACGAGGCCTTCCGGCTGTACGACACCTTCGGCTTTCCCCTGGACCTGACCCAGCTCATGGCGGAGGAGCGGGGGTACGAGGTGGACGTGGCCGGCTTCGAGGCCGCCCTGGAGGACCAGAGGGCCCGCTCCCGGGCGGATCGGGCGGCGTCCGGGGTGTCGCTGGACGACGAGGACCTCTCGGAGGGGTGGGCCGAGGCGGCGGAGGGCGACCAGCGCTTCGTCGGCTACGAGCGCACGGGGTGCGAGACCACCGTCCTGGCCTGGCGCCGGGAGGGGGACCGCGTGGGCCTCGTCCTCCGGGACAACCCCTTCTACCTGGAGAGCGGCGGGCAGGTGTCCGACCGTGGCACCGTCCAGGGCGACGGGTGGACCCTGGAGGTGGACGAGGTCCGCTCCATCGGGGGCCGCACCGCCGTTCTGGGATCGGTGGAGGGCTCCTTCGAGGCCCCGGACGCCGACGCGGCCGTCGAGGCCGTCGTCCCCGCCCGGGCCCGGCGCGACACGGAGCGGAACCACACCGCCACCCACCTGCTCCACGCCGCCCTCCGGGAGGTCCTCGGGGAGCACGTGGTGCAGAGGGGCTCGCTGGTGGCCCCGGACCGCCTCCGCTTCGACTTCGCCCACACCGCCCCCATGACCCCCGAGGAGCGGGAGCGGGTGGAGGAGCTGGTCAACCGCGCCGTGTGGGCGGACCATCCGGTGGAGATCGGCCACTCCACCTACGACGAGGCGGTGGAGCGGGGGGCCATGGCCCTCTTCGGAGAGAAGTACGGCGACGAGGTCCGGGTGGTGGACGTCCCGGGCGTGAGCACCGAGCTCTGCGGCGGGACGCACGTGCGCCACACCGGCGAGATCGGGCTCTTCCGCCTGGTGGGGGAGAGCGGCGTCGCGGCGGGCGTCCGCCGGGTCGAGGCCCTGACGGGGCCCGGCGCCTACGCGTTCCTGCGTGAGCGGGAGCGCCGCCTCGAGGACGCGGCGGCGGTCCTCCGCACGCAGCCCGACAACCTGGAGCACCGGGCCGAGCAGCTCCTGGCGGAGAAGGCCGAGCTGGAGGACCTCCTGGAGGAGCTCCGGCGCGAGGGCGGCTCCGGCGAGACGGAAGTGGCCGTGGAGGAGATGCAGCTGCCCGAGGGGGGCACCGCCCGTTACCGGGGGGTGCGCCTGCGCGCCCGGGACGCCGGAGACGCCCGGAGCTGGGGCGACGCCTTCCTGGAAGGCGGCGAGGTCGGCGTGGCGGTCCTGGCCGCCGAGATGCCCGGCGAGAAGCGGACCCTCTTCGCCTTCGTCACCGACGAGCTCATCTCCCGCGGCGTGAAGGCCGACGCGGTGGTGCGCGAGGTCGCCTCCGTCGTGGGCGGCCGGGGAGGCGGACGCCCCCATCTGGCCCAGGCCGGCGTCGAGGAGCCGGCCCGGCTGGACGAGGCGCTGCGCACCGGGGCCGACGTGGTCCGCCGGCTCCTGGAGGAGGGCTCGTGAGCGCCCTGGCCGCCTGGCTCGGGGACCGGCGCCCGGTCCCGCCCCGGGAGCCCCGGGCCCGCCTGGAGGCCGTGGCGGAGGACGCCCCCGGCGCCGGAGCCTCGGACCCCGACGCCCGGGCCCGGGCGCTGGCGGAGGTCGGCCTCGACGCCCTCGCCGGGGCACGCGGCCGGCCGGGGCGTGTACGAGAGAGCGCCTATGATCTCCTCCTGGCCGACGCCCTCCTGACCTACGCCTGCGAGGCCGCTCTCGACGCGGCCGACGCCGACGCGGTCCTGGAAGCCCTGGTGGGCGCCGTCGCCACAGCCGATCGCTGATGGATTCGGACCTCACCTCCTTCGCGGACATCCACAGCCACCTCGTCCCCGCCGTGGACGACGGGGCTCGCTCCCTCGAGGACGTGCTGGACTCGGTTGAGCGGATGACCCGCCGGGGCATCCGGAAGATCGTCACCACCCCTCACCTGGACGGGTCCCTCTCCCTGGCGCCCGAGGCGCTGGAGGAGCGCCTGGGCGAGGTGGGCGAGGCCTTCGACCGCGCCGCCCAGGCCGTGGGGGAGCGCTTCCCGGAGGTGACCTTCCGGCGGGGCCACGAGGTCATGCTGGACGTGCCCGAGGTGGACCTGTCGGACCCCCGCATGCGCATGGCCGGGACGTCGTTCGTCCTGGTGGAGTGGCCGCGGCTGCAGCTTCCCCCGGGAACCGTCCAGGTGGTGGAGCGGATCCGCGCCCAGGGCTTCCACCCCATCGTCGCCCATCCGGAGCGCTACATCGGGATCGACCTGGAGCTGGCGGCGGCGTGGAAGTCGGCGGGGGCCTACCTCCAGGTCAACTACGGCTCGCTGGTCTCCCGCTACGGAGCCGAGGCCCGGACGCTGGCCCACCGCCTCCTCCGGCGGGGTTGGGCCGACTACATGGCCTCGGACTTCCACGGGCGACCCGAGGCGAGCCTCTACCACGCCCGGGCGGCCGAGCGGCTCGAGGAGCTGGGCGGCCACGAGGCCTGGGTGCACCTGAGCCTCACCAACCCGGCGCGCGTCCTCCGGGACGAAGCGCCGCTCCCGGTGCCCGGGCTCCCCGAGGAGCGGGGCTTCTGGGCCAAGGTCCGGGAGCTCCTGAGCCCGGAGCCGGCATGAGCGACGCACGGGACGGGCGGCGCCGGGAGGGCGCGGCCGACGAGGTGGCGCGGCAGCTCGAGGAGCTGGCGGAGCTCGCCACGCGCACAGGGGAGGAGCTGGCGGGCGTGACCGCACGCGTGGCGCGGCGCATCCTGGACACCTTCGACGCCGGCGGGAAGGTCCTCTTCTGCGGGAACGGGGGGTCCGCGGCGGACGCCCAGCACCTGGCCGCCGAGTACGTGGTGCGGTTCGCCCGGGAGCGCCGCCCGCTGCCCGCGCTGGCACTCACCACCGACACCTCCATCCTCACCGCCGGGGGGAACGACTACGGCTTCACGTCGGTCTTCCGCCGGCAGGTGGAGGCGCTGGCGCGGCCCGGGGATCTCCTGGTCCTCCACTCCACCAGCGGGAACTCGGAGAACCTGGTGGAGGCCGCCCGCGCCGCCCGCGCCGCCGGGGTGGGGACCGTGGCCTTCCTGGCCAGGGGCGGGGGGCGGCTCCGCGACCTGGTGGACGAGGCCGTGGTCGTCCCCACCGACGTCACCGCCCGGGCCCAGGAGATCCACCTGGCCCTGGGCCACGTCATCTGTGACCTCGTGGACGAAGCCGTGACCGGCGCGTCCCCGGACCCGGAGGCCTCCCGTGGATGAGCTGCTGGAGCTCCTGCGCCGTGGCGCCGCCCGTGAGCGCGCCCACGCACGCTGGTACCGCACCCTGTCGACCCGGGCCGAGGTGGCCGGGGACGCCGCCGCGGCCGAGCGGCTGAACGAGCTCCTGGCCGACGAGCAGCACCACGTCTCGCGGCTCACGGCCCGTCTCCTGGAGCTGGGGGGCGCGCCGGGGGAGCGAGGCGGGGCAGCCGCGCCCGAGGTGGAGCTGGAGGGGTGGGAGGAGGAGGCCCGCCGCCGGGAGGAGGAGGAGGTCGCCTGGTACGAGGACGCCCTGGAGGAGGTGGACGACGAGCCCACCCGGGCCGTCCTCGCCGAGATCCTGGAGTCGGAGCGCCACCACCTGGCCGAGGTGGGAGGGAAGTGGATGGCCGCGAGCCCGCCCTCCGCGGCCGGGAACGACGAGGACGAAGACGAGGAGACGTCGTGAGCTTCATCGACCTGAAGGGGAAGAACGCGGTGGTCACCGGCGGCTCCCGGGGCGTCGGTCGCGCCACCGCCCGCCTCCTGGCCCGCGCCGGCGCCTCGGTGGGGATCGCGTACCGGTCCCGCGCCGCCGACGCCGAGGAGACCGTGGCCGAGCTCCGGGAGCTGGGCGCCCACGCCTGGGCCCACGGCGGCGACCTGGCCGAGCCCGAGGGCGTCGAGGCCCTCTTCGCCCGGGCCGACGAGGAGTTCGACGGGCTGGACATCGTGGTGGGGAACCACGGGATCTGGCCTTCGGAGCCCGCCGCCATGGCGGACATGACCGACGAGCAGTGGCACCGCACGGTCCAGGTGAACCTGAGCTCCCTCTTCTACGTCTGCCGCGCCGCCGCGCGGCGACTGCGGGACGGAGGTCGGGTGGTCCTGGTGGGCAGCACCGCCGGCCAGCGGGGCGAGGCGTTCCACGCCGACTACGCCGCCACCAAGGGCGCCATGATCTCCCTGGTCAAGGGATTCTGCGTGGAGCTCGCCCCCCGGGACGCCACGGTGAACTGCGTGGCTCCGGGCTGGATCGACACCGAGATGGCCGCTCCCGCCTACGCGGGCGGCGAGCGCGAGCGCATCGAGGCGTCCATCCCCCTGGGCCGGGTCGCGAGCCCCGAGGACGTGGCGGGCCCGATCCTCTTCCTCTGCTCCGAGCTGGGGCGGCACGTGACGGGGGAGATCCTGAACGTGAACGGTGGGGCGGTGCTGGTGGGGTGAAGACGTCCCGACGCCCCTCGCCGCCGCCTTCGGCCCGCTGGGTCGTGGGCACCCTGGAGGACGCCGGACACCCCACCTGGTGCGTGGGGGGCGCCGTCCGCGACGTGCTGGCCGGCCGCCCGTCGGGCGACTGGGACCTGGCGACCCGGGCCCGGCCCGACGAGGTCCAGTCCCTCTTCCGGCGCACGATCCCCATCGGGGTCGAGCACGGCACGGTGGGGGTCCTGGCCGGCGACGGGACGCTCTACGAGGTGACCACCTTCCGCCGGGACGTGGAGACCGACGGCCGGCACGCCGTCGTGGCCTTCGCCGACACCCTGGAGGAGGACCTGGCCCGGCGGGACTTCACCATCAACGCCGTCGCCTGGCACGCGCTCCGCAAGGAGCTCCGCGATCCCTACGGAGGGGCGCGGGATCTGGAGCGGGGGGTCCTGCGCACCGTGGGAGAGCCCGCCGAGCGGTTCGAGGAGGACTGGCTGCGGGTGCTCCGGGGGCTCCGTTTCGCGGCCCTCTTCGACCTCGAGGTGGAGCGCCGGACGTGGGAGGCGCTCCAGGCCGGGACGCCGCACCTGACCGAGCTCTCCGCCGAGCGCGTGCGGGACGAGCTCCTCAAGATCCTGGACGCCGATCCCCGGCCCTCCCGGGCGCTGGAGCTCTACCGCAGCTCCGGGGCGCTGGCGGTCCTCTACCCCGAGCTGGCCGGGCTCGACGAGGCGGCGTGGGGCCGGACCCTGGCCGTGGTGGACCGCCTCCCCCGGGGGCGCCCCCTCCTCCGTCTCGCCGCGCTCCTCGGGGAGACCCCGTCCAGGGACGCGGCCGCCGTCCTCGTCCGGCTCCGCCTCTCCAACGTGAAGACCGACCACACGGCCCGTCGGGCCGGGGCGCCGCCCCTCCCGGGGGAGGACCAGCCCGACGAGGCGTTCCGGCGCTGGCTCGCGGGGGTGGGGCGGGACCACTGGCGGGCCGCCGTGCGCCTGGAGATGGCGCGGGCCCGGGTGGACGGGGAAGGGGACGGGCTGGTGGCCCGGTGGCGCCGCCTCCGGGACGTGGTCCGGGCCGACCCGCCCCTCGAGGTGGGGGACCTGGCCATCGACGGGCGGGAGCTGATCCGGCTGGGGCTCCGGCCCGGCCCTCGCTTCGGGACGCTCCTGGACCGCCTCCTGGACCGGGTCCTGGAGGACCCGGAGCGGAACCGCGCCGAGCTCCTCCGGGACGACGTGCTCCGCATGGTCGAGGAGGACGGGACGGAGGCGCAGGCATGAGCGAGCTGGACCTCTTCGGGGGGAACGCGGCCGCCGGGTCGACCGCCGGGGACGCTGCGGACGCCTCCGGACCCTCGGACGCCGCCCGGGGGCGGGGCGCGGGCGCGCCCCTGGCCGCCCGCATGCGCCCCCGGACCCTGGACGAGTTCCGGGGCCAGGAGCAGCTCCTGGGACCAGGAAAGGCCCTGCGGGCCATGCTGGAGACGGGCACGCCCGCCAGCATGATCCTCTGGGGGCCCCCGGGAAGCGGGAAGACCACGCTGGCCCGGATCGTCGCCGAGGCGTGCGACGTCACCTTCGTCCCCTTCAGCGCCGTGACCGAGGGGATCGCCCGGGTGCGGGAGATCATCGGCGAGGCCGACCAGCGGCTCCGGGCCACGGGGCGGCAGACGATCCTCTTCTGCGACGAGATCCACCGCTTCAACAAGGCGCAGCAGGACGCCTTCCTCCCCCACGTGGAGGCGGGCACGGTGATCCTGGTGGGGGCCACCACCGAGAACCCCTCCTTCGAGATCGTCCGCCCCCTCCTCTCCCGGGCTCCGGTCTACGTCCTGGAGCCCCTCTCGGCGGAGGACCTCCTGGAGATCCTCCGGGAGGCCCTGGAGTCGGAGGAACGGGGGCTCGGCTCCACCGGCGTCACCGCCGACGAGGACGCGTTGGCCTTCGTGGCCGAGGCGGCCGACGGCGACGCCCGCAGGGCGCTGGGCGTCCTCGAGGCGGCGGCCCGCCTGGCGGGCGAGGGCGGGCGGGTGGACCGGGAGGTGGCCGCGGAGGCGCTGCAGCACCGCTTCGCCACCTACGACAAGTCCGGCGAGGAGCACTACAACCTCATCTCGGCGCTCCACAAGTCGGTGCGGGGCTCCGACCCCGACGGCGCGCTCTACTGGCTGGCCCGCATGATCGACGGGGGCGAGGACCCGCTCTACATCGCCCGACGGCTGGTGCGCATGGCGTCCGAGGACATCGGGATGGCGGACCCCCAGGCGCTCCAGGTGGCCGTGGCGGCGCGGGACTCCTTCCACTTCCTGGGCGCGCCGGAGGGAGAGCTGGCGCTGGCCCAGGCCACGCTCTACCTGGCGACGGCGCCCAAGTCCGTCCGGGCCTACGAGGCGTGGAAGGCCGCCCGGAAGCGGGCCCGGGAGACGCCGGGCGAGCCGGTCCCCCTCCACATCCGCAACGCACCCACCTCCCTCATGAAGGACCTGGGCTACGGGGAGGGCTACCGCTACGACCCCTCCGAACCCGACGGGGTGGCCCGGCAGGTCTACCTCCCGGACCGCCTCGAAGGCGAGCGGTTCTACGAGCCCAGCCGGTTCGGGTTCGAGAAGACGGTCGCGGCCCGCCTGGCCTGGTGGGCGGACCGCCGGGCCGGCCGCGTCCCGGCGGAGGACGATCCGGGGACCTCCGACGCCGCTCCCGGGTCCGAGGAACCATGACCCGACCCCGTCCCTCCCGCCGCCGGACCGCCGGCTCCCGGGCCCGCCTCGTCCCCCTCGTCCTCCTGGGCGCGCTCCTCCTGTCCGCGTGCTCCGCCTTCTACGACCGGCCGACGGTGCGGGTGGCCCGGGTCTCCCTGGCGTCGCTGAGCCTGACCGGGGGCGGGACCGTCGAGGTGGATCTCGAGGTGGCCAACCCCAACGGGTTCGACCTGGAGACGCGGGGCTACGAGTACGTCTTCGCCTATCCGGACACCGATCCCGACGGGGACACCCTCTGGATCCCGCTGGTGCGCGAGGACCGGGAGCGGACGGTGGTGCTGGCGGCGGAGGACACCACCCGGCTCACCCTGGACGTCCCCTTCGACCTGGAGACGGTGGGACGGGCCGCGGGGCGCCTTCTACGCGACGGCGCGCTTGACTATCGTTTCAACGGAGCCGTCCGGCTCCGCACCCCCGTGGGCGGCCTCGAGGTCCCCTTCGACGAGCGCGGCACGCTCCGCCCCTGACCGGCCGAGGAGGCCACGATTCCCACCCAGCTCATCGACATGCAGACCCCCGTGGACCAGGCGGTCCTGGTGGGGGCGCCGGGGCGCGAGGTCGACCTCCGTCTGGCCGACGAGCACCTCGAGGAGCTGGCGCGGCTGACCGACACCGCCGGCGGGACGGTGGTGGGGCGCCTCCAGCAGCGGCTGGACGCGCCCAACCCCCGCTTCTACATCGGCGAGGGGAAGGCCCGGGAGCTGGGCGAGCTGGTGAAGGAGAGCGAGGCCAACCTGGTCATCTTCGACGAGGAGCTCAGCCCGGCCCAGGGGAAGAACCTGGAGGAGATCCTGGACGTCCGCGTCATGGACCGCTCGGAGCTCATCCTCGACATCTTCGCCACCCGCGCCCGCTCCCGTGAGGCGCGCATGCAGGTGGAGCTGGCCCAGCTCGAGTACCTCCTCCCGCGCCTCCGGCGCATGTGGAGCCACCTCTCCCGCATCCGGGGCGGCATCGGGCTCCGGGGCCCCGGCGAGACCCAGCTCGAGACGGACCGGCGCCTCATCGGGACCCGCATCGCGGACCTGAAGAGCAAGCTCCGGGACGTGGCCAAGGCGCGCGAGGTGCAGCGCAAGAGCCGCCGGGGGCAGTTCCGGGTGGCGCTGGTGGGGTACACCAACGCCGGGAAGTCCTCGCTCCTGCGCGCCCTGTCCGGCGCCGACCTCTTCGTGGAGGACCGCCTCTTCGCCACGCTGGACTCGGCGACCCGGAGCGTGGAGCTGGGCTCGGGCTACAGCGCCCTCCTCACCGACACCGTGGGCTTCATCCGGAAGCTGCCCCACCATCTGGTGGCGTCCTTCCGCTCGACGCTGGAGGAGGCCCGGGAGTCCGACGTGCTCCTCCACGTCATCGACGCCTCCCACCCGGACCGGGAGGAGCAGCGCCAGGTGGTGCGGGAGGTCCTGGAGGAGCTGGAGCTCGACGGCGTGGAGCAGGTCCTGGTCTTCAACAAGATGGACAAGCTCTCCCCGGAGGAGCGCACCTCCCTCCAGGAGCGGGTGCGGGCGCTGGAGCCCCTCCCCGCCGTCTTCGTCTCGGCGTGGGTCCAGGACTCCCTGGAGCCGCTGAAGGAGACGCTCAAGGCGCGGATGCGGGCCCGCCTCACGCGGGTGCGGATCCGTCTGCCCGCCAAGGACGGGGAGGCGCTGGCCTCCCTCTACCGCGAGGGCGAGGTGCTGGAGCGGGAGGACGAGGGCCGCTCCATCACGGTGACGGCGCGCCTGCCCGGCGCGGTGGTGGGCCGGCTCGACGGTCGGGAGGGCGTGACGGTGGAGCGCCTGCCATGAGCGGGGCCGGCCGGGTCCTCATCGTGGGGCCGGGGCGGGCGGGGCTCTCGCTGGGGTACGCGCTGGTGCAGCGGGAGGCCGTGGGCGAGCTCGTCGTGTGCGGACGCCGCCCCGAGCCTCCGGCCCACCCCCTCTTCATCCAGGGGCTGGCGGAGTACGTGTTCGGCCTGACGGCCCCCGGGCCCGGGACCGACGCGGTCTTCCTGGCGGTGCCCGACGGCGTCGTGCCCGAGATGGCCCACGCGCTGGCGGGCCAGGGCGAGGCCCCGGCGGGGTGCGCGGCCTTCCACCTCTCCGGCGCCCTGGGCACGGACCTCATGGCTCCCCTCCACGCCCGGGGGTACGCGGTGGGATCCTTCCATCCCCTCCAGTCGCTGGCCCACCCGGTCACCGCGGCGGAGCGGCTGCCCGGCTCCTACGTGGCCGTCACCGGGGAGCCCCAGGCGGTGGCCGTGGCCCGCCGCATCACCGCGGCCCTGGGATGCTCGGTGCTCACCGTGCCCGAGACGTGGCGGGCCACCTACCACGCGGCCGCGGTCCTGGCCGCCAACTACCTGCCGCCGCTCCTCGACGCGGCCGCCCGGCTCCTGGAGCGGGCGGGCGTCGCTCACGAGGACGCTCTTCCGGCGCTCCTTCCGCTGGTGCGGGGGACGCTGGACAACGTGCAGGAGCTGGGCGTGGAGCGGGCGGTCACCGGGCCCATCGCCCGGGGGGACGTGGAGACGGTGGGCCTGCACCTCCGGGCCCTCCCCGACGACAGCCGGCGCCTCTACGCCCTTCTCGGACGGGAGCTGACCCGGCTGGCGGGCGAGGGGCTGGACGACGCAACCCGGCAGGCCTTCCTGGATCGCTTCGACGAGGAGCTCGACTGACCATGCGGCTGTACATCAACATCGACCACGTGGCCACCGTCCGGGAGGCCCGGAAGACCGACGAGCCGGACCCGGTCCGCGCCGCCGTCCTGGCGGAGCTGGGGGGCGCCGACGGGATCACGGTCCACCTCCGGGAGGACCGGCGCCACATCCAGGACCGGGACGTCCGCCTCCTGGCGGAGACGGTCCGCAGCGGGCTGAACCTGGAGCTGGCCGCCGGGTCGGAGATCCTCGACCTGGCCGTGGAGCTCGCGCCCATGCAGGCGACGCTGGTCCCGGAGAAGCGGGAGGAGGTCACCACCGAGGGTGGCCTGGCCCTGGGTTCGAAGAGGGGCAGGGAGATCCACGCCGCCGCCCTGGAGCGCCTCTCGTCCGCCGGGGTCCGGACCTCCCTCTTCATCGACCCCGACGAGGAGTCCATCCGGGCCTCGGTGGACATGGGCGCCGACGCCGTGGAGCTCCACACCGGCGAGTACGCCAACGCCCGGGGGCCGGAGCGCGACGAGCAGCTCGGGCGTCTCGACCGGGCCGCGTCGCTGGCGCGGAAGCTCGACCTGGCGGTCCACGCCGGCCACGGCCTCACGTACGAGAACGTCACGCCGGTGGCGGCCATCCCGGAGGTGGAGGAGCTCAACATCGGGCACAGCGTGGTGTCCCGGGCCGTGTTCACCGGCATGGAGGAGGCCGTCCGCGAGATGGCCACCATCGTTCGCCGCGCCCGGGCGCACCGCTCGTGAAGCACTGGGGCAAGGCCGTCTTCGGCCTGGGGGTCACGGTCCTCCTCCTCTGGTGGGCCCTCCACGACGTGGCCTTCGGGGAGGTCTGGGACCGCATCCGCCGCGGGGACATGCTCCTCCTGGGGGCGTCGGTGTTCGTGGCGACCTTCGGCTTCTTCATCCGGGCCCTCCGCTGGAAGGTGCTCCTGGCGCGGGTCAAGCCGGACACGACCCTCCGGGCTCGGTTCGCCGGGGTGAGCATCGGCTTCATGGCCAACAACGTCCTCCCGGCCCGCGTGGGGGAGTTCGCCCGGGCCTACTCGTTCAGCCGCATGGAGCCGGTGTCGGCGTCGGCGGCGTTCGGCTCGCTGGTGGTGGAGCGGTTCCTGGACGGCGTGGTGCTCCTCCTCTTCCTGATCCTGCCGGTCCTCACGCCCGGCTTCCCGGCGGGTGGGGCGCTCTCCCAGGGCTTCGGCGCGCTGGCGCTGCGGGGGGCCATCATCGCCGTGTCGGTGGTGCTGGTCGTGCTGGTGCTCGTGGCCGCCTTCCCGGACCGCTTCGTGCGCGCCGTGGAGAGGATGGCGGTCGCGGTGCTTCCGGAGGCCCTCGCCCGGACCGTGGTGGACGCCCTGGACGCGTTCGTCGACGCGGTGGCCATCCTGCGGAGCCCTCGCCTGCTGGCGCTGGCCCTGGGCTGGTCGTTCCTCTTCTGGACCTGGCACGGCCTCTCCTTCTGGCTGGGGATGATGGCCTTCGGGATCGACACCGGCTTCGTCTCCGCCATCTTCACCGAGGCGGTGGTGGGCTTCGGCGTGGCCATCCCCTCGGCCCCCGGCTTCATCGGGACCTTCCACGCGGCGGCGGACTTCGCCCTGACCGACGTCTACGGCGTGGACGCGCCCCAGTCGCTGGCGTTCGCCTTCGGCTACCACTTCGGCGGGTGGGTGCCCATCACGCTCATCGGGCTCTGGTACGCCTGGCGCCTGGGGCTCTCCCTGGGGGACGTGGGCTCGGCCGAGGAGCGCGTCGAGGAGGTCATCGAGCGGGAGCACCCCCACGGGCCGGGTCCGGGGCCGGACGCCGGGGCGTGAGCGGCGACCCGACTCCCGGGGTGGCCGTGGCCGCCCCGGCCAAGGTCAACCTCTTCCTCCGGGTGCGGGGCCGGCGGCCCGACGGCTTCCACGAGCTGGAGACGGTCTTCCAGGCCGTGTCCCTGGCCGACGAGGTCTCGGTCCGCCTGGACGGGGCGGGGCGGCGCGTCGCGCTCGAGCTGGACGGCCCGGACCTGGGGCCGCCCGAGGACAACCTCGCGGTGCGCGCCGCCCGGGCCTTCGTGGAGCGGGCCGACCTCGACGCCGGCGTCCGGGTGAGGCTGCGCAAGCGGATCCCGGCGGGCGGGGGGCTGGGCGGCGGCTCGTCCGACGCCGCCGCCGTCCTGAGCTGCCTGGACCGCCTGAGCGGCGGCGCCCTCCATCGGGGCGCGCTCCTGGAGATCGCCGCGGGCCTGGGCTCCGACGTGCCCTTCTTCCTGGGGCGCTCGCCGCTGAGCGCGGCCCGGGGCCGGGGCGAGGAGCTGGAGCCGTGGACGCCGCTTCCCCCGGCCTCCGTCGTCTTCGTCCTCCCTCCCGTCCACGTGGCCACCGGGCCCGCCTACGGCGCCCTGGCCCGGGCCCGCGAGGAGGGGTCGGAGCCCGGGACCGGGGGCCCGCCGTCCCTCCCCGCCGCCTACGGATCGTGGGGGGACGCCCGGTCCGCGGCGTGGAACGACTTCCAGGACGTCGTGGCCGACGCCCACCCGGAGGTGCGCCGGGCGCTCGAGGCCCTGGACGAGGCCGGCGGGGAGGCCCCCCTCCTCTCGGGGAGCGGGGCCGCGTGCTTCGCCTTCTTCCCCGACTCCTCCTCCGCCGGAGCCGCGGCGGAGGAGCTGGAGCGGGCCCTGGGATGGCCGGCCCGGGCGGCGCGGACGCTGGAGCGGTTCCCCGAGCCGGAGGCCGCGCCCCCGGGGAGGGGTTGAAGGGGGCGCTCGCTTTCGGGTACCATGGTTCGGCGAGCGAGCGTCGCCACTCCTGCCCCGTGGTGTAATGGCAGCACAGGAGTCTTTGGAACTTCTGGTCCAGGTTCGAATCCTGGCGGGGCAACTTCGTGGCCGCCGGTCCGCCGGCCGTGCCCTCCTCCTGGGGGCCTGCCTCCTCCTGGGCCCGCCCGGGCGCGCCTCCCTGCCCGCCCAGGAGCCTCCGCCCCCTCCGGACCTGAGCGGCGTCTCGGCCCTCGGCCGGGAGGCGGCCCCGGCGGAGGACTCCACCGAGCTGCACCGCGCCGCCCGGGACGCCCAGGCCCGCTTCGAGCGCCTTCGCCTCCGCTCCCTCCCCCGGGGCGGCACCTCGGGCGGCTCGTGCCAGGAACGGGTGGGGCGCTTCTGCTTCTGGTCGGAGGACGGCGACTGGGTCCCGACGCCGGAGGGCCCGGAGCTCACCGCCCACCGGGACGCCCTCCTGGCCGTCCTGGACTCGGTGGGCCGGCTCCTCCCCGGAGACGACTGGGTGGCGGGGCAGCGGGTCTGGTACCGCGCGGAGGCGAGCCGCTGGGACGAGGCGCTGGAGGCGGCCCTGGGGTGCGCCCATCCCGACTGGTGGTGCGCGGCGCTGGAGGGCCTGGCCCATCACGGAGCCGGTCGGTGGGCGGAGGCGCGCGCGGCCTTCGCTGAGGCGTTGGACGGGATGGATCCGGCGGAGGCCCGTCGGTGGCGCCATCCGGTCCGCGCCGTGGACGGGGACGCCCGGGCGGCGCTGGAGGCGGCCTCGAGGGGGGCCGGCGGCGGGGCGGGGGAGGAGCCGGACGCCGGCCCGGCCTTCCTGGAGCGCTTCTGGCTCCTGGCGGATCCCCTCTGGCTCGTCCCGGGCAACGACCGGGAGACGGCCCACTACGCTCGGTGGACCGTATCGACGAGCCAGGTGGGCGCCCGGACCCCCTACGGCCTCTCCTGGGGGCGGGACCTGGAGGAGCTCACGGTGCGCCACGGGTGGGCCCTCGGGTGGGAGCGAGGGTGGCCCGAGATGGGCCGGGAGGTCTCCACCTCCGGGCACACCCATCCCGAGGGGCGTGGCTTCCTGCCTCCAGGCGAGGCCGTGCGGGACCCGGCCTCCGCCACGGCGGAGGAGCTCGAGCCCCGCCAGGAGCGCACGCGGAGCCTCTACGCTCCGCCCTACGCACCCCTCTTCCTTCCCATGGACGGCCAGCTGGCGGTCTTCCCCCGGGGACACGAGATGGCCGTGGTGGCGAGCCACTTCCTTCCCGCGGACACCAGCCGGCACCGGAGCCACCAGCACGGGCGCCCCTGGCTCGAGGCCGGGGACCAGGCGGGGCTCCCGGACCGGGCGGGGCTCTTCCTCCTCCCCGCCGATCCGGCGCTGGAGGTGCGGGACGGCCGGGTCGGGGTCCGGGCGGGGAGCGGCGGGTACCCGACCCGTCCGACCGCTCCCCTGGGCGTCACCCTGTCGGATCCGGGCGAGGACGGCGGGCTCGTCCTCCGGGCGCCGGCGGGCCGCTGGCTCGTCTCGGTGGAGCGGTGGAGCCCGGAGCGGCGGCGAGCGGGCCGCCACCGCGTGGGGCTCCGGGTGGACACGATCCCCCCGGACGTGGCCCGGCTCTCCGACCTCCTCCTGGTGGAGGCCGGCGCCGAGGAGGCCCCGACGCTGGAGGGAGCCGCCGCCCGGGCGCTGCCCCGCCGGTGGATCGTCCCGGACCGCCCCTTCGGCGTGGTGTGGGAGCTGGGCGGGCTCGGATGGCGGCCCGAAGGCGTCCGCTACGTCCTGTCCCTCCGGAAGGAGGACGGCAACCTCCTCCGCCGGGCCGGGCGATGGCTGGGGCTCCTGGGCGAGGACGAGCCGCTCCGCCTCTCCTGGGCGGAGGAGGGGCCCGACCGCCCCGGCGTGGTGCTCCGCGGGGTGCGGGTCGATCCCGGAGGCCTGGAGGAGGGGGACTACCTCCTGCGGCTGGACGCGGAGCTCCCCGGCCGCGCTCCCCTCCGGGCCGAGCTCGCGGTGCGGGTGGGCGGGGGCGGGGCGGAGGTCTCACCCCCCTGATCGTGTCGGGCGGCTGGCCACACGTTGACGCTCCGGCGGGCCTTTCCTAGGTTTCCAGGCTGTCACAACCCTGCGCCATCCCGGTGTTTTCTCCAGTTCCGGACACATGGACGATACCTTCAGACGGGGACCGCTCCTTCTTCTCGCCGGTCGGGCCAACAAGCCCCTGGCCACCGAGATCGGGGAGCTCATCGGGAAGTCGCCGGAGGGCGTGACCATCCGGAACTTCGCGGACGGGGAGATCTTCGTCCGCATCGACCGGAACGCCCGGGGGCGGGACGTCTTCATCATCCAGCCCACGACCGCGCCGGCGGACAACATCATGGAGCTGCTCCTCCTCATCGACGCGGCCAAGCGGGCCTCGGCGGCGAGGGTCACGGCGGTGGTGCCGTACTTCGGCTACGGCCGCCAGGACCGGAAGGACCAGCCCAGGGTGGCCATCGGGGCCAAGCTCGCCGCCAACCTCATCGTGGCCGCGGGCGCGGACCGGGTGGTCTCCATCGACTTCCACCAGCACCAGATCCAGGGGTTCTTCGACATTCCCGTGGATCACCTGTACGCGGCGCCGGTGCTGACGAAGTACTTCCGGGACCTGGAGCTCGAGGACCTGGTGGTGGTGGCCCCCGACGTGGGGTCGGCGAAGATGGCCCGGGGCTTCGCCAAGCGCCTGGGCGCCACCTTCGCCATCATCGACAAGCGGCGCCCCATGGCCAACGTGGCCGAGGTGCTGAACGTCGTCGGGGACGTGGAGGGCAAGACCTGCCTCCTGGCCGACGACATGGTGGACACCGCCGGGACTCTGTCCAGCGCGGTGTACGCCTTGAAGGACCGGGGCGCGAACAAGGTCTACGCCTGCGCCACCCACGCCCTCTTCAGCGGGGCGGCGGTGGACCGGCTGTCCGGCGCGCCCCTGGAGGAGATGGTGGTGACCAACACCATCCACGTACCCGAGGATCGCCGGTTTCCGAACCTGAAGATCCTGTCGGTGGCCGATCTGCTGTCCAAGGCCATCGATCACATCCACTCGAACGAGTCGGTGAGCCAGCTCTTCGAGATCCCGGCGGACAGTTAGCACCGGTCCGAGGTCGGACGGACGCCTGAACCCTTTGGAATCGAACGCGGGGCCGCAACGAGCCGCGCAAGCAGAGAGACGGACATGACCACGACAGTCGCAACGCTCAACGCCGCTCCCCGTGAGGACACCGGGAAGGGCGCCGCCCGCCAGCTCCGCCGTGACGGCCGCGTGCCCGCCGTCGTCTACGGCAAGGACATGGAGACGGAGCTTCTCTCCCTGGACGCGCTGGAGGCGCAGCACCTCTTCCAGACGATCTCGGTGGAGAACACCATCGTGCACCTCAGCGTGGACGGTGGGGACGAGTCGCGCCAGACGCTGGTGCGGGAGATCCAGACCCACCCCTACAAGAACGACCTGGTCCACGTGGACTTCCTCCGCATCCAGGCGGGTGTGATGGTCGACGTGGAGATCCCGGTCCACCTCGAGGGGATCCCCGACGGCGTCAAGAACTCCGGCGGCGTCCTGGAGCAGGTGATCCACGAGCTCCCGGTGAAGTGCATCCCGTCCAAGATCCCCGAGGAGATCGTCATCGACGTGACGGGGCTGGACGTGCACGAGGCCATCCACGTCTACGACCTGGATCTGGGCGAGGGCGTGGAGGTCACCATCGACGCGGATCGCACGATCTGCGCCGTGGCCATCCCGAAGGCCCCCGTGCTGGACGAGGAAGAGGCCGAGGCCGAGGCCGAGGAGCCCGAGCTCATCGGCGAGGACGGCGAGGAGCTGCCCGAGGGCGAGGGCGAGGCCGAAGGCGACGAGGGCGGCGACGAGGGCGACGAGGGCTGACGTCCCTCCGAGCTCACGCCCCCCGTGCACGTGGTGCTCGGCCTCGGGAATCCGGGGCCCGACTACGACGCCAACCGACACAACGTCGGGTGGTGGCTGGTCGACCGGCTGGCGTACGACTGGGACTTCGGTCCCTTCGAGCGTCAGGGTCGGGCCCACGTCACCGAGGGGACCGTGGGCTCGGAGCTCGTCCGCCTGGTGAAGCCCACCACCTACATGAACCGGAGCGGGCAGGCCCTGCGCTTCCTGCGCGAGGTCGAGGAGTTCGATCCGTCCCGGCAGCTCATGGTGGTGGTGGACGACGTCGCGCTGGACGTGGGCCGGGTCCGGTTCCGCCCGTCGGGAAGCGACGGCGGGCACAACGGGCTCAAGTCCGTCTCGGGAGCCCTGGGCTCCCACGAGTACCCGCGCTGCAGGATCGGCGTGGGCCGGAAGCCGGAGGGTTGGGACCTGGCCGACTGGGTCCTCTCCGACATGCCGGAAGAAGAGGAGGACGTGGTGGTGGGGCTCCTTCCGGAGCTGACCGGCGCCATGGAGCTGTGGCTGGAAGAGGGTATCGAGGCGGTCATGAACCGCTTCAACCGCTGATCACGATTCCGAGGAACAGAGGAAAGACCATCCAATGACCGAACTCGTCGCACTCACCGACTGGGCCTGGCTCCTGGGGCTCCTGGGCCTGGGCTGCGCCTTCGGCATCTACGGGTACGTGAAGAAGCAGCCCGAGGGCAACGACACCATGCGCGACCTCGGGGAGCAGATCCACGACGGCGCCATGGCGTTCCTGCGCCGGGAGTACACCGTGCTGGCGGTGTTCGTCCTCGTGGTGGCGGTGCTCCTGGCGCTGGCCATCGGGACCACGCCCGCCATCGCCTACGTCTTCGGGTCCCTGAGCTCGGTCGCCGCCGGGTTCTTCGGCATGAAGGCCGCCACCCGCGCCAACACCCGCACCTCCGCCGCGGCCAACACCGTGGGCCAGGGGAAGGCCCTCCGGATCGCGTTCTTCGGCGGGGCCGTCATGGGGCTGGCCGTGGCCGCCCTGGGCCTGCTGGGCATGGGCGCGCTCTACTTCCTCTACGGCGGCGGCGCCGTGACGGGGCAGGAGTACTCCTTCTTCTCGGAGGTCGTGTCCGGGTTCGCCATGGGCGCGTCCACCATCGCCCTCTTCGCCCGCGTGGGCGGAGGCATCTACACCAAGGCCGCCGACGTGGGCGCGGACCTGGTGGGGAAGGTCGAGGCCGGCATCCCCGAGGACGACCCCCGGAACCCGGCGACCATCGCCGACAACGTCGGCGACAACGTCGGTGACGTGGCGGGCATGGGCGCCGACATCTTCGAGTCCTACGTCGGCTCCATCGTGGCGACCATCGCCATCGGCGCCACGGCCCCGGCCATGGCGGCGTTCCGCGCCGAGGCGGTGGCCCTGCCGATCCTGACCGTGATGATCGGCCTCGTGGCCTCCCTGGTCGGCGTGGCCATGATGAAGATCCTGGAGCGGTCCAACCCGGCGTCGGCGCTGCGGAACGTGACGTTCATCGCGGCCGGGCTCTTCCTGGCCGCCATGTACTTCGTGATCCAGACCATGGGCATCACCTTCGCCGACGCCGAGTCGGGCCGGGTCTTCCCGGTGGTGGGCACCTGGATCGCGCTCCTGGCCGGGACCCTGGTGGGCATCGCCATCGGCCTGGTCACCGAGTACTACACGGCGGCGGGTCCGGTGCGGAAGATCGCCGAGGCCAGCCAGACCGGCTCGGCCACGAACATCATCACCGGCCTCGCCGTGGGGATGGAGTCGGCCGCCGTGCCGGTCCTCCTCATCTGCGTCGCCATCGGGACGTCCTTCTGGTTCGCAGGCCTCTACGGGATCGGCATCGCCGCCGTGGGCATGCTGGCCACCGTGGGCGTCACCATGTCCGTGGACGCGTACGGCCCCGTGGCCGACAACGCCGGCGGCATCAGCGAGATGAGCGGCCTCGGGCCCGAGACCCGCGCCATCACCGACTCCCTGGACGCCATCGGCAACACGACGGCCGCCATCGGGAAGGGCTTCGCCATCGGCTCGGCCGCCCTCACCGCCCTGGCGCTCTTCAGCGCCTACAGCTCGAAGGTCGGGCTGCAGGAGGTGGGCATCAACATCGCCGATCCGCTGGTCGTGATCGGGCTCTTCGTGGGCGGGATGCTGCCCTTCTTCGTGGCCGCCCTGACCATGACCGCCGTGGGCCGCGCCGCCGCCGGGATGGTGGACGAGGTGCGCCGCCAGTTCCGGGAGATCCCGGGCATCATGGAGGGCACCACCAAGCCCGACTCCGCGCGGTGCGTGGAGATCTCCACCGACGCGGCGCTCCGGGAGATGATCCTGCCGGGCGTCACCGCGGTCCTGGCCCCGGTCGTGGTGGGCTACTTCCTCGGCGTGGAGGCGCTGGGCGGCCTGCTGGCCGGCGCCACCGTCACCGGCGTGCTCATGGCGCTCTTCATGGCCAACGCCGGAGGCGCCTGGGACAACGCCAAGAAGTACATCGAGGGCGGTGCCTACGGCGGGAAGGGCTCCGACTCCCACAAGGCCGCCGTGGTCGGCGACACCGTGGGCGATCCCTTCAAGGACACCTCCGGTCCGTCCCTGAACATCCTCATCAAGCTCATGAGCGTGGTCTCCCTGGTGCTGGCCCCCTGGTTCGTCCGGGTGCACGGGCTCGACACCGAGGCCGCCACGGCCGTGAGCTGGATCGGCGAGCTCCTGCGTGGGCTCTTCGGCTGATCCGACCCCGGGGGCGACCCCGGCGTGACACACCA
The DNA here is from genome assembly GCA_964569085.1 of uncultured Gemmatimonadaceae bacterium. GTDB lineage: Bacteria > Gemmatimonadota > Gemmatimonadetes > Longimicrobiales > Gaopeijiaceae > JAJCZZ01. The sequence goes on along the minus strand of CAZMTA010000006.1, from coordinate 24,266 downwards.
GCGGGGTCGGGCCTGACCGGGTCCGGCCCCGCTTTCGCGCGCACCGTCCACCCACGAGCTCCGAGGAGCCCATGTCCAAGGAAGCCAGCTTCGAGAACGCCCTGGCCTTCGCGGCCGACCTGATCCGGATCCCGGGGCTGCCCGGGGACGAGGAGGCCGTGGCGGCCCGGGTCCGCGAGGAGATGGAGGCCCTGGGGCTCGAGGACGTCCGCACCGACGAGGCCGGAAACGTGATCGGCGTGGCCCGGGGCCGGGGCGACGCGCCGCCCGTGCTCCTCAACAGCCACATGGACGTGGTGGCCGAGGGGGACTGGGACGAGTGGGAGCACCCCCCGTTCTCCGGGGAGGTCTCCGGCGGCTTCCTCCACGGGCGGGGCGCCATGGACATCAAGGGCCCCCTGGCCCTCCAGACCTACACGGCCGCGGCGCTCGCCGGGGAGGCCCCCGGTGACGTGATCGTCGCGCACACGGTCCTGGAGGAGCGGGGCGGGCTCGGCATGAAGCACCTCCTGGGGTCCGGCGGCGTGGAGCCCGCGGTGGTCGTCATCGGCGAGGCCACCCACGGCGACGTCTGCATCGGGCACCGGGGCCGCGCGGAGCTCGAGGTGGTGGTGCGGGGGACCGCCGGCCACGCGTCGGCGCCGGAGCGGGCCCGGAACGCCCTGGAGCTCCTGGGGCCCGTGCTCGCCGCCGTGCGGAGCGTGGCGGCGGACCAGGCGTCGGACCCGGTCCTGGGGCCGGCGACCCTGGTGCCCACCATGGTGGACGTGAAGCCCGAGAGCCGGAACGTGATCCCGGACCTGGCGGTGGTGGCGCTGGACTGGCGGATCCTCCCCGGGGACGACGACGCCTCCCTCCTGGAGCGTGTCCGCACGGCCGTCGACGAGGCCGTGGGCACCCCCCCCGAGGGGCTCTCGGTGGAGGTCCGCATGGCCACCGAGCGGCAGACCACCTGGACGGGCCTCGTGGAGGAGAAGAACCTCCTCACGCCGGGGTTCCTCATGGACTCCGACGACCCGGTGGTGCAGGCTGCGGCCCGGGCCGTGGGCCGCCGCGACGGAGACGGCCCGGCCGCCGTCCGTCCCTGGACCTTCGCCACGGACGGCGGCTGGTCCAACGGCGTCCACGGCATCCCCACCGTGGGCTTCGCCCCCGGCGAGGAGCGCTTCGCCCACACCAACCGGGAGCGCCTGGACGTGGAGGAGGCCCGCTGGGCCTTCGACCGGTACGCGCCCCTGGTCCTCGCCGTGCAGGACGCGGCGGCCCGCTAGCTCGACCCCCTCTCGACCCCCACGCACGCTCCCCATGCTCAAAGTCGGCATCGTCGGACTCCCCAACGTCGGGAAGTCCTCGCTCTTCAACGCGCTCACGGCCCAGGCCGCCCCGTCGGAGAACTACCCGTTCTGCACGGTGGACCCCAACGTGGGCACGGTGGAGGTTCCGGATCCCAGGCTCGAGCGGATCCACGAGCTCTCGGCGTCCAAGACCATCGTCCCCACGGTCATCCAGTTCGTGGACATCGCGGGCCTGGTCGAGGGTGCCAGCGAGGGCGAGGGGCTGGGGAACCAGTTCCTGGCCAACATCCGGGAGGTGGACGCCATCGCCCACGTGCTGCGCTGCTTCGACGACCCGGACGTGGCCCACGTCTCGGGGAGCGTGGACCCGGTGCGGGACCGCGCGGTGGTGGAGATGGAGCTCGCCCTGGCGGACCTGGACCTGGTGGAGAAGCGCATCGACCGCGTGCAGAAGAAGGCCAAGTCCGGGGAGAAGGAGGCCATCCGGGAGCTGGCGGCGCTCCAGAAGGTGCTGGAGCCCCTGGCCGACGGCCGCCCGGCCCGGGCCGCCGACCTCACCGACGACCAGCGGCACCTCCTGCGCCAGTACCAGCTCCTGACCATGAAGCCCATCCTCTACGTGACCAACGTGGGGGAGGAGGACCTGGCCGAGGGCGGCGAGAACGAGTGGACCCGGGCGCTGGCCGAGGACATCCGGGGCGAGTCCGACGCCGAGATCGTCGCCGTCTGCTCCACCCTCGAGGCGGAGCTGGCGCAGCTCGAGCCCGAGGAGCGCCGGGAGTTCCTGACCGACCTGGGTCTGGAGCGGAGCGGGCTGGACCGCCTCATCCACGCCGCGTACCAGCTCCTGGGCCTCATCACCTTCTTCACGACGGGCGAGAACGAGTCCCGTGCGTGGACGGTCCGCCGGGGGACCCGGGCGCCGGGGGCCGCCGGGGCCATCCACTCGGACTTCGAGCGGGGCTTCATCCGGGCGGAGACCATCGACTACGAGACCTTCACGGAGCTGGGCTCCATGAAGGCCGCGAAGGACGCCGGGGCCATCCGCTCCGAGGGGAAGGACTACGTGGTGAAGGACGCCGACATCCTCCTCTTCCGCTTCAACGTCTGACGCGACCCGGCGGTTTCGTTTTTCCGCGAAACGGTTAGCTTTTCAGGCTGCCGTCCACGAAGGACGGCGCACGACATCCATCCCGCTCCACCAGACCTCCGCGCCGCAGCCGGAGGGGCACGAGGTGGGGCCCGTCTCATCCTACGGACCGAGGGAATCAACATGCGGCTCTACGAAGTCGTCTACATTCTCGACCCGGCGCTCGAAGAAGACGCCATCGACGCCAAGCTCGAGAAGTTCCACCAGCTCGCCACCTCCGAGGGCGGGGAAGTCTCCGCCGTCGATCACTGGGGCGCCCGGCAGCTCGCCTACACCGTCGCGGGCCAGAACACCGGCTACTACGTCGTGGCCCAGTTCACCGCCGCGCCCGAGGCCCTTCCCGAGTTCGAGCGGCTCCTCAAGCTGGACGACGAGGTGATGCGCTACCTCCTCGTCCTCAACGAGGGCGAGCCCACCTCCGGCGCCTCGATCATGGCCGAGGACACCCGGCCCGAGGGCTCCCGGAAGGACGAGGACGAAGAGGACGAGGAGGAGGAGGAGGACGAGGACGACGACGACGATTCCCCCCCCGAGTACCAGGGGTCCCGGGGTCGTCGGCGCCGCATGGAGGGGCCGGCCGTCGAGCTGCTGAACTACAAGGACGTGTCCACCCTCTCCAAGTTCCTGACGGAGCAGGGGAAGATCCTCCCCAAGCGGACGACGAAGGTCCCCGCCGCCTTCCAGCGTCAGCTCGGCGCGGCGGTGAAGCGCGCGCGGTTCCTGGCGCTCGTCCCCTACTCCCGCGGCCACGAGTAGGAACCCGTCCGTGACGGAGGAGCGCTCCGCGGGGGAGACCGGCCGGGGCTGGCTGAGGGCAGCGGCCCTCTTCGGCTCCTGCCTGGCGCTCTCCGTCGTGCAGCCCACGGTCCTGGTGGCCGTGCCGTTCCTCGCCCTGGTGGCGGTGTTCGGCATGCGGGGCGTGGGCGTGGCCTTCCTGGCCGCGGTGGCGATGATCGTCGCCGTGGGCGGGCCCACCCAGGAGCCGCTGTGGTGGGTGGAGCGGGGGTGGGCGCTGATGGTGGCGGGCTTCTTCGTGGCCGCCACCTTCCGGCGGCCGGAGAGCTCCCTGTCGTCCCGGGCCCTGCTGTCCGTCCTCGGCGCCTCCGGCGTCATGGGCGCTCTGCTGGCCCTGAGGCCGGAGTGGTGGAGCATGCTGGACTGGATGGTGCGGGACCGGCTCTCGGCCAGCATCGGGACCGGGCTGGAGGCCCTCCGGGTCCTCCAGGGCGGGGACGCGCTGCCGTCCTCGCTCGTGACGGCGGTCCACGGGACCGTGGAGCTGCAGGGGGACGTCTTCCCCGCGACGCTGGCGCTGGCCTCCATGGCGGCGCTGGGCGTGGCGTGGTGGGCGTTCCGCCGGGCCACCACCGGGACGGACGAGGGGCTGGCGCCCCTCGCCCGCTTCCGGTTCAACGACCACCTCGTGTGGCTGTTCATCGGCGGGCTGGTGCTCGCCGTGCTGCGCTGGAACGAAGTGTTCGCCCGCATGGGCGAGAACCTGGTGACGTTCATGGGCGCGCTCTACGCCGTACGTGGAGCCGCGGTAGTTTTGTATCTGAGCGGAGGGCTTTCCATCTTCGGCTGGATGATCCTGGCGCTGGGACTGCTGTTCGTGTCCCCGCTGCTGCTCACCGGTGCGCTGGTCCTCGGGATCAGCGACACCTGGCTGGACATCCGGGCGCGGGCCGGAGACGCCCCCGCTTGACGCACAACCGGTAGGAGAACCGATGAAGCTGATTCTGAAGCAGGACGTGGCGAACCTCGGCGCGTCCGGCGAGATCGTCGACGTGAAGCCCGGCTACGGCCGGAACTATCTGATCCCCCAGGGCCTGGCCTACGTGGCCAGCGACGCGAACCTGCGTCGCCTGGAGGAGGAGCACCGTCGGGCCCAGGAGGAGGCGCGCCGCCAGAAGCTGGAGGCCGGCCGTCGCGCCGCCCAGCTCGCCGGGGCCGCCATCACCTTCCACGAGCGGGCCAGCGAGGAGGGGAGCCTCTTCGGATCCGTCACGGCGGCCGACATCGCCGAGCGGCTCAACGCCGAGGCCGGCCTGGACTTCGAGCTCGACAAGAAGTCCGTGGATCTCGACGAGCCCATCAAGACGGTGGGGGTCACGGAGGTGACGGTGCGCTTCCACACCGACGTCGAGGCCCCGGTCGAGGTCCGCGTGGAGCGGGTCGACGGCTGACGGCCGGACCCGACGACGTGCCGATGTCCGAAGTGAAGGCGGAGGACCTCCCGCGGGAGGTCCTCCGGGCCACCGAGCTGGCTCTGGAGCGCAAGGCCCTCGACGTGTTGGCCCTCGACCTCCGGGGGATCTCCTCGGCCACGGACTTCTTCGTCCTGGCCACGGGCAACTCCGACGTGCAGGTGAAGGCCATCGCCGACCACGTGGTGGAGGAGCTCAAGAAGGAGGGGCACCGCCCCGACCACGTGGAGGGGTTGGAGACCGGTCGATGGGTCCTCCTGGACTACATCGACTTCGTGGTGCACGTCTTCCACCCACAGGCCCGGGCGTTCTACCAGCTCGAGAGCCTGTGGGGGGACGCCCCGCGCTGGGTGGCGGAGGACGAGTAGCCGCGCCTACCTTGGGGGCGTCCCACGCGGGAGCGCCCCGCGCGGGAGTCGCTCCCGCGTCGAGCGTTCCACGCGGAAGCCGCTTTCGCGACTCCGGGACCGCGACACCCCGCCGGCCGTCCCGGCCGGAGACGAGACCCTGACGCCGCTCCGTCCATGACCCAACCACCCGCCTGGACTCCCTTCGACGCGGATTCGCCCCCGAGCCTTCCGGCCGGACGGGGCCACGTGGTCGCCGTCCTGGTCCCGACCGACGCGGAGGCCTGGGCGCCGGAGCTGGCCACCCGCCTCGCGCGCGCCTGGTCCGAGGCCGGACATCGGGTCGTGCTGGCCGATCTGGACCTGGCCGCTCCCCGCCTGCACGACGTCCTGGGCGTCGAGAATCGGGACGGCGTGGCGGACGCGGTGGCCTTCGGGGCCTCGGTGGGCCGGGTGGCCCAGGCCGTCCCCGGCGCTCCCTTCTTCTTCATCGGGGCGGGGACCGCCGTGGCGGAGCCGGCGTCGCTCCTGGACCATCCCCGCTGGGCGGCCCTCTGCCAGGGCTTCCAGGAAGCCGACGCCACCCTGGTCACCTTCGTCCCCGACGAGGGAGCGGCCCGCGCCGCCGTCCTGGAGCAGGCCACCCACGTGGTCCTCCTGGCGCCGGACGCCTCGGGGCCCGCCGCGCCCGACGGGGTGGAAGCCGGACGCGTGCTGGCCGTCCTCGGCCCCGACGAGACGCCCGCAGCGGCACCCGACTCGGAGCCCGGCGGGCCCGAGGAGGCTCCCGTCACGGACGAGCCCGTCACGGAGGAGCCCGACGACGAGGAGCCGGTGGACATCGGCGCCCTCGCGCCGGACGGGGACCCGGGCGACGGGGACGACGCCCCTGCGGCGGACGAGGCCGCCCTCGGCGTGGCCGGAGCGGCCGGCGTGGCCGTCACCGGATCCGCCCTCGAAGGGGACGTGGCCGGGGACGGGGACGTCCTGGACATCGGCGCCCTCGCGCCGGACGAGGACGCCCTGGACGAGGAGGCCCCGCACGAGGCCGCGCTGGACGACGGGGCCCGGGACGGGAGCGACGCGTCCGACGGGGAGGCGCCGCTGCTCGAGTGGGAGGAGCCGGAGGATCCCTTCGCCGGGGAGACGGACACGCCCCCAGGCGCCCTCGCCGGCGCGAGCGCCGTCGAGCCCGACGGGGAGGAGCCCGAGCCCGACTTCGCGCTCCCCCTCGACGACGAGGCGGAGGCCGAGCCGCCGTTCGCGCTGGAGGCCGGGTCCCCGGCCGAGCCCGAGGACGACTTCGCCCTGGAGCCCGACGAGGAGCCGGAGCCCCGGGCCCCGTTCATCCTGGAGCCCGAGGACGAGGCGGAGGCCGAGGACGCGTTCGCCCTGGAGCCCGAGGAGGAGCCGGAGGACGACTTCGCTCTCCAGGCCGGGGAGGAGCCCGAGGACGACTTCGCGCTGGAGCCGGAGGAGGAGCCCGAGCCCGAGTTCGCCCTCGAGCCCGAGCCGGAGCCCGAGCCGATCGGGGAGCCGACGGCCACGCCGGAGCCGGAGCTCGTGGACGAGCCCCTGCCCGAGGCGGAGCCGGATCACCCGCCGGTGCCGCTGGCCGACGAGATCCTGGCCGAAGCCGGCGACGCGCCGGAGCCCGCGCTCCAGGCCGGTGAGGTGTCGGAGGGGGGCGCACCTCCGTCCAGCGGCGGGGCCCGAAGCTTCCTCGTCTGGCTCCTCGTGGGCCTCCTGGTGGCCGTGGGCGCCCTCTGGTGGTTCGGCTACGTGGAGATCCCGGGGCTGCCCTCCCCCAACGTGGTGACGAGCGCGGAGCCGGTGGACCGCTCCGGCGACCTGAACGCCGCCGAGCCCCGCACCGAGACCTCCCCCGCGGCCGCATGGGCCGTGGCGGTGGAGGCGCACCAGGACCGCCAGACGGCCTGGGACCGGGTGTCGGAGCTCTCCTCCGAGCGACCCGACCGCCTCTGGATCACCGCGCCCGTGGCGGTGGACGGCACGCTCTACCATCGGGTCCTGGTGGGCACCGCGCCCGACTCCGCCGCCGCGGAGTCGCTCCGGACCCAGGTCGCCGATGAGCTCGGCGTGGAGCCGGCCAGCCTCGTCCTGCGCAGCACCCCGCTGGCCTTCCGCCTGGGCGAGACCCGCACCCTGGAGGCCGCCCGGCGCCGGGCCGAAGCGCTCCGGGAGCTGGACGTTCCGGCCTACGTCCTCGCCGTGACGTACTCCGACGGCGAGGAGCGCTTCCGCGTGTACGGCGGCGCCTTCGCCCGGGGCCAGGAGGCCCAGGCGCTGGATTCCCTCCTCGCCGAGGTGGGCATGCCCCGTGAGGAGCTCGTCGAGCGCACCGGACGCCGGCCCGAATGAAGCTCAAGGCCCTCAAGGTCCACGGGTTCAAGTCCTTCGCGGACAGCACGCGGATCGAGTTCCACGGCGGGATCACCGCCGTCGTCGGCCCCAACGGGTGCGGCAAGTCCAACATCAGCGACGCGATCCGCTGGGTCCTGGGCGAGCAGCGGCCCACGGCCATCCGGGGCGCCAAGATGGAGGAGGCCATCTTCCAGGGCTCGGTGAACCGCCGCCCCGTGAACCGCGGCTCCGTGTCGCTCACGGTGAGCAACGAGGACGGCGCCCTCCCCGTGCCCTTCGAGGAGGTGGAGATCGGCCGCCAGGTCTTCCGCGACGGCGGCTCCGAGTACTTCATCAACCGCTCGTCGGTGCGCCTCCGGGACGTGGTCGACCTCTGCCGGGACACCGGCCTGGGCGCCAACGCCTACTCGATCATCGAGAACCGGATGATCGACGCGATCCTCTCGGACCGGGCCGACGAGCGCCGGGGGCTCTTCGAGGAGGCCGCCGGGATCGGGAAGTACAAGGACCGCCGGAAGGCGGCCACCCGCCGCCTGGAGCGCGCCGAGCTCGACCTGCAGCGCCTGGAGGACGTGATCTCCGAGGTGCAGACCAAGGTCCGCTCCCTGGCCCGCCAGAAGGGGAAGGCCGAGCGCTACCTGGAGTACCGCAAGCGCCGCCTGGACGTCGAGGCGACGGTGGCCCGTCACCAGCTCACCACCCTGAAGGAGCGGCTGGCCCGGGTGGAGAAGGAGCTGGAGGGGGACACCCAGTCCGGCGAGGGCATGGTGGCCGAGCTCGGGGCGGCCGAGGCCGAGTACGAGAAGCTCCGCCTCCGGGAGGTGGAGGCCGAGCGCGCCCGCGCCGAGGTGGCCGGGCGGCTCGAGGCGGTCCGGGAGGAGCTGGTGCGCTGGGAGCGCGACCTGGCGGTGGCCGACGAGCGCGCCACGTACGCCCAGCGCCGCCTCAGCCAGATCGGCGAGGAGCGCGCCGACGCCCAGGCCCGGGCCGAGCGCCTCGACACCGACGCCGGCGACCTCGGGGAGGACCGGGACCGGCTCCAGGGCGAGCTCGACGAGCTCCGGAAGGTGGCCGACGAGCGGAAGCGGACCGCCGCCGAGGTCCGGGAGCGCCTGCAGGAAGCACGGCAGCGCGTGGAGGGCGTGGAGTCCCGGGAGCGGGAGCTCGCCCGCCGGGGCGCGCAGCTCCAGGGCGACGCCGAGTCCGCCGAGGCCCAGGCCGCGGAGCTGGAGCGCCGCCTGGAGCGGCTGGCCCGGGAGCTGGAGGAGGCCGACGAGGCCGCCTCGGACATCGCCTCCCAGGGCGACCTCTTCTCCGGGCGCATGCAGGAGCTGGCCGACGGGGTGGAATCGGCCCGGGCCGGCGTCGAGTCCGCCCGGACCGACCTGGCCCGCGCCCGGGAGGAGCTCGAGGCCGCCCGCGCCGAGGAGCGCCGCCTCACCGACGCGGCGGCCTCGCTGGCGGCCCGCAAGGACGCGCTGGAGCGCCTCGAGCGTGACCGGGAGGGCGTGGAGCCGGTGGTGAAGGCGGCCCTGGAGCTGGGCGACGACGCGGTCCTGGGCCCCCTGGCCGACTTCCTCCGCGCCGACGCCGAGCTGGCCGGGGCGGTGGAGTCCTACCTCGGCGCCATGGCCCGCGCCCTCGTGGTGCGGGACGGAGCCGCCGTGGGGCGCGTCCGCCGCTGGTTCGCCGAGGAGTGGTCCGGGGGCGGGGGGCTGATCCTCCTCTCCCTGGACCGGGTGCCCGGGTCCGCGTCCACGGCCTCGGGGTCGCTGCTGGAGCGGGTCGAGGCCACCGGAGAGGGCGCGCCGTGGGTGCGGGCCCTCCTGGACGGCGTGAGCCTGGTGGCGGACGACGCCCTGGACGCTCCCGACGCCGGCGAGCGGGTGGCCGCCTCGGGGACCGTCGTGGAACGCTCCGGCGTCATCCGCATCGGGAACCCGGTGGGCGCCGCCGGCCTCCTGGAGCGGAAGGAGCGCCTGGAGGCCCTCGCCGGGGAGCACGAGGAGGCCCGCGCCCGCGCCCAGGAGGCCCGCGCCCGCCTCGAGGCCGCCGAAGGGGCCGTCCGCGCCGCCGAGGAGTCGGTGGAGGCCGCCCGCGCTCGCCTGCGGGAGGCGGAGGACGCCCAGCGCGAGGCGGCCGCCGAGCTGGAGGCCCAGAGCCACCAGCAGTCGCGCCTCGAGCGCCATCGGGACGAGCTGGCCCGCCAGGTCGAAGGCACCAAGGCGGCCCGCGCCCGCGCCCTGGAGCGCGCCGAGACGGCCCGGGAGGACCGGACCGTCGTCCTGGGCGAGGAGGAGGGGCTCCAGGGCCAGCGAGACGAGGCCCGCGCCGCCCTGGAGACCGTCCAGGAGGAGTGGGAGACGGCCCGGGCCGAGGAGGCCCGCATCGCCGTGGACCTGGCCCGCCTGGAGGGAGACCTGGCCCGGATCACCGACCGGCTGGAGAGCGTCGTCCAGGCCCGGACCCAGGCCCACGAGCGCGTGGCGGCCCTGGACACCGAGGAGCAGGGGCTGAAGGAGGAGCTGGCGGAGACCGCCCGCATCCGGGAGGAGGGCGCCGAGGTCACCGAGAAGCTCTTCCGCCAGCGCACCGAGGCCGAGGAGGCGGTACGGGCCAAGGACCAGGCCCTGGAGGAGGTCGCTACCGCGCTGGCCGCCGCCGAGAAGCAGGTCCGCGAGCTGCGCACCGCCGAGCGGGCCGCCGCCGACCGCCGCCACGGCCTGGAGCTGGAGCGCCAGGAGCTCCAGGGCCGCATCGAGCGGATCCGCGAGCGCCTGGAGGGCGAGTGGGGCCGCTCGCTGGAGCGGCTCCTGGAGGAGGGCGAGGAGGTCGAGGGCGACCCCGAGGACCTGAAGGACGAGCTGAAGGAGCTGGTGGTGAAGCTCGACCGCCTGGGCCCGGTGAACATGCTGGCGGTGGAGGAGCACGAGGAGGAGAGCCAGCGCCTCGCCTTCCTGACCGAGCAGCGCGAGGATCTCGTGCAGGCGAGGAACGACCTCCGCTCCGCCATCCGGGAGATCAACCGGACGGCCACGGACCTCTTCATGGACACCTTCGAGAAGATCCGGGAGAACTTCCGAAGCACGCACCAGCGGCTCTTCGAGGGCGGCGAGGCCGACATCTGGCTCCAGGAGCCCGACGACCCCCTGGAGTCGGCGGTGGAGATCCACGCGTCCCCCCGGGGGAAGAAGACCCAGCGCATCGACCTCCTCTCCGGGGGCGAGCGGGCGCTCACGGCGCTCTCCCTCCTCTTCGGGATCTACCTGGTGAAGCCGAGCCCGTTCTGCGTGCTCGACGAGGTGGACGCCCCGCTGGACGAGAACAACATCGGGCGCTTCATCCGCCTCCTGCAGGACTTCAGCGACCAGACCCAGTTCGTGGTCATCACCCACAACCCCCGCACCATCGAGGCCGCCGACTGGATCTACGGCGTGACCATGGAGGAGCCCGGGGTGAGCACCATCGTCGGCGTGAAGCTCCAGGAGGCGCTCCAGGCCGCCGGGATGGCCTGAGCCCCCGAGCCGACCCATGGGCGCCGCGACGCAGCACCGGTCCGGAACGTCGTCCCCCGAGGGCACCGTACGCCTGACGGTGGTGGGCTCCGGCACCATGCTCCCCGACGGCGACCGGCGCTCCGCGGCCCACTACCTGGAGGGGCCCGGCGGCCGGATCCTCATGGATTGCGGGCCGGGCACCCTCCACTCCCTGGAGTCCTTCGGGGTCCCGTGGGACCGGCTGACCCACCTGGTCCTCAGCCACTTCCACACGGACCACATCGGGGACCTGCCGGGGCTGTTCTTCGCCCTCGAGCACGGGGTGCGGCCGCCCCGGTCCGAGCCGCTCACCATGCTGGGTCCCACGGGGCTCTACCGGCGCCAGGGTCACATGGCCGGCGCGTTCGGCGACCACCTCATGGAGCCCGGCTTCCGCGTCGAGCTCCTGGAGATGGGGGGCGCCGCCGAGTGGTCGCCCCCGGACGGGGGCTTCACCCTCCGCTGCCACCCCACCCCCCACACCGACGCCTCGCTGGCGTGGCGATGGGAGGGGGCGGGCCGGGCGGTGGGCTACACCGGGGACACCGCCCCGTCCGACGAGGTGGCGGCCTTCCTGGCGGGCTGCGACGTGGTGATCTCCGAGTGCGCCTTCCCGGACCCGCCGCCGGAGGGCAAGCATCTGTCGCCGTCGTCGGTGGCCGCCATGGCCCGCATCATGGAGCCGAAGCTGCTCGTCCTGACCCACGTCTACCCGCTCCAGACGCCGGCGGACGCGGCCCGTGCCGTGCGCGCGGGCTGGGACGGCCGCGTGGAGCCGGCCCGGGACGGCACCACCGTGCTCCTCGGCGAGGGCGCCCCGGAGCTTCGGCACCCCGGAACTCCCGACCCCCAGAAGGGTCCTGACTAGCCGCCGGAGGGCGCCCGCACGCGGCTCCTCCGGCCCACTTGCTTCCACCCCTCCGAACACGAGTCCGTCATGCTCGTCGTCATGAAGCACAACGCCGCGCCCGAGCACATCGAGAGCGTGGTCGCCGTCATCAAGGACATGGGCTACGACGCCCGTCCCATCCCCGGGGAGCAGCGCACCGCGGTGGGGCTCATCGGCAACGACGGGCGCGTGGATTCCTCCCGCCTGGAGGGGCTGGACGGGGTGCTGGAGGTGATCCCCGTCACCCACCCCTACAAGCAGGTCTCCCGGGAGTGGAAGGAGGAGGACACCCTGGTCGAGCTGCCCAACGGGACCGTGGTGGGCGGCGAGGACATCGTCCTCATGGCCGGCCCGTGCGCGGTGGAGAGCCGGGAGCAGATCCTGGACATCGCCCACCGGCTCCGGGCGTCGGGGGTGACCATCCTCCGGGGCGGCGCCTTCAAGCCCCGCACCTCCCCGTACTCCTTCCAGGGGCTGGGCCTGGAGGGCCTCGAGCTCCTGGCGGAGGCCCGGGAGGCCACCGGCCTCATGATCGTGACCGAGGCCCTCGATCCCGCCGGGGTGGACCTGGTGGCGGAGCACGCCGACATCATCCAGATCGGCGCCCGCAACATGCAGAACTACCCGCTCCTGCGCCGGGCGGGGCAGGTGGGCAAGCCGGTCCTCCTCAAGCGGGGGATGAGCGCCACCATCGACGAGCTCCTCCTGGCCGCCGAGTACGTCCTCAGCGAGGGCAACGACGACGTCATCCTCTGCGAGCGCGGGGTGCGGAGCTTCGACAGCCACACCCGCAACCTCCTGGACCTCTCGGCCATCCCCGTGGTCCAGGCGCTCTCGCACCTGCCCATCATCGCCGATCCGAGCCACGGGACCGGCGTCCGCTCCAAGGTCATCCCCATGGCCCGGGCCGCGGTCGCCGCCGGGGCCGACGGCCTCATGGTGGAGGTCCACCCCGATCCGCACCGGGCCATGTCCGACGGGGCCCAGAGCCTCTTCCCGGACCAGTTCGACGAGCTCATGAGCCAGATCGAGATCATCGCCGACGCCATCGGGCGGCGTCTCACCCCGCCGCTCCCGGCGGAGGTGGCGGGCTCGGTCTGAGGTCCGGCGCGACCGTCCGGGGACGCGCCGCCCCTGGGGACGGACCCGTCCCGTCCCGCCATGGCCCCGCCCCGCCCCCGAGGGCAGCGTGGGGCATGCCCATCTACACCTCGCCGAACCGGGCCCACTCCCTGGGCCGGTGGGGCGAGCACCACGCCGCCCGGCACCTCGAGCGCCGCGGCTGGACGATCCTGGCGCGGAACCACCGCTTCGGCCGCCGGGAGGTGGACCTGGTGGCCCGGCGCGGGGACCTGGTGGTCTTCGTCGAGGTGAAGACCCGCGCCGGGGAGGCGTACGGCTCGGGCCTCGACGCCGTGACGTGGCGGAAGCGGCGGGAGATCGAGGCCGTGGCGGCCCACTTCCTGGCGGTGCGCGGCCTCGAGGGCGTCGACGTGCGCTTCGACGTGGTGGCCGTCACGCTCCGTCCCGGAGGCCTGGGAGCCCGGGTGGAGCACGTCCCCGACGCCTGGCGCCCGGGGTGGCCGTGACGGCGCCGGGAGCCCCCCCTCGCATTGACCCGCCCGGAGGCGTCCGGTAGCTTCCAGTCGTGCCCCAGGTCCGCAGAGCGAAAGCTCGCGAATCGCGTCAGGACCCCGCAGGTAGCAGCGCTAAGTGTGGTGATCGTTGCTGCGGGTAGCCTGGGGCATTTTTTTGACCCCTCGTCAGCCCCCCCGGGCATGGACCGGGGTCAGAACCGGCTGGTCCTCGAGCCCGTAAGTCTTTGTCCCACACCGCGCTCGCCAGAAAGTACCGTCCCCGCAGCTTCCGGGACGTAGCCGTCCAGGAGCACGTCTCGGAGACGCTCCGGCGCGCCGTGGCGGGCGATCGGGTCAGCCACGCCTACCTCTTCTGCGGACCTCGCGGGGTGGGCAAGACCACCCTGGCCCGCGTCCTGGCCATGGCCCTCAACTGTCCCGACCGGACGGAGGAGGGGGAGCCCTGCGGCACCTGCGAGAGCTGCCGGCGCATCTGGGGCGGCCACACGGCCCTGGACGTGGTGGAGATCGACGCCGCGTCCAACCGCGGCGTGGACGACGCCCGGGACCTCCGCGAGCGGGCCATGTACGCTCCCTCCGAGGAGGGGCGCTTCAAGGTCTACATCGTGGACGAGGCCCACATGCTCACCCGCGAGGCCTGGAACGCCCTCCTGAAGATCCTGGAGGAGCCGCCCCCGCGGGTGATCTTCGTGTTCGCCACCACGGAGCCCCAGAAGATCCAGCAGGCGGCGGCCCCCATCCTCTCGCGCTGCCAGCGCTTCGACTTCCGGCGCATCGGCGTGTCGGACATCGTGCGCCGCCTGACCGACGTCCTGGAGCAGGAGTCGACGTCGGCGCCGGAGGAGGCGCTCCGCATCATCGGCCGGAAGGCCGACGGCGGCATGCGCGACGCGCTCTCCCTCCTGGACCAGGTCCTCTCCCTCTCGGGGGGCGACGTGGACCTGGAGGCCGTCCGCCGGGTCCTGGGCCTGGTGGAGGAGGAGCGGTACGTGGAGCTCCTGGACGTCATCCGCGACGGTCGACACGGGGACGTGTTCACCGTGGTCGAGGGCCTCCTGGACGACGGCTACGACCTGGTGGAGTTCTACCACGGCCTCCTGGACACCCTCCGGGCCCTGCTGCGGCTGCGCCTCAGCCCCGACGCCGAGCTGGACGTGCGGGAGGACGTGCTGGAGGCGCTCCGGGAGCGGGCGCGGGCCTTCGAGCCCGCGGACCTGGTGCGCATGCTCTCCACCGCCGCGGAGCTCGAGAGCAGCGGGAGCCTCCGGCGCAGCCCGAACCCCCGGGTGCTGGTGGAGATGCTCCTCCTGCGCCTGACCTACATGGACCGGACCGTGGCGCTGGAGGACCTGATCCGCGCCCTGGGCGGCGCGCCTCCCTCCGAGGGCGGCGCCGGCGCGGGGCCCGCCGAGGCACCGCCGACCCCTCCGGAGGGACCCGGCCCGTCCTCCGGAGGCGCCGGCCCGGCGAAGGGCCCCGGCGGCTCTCCGGACGCGGGCGGGGGCGGCGCGCCCCCGGTGGCGCCGGCGGCGGGCGGCGGTGGGGGCCCCGAGGCCCGGAGCCCGGAGCCGGCGCTGGCCGGTGCGGCGACCGCCTCGCGGCCGACCGCCGCCGCGCCCGCGCCGACCTCGGTGGACTCCGCGCCCGCGCCCCTTCCGGAGGAGCCCGCCCCTGGCCGCAACGGCTCGGCGCCGGAAGGCGCTCCGCCCGAGGGTCCCGCGGACGCGCCCCCGGCTCCGGGGGACGATCCCGGTCCCGCCGACTCCGCGCCGGCGGGGGCTTCCTCCGCCGACGCCCAGGAGGCATGGAACCGCTGGCTCGACTCGGGGAGCGACGTGCCCGGGGGCCTCTCGGCCTTCCTGCGCGCCGCCCGCGTCCGGGAGACCGGGGACGGCTCCCTGGAGATCGCGCTCCTGGCCGGGCCGGCCCACGAGCGCCTGAGCCAGCGGGTGGTGCGGGCCGAGATCGCGCGCGCGCTGGCCCCCTGGCTGGGCCGCACCCCCGAGATCCGGGTGGTCGAGGCCGAGCTCCCCGCCGACGTCCCGGAGCGGGTCTCCCGGGACACGGTGCGAGACGACACGATGCGCGAGCTCTTCCGCAAGGAACCGCGTCTCAAGCGGGCGGTAGAAGAACTGGACCTCGAACTCCTGGACTGACCACGGACACGATGAACAACCTCCAGCAGATCATGCAGATGGGGCAGCAGCTCCAGGCCAAGATGAACAAGCTCCAGGAGTCCCTGGAGACGGAGAAGATCTCCGCCTCCGCCGGGGGCGGCATGGTCACGGCGACCGTGGACGGGAAGGGGGGCGTCAAAGGGATCCGCATCGATCCCACCTGCGTCGACCCCGACGACGTCGAGATGCTCGAGGACCTGGTCCTCGCCGCGGTCTCCGAGGCCCAGTCCAAGGCCTCCAAGCACTACGAGGAGGAGATGCGGAAGGTCTCCGGCGGCATGCCCAACCTCCCCGGGCTCGGCAGCCTCGGGAACCTCTTCTGAGGCGAGGGACGCCCCTGCCGTGTCGGTGATCGACAAGCTCACCGGCGAGTTCTCGCGCCTGCCCGGCATCGGCCCGAAGACGGCCCTCCGGCTGGTGCACCACCTCATGAAGGGCTCCCGGGAGGACATCCGCAGGCTCTCCCGGTCTCTCACCGAGGTCGCGGAGCGTATCCGCCCCTGCGAGGTGTGCGGGAACTTCTCCGAGCACGAGCGCTGCGAGATCTGCACGAACCCCCGCCGGGACGGCACGGTCCTGTGCGTGGTGGAAGAGGCCTTCGAGGTCGGCGCCATCGAGCGCACCGGTCAGTTCCGCGGGCTCTTCCACGTCCTGGGAGGGCACCTCTCGCCCCTCGACGGCATCGGGCCGGAGGAGCTCAACGTGCCCCTCCTCCTGGAGCGGATCCGGGCTTCGAACGGAGAGATCCAGGAGGTCATCGTGGCCACCAACGCCAGCGTGGAAGGCGAGGCCACGGCCGTGTACCTTGAAGAGGAGATCCGTCCCCTGGGGCCGCGGGTGACGCGCCTGGCGCGTGGCATTCCCGTGGGCAGCGACCTGGAGTACGTGGACGGAACGACCATCGCCGAAGCGCTGTCGGGCCGCAGGGAGATGTGAGGATGCGACGAACGATACGGGTGGCGGGACTGACGGTGCTGGCGGCGGCCGCCGCGGGAGCCCTGGCGGCGCTGGTGGTCCGGGACCAGATCTCGCGGCACCAGCGGAACCTCTTCAGCCCCAAGGCGCTGCGCCGCCTGGCGGCGCTCGGACACATGAGCCGTCAGCCCGCCTCGGTGGACAACATCCGTCTGCTGCGGGACTTCATCGCCTGGGAGCCCCGGAAGCTCCTGCGGACCCGGGCCCGGGCCATCGTGGCCCGCATGGAGGAGGAAGCCGCGGCGGCTCGGCTCCGCTCGGGCGCCGGCGTCGCTTGAGATCGGGCCCGCTCCGACCCGGACCGGCCCGCGCGACGCAGCCTTGCCTGCACGCCCCCACCCCCCGACTTTACGTTCCGCTCGACCCTCCAGGGGTCCAGCCACGTCCCATCCCCCCCAGCCCGCGGCCTCCGGAGGCCCAGTGGATCTCATCTCCGACCCCGAAGGGAGGTAGCGTCGACCCATGTCGATGATCAACTACGCTTCCCGCGAGATCAACTGCAAGATCGTCTACTACGGCACCGGCCTGGGCGGGAAGACGACCAACCTCGAGTACATCTACTCCCGGGTGAATCCCGAGACCAAGGGGAAGATGATCTCGCTGGCCACGGAGACGGAGCGGACGCTCTTCTTCGACTTCCTCCCCATCGACCTGGGCGAGGTGCGGGGGTTCAAGACCCGCTTCCACCTCTACACGGTTCCGGGGCAGGTCTACTACAACGCCAGCCGGCGCCTCATCCTGAAGGGCGTGGACGGCATCGTCTTCATCGCCGACTCCCAGGCGTCCCGGGCCGAGGCGAACATCGAGTCGATGCACAACCTGTACGAGAACCTCTCCACGTACGGGTACGACCTGAAGGAGATCCCGTTCGCGATCCAGTACAACAAGCGGGACATGACGGACGTCCTCCCGGTGGAGGAGCTGCGCGCCCAGATCAACCCCATGGGCGTTCCCGACTTCGAGGGCGTGGCCATCGAGGGCAAGGGGGTCTTCGAGACCCTCTCCTGCGTCAGCAAGATGGTCGTCAAATCCCTGGGATGAGGGGGAGCGCCCGTGTCGGGTGACCGCCTGAACCTCCCCAACGTCATCACCGTCGCGCGGATCCTCGTCTGCCCGGTGCTCTTCTTCCTGGCCCTGGCCAGCGGCGTCGGTGCCCGTTTCGGCGCCTTCGGCCTCTACGTGGCGGCGGGCCTGTCCGACGTGTGGGACGGCTACCTGGCCCGGAAGCACGGCCTGGTCACGGACATGGGGAAGCTGCTGGATCCCCTGGCGGACAAGCTCCTCCTGGCGTCCACCTGGATCCCCTTCTACCTGATCTCGCACCGCGGGGTCGAGGCGGAGACGATCCCGTGGTGGGGCCCCATGCCCATGTGGGTCCTGGCGGTGATCCTGGGCCGGGAGATCTTCATCACCGGCTTCCGCAGCTACGCCGCCCGGAAGGGCGTGGTGATCGCCGCCGGAGCGGCCGGAAAGCAGAAGACGCTCTCCCAGTCCATCTTCACCGGCGGGCTCCTCCTTTGGTGGCCCCTCCTGCGCGTGGCCACGTCCCGGGGCTGGGACGGCGCCCTGTGGACGGGGTGGAGCTTCCTCCACCGCCTGGTGGTGGGGGTGACGTTGGCCGCGGCGCTGGTGCTCACGGTCTACAGCATGCTGGACTACCTGTGGCGCTACCGGTCCCTCCTGGGGCTGCGGTCGTGAGGGCGGGGGTGCGGGCGCCCGCCCGTGGCTGAGCCCCCCCGGGAACCCGCCTCGGCCGTGGTGGCCGTGGGGGACGAGCTCCTCCTGGGCGAGACCACCGACACCAACGCGGCGTGGCTGGGCCGGTGGCTCGCGCGCCACGGCCTCCCCGTGGCCCGGCGCTGGACCGTGGGGGACGTCGAGGCCCACATCCAGGACGCGGTGACCGCCGCGCTGGAGGTGGCCGACCTGGTCGTCGTGACCGGAGGCCTGGGCCCCACGCCCGACGACCTCACCCGGGACGCCGTGGCCTCCCTCCTGGGACGCCCCCTCCACGAGGACGAGGGCATCCTGGAGCGCATCCGGAAGAAGTTCCGGGACCGGGGCGTGGACGAGCTCCCCGGCCCCAACCGGCGGGTCGCCCAGGTTCCCGAGGGGGCGCGCATCCTGGCGAACCCCCGGGGCACGGCGCCGGGGCTGGCCCTGGAGGCCGGGGGCGGCCGCCACGTCCTCCTCCTCCCGGGTCCGCCCCGGGAGCTCCAGGGGATCGTGGAGGGCACGCTGGAGGAGCTGCTGGGGGAATGGCTCGGAGGCCGCCTCCCGCCGGTGCACCTCCGCACCCTCCACACCACGGGCATTCCCGAGTCCCTCCTGTCCGAGCGCGTGGACGGCGTCCTGCCCGAGGACACGGGGCCGGTGACGCTGGCCTTCCTTCCCGATCCCGTCGGCGTGGACATCCGCCTCACGGCCCGGGGCGTCGAGGAGCCCGAGGCCCGGCGCTGGTTCGACCGGATCGAGGAGGCGCTGGCGCCCGTGGTGGGCCCGTGGCGCTACGAGTCGGAGGACGGGGACCTGGTGGGGGCGCTCTCCCGGGCGCTGCGCCGCGGCGGCCACACGGTGGCGACGGCGGAGAGCTGCACCGGCGGGCTCGTGGCCAAGCGCCTCACCGACCGGGCCGGAGCCTCCGACGTCTTCCCCGGGGGGATCGTGGCCTACGCCAACGAGGCCAAGGAATCCCTGCTGGGCGTGGATCCGGACCTCCTGGCGGCCCACGGGGCCGTCTCCGAGCCGGTGGCCCGGGCGATGGCGGAGGGTGCCGCTCGCGCGCTCGGAGCCACGGCGGGCGTCGGCATCACCGGGGTGGCCGGCCCGGACGGCGGGACCGCGGAGAAGCCGGTGGGGACGGTCTGGATCGCCGCGACGCTGGAGGGGCGGACGGTGAGCCGCCTCGAGCGTGTTCCCGGCGATCGCCGGGAGGTGCGGGAGCGGTCGGCCCAGGCGGCCGTGGCGCTCCTCCTGCGCCTCCTCGAGGGCCGCCTGGACGACGGGACGGACGGCGGGGCCTGAACCCAGCCCCCGCCCGATGGTATGTTCCCATACCGCCGATTCCCGGGGGAGAACCATCGCGCCCCGGGATCCGTAGGGAGCGCACCGAGCCAACCGGCCCGCTGGCGGGCCGCAGCAGGAGATCTGATGGGAGACGCAGAGATGGATACCGAGACCGCCCGCGAGGAGTCCCCCGAGGAGGGGGAGGTCCGGGACGACGCCGGGGACGGCGTGTCCGGCGACGCCCCGGACGCGGAGATTCCCGCTCTCCGGGACGAGTTGGACGAGCTCAACGACCGGCACCTCCGCCTGGCCGCCGAGTTCAACAACTACCGTCGCCGGGTGGAGCAGGAGCGGCTCGACACCTGGTCCCGGGCCCAGGCCGACCTGGTGGGCCACCTCCTGGACGTGCTCGACGACCTCCAGCGGGTGGCGGCCCTCGAACTCGAGACGGCCTCCGTGGAGAGCATCATGGAGGGGATCGACCTGGTGGAGCGGAAGTTCGTGCGCACCCTCCAGGACGCGGGGGCCGAGGTGCTGGAGCCCGAGCCCGGCGAGGCCTTCGACCCGGAGCGCATGGAGGCCATGATGCGCGTGCCCGTGGACGCCGAGGACGAGGACGACACCGTCGCCCAGGTCTTCCAGAAGGGCTACGCCTTCAAGGGCAGGCTCGTCCGGCCGTCCCGGGTGAGCGTCCACAAGCACGGCGGCTGAGGCGGGCGGAGCCATGGCCGGTGCCACGAAGGACTTCTACGAGATCCTCGGCGTCTCCGAGAAGGCCGAGGCCGACGAGATCAAGAAGGCGTACCGCAAGCTCGCCAAGAAGTACCACCCCGACGCCAACGCGGACGACCCCGCCGCGGCGGACCGCTTCAAGGAGATCGGCGAGGCCTACTCGGTCCTGTCCGACCCGGAGAAGCGGAAGAAGTACGACCAGATGCGCCGCATGGGCGCCTTCGGCTTCGGCGGAGGCGGCCGGCGGGGCGGGGGCCCCCGTCCCGGCCCCGGGGGCCGCCCCGGCGGCCACCCGGGCGGCCAGGAGTTCTCCTTCGAGGACATGGGCGGCGGGTTCGGCAACATCTCCGACCTGTTCTCCTCGCTCTTCGACATGGGCCGGCGGGGGCAGCGGGCGGAGCCGGGGGGCGCGGCCGGCGCTCGCCCCGGCGGACGGGCCAAGGGTCAGAACGTGGAGTACGTCGTGGAGGTGCCCTTCCTGACGGCGGCGCGGGGCGGGAAGATCTCCGTCCAGGTCGCCATCACCGAGGAGTGCGCGACCTGCGGCGGAAGCGGAGCCAGGCCCGGCACCTCCCTCCGGCGGTGCGGGGAGTGCAACGGGACGGGGAACGTCTCCTTCGGTCAGGGCGGCTTCGCGGTGAAGCGACCGTGCCCTGCCTGCTTCGGTCGGGGCACGATCCCCGAGGAGCCCTGCCCGTCGTGCGACGGCCGGGGGACGGTGCGCCAGCAGCGCACCCTGTCCATCAACGTCCCGGCCGGTACCGACACCGGGAGCAAGGTGCGCCTGTCCGGCCAGGGCGAGCGGGGCCGGGGCGGAGGCCCGCCCGGCGATCTGGTCATCACCTTCAAGGTGAAGCCCCACCGGTTCTTCCGCCGGGAGGGGCTGGACGTGCACGTCACCGTGCCCATCAACGTGGTGCAGGCCACCCTCGGCTCGAAGATCCGGGTGCGCACCATCTCCGGGAAGAAGGTCGTGCTGCGCATCCCCTCCGGCACCCAGACCGGGACCAAGTTCCGGATCCGGGGCCAGGGGGTGGAGAAGGCGGACCGGGTGGGCGACCAGTACGTCGAGGTGCGTGTCGAGGTCCCCGACGAGCTGTCCGAGGAGGAGCAGCAGAAGATGGAGGCGTTCGCCGAGGCCTCGGGCCTCAAGCACTGAGCGCCCCGGGGGGCGTCGAGGGCCTCAGGCCCCGGCGGGAGCGGGCGCGCTCCGCGCCGCCCCGACGATCCGCCCCCCGCCCAGTACCCGCTCGCCCTCGAAGACCACCGCCGACTGGCCCGGCGTGACCGCCGCGACCGGCGTCTCGAGCCTGAGCGCCAGGCGGTCCCCGGCCTCCAGGACCTCCGCCGGCACGGCGGGGGCCCGGTAGCGGAGCTGGACCCGGACCGCGTCGCCGGGGCGGGGCGGGGCGGCGTGCCAGTTCAGCTCGCCCACCTCCACACGATCGCGGTGGAGCTCCTCCCGGGGGCCGATCACCACGGCCCGCTCCTCGGCCCGGATCTCCAGCACGTACATGGGCTCGTCGAAGCCGCCGCCCAGCCCCTTCCGCTGTCCCACCGTGAAGCCGGCGTACCCGTCGTGCTCTCCCACGACCGCGCCGGAGACGTCCAGCACGGGGCCCGGCTCCAGCGCCGGGTGCCGGGTGTCCAGGCGCTTCTTGAGGAGGTCCCGGTAGTCCCCGGTGGGGACGAAGCAGATCTCCTGGGACTCGGGCTTCTCCGCCGTGGCCAGCTCCAGCCTCCGAGCCCGGGCGCGGACCTCGGGCTTGGTGAGCTCGCCCAGGGGGAAGAGGAGGGAGGCGAGCATGCTCCGGGGGAGGCCCCAGAGGAAGTAGCTCTGGTCCTTGGCCTCGTCCCGGCCCCGCAGGAGCGCCGGCCCGTCGGGGCCCTCCGCCACCCGGACGTAGTGCCCGGTTGCGATGCGGTCGCACTCGAGCTGGCGGCCCCGCTCCAGGAGGTCCCGGAACTTGGTGTTGGAGTTGCACCGGACGCACGGGTTCGGGGTGCGGCCCCGGGCGTACTCGTCCACGAAGTCGTCGATGACGTCCCGGGTGAACTCCTCCTCCACGTCGAACACGTAGTGGGGGATGCCGAGCCCCACCGCCACCCGCCGGGCGTCGGCGATGCCGTCCAGCCCGCAGCAGGACCGGGCGTGGCCGGCGGTGCCCGAGTAGCAGAACGTCTTCATGGTGACGCCGACCACCTCGTGGCCCGCGTCGACCAGGAGGGCGGCGGCCACCGAGGAGTCCACGCCCCCGGACATGGCCACCAGGACCCGACTCATACCGGGGCGCCGCTCCTCAGCCGCCGCACCACGGCGGTGGTGACCTCCACGGCCCGGTCCACCGCGGTGCGGTCCGTGGCGTGGCCCAGGGAGAAGCGCACCGTGGCCCGGGGGCCGTTCTCGCCGTAGAGGGCGCGGATCACGTGGCTGCCCCCGGTGCTCCCGCTCTGGCAGGCGGAGCCGCCGGACACGGCGAGCCCCTCCAGGTCGAGCGACATGAGGAGGCTCCGGGGATCCACGCCGTCCAGGGAGATCGAGGAGACGTGGGGCGCCCGCCGGGCCTCGCCGGCGTTCACCCGCAGGTCGTCCAGCGCCGCCGCGAGCCCCGCCTCCAGGTCGTCCCGGAGCGCCTCGAGCCGCCGGGACTCCTGCTCCCGCTCCTCCACCGCCAGGCGGAGGGCGGTGGCCAGGCCCACCGCGCCGGCCACGTCCTCGGTTCCGGGGCGGAGGCTCCGCTCCTGTCCTCCGCCACAGAGGAGGGGGGCGAGCTCCACGCCCTCGCGGACGAAGAGCGCGCCGGTGCTCTTGGGGCCGTAGACCTTGTGGCCCGTGACGGTGAGGAGGTCCACGGGGACCTCGTCGACGCGCACCGGGAGCTTGCCCATGGCCTGCACGGCGTCGGTGTGCATGGAGGCGCCGGCGTCCCGCACGCGTCGCGCGATGCCGGGCACGTCCAGGATCAGCCCCGTCTCGTTGTTGACCCACA
This sequence comes from uncultured Gemmatimonadaceae bacterium, assembly GCA_964569085.1. GTDB lineage: Bacteria > Gemmatimonadota > Gemmatimonadetes > Longimicrobiales > Gaopeijiaceae > JAJCZZ01. The sequence continues at coordinate 979 of CAZMTA010000006.1, read as the reverse complement.
TGGTGGAGACCATGGCCGGACCCCGGGCCAGGGCCTCGTCGAGGGCGTCCTCGTCCACGGAGCCGTCGGGGGCCACGTCCAGGACCACGACCTCGCCGCCCACGTCGTCGGCGGCGTCGCAGGCGGCCTCCAGCACGGCCTTGTGCTCGATGGCGGTGGTCACGACGGTGGGCGTCTCCCCGTCGTCGGCCAGGAAGCGGGTGCGGCCGCGCACCGCCATGTTGTCCGACTCGGTCCCGCCCCGGGTGAAGCAGATCTCCGTGAAGCGCGCGCCGAGGAGATCCGCCACCGTGTGCCGGGCCTCGGCCAGGGCCGCGGCGGCCTCCCGGCCCCACTTGTGGGTGCTCGACGGGTTGCCGAAGCACTGGTGGAGATAGGGGTCCATGGCCGCGCGGACCTCGTCCCGGACGGGCGTGGTTGCGGCGTGGTCGAGGTAGATGGGATCCATAGTGCGGTACCGATGTGGACGAGAGACCCTAACTTAATGCTCCGACGGGCTTCGTGAACCACCGGGCCCACCCCTCTCCCCGTCCCCCCGAGGGCATGTCCTACGACCCGCCTCCCTTTCCCGACGGCCAGCCCCCACGCTTCCGCGCCACGGTCCACGGCATCGTCTTCGCGGATCGGGCCCGCCTCCTCGAAGAGCTCCAGGCGGGCGACCTCCTCCAGGTTGTCCCGGACCCGCCGGGGCAGGACGATCCCGGGGTGTGGCTCCACACCCGCACCGGGGACCCGGTGGGGCACCTCCCGCCGGAGATCGCCGCGTGGCTCTGGCCCTGGCTCCGGGACGGGGGGCACGCCGAAGCGGTGGCGCTGACGGTGGGGGGTCGGGAGACGCCGTCGTGGCGACGCCTGGTGCTGCGGGTGGACTGCCGGGTGGCCGAGGCGGCCTGAGGAGGGGCGGGACGGCCGGGCGGCCTGCCGCCTAGAAGCTCGCCACCTCCAGCCCTCCCAGCGTCTCCACCCGGTGGGTCTCGTC